>NZ_MSKL01000025.1:186351-251637 GCF_001937665.1 Actinomyces oris | reverse complement strand
GGCGTCCTTGCTGCCGGTGATCGGGGGACCGGCCTTCGTGCGTGCTCCGATCGAGGCGGTCGTGGCCCTGGTGGTGCTGTCCTACAGCGACCTGGCCGTCATCGCCCGTGGCTACACAGACTGGCGCATGACCCGCCCCCAGCGCATGATCGAGGGCCGGCTCACCGCTGCCCAGGTGATGGAGACCCGCCGTGACGCCATGGCCGCCACCACCCCCGGAATCGAGCCCGCAGCGCGCTGGGCCTTCGCCGTCTTGGCGCTGACGGTCTCAGCCGTGGCGGGGTTGCTGTGCCTGTGGTGCGGGGTGGTGATTGCCCAGGCGATCGGGTCCTCGCTTCTGTTCGGTGACAGTGACTCGGCGTTCTTCGCGGGTCTGCTCGACAAGCTGGCCACGTGGTGGGACTTGCTGGGACCGACAGGGCAGATCCTGGTCACGGCGCTGGGCGTGACACTGCTGATGACAGCCGGATCCACCTTCGCCCTGGCCATGGGAGCCACCGGCGTCCTGACATGGGCCGCGGCCCACGGCCACGGCCTGGCCTCCTTCATCCACAACCCGGGGGCAGCAACCTCCTCCTACCTCAGCAACGTCACCGCCGGCCAGCTAGCCTGGGACCTACTCGACTTCGCCCTGACCTTCATCCCCGGATCAGCCCTGGGAGCCGGCGCCCACACCATCGCCCGCACCACCGCCAGAGACATGGCCGCCACCCGCACCGCCCTAAGACAAGGAGGCAAGAAAGCATCCCAAGCCACCGAACAAGCAGCAGCCAGAACCGAAGCCCAACGCGTCGCAGAATCACAAGCAGCACACACACGAGCCACACGAGTCAAGCAAGAACTACCAAAAACGGGTCGAAATAGACCTAAAGTCGTTTCGTCCGACCGCAACAACGACGCACTCAGTGGCTGGTCGAAAGATCGCCCTCCAGGATTCTTGGACCCTAATGTCGAGGAGGTACTTCAAGTCACCGACGAGATGGGACATCCGAGAACTCCTTATTTTAGAGACCAGGGAGTGCCTGGACAGTATTTTGCATCGCATGCCGAACGACAGATGGCACTCAATGCCGAATGGCCACACATTGGCGTATCTAAGGCTATGTGCGCAGATTGTCAAAACTGGTTCCGAAGTTTGGCTCAATATCAGCGCAGAGACTGGTATGTCACCGACCCTAATGGGACATGGATATTCAGAACAGACGGGTCGGTCGTCACATCATCCGGACTTCAAGTGCCTACCGGTCAACCGATCACCGGAATTCACTAAATCTACAAATGGAGGGAATGATTATGATTAACATGCCAACTGTAAGTGAGTCAATCAAACAGGCCCGCACCAATCTTGTTAACAGCCCTAAAGGGATTCTATCTCTGGGAGATCGAAAGCGTATTTGGATTTCAATGAATGATCCCGACAATTTCGAAGTTTCTTATCTGAATCGGACTCAACTCAAGGTTTTGTGTGTCAATCACGTGAAACCGATATGGTCGCATATATTTCCGGCGAACCCTGGTATTGATAGAATGTTGCGGCTGACCCACTCCCTTATGGAGAAGAGTGTGGATCCAGAGGCTGCAGAGGACGAGGCATTCTACTTCTTTCAGGATTTGAGTACATCTGTTGAGTCGAATGTGGTCACCAATCCAGCGCTAATGGTAGCCGATGCAGCCACCTCGATGGTTATTTCTGCCTGTTATCGGAACCCAGATTATGATACCGCGGATAACGATATTGATGACGAAGAACTAGCTCCTGACAGTTATGAAACCAGCTACACTTGCGCCAGCGCCGCTGCAGGTGCCATGAACTGGATGTCTGTAGATCAGGTTAACGTTGAAGCACGTCGCAGTTTCTGGATGTGGTATCTTGATGAAGCCATTCCAGCAGTCCTCAGTAATTAAATAAACTCCGCAAGACAGGTTGCCAAACAATAGAAGGACGATCTTCGGAGGTGAATCATCTCTATCTCGGCAATTAAAGGTCAGCAGTTCCGTGTCTACCCTACTGAAGAGGGGGTGGCGATTATCCGTGCTATCGCCGAGCACAGATGGCCCATGACCATCAACGAGGCATTCACCCTCCGAGACCAGTTCGGCTGGCGACCCACTCCGGGCGACGGAACTATCTTCACCACTCCCGTCAGCAACGGCGAAGAAGACGGATACATTGGCAACGACGTCACCGACACAAGTCTTGTTTCCAGAATTAACTTCAATCTGACTACGCGGCTTTACAGTGACGCCGAACCTCAAATCGATCACATTATTCGCTCACAGTATAAGGCCTATGTTGACGCGCTCAACAGTCTGTACGGTCAAAGCAGTACGGAGTCGAGCACTGTCGGCGTGTTGAACACGTGGAATCTGCCTTCCCGCGTCAGCATCACACTCGGAGGCACCCGCAGGTTCATTGATGTTGTTATCGAGTCTCCTGCAATGATGGATCTGACTGAGGCTGAGCAGCGCTACTTCGATGAGGGCGGAGACTTCTAGAGGGCCTCCACAGTTTACTGGCGCGACCTCTAAGAAATGCGTGAGCGCAGAGTTGTGCTCATCGATATGCGTGGCTGTGGACGCTGTGGAGCGTGACTATCGTCCGTAGGGTCGAGCGTGAGCCAGGGTATTCTGGAAATGACGTCACCGCCCCTGATCGCACCAGGTGCTGGGTGACCTCGGTGCCGGCTCAGTCCGCCTTGGTGCCCGGGGTCAGGGTCTCGAGCGGTTCGCCGGAGAAGTAGACCCGCAGGGACAGGGCCTCCAGCATCGTCGTGTCACCCGGACGGTCCTGGTGGCAGTCCGTGAGACTCTCAGCGGCGTGGCCCTCGGAGCTGCCGGCCACGGTCTTGACATCCTTCACCTCGCCGGAGCCGTTCGTCTCGATGATGACGTCGGCCTGGGTGTCCTGGGGGCTTCGGCTCACGCGCCGTGCCTGGGAGAAGGGTGCTGTGTGAGGCTGGGGGACCGCCCAGGTCGAGTCCCAGGCCAGGTGCCAGTCGGTCCCGCGTCCCTCGGGCAGGACGACATCGACCTGGTCCAGGGCGCCGTTGATGACCACGAGCATGTCGTCGTCGTCCCAGGGGCGGCCCGAGCGCAGCATCTGGACCACACGAGTGTGCGGGTCGTGCCAGGAGTCCCCGTCCATCGGTGCGGCGTCCGCCCGGTACCAGGCCAGGTCCGGGATCGTGTCCCCCTGAAGGACCTGCCCGGTCGCGAAGCGCGATGGGCGCACCACCGGGTGGGTCTGGCGCAGGTGGACGAGGAAACGCGTTGTGGCGACCAGGTCGCGCTGCCAGACCTCCAGGTTCCAGTCCACCCAGGAGAGCACGGAGTCCTGGCAGTAGCAGTTGTTGTTGCCCTGCTGGGTGCGTCCCATCTCGTCGCCGGCCACCAGCATGGGGGTCCCGGCGCTCAGCAGTACGGTGGCCAGCAGGTTGCGCATCGACCGGCGGCGCAGCACCTCGATCGGGCCGCCGTTGATGCCCTCGACGACGTCCCCCTCGAAACCGTGGTTCCAGGAGCGGTTGTTGGAGTTGCCGTCCCGGTTGTCCTCCTTGTTGGCCAGATTGTGCTTGTGGTCGTAGACCACCAGGTCGCGCAGGGTGAAGCCGTCGTGTGCGGCCACGAAGTTGACCGAGCCAAGCGGGCCACGACCACCGGGGAACTCCCCGTGGCTGAACAGGTCCGCGCTGCCCGACAGGCGCGTGGCCAGGTCTCGCAGGTCCGAGCCCAGACGGCCCTTAGAGATCTCCGAGGCGTCATGCAGCCAGAAGGAGCGCGTGGTGTCGCGGAAGTGGTCGTTCCAGTCCTGGAAGGGCTCGGGGAACTGGCCGGTGCGCCAGCCGCCGGGCCCCACGTCCCAGGGCTCGCTGATGAGCTTGACGGTGCTGAGCACCGGGTCCGTGGCGATCGCCGTGAGCAGCGGGTGGCGCGGCGAGAACTCCGCGGCATGGCGGCCCAGGGTGGTGGCCAGGTCGAAGCGGAAGCCGTCGACGCCGACCTCGGTGACCCAGTAGCGCAGCGAGTCCAGGGCCAGCCGGATCGCCCCAGTGGCCCGGAAGTCCACCGTGTTGCCGGTGCCGGTGACGTCCATGTACTGCGCCGGCAGGTAGGGGGCGTGAAGGTAGTAGTCCAGGTTGTCCAGGCCGCGCAGGCTCAAGGAGGGGCCGTCGACGCCGCCCTCGCAGGTGTGGTTGTAGACGACGTCGAGCACGACCTCCAGGCCGGCCTCGTGGAGCATGGAGACCATGCCGCGCACCTCGTCCAGGACCGCCTGCGGGCCGGCCGCACGCGCCGCGGCCGTGGCGTAGGAGGGCTCGGGCGCGAAGTAGCTGAGCGTGGAGTAGCCCCAGTAGTTCGTCAGGCCCCGCTTGGTCAGGAAGGGCTCGCTCACCGAGGCGTGGATCGGCAGGAGCTCGATCGTGGTGATCCCCAGCCCCTTGAGGTGCTCGACCGTCACCGAGTGGGCCAGCCCCGCGTAGGTGCCGCGCAGCTCCTCGGGCACGCCCGGCAGCTGGTAGGTCAGGCCCTTGACGTGGGCTTCGTAGATGACGGTGCGCTCGCGGGGCACGCGCGGCCCCGGAACCACCGGGAAGGTGTCACCGGTGACCACTCCGACGGCGGTGCTGCCCGCCGAGTCCAGGTGCGAGGGCAGCCACGGCTCGGCTGCCGGAACCAGGTCGTCAGTGACCTCGTGGGCGTAGACGGCCGGTCCCAGGTCCACTCGGCCGTCCAGGGCGCGGGCGTAGGGGTCCAGCAGCAGCTTGCGGGAGTTGTAGAGCAGGCCCTCGTGCGGGTTCCAGGGACCGTGGGCGCGGTAGCCGTAGCGCTGGCCGGCTCCGATGCCGGGGACGTGGGCGCTCCACAGGCCCCGCGAGGGCCCGTGCATCCCGATCCGGGTCTCCTCCACCACGGCGCCGTCGGCATCCATGGTCAGCAGGCACAGGTCCACGGCCGTGGCGTGCGGGGCGTGGACCGCGAAGTCCGCGCCGTCTCCGTTCAGAGCGACACCCAGCCCGTGATCAGGAGCTGCTGGCAGCTCGGCGCGCGGTGCTGGAGCGGGCTCTGGCGTCGAAGACATGGGCCCATTGTCCTGGCGGCCGCTGGTTGCTACCACTTGAGGGGCAGTGAGGTCTCCCTCGTGGGAGTGCGCCGCGTCGCGTTTAGGGCCCGGGCGTGACGGCGTCGTCATCATCGCGTCGTCCCGATCCTCGTCCTGACGCCATGTCAGGGTGACTGAGCGCTCAGTGGTGAGATGCCGCTGTTATGGCAACCTTGAACCCATGAGAATCGTGGTCTGCATCAAGCACGTTCCCGACGTGCAGTCCGAGCGTCGCATCGAGGACGGTCGGCTCGTGCGCGGCGAGGAGGACGTCCTCAACGAGCTCGACGAGAACGCCGTCGAGGCCGCTGTCTGTCTGGCCGAGGAGGCCGACGGCGAGGTCATCGCCCTGACCATGGGACCCGAGGACGCTGAGGACGGGGTGCGCCGCGCTCTGCAGATGGGGGCCGACTCCGGGGTCGTCGTCGCCGACGACGACCTGGCCGGAGCCGACGTCGTCACCACCGCCCGGGTTCTGGCCGCCGCCATCGAGCGAATCGGGGAGGTCGACCTGGTCGTCACCGGAATGGCCTCCCTGGACTCCATGACCTCCATGCTGCCCGGTGCCCTGGCCGCCGCCCTGCACCTCCCGGCCCTGACGTTGGCCAACCACCTCGAGGTCGACGGCGGCGCCGTGACCGTCACCCGCGCCGTGGGCACCGTCCGCGAGGTCCTCAGCGCTTCGCTGCCCGCGCTCGTCAGCGTCACCGACCAGGCCAACGAGCCCCGCTACCCCAACTTCGCCGCCATGCGCGCCGCGAAGAAGAAGCCCATTGACTTCTGGGACGCCTCCGAGCTCGGTCTTCAGATCGCCGAACCGGCCGTCGCAGTCGTCGACGACGAGGCCCGACCCGCCCGTGAGGCCGGCATCATCCGCACCGACGCCGGAGAGGCGGGCCGCGAGCTCGCCGCCTGGCTCGTGGAGAACAAGCTCGTCTGACGGCCTGCCGCAGCGTCCGCCCACGGCCCCAGCAGGGGCGCTGGGCGCCGTAGCGCCGCCCGTCCGTCTCATACCACTCGCGAAAGAAGCTGATTCCCGTGCTCGATGCCCCCCTGCTCGTCCTCGTCGACCTCGAGACCACCGAGGCCGTCCCCACCGGTCCCAGCCTGGAGCTGCTCACCGCCGCCCGGGCGCTGACCGGTGGCGACGTCGTCGCCCTGGCCCTCCAGCCGCTGGGTGAGACCGCCTCTGAGGCCCTGGCCGGCGCCGGAGCCACCCGTCTGCTGACCGCCGACCTGGGCGAGTTCGGCCACCTGCCCGCCACCGCGGCCGACGCCGTCGTGGCGGCCGTCGGCACCGTCCAGCCCGCGGCGGTCCTGGTCGTCTCCGACTATCGCGGTAAGGAGCTCGCCGGGCGGGTCGCCGTCGTACTCGGCTCGGCCTGCGTCTCCGACGTCACCGGCCTGGAGGCCTCCGGTTCCGACCTGCGCGCCTCCAAGCTGGTCCTGTCCGGCTCCTGGTCCACCACCGCCGGCGTCGGCTCGGGCGGCGGTGCACCGATCATCGCCGTGCGCCCCGGGATCGCAGAGGTCGCCGCCGCCAAGGGCGCGCCCCTGGCGGCCGAGCCCCTCGAGGTCCCCATCAGTGCCGAGGCCGCCGCTGTGCGCCTCGTCTCGCGTGAGGCCACCTCCGTCGCCTCCGGCCCGGCTCTGAGTGAGGCGCGCACCGTCGTCGTGGGCGGCCGCGGCGTGGACGGCGACTTCGACCTGGTCCGCTCCCTGGCCCAGCCGCTCGACGCCGCCGTCGGAGCCACCCGCGTGGCCTGCGACGAGGGCTGGATCGAGCGCAGCGCCCAGATCGGTCAAACCGGTGAGACCATCTCCCCGCGCCTGTACATCGGCCTGGGCGTCTCCGGCGCCGTCCACCACACCAGCGGCATCCAGGGAGCCGGCACCGTCGTCGCCATCTGCGACGACTCCGAGGCCCCGATCTTCGAGATGGCCGACTTCGGCGTCGTCGGCGACGTCACCGAGGTCGTGCCCCAGCTCGTCGAGGAGCTCGCCAGGCTGCGCGGCTGATGCGGCAACGGTGGATGGACGAGGCCGCACCGATCGATCTCTGGAGGCAGGATGATGACCGCAGGATCGAGCGGGCTGCCTGTGCCTGAGGCGAAGAAGGTACTGCGTCCTTCCGCTGAGGAGCGGTGGGCCGATGAGCTGGCCGCCCTCGCCGCCGCGGACGCCCAGCGGGGTGCGGAGATCCCTCAGGGGTGGCGCCTGTCGCCCCACTCGGTGCGCGCCTTCATCGTTGGGGACGAGGACCTCGGCATCGCTCGGAAGTTCTACGGGGACGACCCCCTCGTCGACCGGGCGATCGTGACGCTGCTCGGTCGCCAGGGCCTCATGCTCGTCGGCGAGCCGGGAACCGCGAAGTCGATGCTCTCCGAGCTCCTCGCCGCAGCGGTCTGCGGCGCCTCGACCCTGACCATCCAGGGCTCGGCCGGCACCACCGAGGACCACGTCCGCTACTCGTGGAACTACGCCCTCCTCATCGCCGAGGGCCCCACGCGCAGGGCCCTGGTGCCCTCCCCGGTCTACCAGGCCATGGAGCAGGGCAGCATCGTGCGCTTCGAGGAGATCACTCGCTGCCCGCCCGAGATCCAGGACACGCTCGTCTCCGTGCTCTCCGAGAAGCAGCTCATGGTCCCGGAGCTGGGAGACGGGTTCCGCGTCAGTGCCGCTCAGGGATTCAACGTCATCGCCACCGCGAACCTGCGGGACCGGGGCGTCCACGAGATGTCCTCCGCGCTCAAGCGGCGCTTCAACTTCGAGACGGTCCGCCCCATCGCAGACCGCGCCTTCGAGGCCGATCTCATTGCTCGTGCCCTGGACTCCGAGCTCGGTGAGCAGCGGGTGCCCATGAGTCCCCAGGTACTCGACGTCCTGGTCACCGCCTTCGCCGACCTGCGTACCGGGACCACGCAGGCCGGCACCCCGGTCAAGCGCCCCGAGACCGTCATGTCCACCGCCGAGGCCGTCAACGTCGGTGTGGCTGCGTCGTTGAGTGCCCGCTACCTCGGCGACGGCACGGTGAGGGCATCCGACATCGCCCGCCAGATGGTGGGAGTGGCACTCAAGGGCGAGGGCGAGGACGCCACACGCATCCGTTTCTACCTCGACTCGGTGGTGCGTGAACGGGCGGAGAGCAGCGCCGAGTGGAGAGACTTCCTGGTCGCCTCCCAAGGACTGTGGGAGTGAGTGCTTCGACGACGCAGGTTCCCGCCCGGCTCCAGCACGCCTTGGACTCCCAGCGGCGCTGGGGCGAAGCGGGTGTTCACCTCGTCCCCGTCCGTCACCACTCACCCGCCTGCGCTCTGGCCCTGTCGGCGCTTCTGGAGGAGGTGCATCCCGCCACGGTTCTCATCGAGGGGCCGGTCGAGTACGCCGCCCTCCTGCCCTCCCTCCAGGACCCGCGAACCGTACCGCCGGTTGCGCTGCTCTCCCTGGGTGAGCGCACCGCCTCCTACTACCCGCTGGCCGAGTTCTCCCCGGAGTGGGTGGCTCTGCGATGGGCCGGGCAGCACGGGGCCGAGGCCGCCTTCATCGACCGCAGCGCCTGCCTTCGAGATGATGACGATCCCCGCGACGATGCTCGCGGCGCGGTCGCCCGCACGCTCCAGGCCGAGCGGTACCTGGCCCGCTCGCGCAGCCTGGACGCCCTCGCCCGGCGCCTGGGCTGCCGGGACCACGACGAGGTCTGGGAGCACCTCTTCGAGGACCGAGCCACCGCCGATATCCGATCCTGGCGCGGCTTCTTCTCCGACACACTGGCATGGTCGGGGCTGGCACGGCTCGACGTTGAGCGCGAGGTCCTCGACGCCGACGGCACCCACGCCCGCGAAGCCGTCATGTCGGCCGCCCTGAGACGGCACCTGCCGGCAGCCGCACCGACCGGTGCCGGTGAGAAGGGCACCGCTGCTCCGGCCGCCCCGGTCGTGGTCGTCACCGGGGGCTTTCACATCATGGCACTGCTCGACTGCCTCGACGCGACCGAGCACGCCGCGTGGCTGCCCGAGCCGCAGCCCCAACCCGGCGGGCCGGCATGGCTCATCCGCTACGACTTCGCCCGCCTCGACGCCTTGCGCGGATACGGCGCCGGCATGCCCTCACCGGGCCTGTGGCAGCGAGCCTGGCGGGCCCGCACCGGGGCCAGTCCTCTCGAGGGCAGTGGCACAGGCCCTCGACGAGCCACGCGGCGGACTGCCAGGTCCGTCCCGGAGCCGGCGGGAGCCGCCCGGGCCTTCGCCACCACCGTGGTCATCGATGTCGCCACCGCCCTGCGTGAGCTCGGCGAACCACTGGGGACCGCCCAGGTGCTGGCCACTGTGGAGCAAGCCATGCGGCTGGCCGCACTGCGCGGCCGGGCATGGCCCGGACGCTGCGACATCCTTGACGCCCTCACCAGCTGCCTGGTCAAGGACGAAACCGGGCTGTCGGGCAATCTGGGAGCGGCTGTCGCCTCCGTCCTGGCCGCCTCCAACGTGGGAGAGGTGCCCGACGGCATCGCCACCCCGCCACTGGTCCGCCAGGTGCGTGACCGTCTGCGCGCCGCGCGCTTCATCATCGACGACGCCGTCGAGCACCGCGTCAGCCTCGACACCAGCCGCCGACCTCGCCACCGCGAGCGCCGCGAGCTGCTCGCCCGCCTGCGTTTCGTCGGCTCCGGCTTCGCCCACCAGATCTCAGGTGCCGACCTCGTCGCCGGCACCGGCATGGGGCAGTTCCTCGAGGAGTGGGTCTACAGCTGGACCCCCATGGTGGAGGCCGCACTCGTGCGCGCGGCACAGGAGGCCCCCGATCTCGATGTCCTCGTGCGAACCCGACTGGCTGAGCGGCTCACCGGTGAGCTCAGCGCCGCGACTCTGGCAACGCTGGTCAGTGAGCTGGCGGTCATGGGGCTCGACGCCGAGGCCGGCGACGTCTGCGACCGCCTTGAGAACAGTCTCGGACAACTCAGCGACCTGGGGGAGCTCGTTGAGGCCCTGCACCGGCTGGCGGGCCTGATCGAGTCCACGTCCCGACTGCGCCTGGACCATGCCGCTGCCCGGATCCGGTCCATTCTGCACCGGGGCGACGCCATGATCGCCCGGCGTCTTTCCGATCTGGTCGGCCTGGAGGGCCAGGAGGCGCTTCAGGCCGTCGATGCCCTCATCTCGGTACGGGACCTCATCATCCGATCGGCTGCCGATGATGAGCGCATGGGTGAGGCTGCCCAGGGCGCCGGCTTCGGGGCGGTACTGCGTCAGATCGAGGTTCTGCGTCGAAGCCGCGACGCAGCCGCGGTTCTTGTCGGCTGTGCCACCGGCATCGCGGCCTCCGTCAGGGCACTCAGCCAGGAGGAGGCGGTGTGCGCCGTCGTCACTCATCTCGCAATGGGAGCGGATCCGGCACGGGCCGCAGACTTCATCGTGGGCCTGGTGCGATCCGCCCCGGACGTGCTTCTGCACTCTCCCGACGCCGTCGAGGCCGTCACCGGGGCGCTGACCGGCCTTGATGATCGGGCCTTCGTCGCCGCACTGCCCGACTTGCGGCGGGCCTTCACCGCACTGAGGCCCGTGGAGACCCATCGCCTGGCAGAGATGGTGGCACAGCTCATCGGGGCCGCCGCCTCCGATCTCGACACCGTCTGGACCGTGGATCCGGCCCACGTCGCGCTCGGGTCTCAGATCGAACGGGACCTGGTCGCCTCCCTGGTGCGCGACGGACTGGGGGAGTGGGCAGGATGACGAGCGGCACGCCGTTGAACGCCTCCGCCTCCTGGGAGGGGCCGGAGGGTGACCTGGCAGCACGTCGCTGGCGCATGGTGCTGGGCCGATACGCCGAGCCGAAACTGCCGCGCAGGCACCAGGACGCCGACCTCGATGACGCCCTGGGCTACATCTATGACCGCGAGTACACGGGCCGCGGGCACCGGCTGGGCGCCGGAGGCGGCGACGGCACGAGAGCCACCCTGGGACCATCGGTCATACGGGCGGTCGACTGGCTCGATGGCGCCCGCAGGCTCTTCCCGGCCTCCACCCTGCAACGACTTGAGAGCGACGCGCTGACCCGATACGGGCTCTCCGAGCTGCTGGCCGACCCGGACGCCATTGAGGCCATCGACACCAGTCCCGAGCTCGGGGCCGCACTGCTGCGGATCAAGGGGACGATCTTACCCCAACTCACTGACGGGCTGCGTGCCCTCATCTCCCGGATCGTCACCGACATCATGGAGCGCCTTCAGCACCCCGTGACGACGGCCCTGAGCGGAGCCCGTCGGCGCAGCAACAGTCCTCATGCCTTGGCGCGCAACTTCGACTGGCGTCGCACTATTACCGCGAACCTGGGCAACGTGGACCCGGGCACGGGCCGCATGATCGTCGAGGACGTGCGCTTCATGTCCCGCCAGAGGAGACGCAACCTGACCTGGGACGTCATCATCCTGGTGGACCAGTCCGCCTCCATGGCCTCCAACCTGCTCCACAGTGCCATCATGGCCTCGATCCTTGCGGGTCTTCCCGGCCTGTCCGTACGACTGGCCGTCTTCGACACCACCGTCGTCGACCTCAGCCACACGGTTCACGATCCCGTCGAGGTTCTCATGACCAGTCAGCTGGGAGGCGGAACGGACATAGCCAACGCCGTCGGCTACGCCGCTGGAACGGTGACCAGCCCCAGTCGGACGATTGTGACGGTCATCAGCGACTTCGAGGAGGGGGGATCGGTGTCCACCCTCGTCAAACGGGTGCGTGACCTGGTTGCCCAAGGCATGACCGTGCTGGGGCTGGTCTCCTTGGACGACAGGGGACACGCCTGGTACGACCATGACGTGGCCGAGCGCCTGTCCGAGGTCGGTATGAGGATCGCCGCCATGACCCCGGACCGGTTCGCCTCCTGGCTGGCTGAGGTGACTGTATGAACGAGCGGACCGGCCAGTCTCAACGCTCCGCCGGCGCCCCCGATGCCTCACAGACCCCGGGAGCCTGCGGTGACTCCTGGGCAGCTGCTTTCTCGGTCTATGGTGCGCTTGACGATGTCGCCCTGATCGCCCTGGGCAACCGGGGCCTGCTGCGTCGCGGACGTGCCGAGCTGGCCGCCGGCCGGGTCGAGCCCGTCAACGGGCCCATTGATCCCGAAGCAGGGGAGCAGCCAGTACCCGGGACAGTGACCATCGGAGTCGGCCGGCCAGCGGTTCCCGTCACCCTGACCGTCTCCGGCCCGCAGGACGCGCGCTGTCCCTGCCCCGTGGCCGGCATCTGCGTGCACATCCTCGCCGCCTGCCTGTGGCTGCGCGAAGCCGTCAACCGGGACGGGGCCGACGAGAGCACCACGGCCGCCGAGACGCCGACGAACCCCGCATCCCCGGATGCCTCCGTCACCCCCGCACCCGCCCAAGGGCCCCCGAGCGATCCGGTCCTGGAGGAGGTCCTCGCCTGGAAGCCGGCCGACGTCGAGAAGTCCCTGGGGGCTGAGGCCCGGCGGCGCGCGCAGGCGTCCCTGGCCGGAACCGCACCGGACCGGCTCGCTGCCCCCACCGACGTGACCAGTGCTCCTGGACGCCTGAGCATCACCTGGCCCGACGCTCCCGAGATCGTTGTGATCGCGGGACTGGGGCCACGAGGCATGATCGTCTCTGGACGTCACTCCTCGGCCGCCAAGGCGGCCTGGTGCCTTCAAGCCGTCATCCGACTCTTCGCCCGCGCAGGCCGCCCCTGGCCGTGGCCGGATGAGAAGTCCACCTTCGACGACCGGAAGCGGGACGTCGTCTCAACGGTCGCAACCGCCATTGAGACTCTCCTCTCCGCGGGGATCTCACACGCCGGCCCCCGCAGCGCCACCGACCTGGAGCGCCTGGCCCAGGTCACCCGTCTGGAGGAGCTGCCCCGACTGTCCCGGCTGCTGACCTCCGCCGCCGGGAGGCTCCGGGCTCTCGCTGAGCGTGACGACGCCGTCGATGAGGCCACCGTCCTCAGCGCCCTGGCCGCGGCCTGGGCCCTGACCCAGGCGCTCACAGCCGTCACCGGCCCACCCGACCCCGCTCTCATCGGGCCAACCGACACTGAGACGGCCCACACCGGGCTGCTGCTCCCGCTGAGCGCCACCTGGTGGACGGCCCCCTCGGGAAGCCGAGGACTGACCGTCAGACTCTGGGACCTGGACCACGACCAACCGGAGATGGTCACCACCGGGCGAGCCGCCGGGACCGACGTCGCCTTCCACTACTCACTGGACGCCACCCTCCTGTGGGGCACATCGATGAGGAACATCCTGTCCGGCCCCCTACGCCTGACCGGTGCCGAGCGCCGGCCCGACGGCTCCCTGGCCCCCTCCAACCGCACGTCCGTCACCCGCCGCAGCGCTGAGGCCGGCTACGACGACATCGACCTGGAAGCCGTGGCCGATCATCTCCAACAGACCGGATCCGGGCCGGAGGTCGCCCGCTTCGAGGCGCCCGTTCCCCGGCTCCGTCTGATCATAGTTGCCCAGGACGGCCTGGGACCTATCAGCATCGACGAGGTCCACCAGCACTACCTGCTGCCGGTGACGAGCACCGACGGGCGCAGGCACCTGCTGTGTATGGAGGTCGGCGGCGGTGAGATGCAGATGGTCTCCGACGTGCTCTCCCGCGAACTTCAGGTGCATGCCATCACCGTCGAGGGCGACCATCCATCCGGTGTCTTCGTGCGCGAGCACGACCGGATCAGCCTTCTGGTGGCCACTTTCCCTCCTTCTCGCGGCGCTTCCGGGAGGGGATACGGCCGGCTGCGCAGACGCGTGGAGGAGACGCACACTCACGAGGCCCATACGAACCGGGGCGATCGCATGCCTATACGGGCACTGGTCCAGGACGTGCGCGAGGCGCTCACCGCGCTCGCGGCCTCCGGGACGACACGGCCCACGAGCACGGTGGCGCACGTGCTGCGCGCGCGAGTCCGCATGGCCGGTGACCTCCAGCTCACCACTCTGGCGGCCGTGCTTACCGAGGTGGACGACCGGCCGAGTCCCGGCGCTGTGCTGCGGGCCTGCGCCGTCATCGACCGGCTCGACGCCTTGACGCTCTGATATCACCGGAGCCTCCGGCCGAGTGGCACACGGCCCGCACAGCCTGCACGGACCTCTCGGCGGCGGGAACCGACAGCTCGAAATGGAGAAAGCGCTCAGGGCACGATACCGCACCTGTAGGATGACTGTCTGCTGACCGGTATATCGAGTCGGATGCATGCGCTGTGCGGATGCTTATGGAGAGTGTTGTGAATCGGGAAGAAGTCGCTGAAATGTGTGAGGTCGTCCCATCCGATGAACTGGCCAGGGCGCTCCTGCCCCTGCGGGTGATCAGTGCAGACCTCCATGAGAAGGCCGTCTCCTATGTGCTCTCGGGAGAGTCTGCGGATGTCGTGGAGCAGGTGTGGCAGGAGCCGGAGACGGACGCGTTGTTCGGTGGTGTTGGCGAGCTGAATAGAACACTTCCTGTGAGGGACGATCTTGCAGATCGGCTGTCTGCAGTAGGTGTCGCATGGTCGTCGGATATGAGGGAGCCCCCTCGAGATCGTCGCCGTGTTCTGTATTCACTACGTGACAGTCTGTATCGTTGTGATGCGTTCAGTGCTCAACAGTGGTGGCGATATGGTCAGCTCCTTCGTGCGATCTGGGCTGCCGATACTCCGGGAAAACAGGACTGGCGCCGGAAGGCTTTCACCCCTCTCTGGTTACTTCTCTTGAACGAGGATGTGGTCAGAACCGTCGACCCCTGGGAAGAGGCGGCGGTGAATATGGTGAAAGAGCGATTGATGTGGGGGCCTGAGCGCTTCGCTGAGGTCTTGGCCCTGGATGGAGTCAAAGCGGGCAAAATCCCCTCCCTGGTACTGACCTTGTGGTTGTCACGATACGCGTACTTAAATGACGACAGTCGAGTTCCCTGCCGTCTCCCGGGAATCGCGGAGTACCTGCAGTCACACGGGTCGCGGATTCCGGCGTCGTTCATCCGCAGCCTGAACGAGTACGACCGACGTGATCTTGTGCTGCTCCTGGCCGGTCTTGACATGGATCTTGGGCCTGTGGCCCACCTCCTGGTCCCACTGACGCTGGAGGAGAAGCGCACGACGCGTCTCCAAGCCATCGACCTGCTGGGGCGGGTTCCCGATACCCCACGCCGTGAGGCCCTCGCCGAGCTCCTGTCCGGGAAGGCAATCCGCAGCAAAGCAGGTTTCCAACGCTCCACCGACCTGCTCGACCACCTGGCCGAGGGAGCTGATGACGATCTTCTCGACGTCGCGGCCGAGAAAAACCCCGTGCTCGCCGTGGCGGTCGAGCAGCTGCGTGCCCGTGCGGCCTTCTCCCGGTGGGCGAGTGAGGAGTCCGAGCAGGCTCCCGTCGTTCTGCCGGAGGTCGAGCACATCGCTCTCGACCAGCCGGCCGATGCCGCACGGCAGCAGCTCTGGCGCATCCTCAACCGGCTCGTCGATGACGCCTGGGATCCTCAAGGTGCGGAATCTCGGGAGGAGATCGCCGCGAGGTACCTGGCCACTGAACAGGATGTGGAGGCCTTCATCGCAGTCGCCGAGGGTCGATCAACAGGAGTCCCGGCCATTCTCAGGAAGTACCGCCTTGGGTGGTTGGGCTCCTTCGTGCCGTCCCTGTCAGTCGTCCACCTTCTGCGGCTGACCGCCGACGAGCCCTCCACCAGATGGAGAGACGCTCTGTCGTGGGGAGAGGACGCGGATGCCGATCCTCGAGCCATTGAAGCGGTGCTGAGGCACTTCAACCTCCCGATTGACGGTGCGGTCCGTGACGTGGTCTGGCGTACGGGAGATCCCGTGATCCTTTGGCCGTGGGCGTGGGAGCACCTCGATGACCTGGCCGAAGGGCTCGATAGCTCGGAGAAGGTTCTTCGTGCGCTGGACATTCTGGAGGCATTCCCCAGACTGCCCGTCGACCTCCTCCCCAGGCTCGCGCGCATGGCGGTCACGGCCTCCCCACGGCTGCGACGTCGGGTGCAGCGGCTGCTCAGCGTCTCCCCGGCCGCACCCATCCTGGCCGAGCCCATGCTGAAGGACCCGTCAGCGGAGGTCAGGCGATCCGCGGCCGAGTGGATCGCCGCTCAGGCCCCTCAGCGATCCCTTGACCCCCTTCGCGCCGCCTACGCCACAGAAGAGGATGCGGCGACTCGTGCCAGCATGCTCAAAGCCATGCGGGCCTGCGGCGAGGATCTCACCGAGCTCCTGTCTCCCGGCCGTCTCCAGCAGGAGGCTGCCGAGGGACTGGAGGCCGATCCAGCAGCCGGTCCGGACTGGCTCGACTGGGACGGCCTGCCCACTGTGCGCTGGCGAGACGGCGCCCCGGTGAGCTCGCTGGTGATCCGCTGGTGGGTGAGCCTGGCCGTGATCATGAAGGATCCCGACGGTCGGGGCCTCATCGGCCTGTATCTGTCCCTCCTCGACCCGCACGATGCCCGTCGACTGGCCCTCCATCTGGTCAGAGCCTGGGCGGCGCGGGACACCGCTCACCCGAGCCCCGAGCAGAGCCTCGCCCATGCCCAGGACATCGGGCTGAAGCGGTATCAGTACTTCCAGCGGTACTGGACCTCGGCAGCCCAGAGCGACGATCCTGAGGAACGGGAAAGGGCCAGGCAGGGGCTGGCTCGACCTCTGGAGAGTTACGTCAAGCAGATCTACGACGAGCATCAGGGGACGTATCTGGGTTCGGCGATGGCGGACAAGGGCCTCATGGCCTTCGCCGTCGGAGCCGATGGCGGCGAGCTCGCCAGCCTGACCCACAGCTACATGCGGAGCCACCGCAACCGTCGTCCCCAGTACGAGGTCCTCATTCGGGCTCTTCGAGCCAACGGCCAGGATCCCGCTCTCCAGGTGCTGATCGGCGTGGCGCAGCGTCACAAGATGGCGAGCCTGCAGAAGACCGCCCGCGAGCTGGTGGACGAGGTCGCCGTCGAACGGGGCTGGAGCGCCGAGCAGCTGGAGGATCGGACCGTCCCCACTGCAGGCTTCGGCTCTGACGGCCTGCTGCACCTGAGCTACGGAGCCCGTTCCTTCACCGGCCGGTTGACCGCGGACTTCAAGATCGCACTGACCGGGCCGGATGGGAAGACCCGGGCCTCACTGCCGGCGCCCCGGGCCGACGACGATGCGGACGCGGTCAAAGCCGCCAAGAAACAGCTCACCGCCTCCCGCAAGGAGGCCAAGAACGTGCTCTCCCTTCAAAGCAGCCGGCTCTACGAGGCCATGTGCGTGCGACGCGGATGGAGTCCTGTCGAATGGCGTGACCTTCTGCTCGCCCACCCGCTCATGAGGCACCTCGTCACTCGGGTCATCTGGCAGCTCGACCCGGCTGACGGCGGCGAGTCGATCGTCTTCCGTCCCACACCGGAAGGGGACCTGCTGGGAGTCGACGACGCCGTCGTCGACCTCCCGGGCCAGGGGGAGATCACGGTGGCGCACGGGACCATCATCTGGCCCGACGCCGTGGCGGCGTGGCGAGAGCACCTGGCCGACTACGAGGTCGAGCCGCTGTTCGACCAGCTCTCCGCGCTCGCACCCGTCATCACACCGGGCCAGCAGCGGCTCACCGATCTTCGTGGGCACATGACCGACGCCTACTCCGTGCGCAATGTCGCCTCTCAGCGCGGGTACCGTCGCGGGGGAACGGAGGACGGGGGTTGGTTCACCGAGTATCTCCGCACGATCCCCGCAGCGGGCCTCACTGTCGCGCTGACCTTCACCGGTGCTTTCGTGTCGTGGGGTAACAACCCGTGTGCGACCGACAGCCTGGAGCTGCGTCGCGGAACTGGTCGTCGTTTGGTGGCACTGGACGAGGTGCCCACGCCGCTACTGGCCGAGTGCTACGCGGACTATGCGGCCCTGGCGGCGCTGGGGGCCTACGACCCGGACTGGGAGGACAGGACAAGACTGTTCTAGAGGCGGTGGTGAGGGCCCGCAGGGGGGGCGGCCGCGCTCGTAGGCGGCGCGGCTGAACAGTTCCTCCGACGTCATTGTGGGGGTGCACCATCTCGTCGACGGTGCACCCCCACAACGCGCCCGGGGCCGTCAGTTGACCTTGTGCTGCAGGTGGGTGATTCGGAAGCGTTCCATGTCAGAGCTCAGCAGTAGCCAGGACCCGTACTGCTTCTGCTCACTGTTGTTCGTACTCGGCCTGGGCGTCATCCACGGCTTCGACGGATCGTCCAGGGCGATCGGGCAGATGATCGTTCCCTGATCCAGGTCCATGGAGTTGGCGACCGAGGCGCCTGAGGAGTCCTTGGGGCCGGCCAGCAGGCAGGCGACCACCTTGCCTCCCTCGGGCAGGAAGGCGGTGCACATCGTGTCACCCGTCGGTACCCGCTCCGCGGGCTGATCCATGAAAGGCAGGATCGTGGGATCGATGTGCTCGGCCGCCTTGTCGTCCTGCCCCGAGGCGAGGGCGTCATAGACCTTCTGCACCTCGGCCAGGGACGGGCGCCGGTGGTCCCCGCTCATGGGCAGGCTGCCCGGAATGTGGTAGACGACGTCGGCGAGCGTCAGGGCCTGACCGTCCCATTGCGCGGTGACCGTCGCTGAGGCGCTGCCGCCGCAGGTCCGGCAGGACTCGTCACCGTAGAGCCGCAGCTGCGGCTCGTCGAAGATGACGGTGCCGCCGACAACGCGCAGGTTCTCCATGTGCGGGGCGGGAACGCAGCCGATCTCGTTGCTGCCCTCCATCATGAGGGAGCCGACCATCTCCTTGTCAGCGTTGTAGGCGACAAGAACATCGAAGCCGTAGTCGGGAAGGTCGGCGTTGCAGTCCAGGACGGCGACCATCACCGGTGAGGTGCCGAACAGACCCAGCTGTGTCGACTTCATGGCGATCGTGTTCGACGAGCCGCCCCCCAGGCCGTTACCTCTGGCGGTGCCGGCGGCCTTGCCATCGGAGAAGGTGACTTTCGTCTTTTCCGGGGCCTGCTCGACTATGTCGGCCCTCGTCATCCCCGACCCCCTCGGCTGAAGGCCTCCGCGCAGATACCCGGGACGTCGAGGTCCGCGTTCTTGAGCTCCTTCAGGTCGGGAGCATCTGCGGAGACTGGGGCCGAGGTCGGCAGAGCCGTGGCGCGGGTCGAGCTCGAACCGGAGTCGAAGGCCAGGACTGAGGTCGTCGAGCCGTTGAAGACCACGACGTAACCATCACCGGCCGCCCATGAGGTCACTGGGGTGGAGACCCGCCAGATCGTGCTTCCATCGACTGGGTCGAGGGCGCGCAGCGAGTCCGGGTAGGCTATGACGATGGCGCCCTTGCTCGTCTGCCAGCGGGGTACCACCTCGGTACCCAACGTGTTGAGGGCGCCCACGTCCTTGGGGAGCTTGCTCGACCACAGCACGCTGCTGCCGTCGAGACCTGCCACGGTGACGCCGTCGCTGACCACCCAGATATCGCGGCTCATCGGCAGGCTGACACCGGCGAGCTTGCGGGACGCCTCGACTCGGGTCGCCCACACCGGCTTGGTGCCGTCAAGCTTCAGGCCGGAGACCTTGTCCCGGTTGACACTCACGGTGCCGTCGGAGCTGACCGACAGGGGCTTTCCGCTGCTGGGGGTATCGCCGAGCCGCACCGAGGCGGGCGCCGGCGCCGACGTCGCCGTACCTGGTGACGCTGTTGCGGCAGGAGTGGAGGACGAGGTGGCGGAGGGGGCCGCGGGGTTCGCAGAGGTCGTGCCGCTGGGAGCACTCGGAGTCCCGGTCTGGGCGGGCGCGTCGGAGCTGTTGTCGCTCGGCTGGGCCGGAACCGCTGAGGCGGGCGTCGTGGGGGAGGCGGCGGAGACGGTCGACGGCTTGGCGGGGGCGTTGATCCCCGAGGCCAGGTCGACGCTGATCTGGTCACCGCAGTCGAAGGTCTTGGCGTTGATTCGACAGTTGAGGTGCTGCCCCGCCAGGTTGTCAGGGACAGGAACCTGCCAGGCGGCGTAGGACGACGATGAGCTCGCGCTCAGGGCCACCAGCGTCTCACGGTGATCGGCGATCACCCGCAGGATCGTCAGCTGCTTGTTGGTGATTGCCGTGGTGCCACTCGCGTCGAAGGGTGCTGCCGCAGGCTCCTTGCCGAGGTTGGACAGGTCCTGCTGAGCCTTGAGGATCGGGGCCTTGACCATTGAGAGCGGGTTGGAGCCGCGCGTCAGTGCCCACAGCCCTCCACCGCCGAGTGCCAGGACCAGAACGACGACGACGCTGAGAATTCCGAGCCGTGCCCGATGCCGTCGTTGAGGTGATGGTGTTAAGGCGGAGACCGGGGCGACCTGGGTTGGTGCCGTGGGTGGCGGGGTCGTGGATGAGGGGATCTCGGGAGAAGAGAATTCGGGGGAGGAGGAGTCAGGAGACGGAGACAGGGCCGTAGCGTAGAAGGAAGCGGTCCGGCCGAGAGGCGAAATAGATGACCGATCAACTGGTGAATATACCTTCGTCTAGAAGGACGTATGTCCGGAGTAATGCTCCGTCATTTCCGCATCCGGTGCTCGTGAGGGCCGGCACAATACGGCTATGCCGGTCACGCCCAGGTCTCAGAACCCGTCCGACGACACAAGTCAGGAAGTCGTGAAGCAGGTGGAACAGGCAGGAGCGGAGTCGGGTGACACTTCACCGGTCGTGGTTCCCCCGATGATTCCTCTTCCTGAGGCTCGCGCTGCGGCGCTCGATGACCTGTGCCGCTCCCTGAACATATCTGACGGGGACATCGGCACAAGTACTCACCGCCACAGCCTGGAGGAGGGCCTGCCGTGGGACACCGATCCGCGCCTCGTCGCCGACGCGTTGGCCCGGGCGGGGCATCCGCCCGAGGTGGTGCGCACGATCACCTGGGGCTGGGCCCTGTGGACTTGTGAGTCCGAGGACAGTTGGCCGTGGATGGCCCAGGACCTGGCCAGGGCCCGTGACCTGCTGGAGGATTCCACGTCGGCGACGCGAGTGCTGTGCGCGCTCGCCCACTTCCCCGCCGTTCCCCAGAGCATGGTGCCGGCCCTGGCGCAGGTCGCGGTGGGGCGCTCCGAGTTCAACCGGATGCTGGCCCAGGAGCTTCTCTCAGGCCTCCCCGAGGTCGGGGATCTGGCCCTTGAGGCGGTGATGAGTCCGATTGCGCACGTGCGCCGGGTGGGTGCGGCCTGGCTGGCCGGTCTGATGATTCCCGACGGCGTCGCCCGACTGCGTGCCGCCCGCGCCCAGGAGAAGGACCGTCTCGCGCGGGCCAACCTGCTGCGCACGTTGCAGGTCTACGGGGATGACGTCACCGACATCGTCACAGCGGAGGCCCTCACACCTCCCAAACGGCGACTGAAGCGCCCTCCGGTGGCCCTGGACTGGTTCCCCTTCGAGGCTCTGCCCCAGGTGAGGCTCGCCGACGGGACGCCGCTCGACCCGGACATCGTGCGCCACTGGGTGCTCGAGGCCTACAGGCTCAAGACCCCCGACGGGGCCGGCACCATCGAGCTCTACCTGAGCCTGCTCGATGCGGCGGACGCCCGTGAGCTGAGTGCCTTCGTCGTCGAGTCCTGGGTCGCCCATAACCGTGAGGCCGTCAAGGGGGAGAGCCTGAAGAACAAGGGGCTGCTCGCCTTCGCCGTCGGGATGGAGGGTGAGCGTCTTGCCGCCGCCGCCAGGAGCGCCCTGAGCCGCCATGCCACATGGCGCGCCGAGTCCGAGACCGTCCTGACCGCCGTCGCCGCGAACCCGTCCGCCGAGGCCCTGCAGGTCATGGTCTCGGCTGCAGCCCAGCACCGCTTGCCGCAGGTGCGTGGTTTCGCCAACCTGCTCACTCGGGCTGTGGCCGCCGAGCGAGGCTGGAGTGAGGCCGAGCTCGGTGACCGCAGCGTCCCCACGGCCGGTTTCGGACATGACGGCCTGCTGCACCTGTCCTACGGCGAGCGCGAGTTCCTGGGGCGCCTGACCCCTGAGCTGACCATCGCCCTGACGGACTCCGACGGACGGGCACGCAAGAGTCTGCCCGCCGCACGCAAGGGCGAGGACAGTGAGATCGTGGCGCAGGCCAGGCGCCGCCTGACCTTTGCGCGCAAGGAGGTGGCCGCTGTCCTCAAGGTCCAGAGGCGGCGTCTGTACGAGGCCATGTGTGTCGGGCGCTCCTGGCCGTTTCCGCTGTGGCGGGAGCTGTTCGCCGACCATCCGCTGGCCCGGCACCTGGCGGCTCGTCTGGTCTGGGTGGCCCGCCGTCAGGACGAGGGTGGGAGTCCTAATGAGCTGGAAGGCGGCGGCGAGGCGCCCCAGGCCTGGACCTTCCGCCCCGCCGAGGACGGTCAGCTTCTGGGGGCTGACGACGCCGTCCTGGAGCTGCCTTCGGAGGCCGTGGTCGGACTGGCACACGGGACGCTGTTGTCGGAGGCGGAAGTGGCCGACTGGTGGGAGCACCTGGCCGACTACGAGGTCGCTCCGCTCTTCGACCAGTTCTCTGCTCGGGTCCCGAAGGTGGGCAAGGGGCAGCGGG
Organism: Actinomyces oris; assembly: GCF_001937665.1. Classification (GTDB taxonomy): domain Bacteria; phylum Actinomycetota; class Actinomycetes; order Actinomycetales; family Actinomycetaceae; genus Actinomyces; species Actinomyces stomatis. Next base: position 229,091 of record NZ_MSKL01000025.1, on the reverse strand, counting down.
GCATCGACGATGGGGCGGGAAGGCGTGTCATTGCCCGTGACCTGCGCAAACGGGCCAAGTCCCGTGGCTACGAGCCCGACTCCAACATCCACTGGTACAGCACGTTCCTCAAGGACTTCCCGGTAGCCGGTCTGTGCAGCGTCATCGATTTCAGTGGGGTGGACGTGTGGAGTGAGGACCAGGTAGTGACCACTGGTCCCCTGTGCCTGGTCGATGGTCGTCGGGTCGTGCCCTTGGAGCAGGTGCCGCCTGCGCTTCTTGCCGAGTGCTATGCCGACTACCGCGCCATCGTCGATCCTCCTGACTGAGCCTTCGGTGGGAAGGGGTGGTCGACCCTGACCGACGAGGAGCTGCGGCCTCGAGTCCGAGTGTGGGCTCGAGGCCGTTCGGGTTGACGGCAACCCCTCCTTGTGTCACTGTATTAGTGCAGTAATACAGGTGGTCTGCTGAGGCCGCCTGTGCTGCGCTCATGAGCACTTCCCGTCCCCGAGCACTAGGAGAGCCATGGATCTCGACGACTCGCGTCCGATCTGGATCCAGCTGGTCGATGATTTCCGCATGCGGATCGTCACCGGCATCTGGCCCGCCGGAACCCGGATCCCCAGCGTGCGCGATCTCGCCACGCAGGCCGGGGTCAACCCCAACACCGTCCAACGCGCCCTCGCCGAGCTCGATCGCAGCGGCCTGACCGTTACCGAGCGCACTGCCGGGCGCTTCGTCACCGCTGATGCCGCGGTGCTCGACGCCGTCCGACGTGAGCTCGCCGTCGGCGCCACGGACACCTTCATCGCCGCTGTCACCGCCATCGGTATGGATCTCGCTCAAGCGGGCGAGACCCTTGCCGAACGGTGGCCGGCTTCCACCACTGACGAATCAGGAGAGCCCTCATGAGCAGTTCGCTGACGGCGGCGCCGTCGGATGTGCAAGGCTCCGATGCACGCTTCAATACCATTCCGTCCCTGGATGGCGCCCCGCCCCTGGTGACCGTGCGCCACCTGACCAAGACCTATCGCGGGCGTCCTGCCCTGCGCGATCTGAGCCTGTCGCTGCCCGCCGGACGCATCGTCGGCCTCATGGGCGCCAACGGTTGCGGCAAAACCACTCTGCTGAAGATTCTCGCCGGCGTCCTGGCCGACTACGAGGGTCAGGTGCGCATCGCCGGGCATGCCCCCGGGCCGCTGTCCAAGGCGCTGGTGTCCTTCCTGCCCGACGCCGACTTCCTGGCCACCAGCCTCACCCCGCCTCGGGCGATCGCCCAGTTCTCTCGGCTCTTCGCCGATTTCGACGCCGCCAAGGCCCGCCGGCTGGTCGACTTCTTCGCTCTGCCCGCTGAGCGCTCCATCAAGGAGATGAGCAAGGGCATGGGGGAGAAGCTGCGCATTGCACTGATGATGAGTCGCCGCGCCCGGGTCTACCTGCTCGACGAGCCCATCTCCGGTGTTGATCCGGCCGCCCGCGAGATCATCCTCGACGGCGTCCTGCGCGACTTCGAATCGGATTCCCTCATGCTCATCTCCACTCACCTCATCGCCGACGTCGAGCCGATCGTCGACTCCGTCGTCTTCCTCAAGGACGGTCGCCTGCTCCTGGCCGGCGATGCCGACGATCTGCGTCAGACCCATTCCACGAGCCTGGACGCCCTGTTCCGGAAGGAGTACCGCTGATGCTTCGCACGCTCTTCATCGAGGAGGCTCGTACCCAGGTGGGGCGCAATGCCTCTGTGACAGGGGCCTGCTGCCTCGTTCTGCTCGGGTTCCTCGGCCTGTGGTGGCTGCTGGCCGACGTGCCGGCGCTGGCCGGCCTCATGCAGCTGGCGTCCATGGCGGTGATCATCGCGATACCGGTCGCCGTCATGGTTCAGGTCGCCGTCGACTACTGGCAGTCCATGTACGGGCAGCGCGGTTACCTCACCATGGCCGTTCCGGTTCGCGGACGGGTGCACTTCGCGGCCAAGGCTCTTTACGCCTGCGTAGTGGTGCTGGTCGAGGGTGCGATCTGCCTGGGTGGTCTCATCGCCTGGTGCGCCGTTCTCGCCCACAGTATCGGGTCCACCACCGAAGATGTGCTCCAGCCGGTGCTCTGGGCCATTGATACGGCCGGACCGGGCAAAACGGCCTTGTTCGTCCTGATCGTGCTCATCGGGCTCTTCTCGCTTGTCATCGAGGTCGGTGCTGTGATGAGTATCGGTGGGCAGGGCCGTTTCAACCACCTCGGGTTCGGGGCACCCATGATCGGGCTCGTCCTGCTCTACGCGGTCAATCAGGTACTCGCCCTGATTGCCGTTCTCTTCGTGCCGCTCAGCATGGATGTCACCACCGGCGATTTCACGAGCCAGATGATGTGGCCGCAGTTCCTTGAGGCGCTCCGAACCGGCGTCCAGCCGTCGGTGATCGGTGTCGGGTCCGTGGTCGTCGGGCCGGTGCTGGCTGTGGTCCTGGCCTGGTGGGCGGTGCGCGCGATCGAGCAGCACACCTCCCTGCGCTGAGGCGGGGGCGTGGTGCGCCGGCCTGGCATCGGTTCTTCTGCTGATGCCGGGGCGGCGCACCAGTCGTGCGGCCGCGCCTTTCCTTCGTGCTGGCAGGCAGGGGATCGTCGGCTGAGCGCCCCCGTCCTGCGACGCGCAGCTCAGGCCACGGTTGCCTGAGCCAGTACCTGGTCACCGGAGTCGCCGCCGTAGACGACGACGGATTGGCCGGCCGCCAGGCCTCGCAAAGGGTGGTGCAACTTGGCCCGCAGCGTTCCGGTCTCGACATCGACGGCAACGTCAGCGGGGAGGGGGCGTCCGTGGGCGCGCACCTGGATGGTCACGTCCTGCCAGCCGAGGTCGCCGTCGTTGAGGGGGAGGGGGTCGGCCAGGAGGATGAGGTTGTTGCCGTCGACGCTCTTGCGGCTGAGCAGTTCTTCGGGGCCGACGACGACTTCGTTGGTGGAGGGCCGGGTCTCGATGACGTAGCGGGGCCGTCCGTCGGGGGCCGGGCGGGTCAGGCCCAGGCCTTTGCGCTGGCCGACTGTGAAGCCGAAATAGCCGTCGTGGGTGCCGAGGACGTCGCCGTCGGGGGAGACCAGGGTGCCTTCGTGAACGCCGAGGCTGCGGGTGAGGAAGCCGCGGGTGTCGCCGTCGGCGACGAAGCAGATGTCGTAGGAGTCGGGCTTGGAGGCCACCGGGAGGCCGCGTCGCTCTGCTTCGGCGCGTACATCTGCCTTGGAGGGGGCGTCACCGAGTGGGAAGAGGGCGCGGGACAAGCCGTCGCGGCCGGAGACCGCCAGGACGTAGGACTGGTCTTTAGCTGCGTCGGCGGCGCGGCGCAGTGTTAGGCCGGTGGTCTCGCCTGGGCGACTGGAGGCGGCACCGCCGGTGAGGCGGGCGTAGTGGCCGGTGGCGACGGCGTCGAATCCCAGGGCCAGGGCGCGCTCGAGCAGGGCGTCGAACTTGACGCGCTCGTTGCAGCGCACGCAGGGGTTGGGGGTGCGACCGGCGCGGTACTCGTCGAGGAAGTCGGCCACGACGCGCTCCTCGAACTCCTCGGACAGGTCCCACACGTAGAAGGGGATCCCCAGGATCTGGGCGGCCCAGCGGGCGTCGGCGGAGTCCTCGATGGAGCAGCAGCCGCGCGAGCCCGAACGGGTCTGGGCGCGGTTGCGGGTCAGGGCCATGTGGACGCCCACGACCTCGTGACCGGCGTCGACGGCGCGCGCCGCGGCCACGGCGGAGTCCACTCCGCCGGACAGGGCGGCAAGGACGCGCACGAGGGTCTCCTTCAGGCAGGCGGGTAGCCGTTGCTACAGGCCGTGGCAGGCTACCGCAGGTTGACCGCGACGGGGCAACCGGAACAACCCAGGGGACCTCGTGGTGCCCGGCATAGATAGCGCTGAGGAAGGAGCTGTCATGCCTGATGAGTACTCCATCGGCGCCCATGGCCTCTCCCGGACCGTGCGCGATCAGCACCGATGCTCGGCGTTCTTCGTTTTCCGTCGGGGGAGTACAAGCGCGTTCTCAGCGTGGTGGGCGAGCATGCCGACGGCAGCGCCTGAGCATGTTCCAGCGGCGTCTGGACAACGGCATCATGCCGGTCGTCGTGCTCGACTCGACAAAAGGGTGGCAGTCCGTGTCAGTGTGCTCATGCCTCATCGTTCACGAAAGGAGCTGCGATGTCTGATACGTGGTTGGCCTTCTTGGTTATTTTCGCCATGCTGCTGGCGATCTGGCGGATAGCAGATGGTCGAGAGCGTCCGATGACGAAGAGCGAGCAGGAACGAATGTTCTTCCGGCAGACCTACAGCCTGTCGATCGATCGCATGCTCTCGGAGAGCCCGCTGGATCGTGCCGAGGTACGGAGTCTGCGTGACTCCGGGAGAAGAGACGGGCATGTGCGAGCCATTAGGTACGTACGAGAATGGGACCCCGTTCCTCGGGAGATCGCCGCCCAGTTCGTCGATCGTGTGTGAGAGGCGGATCCGCGAACAGTTAGTCGGCTGTATGGCGCCATTGCGCTGCTGTTGAGGACTGATCAACGGGCGGCGAACTCGTGGCCGGCGCGAATGAGGTCCCGGAGCCAGTCGCTCTGCGTGGCCTCCATCGTCTTGACGACGACGTGGTGGTTCCACCTGTTCGCACTGACCTGGTCGACGCGGTGGAAGTGCGGATCCTCCACGGGTCGGTCGAGCCTCACGTTCAGGAACAGGGTGCCGTCGCCCGTCTTCTCGTAGGCCCAGATCCACAGGAACTTCCGGTTGACGGAGAAGCTCACCTGGGCCGTCAGGTGCTTCGTGACGGCGCCAAGAGACACGACGTAGGACTCGATCACCGCGTACATGGCGGCCGATGCCGGCTTGCCGCTGAAGTCGCCGATCATTTTGTTCGAGGCGGTTGGCATGCGGCTCTCCTCACCTTTCGTCGGACTGGAGGCTGCTACAAGTGTGTCCCTGCCGCCTTGTGCGTCACCTTCCAGGCTCGTCTGGCTCCCTCCAGGGCGGCGGGCAGGGCGGCGAGCAGGCGCTCGACGTCCTCGGGGCTCGTCTCCCGGCCAAGGGAGCAGCGCAGCGTGGAGCGGGCCGGCCCCTCCTGAAAGCCCATCGCCAGGAGCACGTGACTGGGCTGGGTGACCCCGGCGTGGCAGGCCGACCCCGCCGACGCATCAATCCCCGCCAGGTCCAGGGCCATGAGCAGCGCCTCGACGTCGGCCTCCTCGAACCACAAGTGCGCCGTGGAGGCCACATGATCGGCGCCCTCCGGCAACGTGGCGTGAACGCCCGGAAGCGCCCCGGCGCCCTCCAGGATCCGACGTCGCAGCACCGCCAGCCGGGCCTCCTGCTCCTCCCGCTCGGCGACCGCCAGCTCCACCGCCAGCGCCAGCGCCCGGGCCGCCACCACGTCCTGAGTGCCCGAGCGGATCCCCCGCTCCTGACGGCCCCCGCCCGTGGCCGGCGTCAACGCCAGGTCGCGGCGAAGCACCAGGGCCCCCACGCCCACCGGCGCCCCCAGCTTGTGCCCCGTCAGGCTCATCGCATCCAGACCCCAGCCATGGAAGTCCACAGGAACCTTCCCCAGCGCCGCGACCGCGTCGGAGTGGACGGGCACGTACCCGGTCTCGCCGGGGCGCCCGGCACCACTCGCCTCCCGCACGTGCGCCACCAGCGCCGCCATGTCCTGAACCACTCCGGTCTCATTGTTCGCCGTCATGACCGAGACCAGGGAAGCGGGGGAGTGGCCTGTATCGGCTGCCGGCGCCGCCGCCCGATCCACCGAGTCGAGCTCGACTCTCCCCGCGCCGTCGACCTCCAGCAGGCTCAGCCCCGCGCCCAGCTCGGCCACGGCGGTGTGCGCCGAGTCCAGCACCGCCGGGTGCTCGATCGGAGAGAGCACCAGTCGCCCGCCCGGAACCGCTCGCGCCCGGCCCGAGACCACCAGGGCATCGGCCTCCGTGCCGCCGGAGGTCAGCAGCACCTCATGCGCATCCACCCCCAGGGCACTTGCCAGGCGGGCACGCGCCTGTGCCAGCAGGGCTCCCACTCGCCGGCCCGCGGTGTGCTGCGCACTCGGATTCGCCCAGCCACCGAGCCCACTGGCCAGGTCCTCGGCGACCTGCCGGGCGACCTCGGGGCGGACCGGGGAGGTGGCTGCGTGATCGAGATAGGTGCGCACACCCCCAGCCTAGACGGCAGCTCAGAAGAGCCGGACTTTGTCCACATGGGACGACTTTGAAACCGCTTTTCGCATGTGGAGCCGGCCCGTAACGCTCTGACCTGTACAGATGCCAATGGCGCTCGACCGGCTCGTCGCCAAAGCCGTCCCATAAGGACACGTTCCCGCCGGCCTCGCCTCGCACCCGCGTGCCTCCGAGCCCCAGGCCGCGTCGTGGACGTCGCAGAGGATGCCGAGTTCCATATTCATCTCCTATCGGTATGGGCGTGCCCATGTGCGCTTCGAAGCGGGGGGTGGGAGAGTGACCCCATGCGCACCGACCAGCTCGCCCTGTCCCGCTCCGCCACCGACCGCGACGCCGAGCGACGCAGTGAGCCCGGGCTGCTGGAGCGCCTCGCCGCCGACCCCGAGACCCGCCTGCTGCTGGTCGACGCCCGCGGCCGTGTCGCCCTGACCGGTCCGGCCATCCACCCCGACCTGCCCGACGACGGCCTCACCCCACCCAGCCTCATCGGCAGCCCCGGCGCCACCGCCTGGGAGGGCCCCGGCACCCGCAGCGGCTGGGGTCTGCCCGATCTGCGCGTCGGCTACCTCGGAGCCTCAGCCCCCACCTGCTGCCCCGACCTGACCGTCCTCTACATGGGTCGCGAGCTCGTCGACGACGCAACCCCCGCCGGTCCGAGCTGGATCGCCGTCGTCGTGCCCCAGGCCCTCGAGGTGCCCGACGCCCCCGAGCCGCCCGCCACCGGCTCCGATGCCGAGGGCACCGCCGTCGACCACCCCGACCTGCGCCGCCTGCTGGAGCGCTACCCGCTCTCCGCCCTGCGAGCCATGGGCGCCCAGATGACGGCCCGCGACGCCGGCCTGGCCACCACGGCCACCGCCCTGGCCGCTTGGCACGCCCGCTCCGCCTACTGCCCGAGCTGCGGCGGACGCACCGAGATCATCGAGGCCGGTTGGGCCCGTCGGTGCAGCGACTGCGCCACCGTCCACTTCCCGCGCACCGACCCGGCCGTCATCATGACGGTCACCGACACCTCCGACCGCCTCCTTCTTGTGCGCGGTGCCACCTGGGCTCCCCGGCGCTACTCGGTCGTGGCCGGCTTCGTCGAGGCCGGCGAGTCCGTCGAGGCCGCCGTGGCCCGAGAGGTGCGGGAGGAGACCGGGCTGCGCGTCGCCGAGGTCGAGTACGTCGTCTCTCAGCCCTGGCCCTTCCCGCGCTCCCTCATGCTCGGCTGTCGCGCCCGCCTGGCCCCCGGTGAGGACTGGCCCCGACCCGACGGCAAGGAGGTCGTCGAGGCCCGCCTCGTCTCCCGTGACGAGCTCACCGCGGCCGCCGACGACGGCAGCATCCTCCTGCCCGGCCCCACCTCCATCGCCCGACTCCTCATCGAGGACTGGTACGGCGGCCCCATCGTCAGCTGACCCCGCCCGGTGCAGGCCACCAGCCGTCGATTCCTGTCACCGCCCCGTGGCAGGCTGGTCCCGATGAGCCCGACCACCGCACGCCCCGCCCCGACCGGCACGCCCACGTCCGGTCCCGGCCGTCGCAGCACCCCCCTGGATGCCGCCGGCCTCCTGGAGGCCCTCGACCCCGACCAGCGCGAGGTCGCCGAGCACCTCGAAGGACCCCTGTGCGTCCTTGCCGGCGCCGGCACCGGCAAGACCCGGGCCATCACCTATCGCATCGCCCACGGCGTGGCCACCGGCGCCTACCAGGCCACCCAGGTCCTGGCCGTCACCTTCACCGCCCGCGCCGCCGGCGAGATGCGCTCGCGCCTGGCCGACCTCGGCGTCCCCGGCGTCCAGGCCCGCACCTTCCACGCCGCCGCCCTGCGCCAGCTCACCTACTTCTGGCCCACCGCCATCGGTGGACGCCGCCCCGACATCCAGGCCCACAAAGCCCCCCTGGTCGGCGCCGCCGCCCGCCGCCTGGGCCTGCCCACCGATCGGGCCACCGTGCGGGACCTGGCCGCCGAGGTCGAGTGGGCCAAGGTCACCATGACCCTGCCCGAGGACTACGCCCAGGCCGCCGTCGCCGCCGGCCGCACCGGCGTGGCCGGTCAGGAGACGGCCACGGTCGCCCAGGTCCTGTCACTTTACGAGGAGGCCAAGAGCGAGCGCGGCGTCATCGACTTCGAGGACGTGCTCCTGCTGACCATCGGGATCCTCCTGGACCGCGAGGACGTCGCCGCCCAGGTGCGCGGCCAGTACAAGCACTTCGTCGTTGACGAGTACCAGGACGTCTCCCCGCTCCAGCAGCGCCTGCTGGACCTGTGGCTGGGGCGGCGCCGCCAGTTGTGCGTGGTGGGGGACGTCTCCCAGACCATCTACTCCTTCACCGGGGCCACGCCCGCGTTCCTCACCGGCTTCACTACCCGCTACGAGGGCGCTCGCACCGTGCGCCTGAGCCGCGACTACCGCTCCACCCCGCAGGTCGTCTCCCTGGCCAATCAGGTCCTCTCCCGCTCACGGCGCGGAGGCGGCGGCCTGCACCTGCCCGCCGGCGCCGTCGAGCTGGTCGCCCAGCGTCCCAGCGGCCCCGCCGTGCGCTTCGAGACCTACGACGACGACATCGCCGAGGCCGAGGGCGCCGTCGCCCAGGTGCGCCGCCTGCAGGCCGCCGGGGTCCCCCTGAGCGAGATCGCGATCCTGTACCGCACCAACTCCCAGTCAGAGGTCTTCGAACAGGCCCTGGCAGGTGCCCAGATCGGCTACCTCGTGCGCGGCGGTGAGCGCTTCTTCGAGCGTGAGGAGGTCAAACGCGCCATGGCCGTCGTCCTCGGGGCGGCCCGTACCGAGAAGGCCTCCCTGACCGGCGACCTCAGCCTGGATGCGCGCACCGTCCTGTCCCGTGAGGGCTGGAGCGAGGAGCCTCCCGCACCCCGCGGAGCCGTGCGCGAGCGGTGGGACGCCCTCAACGCCCTGGTGGCCCTGGCCGATGAGATGGCCCAGACCCGCGGCGCTGACCTCGACGCCTTCCACACCGAGCTGCGTGAGCGCGCAGACGCCCAGAACGCCCCCACCGTCGAGGGAGTCACCCTGTCCTCCCTGCACGCCGCCAAGGGCCTGGAGTGGGACGCCGTCATCCTCGCCGGCGCCTGCGAGGGGCTGCTGCCCATCTCCCTGGCCGAGGGACAGGCCGCCATCGAGGAGGAGCGGCGTTTGCTCTACGTCGGCGTCACCCGCGCACGCGAGCACCTCATCATCTCCTACGCGCGCGCACGCAACGCCGGAGGGCGGGCCGCACGCAAGCCCTCCCGCTTCCTGGACGGCCTGTGGCCCACCGGCCACGGCACCCGAGACGCCTCCCGGCGCCAGGGCCGCCAGAGCGCCAAAGAACGCTCCCGGCAGTCCGCGGCCGACTTCGAGGCCAGTAACGACCCCCGCACCATCGCCCTGTTCGAGGAGCTGCGGGCCTGGCGCTCAGGCGTGGCCAAGGAGCGCTCCAAGCCCGCCTACACGGTCTTCGCCGACGCCACCCTGCGGGACATCGCCGTCGTCAAACCCACCAGCCTGTCCCAGCTCTCCCTCATCCGCGGTGTGGGCGCCACCAAGCTGCAGGAGTACGGCGGGCCGGTCCTCACCCTCCTGCGCGACTTCGAGGCCGAGAACTGAGCAGCGGAGGACACTCCTGTCCGACGGCGTTCACAGCTGTGAGCACAGGCACTCGGGGTGACGCTCCCAGGTCCTCTGCCGTCCCCGGGGCTCCTGACCGGTGACCTCCACCGAGTGCGTGGACCACCACGCGGCCGAGTCCCCGTTCTTCTCCCCGTCCGGTTCGGCGCCGTCCTTGGCATCGTTGACATCGGCGGACTGTCCCACCAGCGTGTCGATGACGGCCCGAGCCGTTGACGCCGCGGCCTCGTGCAGGACCAGGTGCTCGACCTCCGGCATGGGCAGGGTGCGCATCTGCGTGGCCAGCGCCGGCCAGCACGGGTCGGCGTCCCTCTCCCACAGATCCAAGCAGGTCGAGCACGGGCCGCCACCGCCCAGGACCGGGCCGACGCGCACCCCCGTCTCTCCGACGACGACCGGGAGGTGAACCACGTCCTCCTGAGCGAGCCTGCGCGCAAGCAGCGGCTCGACCACATGCGGATCCACCGTCACCATGACATCGGGACGGGTGCGCAACGGTGCACGCGTCCTCAGAGCCGGGAAACGTGCCGACAGGAGTGGAGCCAGGCCCCCGTCCTGCGGGGAGCAGGTGGACAGGATCGTGCCCACCCCGGCCTCTGCCAACCACAGAGCAGTCTCCTGAGCCAGAGTGGTCACGCCGTGAAACGCCAGGACGGCCTGCGACAGAACCGCGCCGCGGGCCTTGGCGTCAACGCCCAGCCGGTCCCAGTAGACGCCGTCGACCCCGCCGAGCTCGCTGGTCGCCGAGGCCACCAGCGCCCCCTGACGTCTCAGGTCCTCGACGATCTGACGTGCCCGCGCCACCGGTACGCGACTGCGCCGGGCGGCGCGGTAGACACCTGCGCTCTCCAGGTTGCGCGCGAACTCATCGAGCAGGCGCTGCTCGGCCAGACTCAGGTCACTGACGATGGTGCGTCGCCCGGGACTCGTTCCGATCTGGCTGACGCCCTGCTGACGCCACAGGATGGCGCACCCTCCACGTACACGCATCGTGCCTCCTCACAGGTCTCCTGGCACCCGAGGGGGCGCTGGGAGCTCGATGTCCTGACGAGTGCGTCAGGGTCTGTGGTGACAGTGGCACGGGGCGGAGCCGAGCCGCCAGAGGCAGTTGTCGGGCTGTGGATAACTACTTCCGGCTGAGCGCCGGTCCTGCGGGAGTCACTGGGTCGAGCAGGTGGCCAGGCCGGAGGTGTCGCCCGAGGCGATCGCCTTGGTGGCGGTGACGGCCTCGTGCAGCGTACCGACGGCGAAGACCTTCATGCCCTCGGGCTCATGGCCCTTGACCTCGTCGCAGTTGCTCGTCGGGGCGAGGAAGAACGTGGAGCCCGTCTTGCGTGCGCCCGCCATCTTCTGCCGGATACCGCCGATGGGGCCGACCTGACCACTGATGTCGATCGTCCCGGTTCCGGAGATGTCCTTGCCCCCGGTCAGGGCCCCTGGAGTGATCTCGTCAACGACTCCCAGGGCGAACATCATGCCGGCACTGGGGCCGCCGACGTCGGACAGGCCGAAAGTGGCCTCCACCTTACTGTCGATCGAGATCTTCAGGCTCAGCCCCAGGAGGGAACCCGTCGTCCCCTCCTGCGGGGCGATCGTTGTGAGTGCTGCGCTCGCCTTCTGATCGCCACGGCGCACACCGAGCGTCACCCGTGTTCCCTCGGGGATCGTGGTCATCAGCTCACGCAGCTGGGAGAAGGAGGCGAGGGTCGTCGTCTGACCGCCCTCAGGGGTCATGGTCTCCAGGACGTCCCCGGCCTTGACCTCGGTCGAGGTCTGCTGCTCGGTCACCTCAGTGACGGTCAGGTGCATGGCGCCGGCCTTGCCGGTCTCAACGAGCGCGGCGATGACGGCGGCATCCTGTGAGGCGGTCATCTGGGCCTTACCGGTCTCCTCGACCTGCTCGGCGCTCTGATCCTGAGGACACACCTCGTTGCGCTCCACGATCCGCTTGTCCGCCGAGAACCAGGCGGCGATGAGGTCGGCGGTGGTCACCGGGTAGCCGGGGCAGCCCGACACCGAGACCGTCGTCATCCGCAGGGCGCCCTCGGTCGGGTAGGTCTCGGTTCCTGAGACCTTCAGGACGTCCTGGCTCGACGACGAGCCGTTGTCCAGCACGTTCCAGGTCGGGCCGGGGGCCTCGATGACCACGTTGATCGGCACCGTGAAGACGGCGCCGATGAGGGCCGCGGCCAGGATGACCGCCCCGGCGGCCACGGAGCGCCGCAGCCTGCGCTGACGCCGGTCCTGCGGGGAGAGCTGCGCGTGCGGGGTGTCAGCGTGCCCGGCCTGGTTGCGCCGGTCGCCCTCATGCTCCCGCACCGGCTGGGCATCGTCCGGTGCGTCTGAGTTCGCAGCGTCGCTGGCGTCGTACTTGTCTGGGTGCGTCACGCGCTCATCATGCGTCATCTTCCTGGGGAAGACGGACAGTTATCGACACGAACTTGGCACGAAGTCGACACAATGTTGGCACGGAGAAGACCTGAGCCCCACCGAGGCGGTGCGGGCACGCCGTCGGCGAACGGGACATGGCCCCGGCACAGGAATGGGTGCGACCATAAGGCCGTTAGAGACAGTGTCCTGACGGTCCAGACGATGTCCCAGGACGACCCGGCGAGAGGAAACCCCGTGAGCGAGGACGCCTTCGACGAGCTCGAGAAGATGCTCGCATCACTGTTCGGCGAGCAGATGGCCTCCGACGCCGTCAGCGCCCTGCGCTCATCCGGGGTGGATCCCAGCTCCATCGCCCAGATGCCGGGGGTGGGGGACGTCTCCCAGCTCAGTCCCGCCCAGCTGCTGGCCATGCGCGCCCAGTTCCAGCAGATGTTCTCCGCCTCCACCGCCGAGCCGGTCAACTGGCAGATGGGGCAGGAGCTGGCCCTCCAGCAGGCGCGCGGCACCGGTGATCCCACGGTGACCGCCGCGATCGCCGACTCCACGCGCCAGGCCCTTCAAGTGGCCGACCTGTGGCTCGACACCGCCACCGAGTTCATGCCCGCCCCCGGGCAGCGGGAGGCCTGGAGCCGCAGCACCTGGGTCGAGCGCACACTGCCGGTGTGGAAGGACGTGTGCGCCCCCGTGGCTGAGGCCGTCACCGCCGCCCTGGCCCGCACCCTGGAGAAGCAGATTCAGGACATGCCGGCCGAGATGGAGCAGGCCGCCCAGCAGATGGGCGCGCTCGGATCCATCATGCGCACCATGGCCGGCACAGCCTTCGGCCTCCAGATCGGCCAGGCCATCGGTGAGCTCGCCAAGGAGGCGCTGGGAGCCACGGACACCGGCCTGCCCTTGACCCGTGAACCCGGCACGGCACTGGTTCCCGCCAACGTGGCCGCCTTCGCCGAGGGACTGGAGGTCGATGAGGACGAGGCCCGCATGTTCCTGGCGGTCAGAGAGGCAGCCTCCGCCCGCCTCTACGCCCATGTGCCGTGGCTGCGTGGGCAGGTGCTTCAGGCAGTGGTCGCCTACGCCCGCGAGATCCGCATCGACACCGACACCCTGGAGTCCGCCGTGGCTCAGGTGGATCCCAACGATCCTGACGCCCTGCGCGAGGCCCTCGAGAGCGGGCTGTTCGCGCCCCAGGAGACGGAGGCCCAGCGTGAGGCCCTCGAGGACCTGGAGACACTCCTGGCACTCGTCGAGGGCTGGGTCGAGGTGGTCACCGCCCGCGCAGCCGCACCGCACCTGCCCCACCTCATGGCGCTGGCCGAGATGATGCGCCGGCGCCGTGCCCAGGGCGGCGCCGCCGAGCAGGTCTTCGCCCGCCTCATCGGGCTGACCTTCCGGCCCCGCCGGGCCCGGGAGGCCGCCGAGCTGTGGTCCCATTTGGGCGCCCAGGCCGGTGATGCCGAGCGCGACGCCTTCTGGAACCACCCTGACGTCATGCCCACGGCCTCCGAGCTCGCCAACCCCAAGGACTTCCTCACCATGCGGCGCATGGCCCAGGACATCGACGCCGAGATCGACGCCGACCTGGCCTCCCTGCTGGACGGGACCCTCGGGTACGCCGAGGGCGCCAAGGAGGCGGATGAGAACAGCCCCGAGGGACTCGGGGACCGCATCTCCACCTCCGCAGATGATGCCGCCTCCTGGGAGCCCGGCCAGTCAGCCGATCCCGCCTCTGACGGTGCCGGTGACAGCGACTGCCCTGATGAGCCCGATGAGCAGGACCCGACCGGCACGGACCAGGCCTGAGACAGACAGGGCCACGCGGCGACGCGACCGGCGTCGGGCGCTCGCCCGACGCTGACCCGCTACAGGAGGGTTGCGGCCAGGGCCTCGACCAGGCCGGGAACCAGGCGCTCGCCCTGGTAGACCGAGGCGTCGTCGTCGTGACTGCGTGAGCGCAACGCGCACCAGGACTCCCCGCCGCGCAGGACTCCTACCACCATGCGGATGTCCTCGCGGTCCGGGTGCTCCTGGAGGAAGGTGAGGAGCTCGGCGGCATCGGTGATGGCCTCGGCCTCCTCCTGGGCCGCCGGCGGCAGAACCAGCCGCTCGACGCTGATCGCGGCGCCGTGGACGGAGTCGGGCCAGGCGAGCTGGGCCAGCAGGTGCTCCAGGTCCGCGGCGGGTGGCAGTCCCTCCTGCTCCACCACCATGAGCAGCTCGGGGTTCGTGCGGGCCTCCTCCACGGTGGCGGTGTCCAGGAGGCCGGCCACGTCCGGGTCGGTCTCAAGGGCCTCAGCGGTACGCACCAGCGCGAAGACGCGCACCGGCTGGTCCCAGCCGTGGACCGCCACATGGGTCTCCGTCTCGGTCACCGCACGGGCGAGGGCCCGCACCGCGGAGGAGACGGATCGGGCCGCCCCCGGGGTGGTCGCTTCGTCATGCATCTTGTCGGTCACGCCGTCATCGTCTCACTGGTGGTGCCGGCTCCTCCAATGAGGCGGCTTCGTCGGCGAGGCCATCGCGGCGACCCCGCCCGAGGCGTTCTTTCATCCTGGAGAAGGTTATGGCCGTGTCAGGGGTGTGTGGGACGATGGCCCGAGCGGCCCCTCCGGCCGACGACGCCGCGTTTCACCGTGTGCGAGGCGGCGCCACCACGCACGTCAGACAGGGAGCAGGATCGTGAGCACCAGGCCCGACGACGAGTCCCGGGACTCAGCCTCCGAGGAGTCCTCGAGCAAATCCGCCGGCTCGTCCCAGCAGGGGAAGCCTGACAACAGGACCGGACTGTTCAGTCTTGGACGCATGGGCGGGGGCGGGCCCCGTCCTCCCCGCGCGCCGCGCAGCAGGACAGGCGGTGGCCGTCCCGGCCCATTGGCCCTGACCATCTCGATCATCGTGGCCATTGCCGTCGTCATCGGCATCATGTCGCAGGTGTGGACCGAGGTCCTCTGGTTCAGTCAGATCGGGTACGCCCGCGTGCTGTGGACGCAGTGGATCGCCCTCATCGTCCTCTTCCTCGTGGGATTCGCCATCATGTTCGGGGCCGTCTTCGTCTCGATGACCACGGCCTACCGGGCCCGGGAGATCGGGATGCCCGACGACGAGGCCACGCGCAACCTCGAGGCCTACCGCACCGTCATCGAACCCGTGCGACGCCGCCTGACCTGGGCGGTGCCCGCGGTGCTGGCCCTGTTCGGGTCGGCCTGGGAGCTGGCCCCCAGCTGGCGAGAGATTCTTCTGGCCTTCAACTCCCAGTCCTTCGGTGTCAAGGACCCCCAGTTCGGGATCGACATCTCCTTCTACGTCTTCATCCTGCCCGCGGTTCTGACGCTCGTGTCCTTCCTGGCCGGCGTCGTCCTGTTCTCCGGGGTGGCCTCCATCGTCGTTCACTACCTGTACGGCGGTATCTCCGTGGCGCGCAAGCCCCACTTCACCAAGGCCGCCCGCATTCACCTGGCGGTCTTCCTGGCGCTGTACGCCGTCATCCGGGCCGTGGGCTACTGGTTGGGTCGTTACAGCGCGCTGTACGCCTCCAACTCCAAGTTCGACGGCGCCAACTACACCGACGTCAACGCGGTCATCCCCGCCAACGCGATCCTCGCGGCGATCGGACTGGCCGTGGCCGTCCTCTTCGTCGCCTCGGTGCGCTCCAGCTCCTGGCGCCTGCCGATCATCGGTGTGGCCGTCATGATCGTCTCCTCCCTGGTGGTGGGGACCGCCTACCCGCTGGTCATCCAGAAGTTCGTCGTCGACCCCAACGCCCAGCGCCAGGAGGCCGAGTACATCCAGCGCAACATCAATGCCACCAAGGCCGCCTACGGCCTGGAGAACGTGGAGACCACCAACTACGACGCCACGACCAAGACGGCGGCCGGCCAGCTGGAGAAGGACGCCGAGTCCACCACCTCGATCCGGCTCCTGGACCCCGGACTCATCTCCCCGACCTTCCAGCAGGTCCAGCAGAACAAGCAGTACTACTCCTTCGCTAACCGGCTCAACGTGGACCGCTACAAGGTGGGCTCCACCAGCCGGGACACGGTCATCGCAGTGCGCGAGCTGAACCTGTCCGGTCTCGGTGAGAAGCAGCAGACCTGGGTCAACGAGCACACCGTCTACACCCACGGCTACGGCGTCGTGAACGCCTACGGCAACACGGTGGCCACCCGCGGCTACCCCTCCTTCTGGGAGGGGGGCATCCCGTCCAAGGGGGACCTGGGCGAGTACGAGCCCCGGATCTACTTCGGTCAGTCCTCACCGTCCTACTCCATCGTGGGCGGCAAGGACAACGGCTCACCGCGCGAGCTGGACTACCCCGACGACGAGTCCAAGACCGGGCAGGTCAACACCACCTTCGCCGGCAACGGCGGGCCGAGCGTGTCCAACCCGTTCAACCGTCTGCTCTACGCCGCCAAGTTCCGGGAGGCCAACATCCTCTTCTCCCAGGAGGTGCGCGAGGGCTCCCAGATCCTCTACGACCGGGACCCGGCCAAGCGCGTCTCCAAGGTGGCCCCTTGGCTGACCCTGGACAACAGCCCCTACCCGGCCGTCGTCGATCACGATGACAACCCGGCCACTCCCAAGCGGGTGATGTGGATCCTCGACGGTTACACCACGACGAACAACTACCCGTACTCCCAGCACGAGTCCTTGGCCAGGGCGACGGCGACCGCCGACAACAAGGGCGGGCTTCTCAGGGCTCCGGAGGAGTCCAACTACGTGCGCAACTCCGTCAAGGCAGTCGTCGACGCCTACGACGGGTCGGTCAAGCTCTACCAGTGGGATGACAAGGACCCGATCCTCAAGGCCTGGCAGAAGGTCTTCCCCGGGACGGTCACGCCCATGAACGAGATGAGCGCCGATCTCATCGCCCACATGCGCTACCCCGAGGACCTGTTCAACGTCCAGCGCACCATGATGGCGACCTACCACGTCAACGACGCTGCGGAGTTCTACTCCGGTGGAGACTTCTGGAAGATCCCGGACGACCCGACCACGCCCGGCCAGGACCAGCAGGCCCCCTACTACCTGACCCTCAAGATGCCTGGGCAGGAACAGGCGAGCTTCTCCCTGTCCAGCGCCTACATCATCGGAGGAAACACCAACCGCAACGTGCTTACCGGCTTCCTCGCCGTGGACTCCGAGACCTCTCCCGGCACCGGGAAGAAGGGGCAACGCAGTCCGAACTACGGCAAGCTGAGACTTCTGGAGCTTCCACGGTCCTCGAACGTGGCCGGGCCCGGGCAGGTGCAGAACATCTTCGACTCCAACCCGGAGATCTCCAAGGAGCTGAACCTCCTCTCTCAGGAGGGCTCCCAGGTCATCAAGGGCAACCTGCTGACGCTGCCCGTGGGAGGAGGCCTGCTCTATGTCCAGCCGGTCTACGTCCAGTCCTCTGCGAACACGCAGTATCCGCTGCTGCGCAAGGTACTGGTCTCCTTCGGTGACAACGTCGGATTCGCCGACACCCTCTCAGGGGCGCTCGACCAGGTCTTCGGCGGTAACTCCGGGGCGACCACGGGCCAGGAGACCATCGACGGCGATGCCGCTGCGGCCAATGACACCAATGAGACGACCGACGGCAAGGATCCGACGGCTGATGGCGGGGCCAAGACCTCGCCGACACCGAGCGCCGCGCCCACGGCCTCGGCGAGCGCACCGCCGTCTGCCTCCGCCAACCCGTCGGCCTCCGGATCCTCGGATCCGAAGACGGAGCTCAACCAGGCGCTGTCCGACGCTCAGACCGCGATGACCGACGCGGACACGGCCAGGAGCAAGGGCGACTGGTCGGCATACGGTGATGCGCAGAAGCGCCTCAACGATGCCGTCCAACGGGCCGTTGCGGCCCAGCAGAAGCTGGGCTGAGCCCTCTCGGCCGTCACGGAGGGCGTGCCCTGCGACCCGCCTCACCAGGCGGTGAGCAAGGGCACGCCCTCGCCATTTGCCTCGAGGGCGGGGTGACCCCTAAGGTTAGTGACACCGACGCGGGGTGGAGCAGTTCGGTAGCTCGCCGGGCTCATAACCCGGAGGTCGCAGGTTCGAATCCTGTCCCCGCTACCACTCCAGAGGAGTCCAGTCCTTCCCAGGACTGGGCTCCTCTGATTCTGTTTCCGTTGATGGTTACCCTCGCGTCCGGGGGTGTGCTGTGCGAAACTCAAGCATGGCAAAGAAGCACCCCACCATGGACCGTTCCCTGTACGAGGCCGAGCTGCTGAGGCTGCAGGCGGAGCTGGTCGAGATGCAGGAGTGGGTCAGGGCCACCGGAGCCCGCGTCGTCGTCATCTTCGAGGGCCGCGACGCGGCCGGCAAGGGTGGGGCGATCAAACGGATCACCGAGTACCTCAACCCGCGTATCGCGCGCGTCGTCGCACTTCCCGTACCCACCGAGCGTGAGCGCACCCAGTGGTACTTCCAGCGCTACATCGCGCACCTGCCCGCCGCCGGCGAGATCTGCCTGTTCGACCGCTCCTGGTACAACCGCGGCGGTGTCGAGCACGTCATGGGCTACTGCACCCCGGAGGAGCACCGGCGCTTCCTCCAGCAGTGCCCGGTCTTCGAGAGGATGCTCGTCGACGACGGCATCCTGTTGCGCAAGTACTGGTTCTCCGTCCCCCAGAAGGAGCAGTACAAGCGCTTCAAGTCGCGCATGACCGATCCCATGCGACGTTGGAAGCTCTCACCCACCGACCTGGAGGCCCTGCCCCGTTGGGAGGACTACTCGCGCGCCAAGGACGAGATGTTCGTCCACACGGACATCGACTCCGCGCGCTGGCACGTCGTGGAGTCAGCCGATAAGCGCAAGGCCCGCCTCAACATGATCCACCACCTGCTGGAATCCATTCCCTACGAGCACGTGGAGCGTCCTGAGATGACCTTTCCGAAGAAGTCCTCGTTGCCGTCGTCGGGCTACCGTCGTACGGACCGCTCCCTCCAGAGCGAGGTGCCCGACTACGCGGCCACCCTCAGTGCGGCCGCGGCGCCCGAGCACTACGTGGACCTTGAGGACCAGGGGATCGCTTAGGGCCGCCGGCTCCTGCGTTCCAGCTCCTGGAAGACCTGCCCGACCGGCTCACGGATGATGAGGTCGGCGCGGGAGTCATACGGTGTGGGAGTCGCGTTCATGAGGACCAGGCGCTCACCGGCGTAGTAGTCGATGAGGCCCGCCGCCGGGTAGACGACCAGGCTCGTGCCGGCCACGATCAGCAGGTCCGCCTCCGAGATGGCCCGGACGGCGCCCTCCATGACATCGCTGTCCAGCATCTCCCCGTAGAACACGATGTCCGGGCGCAGCACCGAGGAGCACCCGGGGCAGCGGGGAACCTCGCCGGAGCGGGCTTCGTCGACGTCGTCCAGGGTGAAGTGCTCACCGCAGCCGGTGCAGGTCAGACGCGACCAGTTGCCGTGCAGCTCGAGGACCCGCTCGGAGCCGGCCCGCTGGTGGAGGCCGTCGATGTTCTGCGTGACCACGGCAGACAGCTTCCCGGCCCTCTCGAGGCCGGCCACGAACCTGTGCGCCGCGTTGGGGGCCACGCCCTCGCGGGCGTTCTCCTGGACGAACCACTCCCAGTAGGCCTGCGGGTGCACGGTGAAGAAGTCGATGGAGAGGACCTGTTCCAGGGGAATCTCCCGGTCCTGGTGGTAGAAGCCCTTGGCGCCCCGGAAGTCTGGGATTCCCGACTCGGTCGAGACCCCGGCGCCGCCGAAGAAGACGATGCGCTGCGACTGCGTGATCCACTGACTGAGCAGGCCCCACTGGCCGTCCTGGTGGTCCATGCACCCCAGCCTACTAATGGTGGCGACCGGGCCTGCCGGGCACCGGGCGGCCTCGAGGGGCATCGGTTTGCTTGCTCCCGACTCACGTCAAACGGCGCCGCCTCCCGTTCTGGGAGGCGGCGCCGATGTGGAGAGCTCAGGGCTCAGATGCCGAAGCCGACCCGGCGGGGCTCGGTCTCGCCGAGCTCCACGTACGCCAGGGACCCGGCCGGGACGAAGACCTTACGACCCTTGTCATCAGTGAGGGTGACGGCCTTGGTCTCGGCATCGGCCACGGCGGCCAGCACCTTCTCCTGAGAGTCGGAGGTCTCCAGGGAGAGCTCGCGGCTGGCGTGCTTGATTCCGATCGTGACCTGCATGGGGCTCCTTCGCATCGTCTGTGTGCCGTTTGAGCGGCATAGCGCCCATCGGGGGAGAGGGGCGTGAACCTGCCATGATCCTAGAGGGGCCCCGGCCGCACCAGCCCTTTGAGCGCCTCAGGAGCCGCGCCGTTTCGCGCCACGCGGAACATGAGTCGTCGGTTCTCCTGGGTTCTGGGTCCGCAACCGGTGACGATCCGTTAACGGTGCGCGTTCCTGTCAGCGGCCCGTGGTGAGATGGTCCCATGCCCCAGGATCCCGTCCGTCTCCTTCCGCCCACCGAGGTGGCCGAGCTGCCCGCCGCCGACGCCGATGGGCAACGGGTCCTGGATCGCGTGGCCGAGGGCTCCAACGTCGTCGTCCTGGGGGCTCCCGGGACGGGTAAGACCTCTCTGGCCCTCCGGCTGTTGGCTGAGGCGGTCGCCGGCGGCCGGGATGCCGTCCTGCTCGCCCCCACCCGTGCGCGGGCCGACTGGCTGCGTGGCCGAGCAGCCCACCTGCTGCGTGAGGGCCATGGCGACGGCGTCGTACGAGTGCGCACTCCCGCGGCCCTCGCCCTGACGATCCTGACCACCTCCTTGACCATGCGGCCAGACCCGCTGCCGCCCCCGGTTCTTCTGGCCGGGGCGGAGGAGGACTCCGCCCTGGCCTCGATGATCAGTACCGTCACCTGGCCGGGGCTGCCCACCGAGGCAACCGGGTCGCGGGCATTCCGCTCCGAGCTGCGCAACCTCCTGGCGCGCGCCGGAGAGCTCGGCGTCAATGCCGACGAGCTGGCCGACCTGGGACGCCGGCTCGATGTCCCCATCTGGGGGCCCTCGTCCCAGCTCCTGCGCACCTGGGACGCGCAGGGCCGGGCCAGCGCTGAGCGCAGGGCCCAGACCCGCAAGATGGACACGGCTCGTCTCCAGGACCGAGCCGTGGAAGCCCTGAGCTCCTGGGACTCCGACGCCGTCACGGCCCCTCGCCCCGTCCCGGACCTCGTCCTCGTGGACGACTATCAGGACTGCACGGCCGCCACCGCCAGGCTCCTGACGGCCCTGGCCACCCCGGATCCCGATGGGCGTCGGGCGCAGATCGTGGTGCTGGGAGACCCCGACGTCGCGGTGGAGACCTTCCGCGGCGGCACCCCCAGCCTGCTCATTGAGGCCGAGGACCGCTCAGGGCTCGGAGCCACCCGCCTGCGGCTGACCACCTGCTACCGAGGCAACCCGGCCATCACGGCGGTGGTCGCCGACCAGAGCGCCCGGGTCCCGGTGACCGGCACGACGGCCCACCGGCAGACGACTCCGGCCTCCCGATCCGCGGCGAGGCCTTCCTCCGATGCGACCGGTGACGAGCGCCCGGCGGCAGCAGCCGGCGTCGAGGTGATCCTGGCCTCCTCCACCTGGCAGGAACATGCCCACGTCGCCCGGGCACTCAGGCTCGAGCACGTCCACCACGGCACCGCTTGGTCTCAGATGGCGGTCATCGTTCGCAGCGCCGCCGACGCCGAGACACTCGCCAGGGATCTGCGCAGACGAGGTGTGCCCCTGGCCTCCCGTACGCCCGCGGTACTGCTGCGCGCGGAACCGGCCGCGGCTGCGCTCCTGGACATCGTGCGTGCCGCCATCCGCGACCAGCTGGGTGGGCACGGTGAACCGCCTCAGCGTGACGCCGCCCTCAACCTCCTCGCCAGCCCCCTGGTGGGGCTGACCACCATGGACCTGCGCCGACTGCGCCGCAGACTGCGCCAGGACCCGGAGGCCACAGCTACCCGCGTCAGCGGGACCGAGACCGGCGAGCTCAGCGCCCGTGCCGAGCCCACCGTCGGGACCGGGACTCGAACCGGTGCCGACGCCGCCCTCCTGACCCTGCTGGCCGACACCGAGCAGGCATCCGCCTTCGCCCGGTCCCTCGACGGGGAGCCGCTGAGTACCCAGGCGGACCGGCTCCTCACCGCGGCCCGGATCATTGCGGCTCTGCGCACTGCCACCGGGGAAACGCCTGCAGACGCCCCTCGCGATGTCGAGGCCCTGCTCTGGGCCGCCTGGAACGCCTCTGACCGGGCCGAGGCCTGGCGGGCCACCGCCCTGCTGCCCTCCGCAAGCTCCGTGCGATCACTCCTGTCCGAGGCCGCCGAGCACGACCTCGACGTCGTGACGGCCCTGTTCAAACGGGCCGAGGTCTGGGCCGAGCGCCATCCGGGCCAGGACGCCTCCAGCTTCCTGGCCGAGCTCGACGCCGAGGTCCTGCCCTCGGACTCCGTCGCCCCCCAGGGCCGGCGCCCGGAGGGCGTCGCCGTCATGACCCCGGCGCGTTGCGCGGGCCAGGAGTGGGAGCTCGTCGTGGTCGCCGGGCTGGAACGGGACCGCTGGCCCGACCTGCGCCTGAGGGACTCCCTGACCCGCACCGGCCTCCTCGTCGACGCCGTCACCGGACGCCTGACAGCAGGCACCAACGCCCCGGGGGACGGGACCGGCGGCAGCGGCGCCATCGCCGCCGCCCGGGCACAGGTGCGCGCCGACGAGCGCCGCATGCTCATCATGGCCCTGTCCCGCGCCACCAGGCGCCTCCTACTGACGGCCACCGCCGACGCCGAGCACGCCCCCTCGCCCTTCCTGACCGAGATCGCCCACAGTGCCGGGATCTCCCTGACCGACGCCGACGGAGCCCCCCTCCTGAGCCCCGACACCGGGGACCTCACCCTGCGCGGCCTGGTGGGGGAGCTGCGCCACGCCGCCATCTGCGGGAACCTCGAGGGGGCCACCGACACCGAACGCCGGCGCGGCCGGGTCGCTGTCGACCTGCTGGCCGACCTCGCCCGCCAAGGCGTATCCGGTGCCGATCCCGCCACCTGGATCGGCGCGGCCGGCCCCACCTCCCACACCCCCCTCGTCGCCCAGGGGGAACGGATACGGGTCAGCCCCTCCGACGTCGAGGGTCTGGCCGCCTGCCCGCTCAAGTGGTTCCTGACCCGCAACGGCGGATCGGCGCCCGCCAGCGACGCCCAGGCCCTGGGCAGCCTCGTCCACGAGATCGCCGAACGGGCGGAGAGCGAGCACCTGCGCGGTCCCGCTCTGCGAGAGGCCTTCGAGGAACGCCTGACCGACCTGGGCTACCCCGCCACGTGGCAGGGGGGTCTGGCCACAGACCGTGCTCGTGCCATGATCGAGCGCCTCGACGCCTACCTGAGTGACTGCGACGCCCTGGGCGTGCGTGCCGACGTCGAGCAGCCCGTCCGTGCCGACGTGGACATCCCCCTGCGCGTCCTCAGCCCGGAGGTCCGCGAGTTGGCCGGCCTCCGCATGCCGGTGGAAGGGGGTGACGCCGTCCCGGTCAGGATCTCCGGGCGTATCGACCGTCTCGAGCGCCCCGGCGGCCGCACGGGAGACGACCCGGACGACCCCGCCGGTATCGGCCGGAACGGCACAGTGCGCGTCATCGACCTCAAGACCGGGCAGCGCGTCCCCAAGGACGTCCAGCGCCACCCCCAGCTGGCCACCTACCGGTTGGCCCTGAGCGCGCAAGGTCTCGACGTCGTCGGCGGAGCCCTCGTGCTCCTGGGCAAGGAGCCCTCCAAACGTTCAGGAGACGGCTACGTCCTGGCTCCGCCGGGCGCCGCCCTCGACCCCAGCCCCGCAACCACCGAAGCCACGGACGAGCCCACGGAGAAGGTGGGGGACAGTGAAGCGAACGGTGCTGCCCGGAGCCGTGAGGAGTACTGGGCCGAGGACCTCGTGGCCTCAGCAGCCGTGGCCGGAGTGGGCCCCGTGATCGAGGCCCGCACCGGTGAGCACTGCCGTACCTGCAGGGTCAAGGACTCCTGCCCCGTCCAGGTCGAGGGAAGGAGAGTCGTCTCATGACCCCCACCACTGGCTCGCGCGAGCTCACCCCGCAGGCCTTGGCGGCAGCGCTCGGCATCCACACGCCCACCCAGGAGCAGGCGCGCGTCATCGCCCACCGGCTCAGCCCCCTCCTGGTGGTCGCCGGAGCCGGCTCGGGCAAGACCGCCACCATGGCCCAGCGGGTCGTCCACCTGGTCGCCACCGGGCAGGTCCGCCCCGACCAGATCCTCGGACTGACCTTCACCCGCAAGGCCACCGCCGAGCTCGACCAGCGCGTCGCCTCCCGCCTGGCCGGGCTCAGCGCGGCCGGCCTGCTCCCATCCACCGCGCCGGATGATGACAGCGGAGCGGGCGGCGCCGCTGACGCCACCGACGTCGGCGAGCCGATGATCGCCACCTACAACTCCTTCGCCGGCACCCTGGTGCGCGACCACGGTCTGCGCATCGGCGTGGACCCCGACTCGACCCTCATCACCCAGGCCCGCTCCTGGCAGATCGTCGCCTCCCTGCTCGAGGCGCGCACACTCCCGCTGCCCAACGAGAGCCTCAGCCACAACGCGAGCGCCACCCTGGTCCTGGGCGACGCCCTGAGCCAGAACCTGCTGACCATTGAGGACGCCGCCAAGGACCTGGCCGACCTGACCGAGCAGTTCACCGCCCTGGCCGCCATCAAGGGCTGCAAGACCCTGATCGGCAAGGCTCCCGCCGTCATGGCCGAGTGGGAGGCCCTGCTCGACGTCGTCGCCGAGCTGCATGAGCACAAACGTCGCCACGGCCTGCTCGACTTCGGTGACCATATCGCCCTGGCCTGCACCATCGCCGAGTCCGTCCCCGAAGCCGCCGCCCAGGTGCGGGCCCAGTACCCCGCGGTCCTGCTCGACGAGTTCCAGGACACCTCGGTGGCCCAGGTCCGGCTCCTGTCCGCCCTCTTCGCCGACTCCGGGGTGACTGCCGTCGGCGACCCCCACCAGGCCATCTACGGGTGGCGAGGAGCGAGTGCCGGAGCGCTGGACACCTTCCACCAGCGCTTCAACCCCACCGGCACCGCGCGCCTCGACTCTGGGGCGTCACCGGCCGACGCCACCCCCGTCCTGGAGCTGTCGACCTCCTGGCGCAACGACTCCACCATCCTGGACGTCGCCAACGTCGTCTCCGGGCCCCTGCGCTCCGGCGTCGTCGAGGACGGGGACCCGGTGGGCGAGCACATCACCGTGGCCCCCTTGCGGGCCCGCCCCGCAGCCTTCGGCCTGGAGCCCGGGGCGGTGCACGGGGCATTCCTCCAGGACCCCGCCGAGGAGGCCCGCACGGTCGTCGCCTTCCTCTCCGAGCGCTGGTCTCCCAGTGCCGAGATGGCCGTCCTGTGCCGCACCCGGGCGCAGATGGATCCCATCGCCGCCGAGCTGGAGGAGGCAGGCCTGCCCTACACGATCGTCGGCCTGGGGGGGATGCTCTACGTCCCCGAGGTCGCCGACGTCCGCGCCCTGCTGACCGTGGCCTCGGACCCGGAGCGCGGGGACCGGGCGGTCAGGCTGCTGACCGGTTTCGGTATCGGCGCCAGCGACCTGCGCGCCCTGGCAACGCTGGCCCGCGAGCTCACCCGTCCCGCGCCCGAAGGCGGCCAGGAGGGACCGGGGGCTCACGGCGACCAGGTCGAGGCCGACTCCCCGCTGCTCAGCGAGGCCCTGGACACCCTGCTGCGATGGGATGAGGAAGGTGCGCAGGAAGAGGCTGCGGCGACCCGGGACCTGACCGAGGCCGGGCGGGCCGTCGCGTTGCGCACCGCCCGGGCGATCCGACGCATCCGGGAGGCCGTCTCCCTGCCTCTGCCAGACCTCGTGGCCCTGGCCGAGCAGGCACTCGACCTCGACATCGAGATCGCCGCCCGGGTCGGCCACCCGATGGGCCACCGAGCCCTCGACTCCTTCCACGAGACGGCCCGCGCCTTCGCCACGGACACCGACGCCCCCACACTCACCGGCTTCCTGGACTGGCTCGACGCCGCCGAGGAGCACGAGGACGCCATGAGCGCCCCCGAGGTCGAGCCCTCGCCCGGGGCGGTCCAGCTCCTCACCGTCCACGCCGCCAAGGGCCTGGAGTGGGATGTCATCGCCGTCCCCGGCATGGACGAGCAGGTCTTCCCCTCCTACACCAGCGCCGTCAAGGACGATCTTCGTGTCGCGGAGACCGGCTGGATGGGCAGCACCTCAACCTTCCCCTTCCCACTGCGGGCCGACGCCGGTGACCTGCCCCCTTTCACCGTCGGGGGCCTCGACCCGGCTGTCACGGACAAGCCCCTCCTGACCGAGACGATGACCGCCTACAAGGAGGCCCTCGGGCGCCAGAGCCTGCGCGAGGAGCGCCGCCTTGCCTATGTCGCCTTCACCCGGGCCCGCCACGAGCTCCTCCTGACCGGCTCCCACCTGTCCAAGACCGCCTCCAAGCCCCGCCGGCCCTCACGCTTCCTCACCGAGCTCCAGCGACGCGACCTCCTCCTTCCCTACGCGGACGGCTGGGTCGACTTCGATGAGTCCCGCCCCAACCCACTGACCGCACTGACCCAGGTGGGCACCTGGCCCCTCGACGCCACCGAAGCGGAGGCGCCGGGCAGCCGGGCCCCGGAAACCGGGGGAGAGGACGCACCGATCGCAGACCGGGTCGCCGCTGCGCGCCGGGCCCGGTACGCGGCCGCCGTCCAGGTCGCCGCGGCCATGAGCGGAACCAGCCCTGCCGAGGAGGCACCTGTGCAGGCGGATTCCGAGGACGAGACGATGCAGCGGTGGAGACTCGAGGCGGGACTCCTCCTGGCCGAGCGCTCCCGGGCCCTGAGCAGCGGACCTGCTGTCCGTCTGCCCGAGCACCTGGCCGCCACCCGCCTGGACGACCTGCGCGCCGACCGCCGGAAGTTCGCGCTCGACCTGCGACGTCCGCTTCCACCTGAGCCCCGCGCCGCCGGACGGCTCGGAACCGTCTTCCACGACGCCGTCGCCCAACGCCTGAGCGCACGCGGCACCCTGTTCGGTCTGGTACAGGCGGGCGTCCCCGACAGCCTCGGGCCCCAGGACCGGGACCGCATCGAGCGCTGGCTGGACACCGCCGAGAACCTGCCGCTCCTGGAGGGTTACGTCTTGGCCGAGACCGAGACGGACCGGGAGATCACCATCGGTGCCACCACCCTGCGCTGCCGCATGGACGCCGTCTTCCACAGTTCGGACGGGGCCGGGTGGCTCATCGTCGACTGGAAGACCGGGCGACGCCAGGTGCCGGTGGACCAGCTCAGCGTCTACGTCCATGCCTGGGCGGCCTCCCAGGGCGTGCCCACCGGCTCGGTACGCGCCGCCTACGTGTACGTCGACTATCCCGGAGGGCGCGTCGATGAGCTCACCGCCGCGGGCCTGCTCGACCTCGACCAGATCGAGTCAGCTCTGACACCGGGCTCCCCACCCGACGAGATGACACCTCTTCCCGCACCCGAGCAGCAAGGCTAACGTCAGCCTCAGGGCCGCCCGGGCTCGGCCGTTCGACCAGAGGCACGGCCGGTCCTGGCCCGGCGCACCGACTCTTCGCACCCGACGCCGCAAGGAGAACCCACATGCTGGTGACCTGGTCGATTGTCGCCTTCCTCATCAGCGCCCTGTGCTGGATCCTCGGCGACGCGCTCATCGTCGGATTCCGTCGGCCTGACCGGCACGAGCACGGCGAGTTCATCGACCTCATGGGAGACGACGCCTACGCCTTCTACACGCGCGTCAACGAGCCTCGCCTGCGATGGGGCGCGCTGGTCGCCAACTACTCCATCCCGCTCATGCTCGCCGGTCTCTATGCGCACTGGGCGCTGTTGCGCGGATCGCCGGTGGGGGTGGCGGGCGCGGTGCTGCTCGGCGTCGGGTTCAGCCTCTCGCCCCTGGCCCACGCCTCCTTCTACCCGCTCGCTCTGGCCTCGGAGCGCGCCCACACCGCCCATCAGGCGTACGTAGCCGCCAGGGCGGTGAGCAGCGGGAAGGAGGACAGCGAAGGGCCCGACCCCGCCGCCCTGGAGCACGCGCGCAGGCTCTACCGCTTCCTCATGCAAGCCTGGGGCCCCGCCATCGGGCTGACGGCGCTGGGCTGGCTCCTCGTCTGCATTGCTCTGGGCTCAGGAGCCACCGCCTTCCCTCGATGGTCGCTGCTCCTGACCCCACCGGTGCAGGCCCTCCCGTGGTACGCCCTCACCCGCCTGCCCTATCCCGGCAAGCCACTGCTGGACGGGGCCCTGTTCAACATCGTCAACCTGGTGTGGGCCATCGCCTTCCTGGCACTCATGAGCCACAACCCGCTGACCTGATCCCGGGCGAGGCGCCGACGCGGCGTCAGTCGTCCTCGTCGTCGACGCGCACCATGGCCACCGGGTTGGTGACGGCGTCGGGCTCAGCGGGTTCGCGGACCCCGGGTACCGGCGCCAGTCGGGGTGTGGCCGGCTCCACCAGCGGGGCGTCGCCCACCTGGGCGGCCAGGTCCTCCAGCATCGCGACCGCGTCGTTGATGACCGGCTTGTCCCCGGTTCTCACTCCGTGCAGCAGCCAGCGCGCCAGGCTGAGCTCGCTGACCAGCTCGGCCCGCTCACGCAGGTGCCGGTCGACGCCCTCGGAGCGGGCGATGTCGTAGGCATCCTCAATGGAGTCCAGGCAGTCCACCGGTGCCGAGGAGTACACCCAGGCCAGGTCCTCGGCCGGGTCTCCCACATGCGCCTGGGACCAGCCCCGCACGGCGACCACCGTGCCGCCGGCCACCAGGACGTTCTCCTCGGCGAGGTCGCCGTGGACCACGGTGGGGCGGAAGCGCCACAGGGCGGTGTCCTCCAGCGCCTGCTCCCAGCGCCCCAGCAGCGCTGGCGGGGTCCTGCCCGTTGCGGCGGTGTCGTCCAGCAGGCTCAGCCAGCGCCGACGCACCTCCTCGGCGTCGTAGACCGGCATGCCCGCCTCGGAGATCACCGTCATGGCCAGCTCGTGGATCTCACCGAGCGCCTTGCCCAGGCCCGCCGACATCCCCGGCCCCGGTCGAAGCGTCTCCACCGGGATCGGCTTGCCCTCCACATGGGAGCGGACCTGGATATGGGCGTCCTTCTGCCGCAGGGACCCGGCGACGCGAGGAACATCGAAGGAGAGCCGTCCGTCGTCGACGACCCGGCCGATGCGGCGCAGCACCTCGGCCTCGGCCTCCAAGGAGGCGCCTACGGCATCGGTACGGGCCTCATGGACCTCCCAGTGCCGGCCCTGGGTGTCGATGACGCCGATGATGTGCCGCTCGGGGGTCTCGGACTGCGGAAGCGCCAGCCGAGTCGGGTTGAGGCCGCCGACGGCGACGCTCGCCATCGCGGCCAGGGACAGCGCGGAGTGATGGGGGCGGGGAGCCTCGGCGACCTGGGGCGCCGAGGCCCGCTGGCCGCCCCGCGCAGGGCCGGATGACGCCCCGGGCAGCGGAGCGACGACGACGGGGGCGCGATAGTCGTCGTCATAGCCGGCGTCCTGGTCATCGGGGGGACCGCTGTGCTCACTGCGGTCGTCGGCAGCTTGAGCCGCAGCACGCTCGACGTCGGAGGTCGCCTCGTCGGTGAGGCTGTCGATACCGCCGTCGACATCAGTGGTGCCGGGGGCGTCCGGGGACTGCGGAGGCTGTGACATGGTCCAACCGTAGGCGACAGGTCCTATATCTCGCAGGACAGCCGCGCCCGTCCGCTGGCGGCAAACGTCCGCGGCCGTGGGAGGCGGCTTGAGGAATACGCCATGAGGTCGAAGTTATCCACAGGTTCTGCGGAGGTGGTGGCCATGGAGCGACCAGGTGCCCTAAAGTTTATCCGTGACACTGGTCACCGACCGGCCGGTGTGTCACGGTTCAACGCAGAACCCCTGGTCGGTCCTCGCTCATCCTGACTCATCCCTTCACCCAACATCCACGCTGAGAGGCATCATGGACGCTGCCGATCTTCTCCTGACGGAGATTCGCGAGCTGGTGCGCGCTCGCGGCATCGACCCCCTCAAGGACGCCTCCGACCTCGAGCAGCTCATCACCGAGGCCGAGGAGGACTATCTGCGCCGTTCCGACGCCGGACTCGTCCCGCCGCTCATCGATCCTCCGGGGGCGCGCTCCCACGTGCTGGACTCCATGGCGGGGCTGGGACCGCTCCAGAGCTACCTCGATGACGAGTCCATTGAGGAGATCTGGGTCAATGCCCCCGGCCGCGTGTTCGTCGCCCGCTCCGGACGCCCCGAGCTGACCACCACGATCCTGGAGAGCGAGGACCTCACTGTTCTGGTCGAGCGGATGCTGCGGGCCTCCGGGCGCCGCCTGGACCTGTCCAGCCCCTTCGTCGACGCCCAGCTCGCCGGGGGACAGCGGCTGCACGTCGTCATCCCGCCCATCACCTCCCAGCACTGGGCGGTCAACATTCGCAAGCACACCTCCCGTGCCTCACGCACCAGCGACCTCGTACGCATGGGGTCTCTGACCAGCCAGGTCGCCGCCTTCCTGGACGCCTCCGTACAGGCCGGCCTCAACATCCTGGTCTCGGGTGCCACCCAGGCCGGCAAGACCACGATGGTGAGGGCGCTGGCCGGAGCGATCCCGGGCGCGCAGCGGGTCATCTCCTGCGAGGAGGTCTTCGAGCTCGCTCTGCGCAACCGGGACTGCGTGGCGATGCAGACCCGGCCGCCCAACCTCGAGGGTGTCGGAGAGATCAGTCTGCGGCGCCTGGTCAAGGAGGCCCTGCGCATGCGTCCCGACCGACTCCTCATCGGAGAGGTCCGTGAGGCCGAGGCTCTTGATCTGCTCATCGCCATGAACTCCGGTCTTCCTTCGATGTGCACCATCCACGCCAACTCTGCTCGGGAGGCCGTCATCAAGATCTGTACGCTCCCGCTGCTAGCGGGGGAGAACGTCTCGAGCGACTTCGTGGTCCCCACCGTCGCCAGCGCCATCGACCTGGTCGTCCACCTCGACCTGGATCGCAGCGGGCGCCGCACCGTCCGAGAGGTCGCGGCCCTGTCCGGTCGGGTCGAGAACGGCATCATCGAGCTCTCCAACGTCTTCCACCGCGACCCCGCCGGCAACCTCGTACGGGGAGCCGGAGCGCCCGACGCCGCCGAGCGCTTCAACCGGGCCGGTCATGACCTGACCGCCTTGCTCAACGCCCGCCCCGCCAATGCCCAGGAGGCCTACTGATGGGCGCCGTCGCCGGGCTCCTGGCCGGAGTCGGGATGCTCCTCATCTGGATGGCCTGCACCTCCGACCCGCCCCAGTGGCGGTCGAGGCGCTCCCGTCTCCTGGCCGACATCCTGGTCCAGGCCGGCGCCGGCCGCACCAGCCCCACGATGTTCGTCCTGGGCTCGATCGGTCTTGGGCTGCTCATCGGCCTGGTCTTTCTGGGAATGTCTCGGGCCTGGCCGGTGGCCCTCGCCTTCGCCGCCATCTTCACGTCCATCCCCTTCCTCATCATCTCCTCGCGAGCGCGTAACCGCCGTACCCGACTGCGCGAGGTGTGGCCCGAGGCTGTCGACACCCTCGTCTCCGGCGTTCGCGCGGGCATGAGCCTGCCGGAGGCGCTGACCAACCTCGGCGAGCGCGGACCGGAGGCCGTCCGCCCCCAGTTCCGGGCCTTCGCCGCCGACTACGCCGCCTCCGCCCGCTTCGACAGCTCCCTGGACCGGCTCAAGGCCCGTTTCGCCGACCCTGTCGCCGACCGGATCGTTGAGGCTCTGCGCCTGGCTCATGAGGTCGGTGGCACCGACCTGGGGACGCTGCTGCGCTCCCTGTCGCAGATGCTGCGTGAGGACATGCGCACCCGAGGGGAGCTCGAGGCGCGCCAGTCCTGGACCGTCAACGGTGCCAAGGTCGCGGTCGCCGCCCCGTGGCTGGTCCTGGCGCTGCTGTCCACCCGGCCCCAAGCGGCGGCGGCCTATGCCACTACCGCCGGAGCCATCATTCTCCTGGTCGGCGCCGTCGTATCGGTCATCGCCTACCGGCTCATGCTGCGCCTGGGACGGCTCCCCGAGGAGGAGAGGACACTGCGATGAGCCCCATGAACGCAATGCTCACCGGAGGACTCGCCGGGCTGGTGGGGGCCGTGGGCGTCCTGAGTGTCATCTCAGCCCTCCGCCGGCGCCGGCCCACACTCATGGCCCGCCTGGAGCCCTACGTCCACCGCCGGCCCACGACCTCCGGCCTCCTGACCGCTCCGGCGGGGCCGGCCTCGGACGGCAGCACCGTCGTTGGTCTGCTCATGACCTCCACGGCAGGTGCTCTCAGTCTCGGCAGGCTGATGGACTCCCTGGGGTCGTCGGCCGACTCGGTCCGGCGGCGCCTGACGCGGTCGGGCTCACCACTGGGGGTCGACCAGTTCCGGCTTCAGCAGGTCCTGTGGTCGACGACGGCGCTCCTGCTCGTCCTGGCCTCCGGAGGCCTGGTGGCCCTGGTCCGGGCCGTCAACGTGCCCGGGCTCGTTCTCCTGTGCCTCATGGCGACGGTGGCCGGGGCCGCTGCGCGTGACTGGTGGCTCAGCCGGGCAGTGGCGAAGCGGCTGTCACGGATCGAGGCGCAGCTGCCCGACGTCG
The DNA here is from genome assembly GCF_001937665.1 of Actinomyces oris. Classification (GTDB taxonomy): domain Bacteria; phylum Actinomycetota; class Actinomycetes; order Actinomycetales; family Actinomycetaceae; genus Actinomyces; species Actinomyces stomatis. The sequence continues at coordinate 196,384 of NZ_MSKL01000025.1, read as the reverse complement.
TCGAGCTCCTCGCCCTGGCGGTGGGGGCCGGCCAGGGCCCGGTACCGGCCATCGAGCGCATCGTCGCTCTTGGCCACGGAGACCTCATCGACGAGCTGGGCACCACTCTGACCGACATCCGGTCCGGCACGGTCCTGTCCACCGCCCTGGACCGTATGGAGCGGCGAGTCGGCTCTGTCCACGTCACCCGGCTGTGCGAGGCGATCGTCGTGGCCCTTGAACGCGGTACACCACTGGCGGACGTCCTGCGTTCCCAGGCCACCGATGTGCGTGAGGCGGCGCGCCAGGACCTCATGGAGGAGGGCGGCAGACGTGAGATCGCCCAGATGGTCCCCGTGGTCTTCCTCGTCCTGCCCATCACCGTTGTCTTCGCCCTCTTCCCGGGGCTGTTCGTCCTCAGGCTGGGGGTGTGAGTGTCACTGTCGCCCTCCTGCGCCTCCAGAACCTGACCATCCATCATCCTCTCGCTCAGATTCCCCCCCGACAGCAAGGAGCAGTCATGAAGCGCCTCATCCCTCCCTCGTTTCGCCCTTCTCAACACGGTTCCCGGTCATGGCGTGCCGCCGGTGCGGCCCGGATCGATCTGCGCGATGAGCGTGGTGACGTCCCCGGCTGGGTCCTGGTGACCCTCATGACCGCCGGTCTCGTGGTGGCACTGTGGACGGTGGCCGGCAGCGCGTTGACCGAGGTCTTCCTCAACGCCATTGCGAAGGTGACCGGTGCGATCTGAACGAGCCCCTCGCCGAGGCGCGTTCCCGCGGGGCGGTTGCGCACCGCGTCGGCTGGTCCCCAACCGCCTCAGCGCGCAGAACGACTCGGGCTCGGCCGTCGTTGATTTCGTCATGGTCGGTGCGCTCGTCATCACCGTGTTCGTGGCGCTCATCCAGGTCGTCCTGGGGGTCTACGCCCGCAACGTCCTCACCGATGCCGCAGGCGACGGCGCCCGTCGAGCCGCTCTGGTCGGGGGCACGGAGGCCGAGGCGCGCCAACGGGTGCAGGTTCTGTCCGACGCCGCCCTGAGGCGCGGCTACGTGGACACCGTCACCGTCTCGCGGGTCCCCTCGGGTGAGCTGATGATCGTCGAGGTGACGGTGACCGCTCCCTTTCCGGTCCTGGGGCTCTTCGGACCCGGAGGGACGCTAAGGGCCACCGGGCACGCAGTCGATGAGTCCTCCTTGATTCGGGAGAAGTGAGTGCGGGTGATGTCCATGACCGGTTCACGGCGTCGCGGGCGCGGTGCCGTGTCGCGGTTGCCCAGGGTGATCCCGGACTTCGTGACAGCCGGGCAGCCTGTCAGCCGGCGCCGAGAGGCCCTGAGGGCAGGTGGCCGGAGCTTCCGGCGGCTCGTGATCCGGGAGGAGGGCAACGCGATCGTCGAGTTCATCGGGTGGAGTGCCGTCCTGGTGGTGCCTGTGCTCTACCTGGTGGTCACGCTCGCTCAGATCCAGGCCACGACCTTCGCCGTCGCCTCGGCGGCTGACGCCGCCAGTCGGGTCCTGGAGGTCGATGACTCGCCCTCCGCGATGGATAACGCGCGGTTGGCGATGCAGCTGTCCCTGTCCGATCAGGGCGTCGACGCCGATCCCTCCGGCTCCCTATCGGTGAACTGTGCTCACGGCTGCGCCCGGGGGCAGCCGGCGACGGTCAAGGTCTCAGCCGGTGTGGACCTTCCGGGCTTCGCCTCGCTGGGGATCGGTCGCGACGTCGTCGTCGTGGACACTGAGCGCTCCATCACCCTGCCGGGCAAGGAGGAGCAGTGAACAGGGCGACCGGCCCCAGAACCGCTCAGCGGCGGGCCCGCGCCTTGGTGCATCGGTTACGCCGCGAGGAGGACGGGCAGACGCTTCTTCTGGGAGTCGGACTCATCTGCGTCGTCCTCGCGCTGCTGTTCGTCGCTGCCTCGGCGACCGCCGTCTACCTCGACCTCAAAACCCTCACATCGCTGGCGGACTCGGCCGCGGCCGCGGGAGCAGACAGCATGGATGCACACCCCTACTACGGGGGCGGCGCCACGGATACCGTACCGGGAGCCCTTACCGACATGGGGGTGAGAGGCAAGGCGGCCGAGGACCTGTCCGCCCAGCCGGCAGCCGCCAGGTTGGAGGGGATCACGATGATCAGTGCCCGAGCCGCCGACAGCCGGACCGCTGTGGTGACGCTGCAGGCTCGTTCCCGGCCGCCCTTCCTGCCCTGGGGGATCCTTCCGGCAGAGGGTTTCACCATCACCGCCACTGGCTCGGCCCGGATGACGACGACGCAGTGAGCCCACAGGGCTCACTGCGTCGAAAAGGGCAGGTGGAAGGTGAAGTGGGGAAGGAGGCCTGTGCCCTCAGGCCTGCTCGACGAAGCCTGCTGAGACCACGGAGGAGCGTCGGCGCGGGTGCATCCGGGACCACAGCTCCTCCTTCTGCCGGCGCGAGAGCTGGGCGATGTAGGCCCGCTTCACCGTGAACAGGATGTTGAGACCCACCAGGAGGTAGAAGGCGTTGGCGATGACGCTGGGCCAGGCCCCGGAGCTCGCACAGTTGATCGTCAGCAGCACGGAGCCGGTGATGTTGAGGGCCTGGTACTTGAGTGAATCGCCTGCGATCGTGCCCTTGGAGACCAAGAAGTAGGCCACGAGGAGCTCAGCGGCACCGATCCAGCCGCCGATAGAGATGAGGGAGGAGAGCACGTCGTTCACGAGGACGATTCTTAGACACCCCCGGATGAAGGTCAATCACATCTATCTGCATAAGGGATGTAGATTTACTTCATGCAGGTATTGCCTCAGAGACTCTCGGTTCTATTGGCCGTCCACCGAGCCGGAGGGGTCGTCGCAGCGGCAGATTTCCTTCATATAACGCCGTCGGCCGTCTCCCAGCAGATTCGTCTCCTGGAACGCGAGTGCGGCGCCCGGGTCCTGGACCGCACACCCGCCGGAGCCGTGCTCACGGCGGCCGGGAAGGTTCTGGCGGACGCTGCCGAGCGCATCGAGGACGAGCTGACCACCGTGCGCCGTGAGCTGGCGGACCTGGACGACTCCATCCCCTCCGGCGTGGTGCGTGTCGGGGGCTTCGCCTCCGCCGTCCGCGCGCTGCTTCTGCCGCTCCTGAGCTCCCTGGCGACCACCAGCCCGGAGCTGGAGGTGATCGTCGAGGAGGTCGAGGAGCGCAACGCCTTGTCCCGGCTGCGTCGGGGCGAGCTCGACATGGTCCTCATCGAGCGCGACGAGCACACGCTTCCCGCGGCGCCTCGGGGCATGACTGACATTCCATTACTGGACGAGTCCTGGCTCGTCGTCGTGCCGGCTGAGCAGGCGGCCCCCTCGACCTTGGCGGACCTGGCGCGTGCCACCTGGATCGATCTGGCCCCGGAGACCGCCGGCGCCTTCGCCCTGGACCGTCTGGAGCGTCAGCTGGGGGTGCCGTTGACGATGCGGCATGTCGCCTACGACTACGACGTCGTCCTGGCCATGGTCGGTCAGGGCCTGGGGTGCGCGCTCCTGCCCGAGCTGGCCGTCTACTCCGGACTCGTCCCCGATGAGGTCAGCGTGGTGCGCCTCCCCGGGCTGGGCGTGCGTCAGCTGGTGGTGCGCCACCGTTCGACCCGCACCGAGCCGGGTCCCGCGACACGCGCTGTGCTCGAGGCTCTGCTCGCCCAGGCCCAGGGCATTGAGCTGGGGTGACGGTCAACGGTGGTGTCGTCGATCCGTCTGAGCGGGCCGAGCCCGCCCTGACGGCGCCCCTCGCACGTTCTGCCGTAGACTTCCCTCCGTGGCCACTGACTTCTCCTCCGAGATCGAACGACTCCGACACACCTACGCCTCCATTGCCGCGGTGACCGACCCCGAGGCCCTGCGCTCCCGCATTGCCGAGCTCTCCGAGCAGGCGTCCGCCCCGGACCTGTGGGACGACCCCGACTCCGCCCAGGTGGTCACATCCGCGCTGTCCCACGCCCAGGCCGACCTCAAGCGGGTCGAGAGCCTGGGGGAGCGCATCGAGGACCTCGAGGCGATGGTCGAGCTCGCCGGTGAAGAGGAGGGGGAGGACGCCGCCGAGATCCTCGCCGAGGCCGAAGCCGACCTGTCAGCTATCAGCAAGGACCTTTCCGACCTGGAGATCCGCACGCTGCTGAGCGGCGAGTACGACCCGCGCGACGCCGTCGTCACCATCCGCTCGGGCGCCGGCGGTGTGGATGCAGCTGATTTCGCAGAGATGCTCCTGCGCATGTACACCCGCTGGGCCGAGCGGCACGAGTACTCCGTCAAGGTCCTCAACACCTCCTACGCCGAGGAGGCGGGCCTGAAGTCGGTCACCTTCGAGGTTCACGCCCCGTACGCCTACGGGACCCTGAGTGTCGAGGGCGGGACGCACCGCCTGGTGCGCATCAGCCCCTTCGACAACCAGGGCCGCCGCCAGACCTCCTTCGCCGCCGTCGAGGTCATCCCTCTCATCGAGTCCACCGACCACATCGACATCCCCGAGACCGACATCCGCATCGACGTCTTCCGCTCCTCGGGACCCGGCGGGCAGAGCGTCAACACCACCGACTCCGCCGTGCGCATCACCCACCTGCCCACGGGGCTGGTGGTTTCCATGCAGGATGAGAAGTCCCAGATCCAGAACCGCGCCGCCGCCATGCGCGTTCTCCAGTCGCGCCTGCTTCTGCTCAAGCAGCAGGAGGAGGACGCCAAGAAGAAGGAGCTCGCCGGGGACGTCAAGGCCTCCTGGGGGGACCAGATGCGCTCCTACGTCCTCAACCCCTACCAGATGGTCAAGGACCTGCGGACCAACTTCGAGGTCGGTAACCCCGACTCGGTGTTCGACGGCGACATCGACGGCTTCATCGACGCCGGCATCCGCTGGCGCAAGCAGCAGGAGACCGCAGAGGACTGAGCGGCTCGCTTCATTAGAAGCGTCACCGGAGTCAGGGATCCCCCGGAGGGATCCCTGATTTCTTTTCCACGCGCCCCTGATTCCTTCAAGGTTCGATTGAGGGCACAAAATATGAGGCGTACCGTGAATTTTATGAGCGCATCACATGAAAAACCTCGGTCGGTGGAAGTATCATCAACATTCTCGTCTCTCGAGTCCTCGGATCTCAGTGGGGATCGATCGGATCAAGGTCATCACCTCACTGTGGGCGGCAAGGTTCTGCGCATCGTGATTGCCTTTGTGATGATGTTCGCCTGCGCGCTCGCTCCGCCTTTACTGAAGCAGATTCCTGTCATCCACTCTTTTGCTCTCGCACATGAGAATCCCGATGATCTCGTGGAGTCATTCGCGGTGGGGGCGTGTGTGTTGCTGATCTATGGGGCGGCGGTGGTGGTCGCTCTTACCCTGTGTTATGTCTTGGGTCGCACGCTTGACCGAGGCCGGCATGTCAGTATGGGCCTGCGCATCGACAGACGTGCGATGCTTTGGCTGGCAGGGATGATTCTGGCTGCGCTCGTCGTAGACCTTGTGGTGGCCAGCATGCTTCAAGTGTTCGGGTTTGCCGGTGGCGACCAGTCGGTACCCCAGAGTCCACTGTGGCTCGCGATCGTCGAGTCCTTCTCCATAGCCTTCCTTCTTCAGGGAATTCCTGAGGAGGTGATTTGGAGAGGCTGGCTCTTCTCCTCATTGGGTGAGGCGCGTTTCGCAGCAGTGTCCAGCGTTCTCGGATTCACCGTTCTTCATCTCTTGTCCCAAGGAGGTCAGCAGAATCTTCTCGAGCACCTCACGTATCTCGCTCCACCGTGCGGATTTGCGGTGACAGCATTGATTGTTCGAACGATCTCCGGGTCGACCTGGGCGGCCATCGGCGTGCACGGGGGATTTCATGTGGCGAACGACTTGTTGTCGGATCGGTTGCATCTCCCCGTTGGGTCGATCACCTGGGTGCTCCAAGGTTTGATCTGGGTCGCGGTCGGTCTCCTCATTCTCGTGTTCCACCGCCGTCGTCAGCGGCTGGCGGCGTTAACAGACCGGACACGTTGACCCCCTCCATCTCCAGGAGCCGTTCCTTGCGGTCAACCCCTCCCGCGTAACCGCGCAGGCTCCCGTCGGAGGCGAGCACACGGTGGCACGGCACGATGAGAACGATCGGATTGCGCCCGACCGCGCCACCCACGGCCTGGGCGGACATCTGCTTCCGGCCGGTGCGGCGCGCAACGTCGGCGGCGATGCGGGCATAGGTGCTGGTGGCGCCGAAGGGGATGGACAGCATGATGGAGGTGACCGTCTTTTTGAAGTCGGAGCCCTCGATGCTGATCGGCGGAGTGAAACCCGGGTCAGCACCCCCGAAGTATGCGTCGAGCCACTGGGCCGTCTGTGTGAAAACAGGTAGACGGGGCTGGAGTACCGCGTCGTCGTCGATCGTCGAGCGGTCGTACTTCTGACCGTCGAACCACAGGCCCGTGAGGTGCTCGCCATCGCTGGCCATGGTCATGGCGCCAAGGGGTGACTCGTAATGGCTGAGGTAGTGCATCTCTTCCTTCTTCTCGTTCCGCTTCTTGCTCTTGGTGGCGTGTTCGGACGCTGATTCTGCCTCTGCCCGGTTCCACAGGTGCATGACGGCGTAGGCCCGCCACGGTTTCCAACATTCAGCCAGGGTGAGGATCTTCCCCGGGGGCGGGGTTCCCAGCGCCTTTCTGACCTCCAGGTCGGTGGCGAGGAATGCATCGGGCCAGGCCAGGCAGCGCATGGCGATATAATTGGCGGTCCAGGCTCCAATGCCCGGGATCTCCATGAACCGAGTAACTGCGGCTTCAGGGTCGGGGCAGCAGGAGGCGTCGATGATGCCAGAACTCATCATCGCGGCCAGGCCGTGAATAGCCCGTGCCCGGGCAGCAATGATGCCGAGCGGTCCTAGATGCTGCTCGATCGCACCGTCGAGGTTGAGGAGCTCCTGAACCATGGGGAAGGTCGTGGTCAGTCCGTCGATTCCGGTGTCCAGGGGTGAGCCGAGGGCCTGGACGAGCCGACCGGCCAGTGTCCTGGCCGCCTGGATCGTGACCTGCTGACCCAGGACCGCGAGGACAGCGGTTTCGAAGGCGTCGAAGCAGCCCGGCACACGTGTGCCCGGGATGAATGGTCCGAGCGTGGAGTCGTCCATGCTTGTGAGTGCGCGAGCCACGGTATCGGGCTCGCAGTGGAGATCGAACAGATTCTTGATCCCGTCCAGCACCACCGGTAATGCGGACAGCAGTGAGGCGGAGACGGTTACCGCCAGCCGATTGTGCTCAGAGTCGTTGCCCACGGCCACCCAGCCGGTGAGATCACGTCCTGAGGAGCGCAGGCGGATCGTCCTGGCGTAACGATCGTCTTCGACCTTCTCGACGCCGGGGATGGCTCTGCGTGCCAGGAACTTCAGCATGAGGTCCCAACGGTATGGGGGACGGTACCCCAGACTGAGCTGGACGGTGTCACCGTCGGCCCTGTTGAGCCGTGCTTGGCTGCGCAAAGCGGTGGGCGTCAGCCGGTAGCGACGTCGGAACACCTCGTTGAAGCGGCGCAGGCTGCCGAACCCCGCGGAGTAGGCCACGTCCACCACAGATAGGTCCGTGTCGGTCAGAAGACTCTTGGCCAGCAGAAGTCTGCAGGTCTGGCGGTACTCCACGGGACGCACGTGATAAGCGTCCTCGAAGACACGGCGCAGGTGGCGGTTGGAGCAGCCCAGATGACGGGCGATGTCCGTCAGGCTTCCCTGAACACCACAGTTCCTCTCGATGTACCGTGCTGCGGCGCGAGCTAGTGACGCTGAGGAGTCCACGGGGGCGTACCCGGGTGCCAGCTCGGGCCGGCACAGCAGGCAGGGGCGGAAACCCGCCTGTTCGGCCTCGGCTGCCGTGGCGTAGAAGGAGCAGTTGACCGCAAGCGGTTTCCGCGCCCGGCACACTGGGCGGCAATAGACACCGGTCGTTGCGACCCCAACGAAGAACCGTCCGTCGAATCGGGTGTCCTTGGCCAACAGGGCCTTATACAGCGATTCGTTGTCCAAATCCGGCATGATCCTCCTCAGAAACGTTCCAAGCATGGCATCGGGGTCTGAAGGAGTCCGGCCGTTTTCGGACATTGATGTCCAGCCGTTGACGCGCTTCTGGTTTAGGCGGCACTGTCTCCTCCCGGTTCGCCGGCGAGTGGTCCGAGAACATGAGCGTCCTCAGCGGGGAGCCGTGGATCCGCGTGCACCGTCTCACCTCCGCCGTCGTCGCCATTGCTCCAGGGCTCCCTTAGGCTTGGCCACGGTGCGCACGGAGGGGACCGGTCGGTCGCCGTCGTCGCGCAGAACCTCCGCTCACACCCTGACGAAAGGCGCATACGAGCAGTGGCTGAGTACATCTACCAGATGATCAAGGCGCGCAAGGCCCACGGCGACAAGGTCATCCTCGACGACGTCACCATGGCCTTCCTCCCCGGAGCCAAGATCGGCATGGTCGGCCCCAACGGTGCCGGCAAGTCCTCCATCCTCAAGATCATGGCCGGCATCGACCAGCCCTCCAACGGCGAGGCCCGCCTGACTCCCGGCTACAGCGTCGGCATCCTCCTTCAGGAGCCCCCGCTCAACGAGGACAAGACCGTTCTGGGCAACGTCGAGGAGGGCGTTGCCGAGATCAAGTCCAAGCTGGACCGCTACAACGAGATCAGCGCCGCCATGGCGGACCCGGACGCCGACTTCGACGCCCTCATGGCGGAGATGGGTACTCTCCAGGACGCCCTGGACGCCGCCAACGCCTGGGACCTCGACTCCCAGCTGGAGCAGGCCATGGACGCCCTGCGCTGCCCCCCGCCGGACGCCGAGGTCAAGAACCTCTCCGGTGGTGAGCGCCGCCGCGTCGCCCTGTGCAAGCTGCTCCTCGAGGCCCCGGACCTCCTTCTCCTGGACGAGCCCACCAACCACCTCGACGCCGAGTCAGTTCTCTGGCTCGAGCAGCACCTGGCCAGCTACCAGGGTGCCGTCATCGCCGTCACCCACGACCGCTACTTCCTCGACCACGTCGCCCAGTGGATCGCCGAGGTTGACCGCGGCCACCTCTACCCCTACGAGGGCAACTACTCCACCTACCTGGAGACCAAGGAGAAGCGCCTCGAGGTCCAGGGCAAGAAGGACGCCAAGCTCGCCAAGCGCCTCAAGGAGGAGCTCGAGTGGGTGCGCTCCTCGGCCAAGGGACGCCAGGCCAAGTCCAAGGCCCGTCTGGCCCGCTACGAGGAGATGGCCGCCGAGGCCGAGCGCACCCGCAAGCTCGACTTCGAGGAGATCCAGATCCCGCCGGGGCCCCGACTGGGCAACCAGGTCCTGGAGGCCACCAACCTCAACAAGGGCTTCGACGGGCGCACCCTCATCGACGGGCTCTCCTTCACCCTGCCGCGCAACGGCATCGTCGGGGTCGTCGGCCCCAACGGCGTTGGGAAGTCCACCCTGTTCAAGACCATCGTGGGCCTGGAGCCGCTCGACGGCGGAGACCTCAAGATCGGCCAGACCGTCAAGCTCTCCTACGTCGACCAGTCCCGCGCCGGTATCGACCCCAAGAAGACCCTCTGGGAGGTCGTCTCCGACGGGCTGGACTACATTCAGGTCGGCAACGTGGAGATGCCCTCGCGCGCCTACGTCGCCTCCTTCGGCTTCAAGGGAGCAGACCAGCAGAAGCCGGCCGGCGTGCTCTCCGGCGGTGAGCGCAACCGCCTCAACCTGGCCCTGACCCTCAAGCAGGGCGGCAACCTCATCCTCCTGGATGAGCCCACCAACGACCTCGATGTCGAGACCCTGGGGTCCCTGGAGAACGCCCTGCTGGAGTTCCCCGGCTGCGCCGTGGTCATCACCCACGACCGCTGGTTCCTCGACCGCGTGGCCACCCACATCCTGGCCTGGGAGGGAACTGACGAGAACCCGGCCAGCTGGTACTGGTTCGAGGGGAACTTCGCCTCCTACGAGGAGAACAAGGTCGAGCGCCTCGGCCCCGAGGCGGCCCGCCCCCACCGGGTCACCTACCGGAAGCTGACCCGCGACTGAACCCTGAGCGATCGAGCTCCGGCTCGAGCCGCCATCTCAGACGGATATGCCATTCCCACAG
>NZ_MSKL01000025.1:0-186295 GCF_001937665.1 Actinomyces oris | reverse complement strand
CTGTGGGAATGGCATATCCGTTATGGGCGATGAGGGTGCCTCGTCATGGTGCCTGAAGCCGTCGCCGCCGGAGACTCGGAGGCACTCCTCAAGAGCGGTGGCGTCAACGTCGGAGCGACTAGATGCATAAAATTGAGCACTATAATGGTTGAGGTAGGCGTTCGTCAATGGGGGTCGACCGCTCTGGTGAGTTTCAGAAGGCGGATTCTATGGTTATTTCAGGCGGCGACCTCACGTGGTCAGGGTGTCGCCTCACATACTCCGCCACTTTGAAAGGACAATCATCATGGGTACGACAATGGCTCGCCGTATCGCAAGTGCCGGCTCACTCATCCTGCTGACCGCAGGCGCTCTTCTGATTCCGACTTCGGCAGCAAGTGCTGCTGAGAGGGACGGTGTCTGTGACGTTGGAGAGGTCTGTCTCTACTACAACAGCAACGGGGAGGGCTCGCTTTCTGATTTCAGCGGCTCCATCCCCAACTACGGTGGCAGTCAGCCCAACTGCTATGAGTTCAAGGGGTCTGGAAATGGGCAAGGCAAGTGCGTGAAGAATAACGCGGCCTCGGTCTGGAACCGGACGGGCCGGTCGGTGACAATTTACTACAACTCCAACCACTCAGGACCTAGTCAGACGATCCCTGATGGTGAGCCGGTGAACCTCCGACCTGAACTCAAGAATGAGAATGCGTCGCATGAGATTAACGACAACGTTAAGTTGTGCGTGAATGGGAACTGCCCCGTATAGTCTGGGCTGAGCTGATGGAGTGTCGTCAACAGTGGTGCCAGCCGACGTCAACAGATGTCGGCTGGCACCACTCTCGTCATCCACACTCCCGTGGTGTCTTTTTCGCTTTGCCCGGTAATATTGGTCGTGCTGAGAGTGCTTGCTTGGAGGTGTCCTCATGGGTAGAGAGACATCGGGGCTCATCCCCGAAGAAGGCGTCACCGGGAGAATTCCATTCGACGGGCAGTGGCTGACTGAGATCAGCCCCACGCGCCGCGTCCCGAGCCACGGGACCGATCTGTTCGCCACCACGTACGCGCTCGACTTCCTCGCCGTCGACGATGACGGTCGCACGGCGCCTAAGCGCAGCCTGCGTACGGTCTTCGCCACCGAATCGCCAGAGCTCTTCTACGCCTTCGGGCGCCCCCTGTACTCACCCGTTGCAGGAACTGTGGTGTCTGCTCACGACGGCGAACCCGACCATGAGGCGCGCCGCTCCATGCTGACACTCATCCCGCACGGATTGAGCCAACCCCGGCGGATTCGGCGGGGACTGACCGCGATCCTCGGGAATCACGTCATCATCCGGGTTACGGGCAGCCCTTATTACGTTGGACTCGTGCACCTTCAGCGAGGGTCTGTTCAGGTGTCGCCAGGTGAGCGGCTGCGCGCCGGCGATCAGATCGGCAGATGCGGCAACTCCGGGAACTCCACGCAGCCCCATCTCCACATTCAAGCCATGGACAGCCCTGATGCCTATGCCGCCAAGGGGGTCCGCTCCGGTTCGAGGAGTTCCGGCAACGCAGCCCGCAGCAAGATGCTCCCTGGGAGTTTCGCCGGCAGTCGTGCCCCGAGCAGGGCTCGATCATCGCTCAGCCTTGAGGCGACGCTACAGAATGAGCCTCGGATCCGGCGGATGTCCCCTCGTGGGGCCGCCGCGCCCTGATCGTGGCAAGAAGCGGGGATCGGCCTACGGCGCAGTACGCAGTTCCCGCTCGGAGACGTACTTCTCCGGCGAGGACTGCATTCTCCTGCAAGCCTCTGAGATCCGGCCGCAGTCGTGTGGGGGAGAAGTACGTCCTGGATGGACAACGCAGTCCCCAACCCGCACCATTCCGGTGTCCACACAGCGGACATGAACGCTGCGGCGACGTAGGGGTCCAAGCGGAACTCCCGAGATTCCGGGGTCGTCGTCCAACCGCATCTACTGTGGAGCCAGCCATGTCGATGTGTGGACACCGAGTCGCTGACGCGACGCGGGAGAAAAACAAAGGCATCAGTTCGGATCATTTAATGAGATGAATTTTGCGACCGAGGCATGAACTTCTGGATTTCCGGCCCAGTATGCATGCCTGGCGTCCGGAATCATGAATACTTCCGCATTTGGGATTCGATTTCCAAGGATTGCTGCGTTGCCAGGATCGGAGATAGGGTCGTTCGTGCCGTGCAGGATCAAAGTGGGGGCCGTAATGTTTTCTGGGGCTGGCCCGTCAGGGCGGTCTGAGGCCTTGCTGTGGATGCTCATTGCTTCCGGTGAATGAGGTGGGGGGAAGACGCTGGTGGCTTGTTGAGGATTTGCTGCGATCCAAGGATCCGGATAGAAGAGTGAAACTAGTGCGCTTGGGTCGCCGGATGCTAGGGCCGCTGCTCCAGTGGTAGGGCGAGGTAGTCCAGTTCCGTCACCAACGCTGGTGCCCCCAATGATGAGTGTAATAATGCGATCTGCATGCTCCGCTCCGAGCCACTGAGCAATTCTTCCTCCCATTGAGTGTCCGTAAACGTGCGCCCTGTCGATGCCTGCGTGATCGAGGATGGTTACTACATCCTTTGCGAAATCTCTCGTCGACCATTCTGAGTTCAGTGGCGCTGTGTTCTGGCCGGTGCCTCTGTGGTCAAGGAGTACGATGGTTCGATTGGTGAATTCGCTGAGAACGGAGTCCCATCCGTGGTGGTCGAGTCCCCTTCCTTGGATAAGCACTAATGGAGGTTTGGGTGATAATGTGTTTCTTATGGAGTACCAAAGGCTGCCGCCGTTTGACAGTGTCACAAAAGTCATGATTCGATCATATCATGAAAACTTAAAAGCTGTTCGCTGGGGTGGTGGGGATGATGAGATTGCGTTCACGAGTGGGAGATTGTTTTTACTGTCAGTGGCTCTTGTGTGTGGTTCCGTTTGCATTCTTGTCTCGAATCGTCCCCTGAGTCTCACGTCCTCTCTCTCTGTCATTTTGACGCCTAGACTAACCCTATTCTCTCCTCTTGAGAAGGAATCTGAATAAATGCGTTTATGTCAGCCAGGCTGTGATGCCGTGGATGATGGCCGCGATCGACGGGCCGATGATCATGGCCACCTCTCTGCGTCGGATACCGATGCCGGCGTCGACGATCTGGACCACCATTGCAGCCATGAGGACCAGCCTCACGGTAGTGATGTCTGAAGCGGCGACAAAAGGTACGGCTGCCGTCATCACGCCGAGGGGAACCGCTCGAGCCGCATACATCTGAGCGAAGAACCTCTCCCCGGCGCTGACCTCTCGCGACTTGCTCATGATCTGAGGTTGGAAGACAGCCAGCAGTGATGACAACGTACTGATTGTTGCGGCGATAGCGTTGAGAATCTGAAGTATGGCAATCGGCACCGTTAATCACCTGAGAGGAGGAAAGGTGGAGAGAGCCTCAGCCGGGGATCGCGCTGCCGTCGTCGCCCTCGCCCATGCGGATCCGCCAACGTCTTGAACCGCCGTCGGACTGGGAACCGGAGGGCATACGGACCATGCCCTCCTGGGCGATGGTCGACACGAGCCTGCCGGATGAGTCGAAGACCTGTGCGCGCGCCATGCCGCGGCCGCCCTGTGAGGACGGGGAGTCCTGCACGTAGAGCAGCCAGTCGCCCATGTCCACGTCCCGGTGGAACCACTGGGCGTGGTCGAGGGTCGCCAGACTCATGCCCTCGCTGCGCCAGGACAGTCCCTGGCTTCGCAGCACCGGCTCCAGCATCACCTGATCGCACACGTAGGCCAGCAGTGCCCGGTGCACAGTCTGGGCGGTCTGCTCCGGGATGCGGCTGCGCGAGCGCATCCACAGGTGCTGGCGACCGACACGCTCCTTGGTGGGGCGCAGGTAGAGATTGCCCTCCACGTGCCTGAGGTCGAAGGCCGCCGTTCGCCCCAGGAAACGCGCCACCGGATGGTCGATCGTGCGGAAGATCTCCAGAGCGCTCGTCAAGTCCTCAGGGCGCGGAACCGAGGGGGCAGAAACATGGAGGTCGGCCCCCTCCTGCTCCTCCTGGAAGGAGGTGAGCATGGTGAGGATCGGCGTGCCCTCCTGGGAAGCGGTGGTGCGTCGTTGGGAGAAGGACCGCCCGTCGTGCAGGCGCTCGACGGCGAAGGTGATCGGTGTGTCGGGCTGCCCGCCCCTCATGAAGAAGGCATGGACCGAGTGCGGCAGACGTTCACCGTCACCGTCGTCCTCGATCGTGGCCGCCGCGGCAAGCATGCCCTGGGCAACCACCTGTCCTCCATAGACCCGGCCCGAGAGCTGGGGCAGAGAGCCTCCGGAGAAGATGTCCTCCCCGTCACCCGCCGCCAGGTTGAGGATCCGGGTCACCGACCCGAGAGGCTCCTCCGTGGCGGCGGGGACGGGGTAAGGGACTGTCACAGGCCGAGCTCCTCCAGGATCGGCAACTGAGCACGCACCGCCGTGCGCGCGTCCTCGGCCGTCGCTGCGTCCAGGGCGATCCTCGCCAGCTCCTGGCACTCGGCGAACGTGACGGACTTCAGGACGGCGTCGACATCCGGCAGCGCGCGTGCCGTCATCGACAGAGAGGCGACTCCCAGACCCACGAGGACGGTCGCCAGTGCCGGGTCCGCTGCGGCCTCACCGCACACGCCCACCGGGCGTCCCTTGGGGGAGGCCCCTTCACACGCGGTACCGATCAGACGCAGGACGGCCGGCTGCCAGGCCGTGGACAGGTCGGCCAGCGAGGACAGCAGACGGTCGGCCGCCATGACGTACTGGGTGAGGTCGTTGGTACCCACGGAGGCGAAGTCGGCGTGCTCGAAGAGCTTGTCGGCCATGAGCGCGGCGGAGGGCACCTCGATCATCATGCCGGCCGTCTTCAGACCGTAGGAGCGGGCCTTCTGCGTGAAGGCCTCCGCCTCCTCGGCCGTGGAGATCATCGGGGCCATGACCCACACCTTGGCCTCAGTGGCGGCCTCGGCCTTGGCCAGGGCCTCGAGCTGGTGGTCCAGGACCTCGGGGTCGCGGCGCGTCGTGCGGTAGGCGCGCACACCGAGCGCCGGGTTGGCCTCGGTGGCGTCGGTCAGGAAGGGCAGCGGCTTGTCCGCACCGGCGTCAAGCGTGCGCACCACGACCTTCTTGCCGGGGAACGCCTCCAAGACGCCCTGGTACGCCTCCACCTGAGCCTCCACCGTGGGCTCCTCGGGCTGGTCCAGGAAGCAGAACTCGGTGCGGAACAGGCCGATGCCCATGGCCCCGGCCTCTGCGGCACTACGGGCGCCGGCTGCGTCACCGACATTGGCCAGCAGCTGGACCTCGTGGCCGTCCTTCGTGGCTCCGTCACCGTTGAAGACGCGCACTCGCGAGGCGATCTCCCTGGCCCGGCGCAGAGCATCCTCGGAGGGGTTGAGGGTGATGCTCCCCTTGGTGCCGTCGACCAGGACGATATCGCCCTCGGCCAGTGCGTCAGTGACCTCCTCACCGGTGCCGACGATCGCCGGCATGCCCAGGGCTCGGGCCAGGATCGCGGTGTGCGAGGTGGGGCCGCCCTCGGAGGTGATGAAGGCGATGACCTTCTCGGGGTCCAGCAGCGCGGTGTCGGCCGGGGCCAGATCCGTCGCCACGAGCACGAAGGGCTCAGGCAGACGGGGGATTCCCGGCATCGGGGACTCGGTCAGGACGGCGACGATGCGGTCGCGCACGTCCTGGACGTCACGAGTGCGCTCGGCCATGTAACCGCCCAGCGACTCCAGCATGGCGGCCAGTGTCCCTGCCGACTCCCACACGGCTCGCTCTGGAACCAGGCGCTTCTCGCGCACCATGGCCTGTGCGGTCGAGGTCAGGGTGGGGTCGGCCGCCATCTGTGCTGTGGTCTCAAGGAGGGTTCGGGCCTCGGCCTTGGCCTCGGCCGCGGACAGCTCCAGGCCCTTCTTGACCTGCTGGGCCGCCAGTGCGATGCGCTCGCACTCCTTCTCGACGTCGCGACTGGGCTCGAGGGTCGCGATCTCGGGCTCAGGAATGGGGGGTGCCATCCTGGCGACGGGGCCGGCCACAAGGCCAGGGCTCACACCGATGCCGGACAGAGTTGTGGAGGTGGTGTCGGACGCTGTCATGTGGTGCTCCTCATCGGAGACGAATGGGGATCATCGCTCATTGTGCCCCGACTGTGGCCGGAATGAGGCGTTTCCGCCAGGGGAATAACGAGCTCCTCTGCGGCGTCGTCAAGGCAGCTATCGTGTTCCCGTAAGGTTACGTGAGGGAACGCCGTCAAGCGAGGAAGGTGCTCCCGCACGGTCGTCTCCCGCGCGGCAGGCCCCCGCTGCCTCCGTGGGCATGCGTCCTTCCTTCCGCCCCGGATTCTTCGCCGCGGACAACGCGGAGGTGGGATAAAGTGATCGTGAGCACGAAGGGCCTCATTTGCCCGACCAAGCGCATGACTGACGGGGATTGCGTGAGGACGGCAACCGGGAAGGAGAAGCCATGAGCACTGCATCAGACATCGTCGCCGGTCTCGGCGGCCAGGAGAACATCACCGATCTCGAGCCGTGCATCACGCGTCTGCGTGTCGAGGTCACCGATCAGACGAAGGTTGATGAGGAGGCGCTGCGAGCGGCCGGTGCCTTCGGCGTGGTGCGTTCGGGCCGTGTCGTCCAGGTCGTCGTGGGGCCCACGGCGGACAACCTCGCCTCGGAGATCGCGGCTCTCTGACTGATCAGCCCGTTCCCGGCCGGTCTGCGCGGGCGCTCGGTTCCAGCACCTTCATCGCGGGGCCGGGCGACCCGTTTGTCCTGGTACGGCGTTTAGGCGCATGCCGGGAACGGGGGGCGGTCTCACCGGCTGGTCAGTCGACGGCCGGCCGACCGTGCGGTCCTGGGCACACGTTCCCCGAGCTTCTCATCCGCAGTGGCGCCATCCCGGGGCGTCGCAGTGAAACAGCTGCAGCAAAACTTCACGAGACACGGTGCGGCGGGTGCACAACCCTCAGCCGCTAGGGCACACTTGGACACTGCTAGTCCTGCTAGCACCCGCATCCCGATCCAACCCATCCATCCCCAGGGGTGATGGCGGAGCGCAACCCTGCTCCATGCCCGCTCCATGGCGCTCCACCGCACATCTGCTCACGCAAGGCTGACCCACGCACATGAACGAGTTCAACGACGACCAGCTACCTGCTTCTGAGAGCCTCAAGCAACTGGCTGAGGCGCACGGCGTCTCCACCGAGTACTGGGACTATCACGGCAACCTTGCCTCTCCCTCAAGCGCCACTCTCAGGGCCGTGCTCGCCGCGTTGGGGGTGAGCACCCACTCCGAGGAGGAGATCGGGCGCGCTCTGCGAGAGGTCGAGGACGCCCCCTGGAGGCAGACGCTCGCTCCCACGGTCGTCACGCGCGGCGGTGTCGAGTCCACCGTCCCCGTCTACGTGCCCGACGGCGCCAGGGTGCGGGTTCGCGTTGAGCTCGAGGACGGCGACGTCCGTGAGCTGACTCAGACCGAGGACTGGACCGTGCCCCGGGAGGTGGACGGCATCAAGCGTGGCCGCGCCTCCTTCATCCTCGGTGCCGATCTGCCCCTGGGGTGGCACCGGATCATCGCCGAGGTCAGCCCCGGCTCCAGCTCCACCGACCAGGCGGCCCCGCAGGGGGCTCACGCCGCACCGCCCGCCGACGGCGAGGCGGACACCGTCACAGTGACCTCGGCTCTGGCGGTCACCCCCAACCACCTCGATCTGCCCGAGTCCCTCGGTGAGCGCGGTTGGGGAGTCATGACCCAGCTGTACTCGACCCGCTCACGCAGGTCGTGGGGGACCGGCGACACTGACGACCTCACTGAGCTCGCCGCCTTCCTGGGGGACCAGGGGGCCGACTTCCTGCTCATCAACCCGCTGCATGCGGCTGAGCCGGTGGCGCCGATGACTCCCTCGCCCTACCTGCCGGTGACGCGTCGCTTCGTTAACCCGCTCTACATCCGGCCGGAGAACATCCCCGAGGTGGCCCACCTGTCCGGCCCCAAGCGCTCGCTGGTGCAGTGGGCCTTCGAGGAGGTCAAGGACAGTGACCTGAGTGCCGAGCCGATTGACCGCGATGCGGTGTGGAAGGCCAAGCGCGAGGCCCTCGAGGTCATCTTCGCCGCCGGTCGCTCCTACTCCCGTCAGCGAGACTTCGAGCGCTTCCGCACCGAGCAGGGCGAGGGTCTGGAGCGCTTCGCCCTGTGGAGCGCGCTGGTGGAGAAGCACGGGCCCCTGCAGTCCTGGCCCGCCACGCTGCGGGAGGCGGACTCCGCATACGTGGCCAACGAGGCGCACCAGCTTGCTGAGCGCATCGACTTCTTCGCCTGGTTGCAGTGGATCGTCGACGAGCAGCTGGCCCGTGCCCAGGCCGAGGCCCTCGCCTCGGGGATGGCCCTGGGCATCATGGATGATCTCGCCGTGGGTGTGCACGCGCAGGGCGCGGACGTATGGTCCAACCCGGAGGCATTCGCCTCCGGAGTCACCGTGGGGGCCCCGCCGGACATGTACAACCAGCAGGGCCAGAACTGGTCCCAGCCGCCGTGGAACCCTGAGTACCTGGCGCGCAGCGCCTACGCCCCTCTGCGTGACATGGTGCGAACGGTCCTGCGTCACGCCGGCGCACTGCGCGTGGACCACATCATCGGCCTGTTCCGCCTGTGGTGGATCCCCGAGGGCATGGGCGCGGACCACGGCGCCTACGTGCGCTACGACCACGAGGCCATGCTCGGCGTCGTCCTCCTGGAGGCTTACCGGGCCGGCGCCGTCGTCATCGGTGAGGACCTGGGAACCGTGGAGCCCTGGGCGCGCGACTACCTGGCCAGTCGCGGTGTGCTGGGAACCAGCGTCCTGTGGTTCGAGAAGCAGCACGACGGTTGGCCCCTTCAGCCCCAGGACTACCGCAGGCTCGCCCTGTCCACGGTCAACACCCACGATCTTCCCCCGACTGCCGGCTACCTGGCTGACGAGCACGTCGATCTGCGCGAGCGCCTCGGCCTGCTCACTGAGCCGGTCGAGCAGGTGCGTACTGAGGCACGCATTGAGCGTGACCGGATGACCGCCCGACTGCGCGAGCACGGTCTGCTGGGGGACGCACCCACGGAGCGTCAGGTCGTGGAGGCCCTGCACCGTTACGTGGTGCGCACCCCCTCGGTCCTGGTCGGTGTCGCTCTGGTCGACGGCGTGGGGGAGCGGCGCGCTCAGAACCAGCCCGGCACTGACCAGGAGTACCCCAACTGGCGGATCCCCCTGGCCGACGGTGCGGGCGAGGTTGTCCTGGTCGACGACCTGCCCGAGAACGCACGCCTGGGCAGCCTGCTGAGCGTCGTACGAGACGAGATGTCCCCGCAGGACTGAAGACTCTCGGTCCGAGCTCACCGGACCAGACGGGCCGGAGCCGGGTAGGCCGCTGAGACGCTGTGGTCCCGACTGTCACACCGACGGTCGGGACCACACGTAGTGCAGGCGGGGCCGGATGAGACCGGACCCGTGCTCGGGCCTAGGCCCAGGTCACAAGTGTGTCGCCGGCTGTGACCCTGCGGCCGGGTGACATCGGCTCCACAACGGACTCGTCGCCCTCCAGGGCGATGACTGGGACGATCGGGTTGAGCCCACCGGCCTCGATTCGAGCGGGGGACCAGCTGATGACGGGACTGCCCGCATCGACGGTCTGTCCCTCATCGGCCAGGAGAGTGAAGCCGCTGCCCCCAAGACTCACGGTGTCCAGCCCCAGATGGACCAGGATGCTGCGGCCGTCATCGTTGGTGACGACGTAGGCGTGGGGGTGGATCTTCGTGAGTGTCCCACTGATGGGGGCCAGGGCGCTGACCTCGTCCCCGGAATCGGGGTCCGGGGAGACAGCTACACCGGGGCCGACGATCTTGCCGGAGAAGACGGGGTCGGGAACGTCGTCGAGAGCGATGACGAGACCGGATACCGGGGACTGGACGGTCAGGCTCACCGCAGGTCCTCGATGTCCTCCGCGATCGTGTCCGCGTTGGGGCCGACCACGACCTGCACGATATCGCCGAGCTTGACGACCCCGTGCGCGCCCGCGGCCTTCAGGGCAGGCTCGTCCACGAGGGAACCGTCCTCCAGCTCGCAGCGCAGCCGCGTGATGCAGGGCTCGATCTCCACGATGTTGTCGAATCCTCCGAGAGCGTCGACGATGCTCTGTGCCTGAGACATGGGTTCCTCCTGGGTCTTCCCGGGCGGCTGCCGGGATCGGTGGGTGATGGTGCCGAGATGAGGCATCAGGACGTAGGGGAGGTGCAGTCAGGTGCGGCACCTTCGCCGGTACCGGACTAATGGTCCATACCAGTACCCCATGGTACAGGTCGCTCGGAGGTTGTCCAGTACCGGCCTTCAACGACTCCTCAAGGCTATGAGCGGTCGGGGCGGAAAGCGGGCTTGGGTGCGGCCACCGGGACCCACAGGGTGTAGCGGTCGGCTCGGAACAGGGTGCGCGAGTAGTCGATGGCGCAGTGCTCGTGGAAGGTGCGTCGAGTGATGTCCAGGGTCGGGGCGCCCTCCTGGACGGACAGCAGTGCTGCCTCCGGGGCCGTGGCCGCGTGGGCCTCGATCATGTCCTCTCCCCACTGCGGCGCCAGGCCGGCCTGGGACAGCTCGGCGTAGACCGAGAAGTTCGGGCTGGTGCGCAGCAGATCGGGAAGGAGCCCTGCGGGGATCCAGTTCTCCTCGATCGCCATGGGGATGGCGTTGGCGGTCAGTAGGCGACGCAGGTGGTGGACCTCGGCCCCCACCTCGAGCTCAAGCGCCTCCGCCACGCTCTCCTCGGCGGCAATGGTCTCGGCCTGCAGCATGACGACACCGGGTTCCATCCCGCGCCGCTGCATCTCCTGAGTGAAAGAGGTCAGCCGAACCTGCAGGTCGAGCTTCGGGGGTGCCACAAATGTCCCCTTGCCCTGATGCCGCTCCAGGATGCCGTCGACGACGAGGGTGTCGATGGCCTGGCGCACGGTCATGCGGGAGACCTCGAACTGCTCGCACAGCTCACGTTCGGACGGCACCGGGCTGCCGTTGGCGAGCCCGTTCCTGACCAGATCCAGCAGGTGATTGCGCACAATGACGTACTTTGCCGGCTTCTTGCCTGCGTTCTTGGGCATGGGGCTCCCCTGGTTGACAGTGAGTGGAGGCGGCCAGAGAAGGGGGTGGCCGCGACCACTGCTTCCGCTCCGTCGCGTCGACTTTCATATCATTATGGCCGACGAGCTGTATCCCGCGCTTGACATTGAAGGGTCTATCGGTTTTTCTGGTGGTACTGGTCCAGACGTGTTCGGTGTCGATCCGTCCCGACTACCACCGTCATGGTGGCTATCTCTGACGCGGCAATGCAGCCGCTCGATCCTGAACTGGAGAACATCATGTCAGACAAGAAGAAGACGGGCGGCGCCTTCGCCCTTGCTCAGCGTCTGGGGAGATCCCTGATGCTGCCCATTGCCACGCTTCCGGCGGCGGGTCTGCTGGTGCGTCTGGGGCAGGCGGACATGCTCGGGGCCGAGGGGCTCGCCTCGAAGCTGTCCTGGGTGCAGCCCGTCGCAGACATCTTCGCCGCGGCCGGTGGGGCAGTCTTCGACAACCTGCCCCTCATCTTCGCCGTCGGCGTCGCCGTGGGCTTCGCCAAGAAGGCCGACGGCTCCACCGGGGTGGCCGCCCTGTTCGGATACCTCATCTACCGAGCCGTCACCTGGACCATGTCGCCCATCATCATGGGCAAGCCCGACCCCCTGAGCAAGGAGACCCTCGACTGCCTCCACTCCTTCGACCCTGCCACCGGCAAGATCGCACAGGTCGGCCCCTGGAACCAGGGAGTCAAGCTCTGCGACATCCCCACCCAGACGCCCATCAACTACGGCGTCCTGGGCGGAATCGTTATCGGCGTCGCCGCCGCCCTGCTCTGGCAGCGGTACTACCGCGTCAAGCTGCCCGACTGGCTGGCCTTCTTCGGCGGACGCCGCTTCGTCCCGATCGTCACCTCCGGCGCCTCCCTCGTCATCGCCCTGGTCATGTCGGCGATCTACCCCGCCTTCAACTGGCTCATCAACGAGCAGCTCGGCGGCTGGCTCATCCATGCCGGAAACTCCAAGGGCGTCAGCGGCGCCCTGGCGGTCTTCGTCTTCGGTACCGTCAACCGGCTGCTCATCCCCTTCGGCCTGCACCACCTGCTCAACTCCGTGCCCTGGTTCCAGCTCGGCTCCTGCCAGACGGCCTCCGGGGACACTGCGCACGGTGACATCACCTGCTTCTTCCAGGGCGTGGACGGTTCGAACTCGTGGACCGGAGGCTTCATGACCGGCTTCTTCCCGATCATGATGTTCGCGCTGCCCGCTGCCGCACTGGCCATCTGGCACACGGCCAAGCCCGCCAAGCGCAAGGCGACCGGTGCCCTCATGATCTCGGTGGCCCTGACCGCCTTCATCACCGGTATCACTGAGCCCCTCGAGTACGCCTTCGCCTACGTGGCCTTCCCGATCTACGCCGTCCACGCGGTACTCACCGGATCGTCCCTGGCCATCGCCAACCTGCTGGGCGCCAAGGACGGCTTCGCCTTCTCCGCCGGAGCGATCGACTACCTGCTCAACTTCGGCAAGTCCGCCGAGCTCTCCGGAGGCGTGGTTCGCGGCCCGCTCATGATTGTCATCATGGGACTGGTGTACGCCGTCATCTACTACTTCCTCTTCAGGTTCCTCATCGTCAAGTTCGACTTCAAGACCCCTGGGCGCGAGGACGACGACGTCGACGCCTTCGCCGCCGCGCAGGCCGCCGCCGCCAAGTCCACGGGCAAGAAGCCTGCGGAGTCATCCCGGCGCTGAACGATTCGGGTACTGGGACGTCGGGGCCGGTACCTCACGGGCTGGGGCCGAGCGCGTCATGCGCTCGGCCCCAGCTCATTGCGTTCTCCTGAACCCGGTGTCCGGGCCGGAGCACGACGCGGCTAGTGGATACTCGAGCTCTCAGCGGCTTGCGCCCTGGCCACGCGCAGCGTGTCATCGAGGTTCTCGCGCACGATCCGTCGCAGCGCGGCCGGTGCCTGGGCGTGGGACTCCAACCAGCCCGTCAGGGCGGTGGCCGGGTCATCAGCGCCCTCCAGGCCCACCGTGACGCAGGACCACAGGCCTGTCAGCAGATTCTCGGCCATGTGGAAGGTTCTCGAGGACCATACGGAGTCGATGGCCTCCACATACGCGCCCACGAAGGGAACCAGCAGTTCAGGGCGGCGCTCGACGTTGGTCAGGCCCCGCAGCACGCGCACCTGGGTCTCATTGGGCATGGAGGCGTCATCGACGAGCGCTCGCCACGTGGCCTGCTTCGCCTCCGGGGTCGGAATCGATGCGCGAGCCTCGGCGGCGCGCTCCCGTCCTGTGGTCGTGCGGTCCCGAGCCTCCTCGGCACGGATCTGCTCCTCCCCGCTGCGGCCGGCGGTCACCAGACCGATCAGCAGGTCCCACCGCAGATCCTGGTCGATGTCGAGCCCGCCAAGGGTCTCGGTCCCCTCCAGAAGACCGGCGACGACGTCGAGCTGCTCTTCAGTGACGGCGTGAGCGGCCAGCGCCCGGACCAGCTGAAGCTGCTTGTCACTGCCGTGCTGGGCGGCTCGAGCCAGCTCCAGCAGCCGGTCGGCCGTTCCCGGAGCGAGATCTCGGCGCGCGGTCGGGGGCAGGAAACCGGACAGGCAGGTGGTGACCCGGCCCAGAAGACCCTGGATGACCGAGGAGTGCTCCTCCACGGCCAGCGCCCGCAGTGCCGCTTCAAGGAAGCGGGAGGCGGCGAGCTCGCCGTCGCGCACCATGTCCCAGGCCGAGGCCAGGACGATCGAGCGCGGCAGGGACTCGGAGAAGGCCTCGATGTGATCAAGCCCGAAGGACAGAGACGCCTCATCGAGGCGCACCTTGGCGTAGGTGAGGTCGTCATCGTTGAGGATCATGACGTCGGTCCGCTCAGAGCCGACCAGCTCGGGAACCTCAGTCATCTCGCCGTCGACATCGAGCTCGATGCGGTGGGTGCGCTCCAGGCGCGCCTCGGCGCCCCTGCCGGTCAGGCTGTAGCAGCCGATCGCCACTCGGTGCGGGCGCAGAGATGCCGGCGAGTCGGCGGGGATCTCCTGACGGACGGCCGCCTGGGTGATGACGCCGTCGGCGTCGGTGGCGAGCTGCGTGCGCAGGGTCGTCACGCCGGCCTCCTGAAGCCACAGACGGGTCCAGGTACCTAGGTCGCGGCCCGAGACCGCCTCCAGCTCACG
Organism: Actinomyces oris; assembly: GCF_001937665.1. Lineage (GTDB taxonomy): Bacteria > Actinomycetota > Actinomycetes > Actinomycetales > Actinomycetaceae > Actinomyces > Actinomyces stomatis. The sequence continues at coordinate 172,069 of NZ_MSKL01000025.1, read as the reverse complement.
GAGCAGGTCGCTCAGCTCGGCGTTGGCGTAGGCATGCGCCGCCAGGTAGCGCTGGATGCCGGCGAAGAAGTTGTCCCTGCCCACGTAGCCCACGAGCGCGGCCAGGACCGAGGCTCCCTTGGCGTAGGTGATGCCGTCGAAGTTGACCTCGACGTCGTGAAGATCGTTGATCTCTGCGGCCACGGGGTGGGTGGAGCTGAGCTGGTCCTGGTTGTAGGCCCATCCCTTCTCCAAGGTCTGGAAGGTCGTCCAGGCCTGGTTCCAGCGGGTGATCTCGGCAGTGGCCAGGGTGGAGGTGTACTCGGCGAAGGACTCGTTGAGCCACAGGTCGTTCCACCAGGTCATGGTGACCATGTCTCCGAACCACATATGTGCCAGCTCGTGCAGGATCGTCACAGCTCGCCGCTCCACGCGGGCCTCGACGGGCCTCGAGCGGAAGATGTAGTCATCACGGTGGGTGACGCAGCCCGCGTTCTCCATCGCCCCGGCATTGAACTCGGGAACGAAGATCTGATCGTACTTGGTGAAGGCGTAGGGAGTGGCGAACAGGTCCTCGTAGTAGGCGAAGCCCCGCTTGGTCAGGTCCAGGATCTCCTCCGAGTCCATGTGCTCGACCAGGCTCTTGCGGCAGTAGACGCCCAGGGGCACGGTGCGTCCGTCGTCGGCCACGTACTCGTCGGTCGCACCGACGTAAGGCCCGGCGACGATGGCCGTGACATAGGAGCTCATCGGTTCGGTGGGGGCGAAGACGAAGGTGTGAGCGTCCCCTGAGCCGTCGGGGGCCTCAGTGGGAGTCGGCTCAGGAGTGGGGGAGTTGGACAGCACCGTCCAGCTCGACGGTGCGGTGACGGTGAAGGTGAACGAGGCCTTGAGATCGGGCTGCTCGAAGACGGCGAATACCCGCCGGGAGTCGGGGACCTCGAACTGGCTGTAGAGATAGGTCTCGCCATCGGCCGGGTCGGTGAAGCGGTGCAGTCCCTCTCCGGTGTGCATGTAGGCGCAGTCGGCGACGACGACCAGTTCGTTGTCTGCGGCCAGATTCTTCAGTGCGATGCGCGAGTCCGCGTAGACCTCGGCCGGGTCAAGAGGGAGTCCGTTGAGGGTGATGGAGTGGACAGTCGGTGCAACGAGGTCGATGAAGGTGGAGGATCCCGGTGCGGCCGCGAACCGTGCCGTAGTGGTGGAGCCGAAGACCGTCTCACCGCGCGTGAGATCGAGGACGACGGCGTAGCTCTGGGTCTGTACGGTTGCGCTGCGCTCGGCGGCCTCAAGACGAGTCAGGTTCTGGCCGGGCATAAGAACTCCTGTCTGAAGGGGAAGCGCGGCCCATGGGGGCGCGCCGGGCGATTGTCTCACCTTCTGATCGGCACTGGCAGCGCCTGGAGCGCTGCATATAACGGCGCCGGGGGACGACACGTCACATGTCGTCCCCCGGCGCCGAGGCTGTTCCCGTGGTTCGGGGAACGTCAGCGGATCAGGTCAGATCGGCTCAGGCCTTGTTGCGGCGACGCAGGACCAGCGCTGCGCCTCCGGCCACGGCGAGGAATGCGGCGATTCCGCCGAAGATCATGCCGTTGGCGCCGGTGTGGGCCAGAGACCGGTCGCTGTCCTTGGTGGTCTCACCGCCGGCCCGGTTGTCCGAGGAGGACTCCTTGGCGTTCGAGTTCAGGTTGTTGACCTTCTGATCGGTCCCACCCTTGTTGTCGCCACCGGCCTGCTTGCCGCCGGCGTTGGCCTGCTTGTCACCGGCGTTGGCGTTGCTGTTGTTTCCGCCGTTGTTGCCACCGGCCTGCTTGTTGCCGCCGCCGTTGTTCTCGGAGGCCTTCTGCTCAGCGGCCTTCTGCTCGGTGGTCTGCTGCTCAGTGGCCTTCTGCTCAGTGGCCTTCTGCTCGGTGGTGGTCTTGTCGCCACCGCCGTTGGCCTGCTTGTCGCCGCCACCGTTGTTGTTGCCGCCGTTGTTCTCGGAGGCCTTCTGCTCAGCGGCCTTCTGCTCGGTGGTCTGCTGCTCAGTGGCCTTCTGCTCGGTGGTCTGCTGCTCAGTGGTGGTCTTGTCGCCACCGCCGTTGGCCTGCTTGTCGCCGCCACCGTTGTTGTTGCCGCCGCCGTTGTTCTCGGAGGCCTTCTGCTCAGCAGCCTTCTGCTCGGTGGTCTGCTGCTCAGTGGCCTTCTGCTCGGTGGCCTTCTGCTCGGTGGTCTGCTGCTCGGTGGTGGTCTTGTCGCCACCGCCGTTGGCCTGCTTGTCGCCGCCACCGTTGTTCTCGGAGGCCTTCTGCTCAGCAGCCTTCTGCTCGGTGGTCTGCTGCTCAGCGGCCTTCTGCTCGGTGGTCTGCTGCTCGGTGACCTTCTGCTCAGTGCTCTCAACGGTGAAGGTGTGGTTGGAGACCGTGGTCACGGTCTGGCTGGTGGCCGTCTCGCTGTGGTGGGAACCGGTCAGCACCAGGAGGTACTCGCCATTGGCCGCGTCAGCGGGAGCGGGCAGGTTGCCCGTGAGGTTGCCGTTGGCGTCAACCGTCAGCTCGCCAAGGGTGTAGGTGATGCTGGAGTCGCTCTTGCTCTTGAGCACGACAGTCACCGTCTCGCTGGCGTAGAAGCCCTGGGCGTTGAAGGTGAAGGTCTGGGCCTGGCTCTCTGTGCGGGCGGAGACCTCATAGGAGCCGGTGATGCGCGTGTCGTCGAAGTAGATCTGAGTCTGCTGCTGCGTAGTCACCTGGGCCATCTCAGTCTTGCCGCCGTTGGTCGTGCAGCCGGCGCCGATCTTCCACCCCTCGGTGGTAGTGGCAGCAGAGGTGCCGATGGACTTGATGAGAGCCGCCAGATCGAGGTCTGAGGTCCAGCTGCCGTCCGAGGCCGCTTCGGTCTTGACGACGTCGGAAACGGTGCCGTCCGGTGCGTACAGCGCGATGCCGACGGTGGCCTGCTTCCCGGTGCAGCCGGTTCCCGAGACAGTGAAGGACGTGTTGGAGCTGGCGGAGACGAAGGTCTTCTCCTGGGTGATCTTGAAGCTGCTGCCCTCGCTGGTCTTGCCGGGGGCCGGCGTGGCCTCGGCGGTGCTGCTGGGAGCCGAGCCGGGTTGAGTGGTGCTGCTGGGGGCCGGCGTGGCCTCGGCGGTGCTGCTGGGAGCCGGGCTGCTGGAGCTGCTCGGGGTGCTCGGGCTGTTCCGGTTGGAACTGTTGGCAAGAGCAGGGGAGGCAATGAGCGAGGCTCCGGTCATTGCGGCCACCGCGCTGGCTGCGGCCAAGGGGCGTCCAAGACGCATGTGTCCTCCTAGGTCTGACGGGGGAACGATGGGTGTCGGTGATCCGATTTCTTCACCGACTCGTTATCTACCGTAACGAGGAATAGGGCGGGGGCGCGGGTCTCCGAGGTGATACCAGTCACATACGGGAGTGTCCTCGCTCACGTGAGAATATGGATGGCGGCTCGGGAAGAGCGACGAAAGACTGATACGGCGGGGAACGCTCGGGGTGTCGGTGGTCGGCGATTAAGAGGCTGCTGGTCGACAGGTTTTGGGGCTGTACCCATAGCGGGCCAGCAGGGCGCGCGACTCCTGGTTGGGCGAGACGATGATCGATTCGTCCCGAGGCCCTGTCGGAAGGTCGATGATCGTCGTGGTGGCTCCGGCCCTCCTGGCTTTCGAGGCGCTGCGTCCCAGCGCGACCAGGTCGCTGAGTCCGGTGCCTGAGTCCAGGGTGATGTTGCCGGCCACGGTGTGCGCCAGCTGATGGAGTGCGACTGGGTTACTGGCCTTCTGTCCAACGGCGGACAGCACTGCCTGCATGACGGTGGTCGTGGACTGTGTGCGGCGCTGGGCGCCATCGGCCTGATTCATGGTCACCCACGTGCCGTCGCGCAGAATCTCCGGGTGCCGTGAGCGGACAAGAGCCAGGGCGTCGATCCCACTGAGCCGGTGGCGTCCGGGATGGGTGAGATTCAGTCCGGTATAGGCGTCCCGAACCGGCTCGGGAACGTCCACCTCAATGCCTCCCAACGAGTCGATGATGGTGGCGAACTGAGCCATATCGATGGTCACCAGATGCGTGACGGGGATCCCCAGGCCGGTGCACAGGGCATCGACCGTGTTCTGCGGTCCGGGGACGTAGGTGGTGGCCAGGCGGTCCAGCTCCCTGCCCCTGCTGTTGATGGTCAGGTCCCGGGGCAGGTTGATGACGGTGAGCCCCTCCTGGGAGGGACGTACGAGGGCGATGACATCAGCGCGGGAGCCCTCCACCTCCTGAGTGCTTCCGTAGCGGTTCTGGTCGCCCGGCACGGTGGCGCGGGAGTCGGTCCCCAGGATCAGCCAGGTCTCGCCGGCTGTCGGAGAGGACGCGGAGGGCATGGCGATATCGACGCGTGCGGGGCGATGAACCAGGACGGCCACGTCCGTGCCCAGTGCCAGAGCGGTCGTCATCACTGCGGCGCTCAGGCCAACGACGATCCTGCGTCGCCGCGACCAGTGCCTGATGCCATGGCGGCCGCTGCCTCGGCGGTGCTGCAGGGGCCGGGAGGAAGCGGCGTCGGTGGGGTCCCCAGTGTCGGCTGAGGCGGCTGAGGAGCCTGCGCTGTGCTCGTCGTTGGAGGTGGAGTCCATGGTTTCAGTGTCCGCTGCGGGGCGGTGCTATTGCCGGAAGGCGCGGTTGTGCGCGCCGTATGAGGGGTGCGGGATAGAAAAAAGCCGCCGGGGAGACGGCACGCGGTGGTGCTGTCTCCCCGGCGGGATGTGTTCCCAGTCAGACTGGGGGGATGCGATCAGGCCTTGCGGCGACGCGCGATGAGGGCGCCACCACCGATGACCACGAGGGCCGCGGCAATGCCGCCGAAGAGCAGGCCGTTGGCACCGGTCTGGGCCAGGGGCTTGTTGGAGGTGGAGGCCGCCGGAGTGGCGCCGTTGTCGGCCGGGGTGTTCACGCTGCCACCGTTGGCGGGAGCGGTCGGGGCGGCGGTGGCGCCGTTGTCGGCGATGCTGTTGCCGTCGTTGGCCACGAGGTCGAAGCGGTGGTCCTTGACGACGACGGTCTTGGTGCTGCTGCCGCCCTCGCCGTAGCGGGCTCCCTCGATGGTCAGCGTGTACTCGCCGTCGTCCACGTTGGCGGGAGCCGGCAGTTCGCCCTTGACGTTGCCCTCGGCGTCAGCCGTCAGCTTGCCGATGGGGTAGGTCTTGGAGGGGTCGGTCTTGCTGACCAGGGTGAAGGTGACCTCCTCGTTGGGGGAGAAGCCCTTGACGTCCATCTTGAAGGTCTGAACGCCCTTCTCGTCGGTGCTGATCTCGTAGGTGCCCTCCACCTTGGTGTCGTCGAAGGCGATGCCCTCCTGTGCCTGGCCCTTCTCCTCGCCGTAGGTGACGCAGCCGGCTCCGATGGACCAGCCGTCGGCCGTGCCGTCCGTCTTGGCCTCAACGCCGGTGGACTTGACCAGGTCGGGGATGTCCAGGGTGGTGGACCAGTTGCCCTCAGCGTCGGGGGTGGCCTTCACAATGGTGGACATAGTGCCGTCAGGGGCGTACAGGGCGACACCGACCACCGCGTCCTGGCCGGTGCAACCCGTTCCGGACACCGAGAAGGCGGTGTCCGTGGGGCTGACGATGTTCTGCTGGTCGTCGGCGAACTTGATGCTGCCATCGGCCAGGGCGGGCGAGGCGGCGAGGGAAGCGCCGATGGCGGCAGCCATCACGCTCGCGGCGGCCAGGGGGCGTCCAAGACGCATGAGTACTCCTAGGTCTACGGGTGTAGGTGGCAACCGGTGAGACGGGGTGTCACCGCGTTGTTATCAACCTTAGCGTTCTATGGGAGGAGGTTCCATCGTTTTCTGTGAATGAGGTATCGGCCTCAGTGCCGAGTAGTTGCGGCTTATCTTATGTGGGCCAATGGGTTCTGGCTTGCGGGTGCGGTTCCGAGCGCCCGGATCCGTTACCAGATGGAGACCCGTTTGTCCGGGGCCAGCCACAAGGCGTCGTCGGACGTGACGTCGAAGGCCTCGTAGAAGGCGTCGACATTGCGCACGATCCCGTTGCACCGGAACTCGGCCGGCGAATGCGGGTCCACGGTCAGAAGCAGCTCGGCGTAGTCCGGGCGGCTCTTGGAGCGCCAGATCCGAGCCCAGGAGTAGAAGAAGCGCTGTAGACCAGTGAGTCCGTCGATGACGGGAGCCTTCTCCACTGAGGGGATACCGGCGTCGGCCAGGGCCAAGGAATATGCCTTGAGGGCGATGCCCAGGCCACCCAGGTCGCCGATGTTCTCCCCGATGGTCAAAGCGCCGTTGACGTGCGGGATCTCGGTGTCCTCCGTGCCCGCTGCCCGGTGCTTGTCGACGACGACCTCGGGCGTGTAGGCGTCGTACTGGCTGATGAGCGCGCTCGTACGCTCGGTGAAGGCATCCCGGTCCTCCTGAGTCCACCAGTCGCTGACCTTTCCGGTGCCGTCGAAGGTGGAGCCCTGGTCGTCGAAGCCGTGGCCGATCTCGTGGCCGATGACAGCGCCGATCCCCGCGTAGTTCACGGCGTCGTCGGCCTGCGGGTCGAAGAAGGGAGGCTGAAGGATCGCAGCGGGGAAGACGATCTCATTCATGGTGGGGTTGTAGTAGGCGTTGACCGTCTGCGGGGTCATGTGCCACTCGTCGCGGTCCACCGGCTTGGACAGCTTGCTCAGCGAGTAGGCCATATCGGCCCGCTCCACGCTGCGCACCGAGGCCAGGACGTCCCCGGGGACGATCTCGACGGCGGAGTAGTCGCGCCAGCGCACCGGGTAGCCGATCTTGGGGGTGAACAGAGCCAGCTTCTCCAGGGCCCGTTCCCGCGTGGCCGGACTCATCCACTCCAACGAGGAGATGGACTGGCGGTAGGCCTCGATGAGCCGGCCCACCAGGGTCTCCATCATTGACTTGTGCGACGGCGGGAAGTGCCGCTCCACGTAGATCTCGCCCAGCGCCTCGCCCAGACAGGACTCCACCAGGCCGACGCCGCGCTTCCAACGGGGGCGCAGCTCGTCAGTCCCCTGGAGCGTGCGGCCATAGAAGTCGAAGTTCTCCTCCACGAAGGCTCCTGACAGCAGGGTGGCGCGTCCGTGAACGACGTGCCAGGCCGCCCAGGCCTTGAGGTCCCCCAGGTCGGTTTCCTGCCAGACGCCGGCCGCGTGGGGGAGGTAGTCGGGCTGGGTGACGATGGTCTCGTTGAGGAAGACGGTCTGCTCGATGCCGGCGGTTCGGGCGGCCGCGCGAATCCCTTCACGCCACTCGTGCCAGGGAAGGCCAGGCGCCGAGTCCACGATCTCCTGCCAGGACATCGGGTTGTTCATCTTCTCCACGTCACGGCATGTGACGCGGTCCCAGTGGCCCTTGGCCAGGGCGGTCTCCACGGCCATGACCCGCTCGGCGAGGTCCTCACCGGAGGCGCCGAAGGACTCCGTCAGACCCGCCAGCACCAGCATCCTGGCCACGTGCGCCACGTAGGCCTGGCGCAGCGGGGCCTGAGCCTCCTCGCGGTAGTACGACTCGTCCGGCAGCCCCAGCCCCGACTGGCCGATCCAGCTCGTATAGCGCTCCGGGTCGTTGATGTCGACCTCGACATCCGCACCGACGACGCCCATGAAGCCGATCGGCGTCATCTTGCCCAGCGCTCTGGCCAGCTCCTCCTTGGAGGAGGCCCCCAGCACCGGCGCCAGCTCCTCAGTCAGTGGCTCGGCCCCGAGCTCCTCCAGGTGGGCCTCGTCCATGAAGGCCTCGTAAAGGGCGCCGACTCGGCCCCGGTTGGTGGCCAGGACCTCCGGGGCACTCTCGGACGCAACGGAGGAGAAGTGCTTGGCGAGCTCCTCGACGATCTGGCGGCAGGCGGCCTCGGCCTCGTCGCGCAGCGTGGTGAAAGCACCGCTGCTGGGGCGGTCCGCCGGGATCTCGGCGGTGGCGAGCCACTGGCCGTTGACGAATCGGAACAGGTCGTCCTGGGGGCGGATGGAGGTGTCGGTGTGCCCCGTCTCCAGCACTCCGGCGAGAACCTCGCCGGCAGTGGTGCCGGAGGCGCTCGCCGGCTGAGAGTCCCGGATTGGTGAGTCGGATGAGGAGCCGGTGGGAATCGGTGAGGTCGCGGAGGCGTCAGTCATAGCGGACACGCTAACCCGGTCCGGTGCCGTCCGGCGTCCTGACAGCACCCGTGCCCTCATGGTGCGAAGCGCTGTTCGCGTGAGGCACAATTCTGCCCATGCGCATCCATATTGCCTCCGACCACGCCGGTTTCGAGCTCAAGAGCGCCGTGATCGAGCACCTGAGGGAACAGGGGCACAGCGTCGTCGACCACGGAGCCCACTCATACGACCCGGATGACGATTACCCCGCCTTCTGCCTGGCCTGCGGGGAGGCCGTTGTGGCCGACGCCGGCAGTTTTGGCATTGTTCTCGGGGGGAGCGGCAACGGGGAGCAGATCGCCGCCAACAAGGTCGACGGAGTGCGCGCCGCCCTGGCCTGGTCGATCGAGACGGCCCGACTCGGCCGGCAGCACAACAACGCTAATGTCGTCGCCGTCGGAGGGCGCATGCACGACCTGGACACGGGAATGGAGATTATCGACGCCTTCCTCGCCGAGCCCTTCAGCGGGGATGAGCGCCACGCGCGTCGTATCGCGCAGCTCACCGACTATGAGCGTCGCATTCACGGGGACGCCAAACCGGCAGCGGATCCCGGCGGCGCCTCCACCCCCACCGGGGCCTGAGCATGCCGGAGGGGCACACCATCCACCGGCTCGCCGCCGCCCTTGACGAGCTCTACGGTGGTCAGAGCCTGCGCGTGCGCTCGCCGCAGGGGCGTTTCGCGGACGGAGCGAGCCGTCTTGACGGTCAGGTCCTCCTGGGCAGCCAGGCCCATGGCAAGCACCTCTTCCTGCCCTTCGGCCCTCGCGCCGACATGTCCCTCGACGACGCCTCCGTCACCTGGCTGCGGATTCACCTGGGCCTCTACGGGGCGTGGACCTTCGACGGCGACCGTGAGTTCACGGCGCCCCACGCCATCGGGGCGCCGCGTCGGCGCGTCGGTGAGCGCGGCGAGCATGCCCTCAAAGGTGGGGGAGGGTCGGCCCTGGCCGGGCTGAACGGTGGGAGCCTCGAAGCCGAGGGGCAGGATGCAGCCACGCATGGGCCCGCCCCCGAGGAGTGGGAACCGCCCGAGCCGCGTGGCGCGGTGCGGCTGCGGCTGCTCGGCGAGCACGGGGTGGCCGACCTGACCGGGCCGGCGGCCTGCGAGCTGCTGGACTCCGAGGGCGTGGCCGCCGTGCGCCGTCGCCTCGGCCCGGACCCGCTGCGTGCCGACGCCGACGTCGAGTCCTTCGTGGCCAAGGCGCGCTCGCGGCGCAAGAGCATCGGGGAGCTGCTCATGGACCAGGCCGTCATCTCCGGAGCCGGCAACATCTACCGGGCCGAGACGCTCTTCCGGGTCGGGGTCTCGCCGTTCCGAGCGGGCAACCGCATCAGCCAGGAGCGGCTGCGGGCCATCTGGGAGGACCTGCGTCCCCTCATGGAGTACGGGGTGGCCACCGGCTTCATCACCACCGTCGACCTCGACGACGTCCCCGACCCCCTGCCACCTGACGACCCCGAGGCCGGCCGGTGGTACGTGTACCACCGCACTGGCCGTCCCTGCCTGCGCTGCGGGACCCCGGTGGCGGAGCGGGAGGTCGCCTCCCGCCGGCTCTTCTGGTGCCCGACCTGTCAGGCCCACTGAAACCGGCTGGTGACCCTCCGGGTCCCACTAAGGTGGCGGCATGTCGAACGCCTCGCCCGCCCTGCACTCCTCGAGCTGGTCCTCCTCGACCGCCGGCCTGCTGACCCGCGACCATCACCTGACCGTTCCCCTGGACCGCAGCGGGCAGGGGGACTTAGCCCCGGACGGCACGGAGACCATCACTGTCTACGCCCGTGAGATCTCAGTTGCCGGCATCGACCCGGTCTCCCGGCCGCCACTGGTCTTCCTTCAGGGCGGGCCGGGCTGCGAGGCACCCCGCCCCAGTGCCGACTCCGGGCTCGGCTGGATCGGTGCGATCCTCGAGCACCACCGACTCATCCTCGTCGACCAGCGCGGCACCGGAGCCTCCAGCCCGGTGGACCGGCCCGATGCCGCCGGCACCCCAGTAGACACCGCCCGGCTGCTCACTCATCTGCGTGCCGATGAGATCGTCGAGGACTGCGAGGACCTGCGCCGCGCTCTGGGCCTGGAGCGCTGGAGCCTGCTGGGCCAGTCCTTCGGAGGGTTCTGCGTCACCCGGTACCTCTCCGAGCATGCCCAGAGCCTGGAGAAGGTCTACATCACCGGTGGCCTGCCCGCCGTCGGGCACAGCATTGACGAGGTCTACGCCCTCAGCTACGAGGCGATGCGCCTCAAGAGCGAGGAGTACTACGCCCGCTTCCCCCAGGACCGCGACCGCATGGCGTCCCTGGCTGAGAAGGCCGGTCGGGGCGAGCTGAGGACGGCGGCTGGAGACCTCGTCGGACCTGAGCGCCTGCGCTCGCTCGGCGCCCTGCTGGGTGGAGCCGGGGGCGCGGACACGATCCACTACCTCCTGGAACGCGACCCCGACTCATGGGCCTTCCGCTACGACCTGGGACAGTGCCTGCCCTTCGGCGGCAGGTTCCCGCTCTACGCCGTCATCCACGAGTCCTGCTGGGCCGACACCGGCACCACCGACTGGGCGGCCCAGCGGGTGCGCCCCGCGGTCTTCGACGACGATCCCACCCTGTTGACAGGTGAGCACGTGCGCCGTGATGCCTTCGTCGAGGACACCGGCCTGCACCCCTGGCTGGAGGTGGCAGACCTCCTGGCCGCGCACGAGTGGCCGGCGCTCTACGACCCGACCCGCCTCAGGTCCACGACGACCCCCGGGGCGGCCGCCGTCTACGCCCGCGACGTGTTCGTGCCGATGACCACCTCCCTGGAGACGGCCGCGCTCATCCCCGGCCTGCGCATCTGGATCACCAGCGAGTACGAGCATGACGGCTCACGCGCCTCCGGCGGCCGGGTCTTCAACCGCCTGCGCGACCTGGCCACCGGAGTGGTCGCCCGCTGACCGGGTGCATGAGTGCGCTCAGCGGGTGCCCCAGGGGCTTGCCGGAATACTCGAGGGACGGCATGAGGCGGTCTCCGGGCCACTGAGAGGCGGCTCAGATGTAGATGGTCGGATCCATCATGAGCTCGGGGTCGGTGCGAGGGTCGCGGGCTCGGCTGGGTACGCCCACGGCGACATAGCCCTGCGGGAGGTTCTTCACCAGGACCGCGTTGGCACCCACCTTGGCCCCGTCCTCGACGACGACCGGCCCCAGGACCTTGGCGCCGGCTCCGATCTGCACATTGTTGCCGATGGTGGGATGACGCTTGCCGGGGCTCATCGACACCCCGCCCAGTGTCACTCCGTGGAACAGCAGGACGTCGTCGCCGACCTCGGCCGTCTCGCCGATGACCACGCCCATGCCGTGGTCGATGAAGAAGCGCTCACCGATGACTGCGGCCGGGTGGATCTCGATACCGGTGAAGTTTCGGGCGGCCTGAGACAGGGCGCGCGCCGCGAAGCGGTGCCCCTTGTGCCACAGCTTGTGGGCGGCCCGGTGCGCCCACAGGGCGTGGACGCCCGGGTAGAGGAGGGCCACCTCCACGTTGGAACGGGCGGCGGGATCGCGCCTGCGGGCCGTGGCTAGGTCTTCGCGGGCCAGGTCCAGAAGGGACCGTTCGGAGTTGTGCATGGTGTGCTCCTCTGGTGGGTGACGGTGCGGCCCAGGTCGGCTTGTGAGCCTTCACCTCACCCGCTGCGCCGGTGACAACACCGACGGCGGCTCACCTGTTCCCAGGATCGCCGCCGTCGGGGCCGTCAGTCGAGGTAGTCCTTGAACAGAGGCGTGGACAGGTAGCGCTCACCGGTGTCCGGCAGGACGGTGACGATGGTCTTGCCCTCCAGCTCGGGGCGCCTGGCCAGCTCGCTGGCGGCGGCCAGAGCAGCGCCCGAGGAGATCCCCACGAGGAGGCCCTCCTCCGCCGCGGCACGGCGTGCGTAGGTGATGGCGACGTCGGAGTCGATGTGGAGCAGCTCGTCCCAGATGCCCTGGTCGAGGATCTCGGGAACCACGTTGGGGCCCAGACCCTGGATCTTGTGGGGTGCGGCCTGCCCCTCGCTCAGCAGCGGGGACTCGGAGGGCTCGACGCCGTAGATCCTTACCCCGGGCTTCTCCTGGCGCAGAACCTGGCCCACACCGGTCAGCGTGCCCCCGGTGCCGATGCCGGCTACGAAGACGTCGATGTCACCCCCGGTCTGCTCCAGGATCTCCCGGGCCGTGGTCTCGCGGTGGACCTTGGGGTTGGCGGGGTTGGTGAACTGGGATGCCAGGATCGAGTTGGGGATGGCCGCCTGGATCTCCTCAGCACGCTTGACCGCCCCGGCCACGCCGCCCTCAGTGGTCAGCACCAGCTCCGCACCGAAGGCGCGCATGATCGCCCGGCGCTCCTTGGACATGGTCTCGGGCATGGTGATGATCACCTTGTAGCCCAGGGCCGCACCCACCATGGCCAGGCCGACTCCGGTGTTCCCGGAGGTCGCCTCCACGATGGTGCCGCCGGGCTTGAGGTCACCGGACTCCTCTGCGGCGCGCACGATGGACAGAGCGATGCGGTCCTTGACCGAGGCGGCCGGCTCGAAGGCCTCCACCTTGGCCAGGACGGTGGCGGGGGCTCCATCGGTGACACGGTTGATGCGGACCAGGGGAGTGTTGCCGACCAGGGCGGTTGCGTTAGGTGCGTACGTCATAGTGATGTCCTTCGGATGTGGGTTGGGTGAGCCCTGTGGCTGCGGTGACCGGCGGCGCTGCGCGATGAGGCGACGTCGGGCCCGCAAGAGCTCGTGAGAGGAAGAGAAATGGGGACGGTCCGCGTCCGTCAGGGGTGGCCACGTCGTACGGAGTGGCTCAAACAGCAGGGGTGACCGCCTGCTCCGGGAGCGCCGGGCATGCGCGCAGCGGTACGCGCACAGATGTCATGGCCTGGCGCCCTACCGACACCGGCAGCAGCACGCGGGCGCGATGGGCATGGAGGACATGGCGGACACGGTGCACATGACGGTCATAACCATCACGGGTCCTCCTCTGTTCCTCAAGGCGACTGACTGCGCCTGCCTGGGCGTGACTGCTCATAGGGTCGTCCGGGGCTTGGTGCCCCGGCCGTTGGCGAGAACCCTACCCCGTGACCGACGGCGATCGCCACATCCGTCCGTCATCTGTTCGCATCGTGGTCGCGTACCCGTTGACGATCACGCGTGCCGCGAGGGCGTCTCAGGGGGATCGGGGAGCCCGATCGTCGTCAGGTCGGGGACACAGGTACTTCGACCAGCCGGCTGCCGGCCGGTTCGGCCCTCCCCTCGCCGCGAGTCAGGGCCGCCAGCGGAGCCTGCAGGAGCGCAGGATCGGCGCAGGAGGTGGCCAGTACGAGGACCGCGTGGGTCGGTCCCCAGATCGTCTCCTCAACGCGAATGGTCGGGACCGGGATGGTGGCACTGTCCTCCACCGTTGGCCCCGAAGTCGCGGTGCGATCGCGGGAGCGCAGCTCGGCCTCGATCCTGCCGGCCTGAGCCACTGGCACCCGCAGGTCCCATAGGTGAAGCCGGGTCAGGGTGACGCGTGCGGCCGCATGCAGTGCTTGAGCGGTTGCCTCGGAGTAGGCGCGTACCAGGCCGCCGGTTCCCAGGAGCGTTCCGCCGAAGTAGCGGGTGACGACGACGGTCGTGTTGGCCAGTCCCGTTCCCCGCAGCACGTCGAGCATGGGCTGGCCGGCTGTGCCGGAGGGCTCGCCGTCGTCGTTGGAGCGCTCGGTGGGCGGGGGAGGGGCGGCCAGGGAGTGTCCGTCCGAGAGGTCGGTGAGCGTCAGTGCCGAGCAGTGGTGGCGTGCGTCGGGGTAGGTGGAGCGCACGCTTGCGATGAAGTCGCGGGCCTCACTCATGGAGTCCGTGCGACAGGCGCGCGCCAGGAAGTGGGACTTCTTGATCTCCACGTCGATCTCGGGCTGCTCCCCGTGGGCCAGAGTGATGAGCCCGGGGGATCCCTGCTCTTGAGATGGTTGGTGCGATGGTGTGTGAGGGGCTTGCGGGGCCATGGCAGGATCCTCGCACGGAGCGGCTGCGGGACCGATGTCACACGTATTGAGGCGGTCCTGGACTGGAAGCGGTCCCGGCGATGTCGTTATGGTGTCCCTCGGTCCAGTTTCGAGGGGTCGTCCGATCCCCAGGTTCATGAGAGAGGAGCGGGCCCATGGCAGTGCCGAAGCGGAAGATGTCCCGCAGCAACACCCGCAACCGCCGCTCACAGTGGAAGGCCAAGCTCACCGAGCTCAACACCATCCGCGTCCAGGGCCGCGAGATCTCCGTGCCTCGCCGTCTGGCGCGGGCCTACAAGGAGGGCCTCATCGAGCAGTGAGGTTGCCGGTGGAGGGGTGAAACCCTTCATCCATGCGGGTGTAGCTCAATGGTAGAGCCTCTGCCTTCCAAGCAGATTGCGCGGGTTCGATTCCCGTCACCCGCTCTGTGAGCCGAAAGGGGCCGCTCCTCGGCGGTCCCTTTCGTCACGCCACGGGCTGTGGCGCAGTTTGGTAGCGCACCTGCTTTGGGAGCAGGGGGCCGCGGGTTCAAATCCCGCCAGCCCGACCGGAGAACCCCGGCACGATCATCATCAGGAAGGAGGCGTGATGGCTGACAGCATCATCCCGGCTCTCGGGGCGTGGTGGCGCAGCAAGGGGCAGCGGCGCGACGCCGGCGCGTTCCTTCCAGCCGGGGCTTCAACCACTCCCTACGACGGCTCTGCCGTCCCGGTAGGCTCCCGCCGGTTCACCTTCGAGATCGCCTACTCGGCCGATGCGGGCTCCCAGCTGGACCTGCGCGTGAACTGGTTCAGTGAGGCGAAAAAGAAGGTCTCTGGCCCGTTCGACTTGAAGAGTGCGCCGCTGGCTGCGGGGCAGGGGGCGACGGTCGTCGCGGAGGTTGAACTGCCCGCTAACCCGAGTCCCCTGTGGCTTCCGTCCGTTAGCGTCCCTGCGGCAGCGAGCGACGTCCTGGTCTCATCGCTGAAGGTGTATGAGACTCCGGTCCCGCCGGCCCCGGCCGGCCCGTCCGTGACTGTGTGGGATGGGGGCCGTGAGGTCGCGGCGACCGTGACTGTGTGGGACGGGGAGAAGGAGATCCCCGTCAGTATCCAGATCCAGGCATAAGGGGAGTCATGGCAGACGAGAAGACCGAGTACTGCGGGCCGTCACAGGTAACCATCAACATTGGGGCATCGGGGGTGAAGATCAACGATGAGGGGAAGCCGCAGGCCCCGGCCGGAGACCTGTCGGCGTACGTCACCCGTGAGGCGGCGGACGCCGCCTACGCGACCAAGATTCAGGTCAACGGCATGGGTGACAGCATCCGTGCTACGCGGAACACCGCGGAGCAGACGAAGGCCGACGCGGCGAAGGCCGCCGAGGTGGCAGGGCAGGCTGAGGCGCTGACGCAGCAGCTTGCCCGGAACATGGTCCGGTTCGCGCCGGTGGTCCGCCTCGATGCGGGTCAGCCGGTCCCGGCCGGCACTCCGCTGGGGGCGGTCATCGTCCGCTCGGCGGATCCCGTATCCGCGAGCCCGACCCTGTTCCCGCCGATCAGTGAGTGGCCGAAGGTGAGCGCAGCGGAGACCGGCGACGGTGTGCGCCTGGACTCCCAGTACCCGGTGCTCGCTCCTGGCCTGGACCAGTTGAAGCCCTCGGAGGGGACGTGGCACCTGACTGTGCGCTACTCCTACCCGGGTGGGAACTTCGGTGAGGAGGAGGGGCAGGCGGCCCTGTACACGGCTCGCCGCTTCCAGGAGGCCGGGCACCCGGCGCAGGTTGACCAGGGCGCCAAGATCACAGACCTGACCGTCCGGAAGGGCGACCATCAGGTGCTCGAACTGGATATCCGGCCGCGTGAGGTTGACCCGAGCGTGGGTGACGTGTGGGGCGTCTGGTTGGAGGCTCCAATCCCGTCGTTGACGGTTCACGACGTCGTTCTACGCCGTACTGTCTGACGGCTGAGATGGCTTCTTGAACAGCTAGGCGCCTCCGCTACCTACCCGGGTAGTGGGGGCGCTTTCGTCGTCTCTGAGGGTGCGTTTTTGGCTTGATTCCGGGGTCTGCGTGGCGTCTCGGAAACATGGCGCGTTGATGGCTGGTTTTGGGATGGCTGGTCAGTGGTTCGGTGAGTGTTTTCAGGGGGTCACCCTTGGGATGTCACCTGCTTTGGGAGCGGGGGCCGCGGGTTGAAATCCCGCCAGCCCGACTCCTCGTCCTGTGGGCGACAGCATGATGTCCAGGTCGTCTCAGGGGTGCGTCGATGCCGGATGTGTGGCTCGTGAATATGTCGATGCGGCCGACGGCCATGACGCACCGTGCCCGGCGTCTCCGCCTGTGTCCAGACTCATGCGCCAGGTGCGGGCGCAGCATCGATCCCACTGCCCGTTTGCCCTAAGATGGCACGGATTGACGCCACAGACGCGCGTCGGCCGAACACCTCCGAGCGTGTCGGTGTTACCGCAGAACTCAGACCTATGGGAGCAACCCCCGTGAAGACCACTGTCGAGAATCTTGACCCCAGCCGCATCAAGCTGACCGTCGAGGTCCCCTATGAGGAGCTCAAGCCCAGCCTGGATGCCGCCTACAAGGAGATCGGCTCCCAGATCCAGGTCCCCGGCTTCCGTCGCGGTCACGTCCCCAACCGGGTCATCGACCAGCGTGTCGGTCGTGGGGCCGTCATCCAGGAGGCCGTCAACAACAAGCTCTCCGACTTCTACCGGGACGCCATCACCGAGGCCGAGCGGGTCCCCATGCTCCAGCCCGAGGTCGACGTCGTCGAGCTGCCCAACGCCACCGGTGAGAACGGCGGCCAGCTCGCCTTCACCGCTGAGGTCACCGTTCGGCCCGTCATCGAGCTGCCGGACCTGAGCAAGACCAAGCTGACCGTGGACGCCGTCGAGGTCACTGACGAGGACGTCGACACCGAGCTGGACAACCTGCGTGCCCGATTCGGCTCGCTGAAGTCCGTGGGTCGCAAGGCCAAGACCGGTGACTTCGTCACCATCGACCTCAAGGCCGTCATCGACGGCGAGGAGGTCGACTCCATCTCCGGCGTCTCCTACGAGATCGGCAAGGGCAACATGCTCAAGGGCCTAGACACCGCTCTGCGCGGTCTGAAGACCGACGAGTCCGCCACCTTCACCACTGAGCTGGCCGGCGGCGAGCACGCTGGTGAGCAGGCCGAGGTCACGGTGACCGCCACCGCCGTCAAGCAGCGTGAGCTGCCCAAGGTCGACGACGAGTTCGCCCAGCTCGCCTCCGAGTTCGACACCGTCGAGGAGCTGCGCGAGGACCTCGTCAAGCAGGTCACCGAGCGCAAGACCGGCGAGCAGGCAGTCGCCGCCCGTGATGCTCTCCTGGAGCACCTGCGCAGCGAGGTCACCTTCGATGTGCCTGAGGCCGTCGTTGAGGCCGAGGTCGCCCAGCACCTTCGGGCCGAGGGCAAGGAGGGCGACGAGGAGCACGCCAAGGAGATCCGCGAGGACATCGTCACCGGTGTGCGCGACCAGATCATCCTTGATGTCCTGGCTGAGGATCTCAAGGTCGGGGTGGCTCAGGACGAGCTCCTGGAGTTCCTCTTCCAGACCGCTCAGCAGTACGGCATGGAGCCCGCCCAGTTCCTCCAGGGTGCTCAGCAGGCCGGTCAGATTCCCGCCTTCGTCTCCGAGGTCGCTCGCAACAAGTCGCTGGCCATGGCGCTGCGCCAGGCTGCAGTGGTTGATTCCAAGGGTGAGACCGTGGACCTGTCCGCCTTCATCGGTTCTGATGAGGATGACGCCGCCGCGGCAGCAGAGGCCGCTGCCGTTGCTGCGGCGCAGGACGCCGACTCCGCTGAGGACGACGACGCCGAGTGAGTCCACGGCGCTCGGACGCATGAGTTGACGTGCGTTCCCGCCGCTCACGCGGGACGCTCCGTGTCAAAGAGATGGGCCCACCTTCTGGAAGAAGGTGGGCCCATTGCCGTATGGAGAGGCGTTGTTGGGACGGGGCTGCCTGCGTCGGCTGGACGTGTCCCGGATGAGAATCAGCTCGCCGTGACAAGTTCCTTGCGCTTGGGACGGATGACTCCGAAGTTGCGCTCAGGAATCGCCATTTTGAAATAGTAGGCAACCCCGATGGGAACCACGATGAGACTGACGAAGAGACAGTAGAACGGCTGGAAGATCAGCCACTTGTTGCCGTGGTCCCAGTGAAGCCACACGATAGCGGCGTAGTAGATGAACAGTGCGAGCAGAAGCGTCCATCCGGGATTCACAACGGCTATCCACCTGAGGACGAACATGCTGATCACCACGATGCCGCTGTACAGCCACAGGAAGGGGTGCTGGAAGACGAATCTGAAATTGACGATGAATAGTCTGAAGGAACCACCGCTCCATGCGATCCGCTGGCGCCACCAGGCGTACAGCGTGTCGGGTGCATTGGTGTTGACGTGGGCAAGAATATGGACGGCCTTGTAACCCAGTGCGTCTCCGATGATTCCGGACTCGATGTCATTTCCCTGGAAGAACAGCGAGTGGCGGGCCATGATCTGACGCATGACGTCGGTCTTGCCAATATGAAGGGCGCCGCTGAGCAGCCATGGCATGATCCTGCGGGCGCGCATTGAGACGACGTATTCGTGGCGCTGCATCTGGACGATGAAGGGGCCCTTTTTCTGGGGCACGATGGTCACCGAGGCGAAGTCGGCCTTATTGGCCACCAGGGCGCCAATGATGTGGGTCAGCGGCTCCTGCGCCGTGGTGTCGGCATCAAGGCAGACAATGTAGGAGTTGAGAGGCGCGGCCAGCAGTGCGTCACGTACGACTGTGTCCCGGGTGATGCCCGAGGTGCTTCGCTTGCGCCCCACCTTGCGCGGGACGTAATCGCTGCGGAAAATCCTGAATCCATAGCGAATGGCGATGTCCTCAAGATCGCGGTAGAACTCCTCAGACTCACCGGAGGTGGTGCACAGGACTACTCGATTGCCGTAGGGGCGTAGGTAATCCGCGTTCTGCAGGTACTTGACATTGCCGTAGATCGGTACGAGGACGCTGAAGTCATCTGAGGTGATGTTCGAGTTCAGCTCCACAGCCTTGTACCACTTTGAGGTGATGCCGGCCCAGATATCAATTCCGATCCAGAAAAGAATTCCCACCAGCAGGGTAATGACGATCATGCGGTGGTCCTCTCTGGTACATGGAGTTGTGCGAGCGTGCTGAACACGGGTAACCCCTTACTGGGTGGTGCGGCAGGCGGAAAAGACGTGCTGTTCGAGTAGGGACGGGGTTATTGAATGTTAAAAGAATGTGGTAGGCTGACGACGGTGAGGAGCGGAGCTTTGGTGGCCGTCAGGCAGGCGGATGCTCCAGCGTTCTCGGGTGGATAAAATCGATGGTGCCACGCCCGTCTCGCTGATGCCACGGTGTGGGAAGCGGGTCACGTTAAGATCTCGGGCGCCTACAATCTAACCTACGGACGATTTAGTTTTCCTACAAGGGTACGTGAGTTGGCTTACCGCCGCTTCGCCTCCGGGTGCTCGAGTGAGGCGCAACACTGCGCGTCATGCTCCAGATGAAGTCCGGTTGCCCGGGTGCTGCGACGCGCCTGGACAGGGTGTTTGATTTAGTGGATCTCACAAGGATGTGGGGTGGGGGCGAACACCTCAGTGCTTCGCTCCCCACCCCATGCGGTGGCGGCCGTCGACCGGCCGGCTGCTGATTGGTGGCGGTTGCCCGCTCCTGGGCTACTTCTCGGTCGCCGCAACGACCTTGTCGACGTCGACCATCACCAGCTGCATGCGGCACGGCGTCACGGCCGTCAGGGCGTGACGGTCGCCGGGTGCCAGATAGATGACGTCCCCGGCTCCCATCCTCTCGGTGCGCTCGCCGATGGAGAAGTCCATCTCGCCCTCCAGGAGCGTGACGATCACTGCCCGGGGGGAGGAGTGTTCGGTGAGGACCTGACCGGCGTCGAAGGTGAAGACGACGGTGCGCAGGATGTCGTTATTGACGACGACCCGCGAGGTGGTGGCCTCCTCGGAGATGGGGAGAGTGGCATTGAGACCGAGCCGGAACAGGGACTCGGTGGATGGGGTGCTGGATGAGGGGGGCATGTGTGCTCCTTCGGTGCTGGACGATGTGGGTGATGAGGGCGGTGAGGGTTGTGAGGGCCGAGTCGACCACGCCATGAGGCTGTGGCATCCCGGGTGCCGGACGACGACCGTCAGGGCAGACAGTACCGGTGACGCGGCCGAGGGGTGCTCCGTCGGGGCTCCGACCACCTGAGGAGACGCCGTGATCGTAGAGGGATGCTCGATGTGGGTCCTCCCTCGGCCGGTGCACCTGCGCCGTTGGCGAAAAGGGTGCGATGGCGGGCATGGTGGCCGGGGCCGTCGCGTTAGCGTTGGCGACACCGACCATGAGAGGACTGACGTGAGCGAGCTCTACACACCCGCTGCGGTCGCCCCTCCCCAGGCAGCCGACGCCGCTGGCGCGGGTCTGGGGTTGACCGACTCCATCTATAACCGACTCCTCAAGGAGCGCATCATCTGGCTCGGATCCGAGGTGCGTGACGACAACGCCAACGCCATCTGCGCTCAGATGCTTCTGCTGGCCGCCGAGGATCCCGAGCGGGACATCTACCTCTACATCAACAGCCCCGGTGGTTCGGTGACTGCCGGTATGGCCATCTACGACACCATGCAGTACGTCCAGCCCGACGTCGCCACCGTGGCCACGGGCCTGGCCGCCTCCATGGGACAGCACCTGCTGTCGGCCGGTGCCAAGGGCAAGCGCTACCTCACCCCGCACGCCCGCGTGCTCATGCACCAGCCCTCCGGCGGTGCAGGGGGCTCCGCCACCGACATCCGCATCAACGCCGACCTCATCATCAAGATGAAGCAGGAGCTCGCAGAGATCACCGCGGCCAACACCGGGCACACGGTGGAGGAGATCATCGCCGATTCCGACCGCGACCACTGGTTCTCGGCCCAGGAGGCCCTGGAGTACGGCTTCGTCGACCACATCGTGCGCTCCAGCCGGGAGATCGGCAAGCAGAACGGAGACAACTGACATGTCCTCGACCCGTCCCTACTTCGAGGCCATCGCCCGCCAGGCCGGTGCCATGCCGCAGGCCCGCTACGTGCTGCCCCAGTTCGAGGAGCGCACCGCCTACGGCTTCAAGCGTCAGGACCCCTACGCCAAGCTCTTCGAGGACCGCATCGTCTTCATGGGCGTCCAGGTCGACGACGCCTCCGCCGATGACATCATGGCCCAGCTCCTGGTCCTGGAGTCCCAGGACCCCGACGGCCTCATCACCATGTACATCAACAGCCCCGGTGGATCCTTCACGGCACTGACAGCCATCTACGACACCATGCAGTACATCAAGCCGCAGGTGCAGACCGTCTGCCTGGGGCAGGCGGCCTCCGCCGCCGCCGTGCTCCTGGCCGCAGGCAGCGAGGGCAAGCGCCTGGCGCTGCCCAACGCGCGCGTCCTCATCCACCAGCCCGCCATGGAGGGGATGCAGGGGCAGGCCAGCGACATCGAGATCGTCGCGAACGAGATCGACCGCATGCGCTCCTGGCTGGAGGACACCCTGGCCGCGCACACCGGTCGGGACCGAGAGAAGATCCACGCCGATCTCGAGCGCGACAAGATTCTCACGGCCACAGCCGCCAAGGAGTACGGGATCGTGGACCAGGTGCTCACGTCTCGCAAGGCCCCGGCCTCCCCGCACTCCTCCTGAGGAGTTGTCGGGGTGCTGACCGGGCAATCGACGCTGTGCTGATACTGCGTGCGGTGCTCCCCTCCGCGATCGGCGGGAGCGCCGCACGCACAGTCGGTGGAAATAAAACTCGCAAACGCTGGCAGCGTGTTGCTCAACGTGGCATATTGCGGACTGGACACGCCGCCATGTCCTCGGCGCACCTGCCGACTCAGCCCGTAGGCTGACGCAGGGCCGCCCGGGCGCGGGGGGCCGATGACGAACCTGGAGGAAACTGTGGCACGTAACGCTGAGAGTGTGGATCTGCTCAAGTGCTCCTTCTGCGGCAAGAGCCAGAAGCAGGTCAAGAAGCTCATCGCCGGGCCCGGTGTCTACATCTGTGACGAGTGCATCGAGCTGTGTAACGAGATCGTCGATGAGGAGCTGAGCGACTCCGGCGCCGGTGTGCCTCTCGAGTTGCCCAAGCCCCAGGAGATCTTCGACTTCCTCAACCAGTACGTCATCGGTCAGGAGGCCGCCAAGCGCGCCATGAGCGTGGCGGTGTACAACCACTACAAGCGTGTCCAGGTCAAGGAGCGCTCCGTGGCTGAGGGCGACGGCCTGGAGCTGGGCAAGTCCAACATCCTCCTGCTGGGCCCCACCGGGACCGGTAAGACACATCTGGCCCGAACGCTGGCTCGCCTCCTCGACGTCCCCTTCGCCATCGTGGATGCCACGGCTCTGACCGAGGCGGGGTATGTCGGTGAGGACGTGGAGAACATCCTCCTCAAGCTCATTCAGGCCGCTGACGGCGACGTCAAGCGTGCTGAGAAGGGCATCATCTACATCGACGAGATCGACAAGATCGGTCGCAAGGCGGAGAACCCCTCGATCACCCGCGACGTCTCGGGTGAGGGCGTTCAGCAGGCACTGCTCAAGATCATCGAGGGGACAACGGCCTCCGTGCCGCCCGGCGGCGGGCGCAAGCACCCGCACCAGGAGTTCCTGGAGATCGACACCACCAATATTCTCTTCATCGCCGCCGGCGCCTTCGCCGGTATCGAGGAGATCGTGCGCCAGCGTCAGCGCAAGGAGTCCGGTGCCCAGATGGTGGGCTTCGGGGCGCAGCTGACCAGTAGCACCGGCTCGCAGGACGTCTTCACCTCGCCGGTGCGTCCCGAGGACCTTCACAAGTTCGGCCTGATTCCCGAGTTCATCGGCCGCCTGCCCGTCATCGCCACGGTCCAGGACCTGGGAGTGCGTGAGCTCGTACGCGTCATGACCGAGCCCAAGAACGCTCTGGTCTCGCAGTACCAGTACCTCTTCAGTCTCGACGGCGTCGAGCTGGAGCTGACCGATGCGGCCATTGAGGCGGTGGCCTCCCTCGCCCTGGAGCGCAAGACC
Organism: Actinomyces oris; assembly: GCF_001937665.1. Taxonomy (GTDB): domain Bacteria; phylum Actinomycetota; class Actinomycetes; order Actinomycetales; family Actinomycetaceae; genus Actinomyces; species Actinomyces stomatis. The sequence continues at coordinate 148,897 of NZ_MSKL01000025.1, read as the reverse complement.
GGTGCCCGTGGGCTGACCTCCATCGTCGAGGAGGTTCTGGGGCAGGCCATGTTCGAGGTCCCCTCTCTGCCTGAGGTCGGGCGCGTCGTCGTCGACGCCGATGCCGTCAGGGGTACCGGGAAGCCCAACTACCAGTCCGGATCGGGCACGTTGCGCTCGACGAACAAGGTGGGGGAGCGGAGTCGGACCGCATGAGCGAGGGGCAGGGCGGTGTTCCTCCGCAGCTGGCCGTCTACCGGGACACCATCGACAACCTCGACGCCGCCCTTGTCCATCTCCTGGCCGAACGCTTCCGCTGCACCCAGCAGGTCGGCCTGCTCAAAGCCCGGCTGGACCTGCCGCCGGCCGACCCCGGGCGCGAGAGGCAGCAGGTGGCGCGTCTGCGGGCCCTGGCCGAGGAGTCCGGTCTTGACCCGATCTTCGCCGAGAAGTTCTTCACCTTCATCGTCGCCGAGGTCATCCAGCACCACGAGGAGATCCGCGACGACCACGAGGCCGAGCGCACCAAGCCGACGGAGCCGTAGGAGTCAAGAGTTGATCCCGCGAGCAGCCGGGGGCGTCCGCCTCTGCCGTTGATCCTTCTCAGTTCTGCGACGGTGAGACAGTGGTGCTGGGGACGAGCGGCGTACGCGTGTAGAGAGCCTCGATCTCGGCCGAGAAGCGCTTCTCCGCCTCGGCGCGACGCACCTTGAGCGAGGGGGTCAGCAGGCCGTTGGCCACCGTGAAGTCCGTGGGCAGCACCTCGAAGGTGCGGATCGACTCCGCCCGTGAAACCGCCTCATTGGTCCGGGCCACCGCCCTCTCCAGGGCGGCGCGTACCCGCGGGTCCCGGGCGGCGTCGACGACGGTCATCTCCTCCAGCCCGTGGGAGGACAGCCACAGCGGCAGCATCTCCGCATCCAGGGTGACGAGTGCCCCGACACATGGCCGGTTCTCGCCCACGACGAGCACCTGACTGACCAGCGGGTGACCCCGCAGACGGTCCTCCAGCGGGGCCGGAGCGACGTTCTTCCCCCCGGCGGTGACAATGAGCTCCTTCTTACGCCCGGTGATCCTCAGGAAGCCCTCGGCGCCTTCGAAGGAGCCGATGTCCCCGGTGCGCAGCCAGCCATCGGAGGTGAAGGCCTCGGCCGTGGCCTCGGGGTTGTCGTGGTAACCCGCGAAGGTGCCGATGCCTCGAACCAGGATCTCTCCGTCGTCATCCAGGCGGATCGCGCAGCCGGGAAGCGGGGTGCCGACCGTCCCGATCCGGGTGGCGTCTGGCAGGTTGACGCTGCACGGTCCCATGGTCTCGGTCAGGCCGTAGCCCTCCAGGACGGTGACCCCGGCGCCGCGGTAGAAGTGCCCCAGGCGCTCGCCCAGAGGCCCGCCCCCGGAGACCACGTGCGTGACCTGCCCTCCTAGTACGGAGCGCAGGGTGGAGAAGACGAGCCTGTCGAAGGCGGCGCGCTGAGCCTTGAGCCGGCGAGATGGTCCCTCGGGCGTGTCCAGGGCCCGCGAATAGGCGATCGCGGTCTTGGCCGCCAGGCGGAAGACCTTCTGCTTGGCGCCGGTCGCCTTGGCGTCCGCAGCGTTGTAGATCTTCTCGAAGACCCGTGGCACGGCCAGGACCGCCGTGGGTCGGAAGGAGCCCAGGTCGTTGACGAGATTACGCACGTCGGGCACGTGCCCCAGCACACCCGAGCGCGAGCAGACGATCGCGATCTCCACGAACCGGCCGAGCACATGGGCCAAGGGCAGGAACAGCAGGAAACGGACCTCGGCCCCGCCCAGGACCTCGGGTACGTGCGGGCAGACGTTGACGCATAGGTGCACGAGGTTGCCGTGGCTGAGCTCGACGCCCTTAGGGCGGCCGGTCGTGCCGGAGGTGTAGACGATCGTGGCCAAGGACTGTGAGGTCAGGGTCGCGGTGCGCCGGTCGAGCTCGCCGGCGTCCACGCCTCGACCGGACTTGATGAGCCCCGGGACGTCCTCGCGCTCGACGCACAGCACCTGCAGACTCTCCAGCTCGGGCACGGTGGAGGCCAGTGCGCCGACCATGGAGGCCATGGCCTCGTTCTCCACGATGATGAGCTTCACGCCGGCGTCGGTGAGGATCCACTGGGCCTGCTCGGCCGAGGAGGTCTCGTAGACGGGGACCACGACCAGGCCCGCCTCCCAGGCGGCGAAGTCCAGCAACGTCCACTCATACGACGTGTGCGACATGATGCCGACGGCGTCTCCGGGCTGAAGACCTCGGGCCACCAGTCCCGCGGCCACTTCACGCACCTGGGTGCGGAAGGCGCTGGCGCTCATCTCCCGCCAGCGCCGTCCCAAGGGGGACTTACGGGCGATGAGCCCGCCGTCGGGACTGCGGCGCACGCGCTCGGCCAGCGCCCAGGGTGTTGTCATGCCGTCATGAACCGGGACCAGGAGCTCGGTGGTGTGCTCTCCGGACGAGGCGGAGGGGTTGGAGTCGGCTGGTCGGGCGGAGGCGTCGGTCATGGTCGTAAGTATGCCCGCCTGAGGCGAGTGGTGACGTTTGCTCCCGTTTACTCCTGCGGTCCTTTGCGTGTGGAGCTGTAGATGTCCGCGATGACGTCGGCGTGGGCCTCCATGACCGGGCCGCGCTTGACCTTCAGCGACGGGGTGAGCAGGCCGTTGGTCTCAGTGAAGTCGGTGGCCAGCACCCGGAAGGCGCGGATCGACTCGGCGCGGGAGACCGCGCGGTTCGTGCGCGCCACGGCCCGGTCCAGGGCGGCGAGCACCTGCGGGTGGGAGGATGCCTCGACCACGTCCATGGCCGCCAGCCCGTGGTTGCGCAGCCACTGGGGGAGCATCTCCTTGTCCAGTGTGATGAGTGCGGAGATGAAGGGCTCCCCGTCCCCGATCACGAGCACCTGGCTGATGAGCGGGTGACCGCGCAGGCGGTCCTCGAGCTGGGCGGGGGCGACGTTCTTGCCGCCGGCGGTGACGATGAGCTCCTTCTTGCGTCCGGTGATGCGCAGGTAGCCGTCATCATCGAGGGCGCCGATGTCGCCGGTGCGGAACCAACCGTCGGCGGTGAAGGCCTCGGCCGTGGCCTCGGAGTTGTTGTGGTAGGTGGAGAAGACGCCCATGCCGCGGACCTGGATCTCGTCATCCTCACCGATGCGGATCTCGTTGCCGCAGACGGGCGGACCGACGGTGCCGATCTTGTTGAGCCAGTCGGTGTTGACGCTGACCGGGCCGATGGTCTCGGTCAGGCCGTAGCCCTCCAGGATGACCAGGCTCAGTCCGCGGTAGAAGTGCCCCAGACGCTGTCCCAGCGGCCCTCCACCGGAGATGATGAAGCGGGCGTTGGGGCCCATGAGTCCCCGGATCTTGCGGAAGACGAGACGATCGGCCACGGCGTGCGCCCGACGCAGGCCGCGGGAGGGGCCCTCCGGGGTGTCCAGGGCGCGGGAGTAGGCGATGGCGACCTTGGCGGCCCAACGGAACAGCTTGAGCTTGGCGCCGCTGCCGGCCTTGGCGTCGGCGGCGTTGTAGATCTTTTCCAGGACGCGCGGGACGGCCAGGATGTAGGAGGGGGCGAAGGACTGCAGGTCGGGCAGGAGGGTCTTGGCGTCTGGGGTGTGGCCCAGCACGCCCTCGCCGGCCAGGGACAGCAGCTGGAGGCAGCGGGCGTAGACGTGGGCCAGCGGCAGGAACAGCAGCAGGCGTACATCGCCGCCCCACAGGACGCCGGGCAGGTAGCGCACCCCGTGATAGGGGATGCCGACGGCGTTGCGGTGGGTGAGCTCGACGCCCTTGGGGCGGCCCGTGGTGCCGGAGGTGTAGATGATGGAGTAGACGTCGTCGACCTTGAGGGCGTTGGTGCGCTGGTCGACCTGGGAGGGGCTGACGCCCGAGCCCGCCTGGACGATCGTGGTGATCGCGTCGGAGTCCAGTGCCAGGACCCTCACCGGCTGCTCGATACCGGCGACGGCGCCGCGTACGAGCTCGGCCAGCGTGCCGCTCTCGGTGATGACCAGACGCACGTCGGAGTCGGTGACGATCCACTCGACCTGCTCGGCCGAGCTCGTCTCGTAGATGGGCACCGAGACGAGGCCCGCGCGGGCGATGGCCATGTCCAGGAGGAACCAGTCGTAGGAGGTGTGCGCCATGATGCCGACAGCGGTGCCCGGCTCGAGCCCCATGCCGATGAGACCCGCGGCCACGTGGGCCACCTCCTCGCCGAAGGCCCGGGCCGAGACCTCCTGCCAGTCCCCGGACAGGGGTGACTTGCGGGCCACGAGCGGATGGTCACCGCTGCGGGCGATGCGATCGGCGAGCAGCCACGGAACCGACCAGTGCGCCTCGGGCTGGAAGGGGATCTCAGTGCTGGAGACCCCGTCGGCCATGTGGCCGGGATAGCGCGGCGGCCTGGTGCTGGTGGCCTGGGGCGAGGAGTGGTGAGAGCTCACGGCCTCATTGTGTCAGGCGGCGGAAAGGGCGGCGCACCGTTGAGGTGAGAGAAGGAGAGGGTGGCTGTGGAGGTTTTCACAGGAGGTGTGCAGCGGTCCCGTGGAGATCGTGGGGTGTGGGGGATGGCAGGGGAGCCTGTGGTTCGGAGGTTCCTCTCAAGGCATCCGAGATGGCGAGTGAAAAATGGCTTGACCGGGAGATTGCAGATGTGTAACGTGCCTCTCATGCCCAAGTCGACGCGCGTCGACGATGTGGGTCCTTCCGGAACGGAGCCGGTGGGCTCCGCAGCAGTTTCAAGGAGGAAACACACATGACACCCCTACCCCGTCGTCAGTTCATCCAGGGCTCAGCCCTGGCTGCGGCGCTGGCCTCAGTCGGGGCCTGCTCCACCTCACGCGGAGACGACGACGGTCCCGTCACCTTTGAAGGCACCGGACCAATCACCTGGGTCCAGGGCAAGGACAACTCGGGCGGCAAGGTGCAGGCCAGGATCGATGAGTGGAACAAGGCCAACCCCGGCGAGGAGGTCAAGCTCATCGAGCTCTCCGCCGAGGCCGACCAGCAGCGCACTGCCCTCGTCAACGCCGCCAGGATCAACTCCAACGCCTACGACGTCGTCTCGCTGGACAATGTCTGGGTCTCGGAGTTCGCCGCCAACCGGTGGGTGGTCGAGCTGCCCCAGGACGAGCTCAAGAATGACGACATTCTCGACCCCGTCTGGAAGACGGGCGTCTACAAGGACAAGCTCTTCGCGGTCCCCTTCGTCACAGACGCTCCGATGATGTACTACCGCAAGGACTTCCTGGCGAAGGCCGGTGTGGCGGTCCCCAAGACCTGGGATGAGGTCAAGGCCGCCATCGATAAGGTCCGGGCGCTGCCCGACCACAAGGACATCGGGGGGTTCGGCGGTCAGTTCGCCAAGTATGAGGGCCTGACCTGCTGCGCCTCGGAGTTCATCCACACCGCCGGCGGTGGCTTCTACAACGACGATGCCCAGGTCATCCTCGACTCCACCGAGTCAGCCACCGGTCTGCAGTGGCTCATCGATGGCTTCGCCAAGGGATACATCCCCAAGGAGTCCCTGGAGTGGAAGGAGGAGGACGGACGTAACGCCTTCGAGTCGGGCGACCTCCTCTTCTACCGGCAGTGGCCCTACCAGTACGCCAACAACAAGGAGTCCCTGGGAACGGACAAGTTCGACGTCGCACCGCTACCGAGCATCGAGGGCAAGCCCTTCGTCTCCACGCTGGGTGGGCACAACTGCGCCATCACCAAGGGGTCCAAGAACAAGGCGACCGCCTTGAAGTTCGTCAAGTGGTGGATCAACGAGGAGTCCCAGCGTTACCAGCTCAAGACCCAGACGCTCGCCCCGATCCTCGGATCCCTCTACGACGACCCCGAGCTCCTCAAGGAGTTCCCCTACCTGCCGATCCTCAAGAAGAGCCTCGAGAACGCCAAGAGCCGCCCTCAGGCCGTCTACTACGGCGACGTCACCGCGAAGATCCAGGACAGCATCTATCCCGCGATCCAGCAGCCGGGGAGCCGGTCCTCCAAGGATGTCATCGCCGGCCTGAGCGGCAGCCTGAAGAAGCTGGAGGGGTAAGGCCACAGCAACGGCCGCCGCAGCGGGCGGTGCCCCCTGAGACAAACCGGTCATGTCAACAAGGACGGTCAAAGGACAGTCATGAGTACCACGACGCACTCCGAGCAAGTCGTCAATCACCAGTCCAAGAGCTCTAAGGCGCAGGCCCGTCTGGCCTGGATGCTCATCTCGCCCACGGTGCTGGTGCTGACGATCGTCATCCTCATCCCCATCGCTCAGTCCCTCTACCAGTCGCTCTTCGGGCGTCCCCGGCTGAAGGACGACGGCTTCTTCTCCACCACTGAGCCCTTCGTTGGGCTGAAGAACTACACCGACATCTTCTCCAGCGCCGGTGAGAGGTTCTGGGTGGCCTTCTACAACACGACCCTCTTCGGCGTGGTCACCGTGGTCCTGGAGACCGTTCTGGGCGTGGCCATGGCGCTGATCATGCACAAGGCGATGAAGGGACGCGGCATCGTGCGTGCCTCCATCCTCGTGCCCTGGGCGATCCCCACCGCCGTCTCCGCCATCCTGTGGGGCTGGATCTTCAACCAGAACGGCGTCGCCAACGCCATCCTGGGCCAGCACGTCATGTGGGCCTCAGGGGATCTGAGCGCCAAGATGGCCATCATCATCGCCGACGTGTGGAAGACGGCGCCCTACATCGGGCTGCTCACCCTGGCGGGGCTCCAGCTCATTCCCGACGAGGTCTATGAGGCCGCCAAGATCGACGGCGCGAGCGCCTGGAAACGCTTCACCTCCATCACCCTGCCGCTGGTCAAGCCCGCGCTCGTCGTGGCCGTGGTCTTCCGTGCCCTGGACGCCCTGCGCATGTTCGACCTGCCCTACATCCTTATCGGCCCCAGAAAGGGCAGCGTGGAGACCCTCTCCATGCTGGTCCAGGACGAGAGCTCCAACTCGCGCTACGGCAGTGCCGCGGCCTACGCCCTCATCCTGTTCCTCTACGTCTTCGTCTTCGCCGTCGCGTTCTTGAAGATCACCAACACCGACATCAGTGGTAACGACGAGGCCCGACGCAAGCGCAATGAGCGCAAGCTGCCGGTCAGTGCCTTCTTCAAGCGCTCCGGCTCCTCCACCCCGGCCTCCCAGACGGCTACTGAAAGGAGCCAGCAGGCATGAGCACCTCCACCGCTGCACCGGTCCGCAAGACCAAGAGGGACTGGGGAAGCCTCTTCTCTACCGTCGGAATCGTCCTCATCGTCATCTACTGCCTGGCGCCCTTCTACTGGATGCTGGTCTCCTCCCTGCGCCCCGACAGTGAGATCTTCGAGAACAGCTGGTGGCCCCGCCACCCCTCCTTCGAGAACTACAAGGCGGTCTTCTCCGAGAAGAACGACTTCGCCAACGGCCTCATCAACTCCCTGGTCGTCTCGATCATCGTGACGATCGTGGCGCTGGCGGTGGCGACCTTCACCGCCTACGCCCTGGCGCGCCTCGACTTCCGGGGCAAGGGTGTGCTGATGCTCCTCATCATCGCCACCTCGATGTTCCCGCTCGTGGCCATCATCGTGCCCCTGCTGAAGAACTTCGCCGCCTGGGGCTGGACGGACACCTATCAGGCGATGATCGTCCCGGATCTGTCCTTCTCCCTACCACTGGCGGTGTGGAACCTGACGAGCTTCTTCCGGCAGATGCCCCAGGAGCTCGAGCAGTCCGCCATGGTTGACGGATGCACCCCCGGCCAGGCCTTCCGCAAGGTCATCCTCCCGCTGGCCGCGCCGGGAATCTTCACCACCGCCATCATCATCTTCATCGGCGCCTGGAACGAGTTCCTCGTGGCCGTCACGATGATTATCAACCCCTCCATGCAGCCGGCCACGGTGCTGCTGTCGAAGTTCACCGGGGACTCCCAGTTCAACACGCCCTTCGGCTCACAGATGGCGGCCGGAGTCATCATGACGCTGCCGCTGGTCGTCATGGTGCTGCTCTTCCAGCGCCGGATCGTGGCCGGACTGGCCGCAGGAGGTCTCAAGCAGTAGGGGCGGCTGCAAGCCTGGGCTCGGCTCACCGGAGAGCCCGCCCATCACCCGTTCGTCTCTGTGGGGCGGCACTACCGCACTGACGCCCCACAGAGATCGTTCGGGACGACGCTGGTCGTCTCCCGACCTCCCACTCCCTCATCCCTCGTCTTCTCTTTCACCTGGCCGCAGTGCCGCGGCCCGACATAGGACCTGTTCATGACCTCGACCAGTGCCCGTCAGCACGGACTTGTATCGCGCACCGACACCGACGCCTGGTGGCGCGATGCCGTCATCTACCAGATCTACCCGCGCTCCTTCGCCGACGCCAACGGCGACGGTATCGGCGATGTCCAGGGGATCCGGGAGCACGTCGACCACCTGGTGGCACTCGGCGTGGACGCCGTGTGGCTCTCGCCCTTCTACCCCTCACCCCAGGTCGACGCCGGCTACGACGTCTCGGACTACTTCGACCTGGCCCCCGAGTACGGCTCCCTGCAGGACCTCGACGCCCTCATCGCCGACCTCCACGAGGCCGGCATCCGCGTCATCGTGGACCTGGTCCCCAACCACTCCTCCGACCAGCATCCTTGGTTCCGTGCCGCCCTGGAGGCGGGGCCGGGGTCCCCCGAGCGCGACCGCTACATCTTCCGCTACAGCGACGACGGCGCCCCGAACAACTGGGGATCGCTCTTCGGCGGGCCGGCCTGGCAGCCGGTGGAGCCGCTCACCGGCCGCAGCGAGGACCGGGGCTGGTACTACCTCCACCTGTTCGCAGCCGAGCAACCCGACTTCAACTGGTCCAACGAGGACGTCCACGAGCACTTCCGCACCTTCCTGCGCTTCTGGGTGGAGCGCGGCGTCGAGGGCTTCCGCGTGGACGTCGCCCACGGTCTGGTCAAGGCCGAGGGTCTGCCCGACGACGACCTCGGCCCCGACCGGTGGAACGTCGCCGGCTCCCCGGATGAAGACACGGCCCACGAGAAGCTGCCCGATGTTGGACCCGCCTTCAACCAGCCCGGGGTTCACGACATCTACCGCGAGTGGCGCCGTGTCCTGGACGAGGTCGGCACGGACATCCTCCTGGTCGCCGAGGCCTGGGTGCCCACGGAGGCTGATGCCGCCCAGTACGTGCGCGCCGACGAGATGAGCCAGGCCTTCAACTTCCCCTTCCTGGGCGCCGGATGGGACGCCGACGAGTTGCGCCGCGTCATCGATGTCTCCCTGAGCGAGTACGGTGCCGTGGGGGCGCCCGCCACCTGGGTGCTGTCCAACCACGACGTCGTGCGCCACGCCTCCCGCCTGGCCTACCCCGCCGACATGGACACCGACCCCGGGATCGGCCCCATGGACCCCCAGCCCGACGCCGAGCTCGGCCTGGCCCGAGCGCGTGCCGCCACCCTGTTCATGCTGGGACTGCCCGGCAGCGCCTACCTCTACCAGGGCGAGGAGCTCGGACTGCCCGAGCACACCACCATGGAGGACGAGGCTCGTCAGGACCCCCTGTGGGAGCGCACCAACCACCTCATACCGGGGCGCGACGGATGCCGGGTCCCTCTGCCCTGGACGCGGGACGGGGCCTCCTACGGCTACAACGCCACCGGCCGCACCTGGTTGCCCCAACCCGAGGGCTGGGGCGAGTACTCGCCCCAGGCCCAGGAGGGACGCGAGGACTCCACCCTCACCATGTACCGGCGGGCCATCGCCCTGCGCCGCGAGCTCCGACTCGGGCGCGGGGCAGTGGAGTGGCTGGACAGCGAGCCCGGGGTCCTGCACCTGCGCAACGGCACCACTGGGATCGTCCTCAACACCACCGAGCAGCCGGTGGCGATCGAGGGGGCCGGCAGGCCCCTCATCACCTCCTGGCGCCGGAGCGAGGTTGAGGGAACGGAATCAGTGGATGCGACGGGCGCCGTGGATGCCGTCGTCGTGCCGCCCAACGGCGCCTGCTGGCTGGGGCCCTCTGCTGGAGGAACCGATGGCGGCGACCCGCGCTGACGTGGCCCGGGCGGCGGGCGTGTCGCCCTCGACCGTCACCTACGTCCTGAGCGGTCAGCGCTCGACGAGCTCGAGCACCCGGGAACGAGTCATGCGGGCCGTGCGCGAGCTCGACTACCACCCCAACACCGCCGCCCGCTCACTGGCCTCGCCGGTGCTGCGCACCGTAGGAGTCCTCTTCCGACGCCAACGCTCCACCATCGACGCCAACGACCTGGACTACGTCGATGGTGTGCGCCGTGCACTGGCGCCCAGCGGGATCCAGGTCGTCATCCCGGTCATGACCTCCTCGGCGCCGCTGATCGAGCTGCGCTCGCTCGTGCGTTCCGGCGCCCTGGGCGGGGTGGTGCTCATGGACGTGGCCGACGGCGATGAGCGCGAGGCGATGCTGCTGGAGGAGAAGGTCCCTGCCGTCCTCATCGGCTCCTCCGATCGCGCCGGTGGGGCGCCCGCTATTGACGCGGACTTCGCTCAGTTGGCGCACGCCGGCGTGGAGCACCTGTCCGGGCTCGGGCACCGCCGCATCGTCGCGCTCATGCGGGAGACCGCCTCCGACGACGCTCATGCCCGTCAGAACCAGGCCCACGAGCTCCTGCGCGCCGCGCAGGAGCTGGGAGTGGATGTCCTGGTGCGCCAGGTGCCGGAGGCGGCGCTGGCCGGCGCCGACATCGTCGAGGCCGGCGGCCTCATCGAGGGGTGCAGCGCCGTCCTGTCCAACAACCCCGCCGCCGTGGTGGGACTGGCCTGTGCGGCGCAGGCCCACGGGCTGTCCGTTCCCGCGGACCTGTCCGTGCTCACCCTCGGGGTCACGCAGGACAGCGGCCGCCAGGGGGAGGCCTTCAGCGAGCTCAGTGTGGACCGTGAGGCCATGGGGACTGAGGCGGGCTCACTTCTCCTGAGCCGCCTCAGGGGGGAACCGGATCCGCCCCAGCGCCGCAGGCTCATACCCGCGGTCCTCACCGACCGCGGCTCCACGGCACGCCATCAGGAATAGTCGGAGCCGCTACGGAATGCGTCCACCCCCTACTCCGGGAGCCCCACATACTTGACGAAGCGGAAGGAGAGGTCCTTGTCCATGCCCGGGGCAGAGGGGGCGGGGTGGTGCTCGTTGAAGAACTCCACGATGTGGAAACCGCACTTGTTGACGTAGAAGTGGATGTTGCGCACCTCGAAGTAAGGGGTCACCAGCTCCCACACCCGCACATCGGGGTACGCCTCCTCGATGGCGGTCCATGCGCGTGCGCCGATGCCGCGTCCGTGCGCGCTTGCATTGATCGCGAGAATCTCGATCTCTCCGCGATTTCCCTTCACTGTGAGGATGACGCCGCCGACCGCAGTACCGTCCTCAATGATGCGCAGAGCCTGGGCCTCGGACCTGTTGAGTGACTCCTCAATGTCCTCTCGCGGAAGGATCGGAGGGGCGGCGGGGTTGACGGTTCCGTCCTCGAGCAGGAACGTGTCGATGAATGAGGCTCGTGCGTCGCCTACGAAGTGCTCGAAGGCCTCCTGCAGGTCGGCGATGAAGGACTCGCGGCCGGCGGGTTCCAGGGGTTCGAGGTTGATCGTCATCGGGACCGGTGTATGAGATCGCAGGCAGGCAGCGATGAACATACCTGCGACGACGGTGGCGCCGCCCCGAAGAGGGGGGCGGCGCCACTGTTCAACAGAGGACCGGGGCCTTGCGGCTTACTTCTTCTTGGCCGGGGCCTCTCCGAGCTCGGCGGCGGTCACGGTCACCTGGGAGGCGCCTTCAGCCGAGTCGGCTGCCGGGGCGGCCTGCTCCACGGTGAAGGGACCGGTGACCTTGGCGGCCTCGGTCAGATCCGCACGCACCGCCTCGATGGCCTCGGCGTACTCGGGCCGGTCGTCAGCAACGGCCAACGTCACCGAGAGGATCGGCGTCTTCTGACTCGTCTTGGCCTCCGACTTCACCTTGCGCAGCGCCGCCAGGGCGACTCCCGCACGGGCTACCAGCTCGGCGTCGGCCCCGGCGGAGGCCTCCCGCAGACCCTCGGACTGCGGCCAGGCGGCCCGGTGCACCGAGCCGGTGCGGTACCAGCTCCACACCTCCTCGGTGGCAAAGGGCAGGAAGGGGGCCAGCAGGCGCACGAAGGTGTCCACGGCGATCGCCAGCGTCGCCCGCGCCGAGCGGACGGCGTCGGCGTCGTGAGAGCCGTCGAAGTTATTGGCCCGGTCCTTGACCAGCTCGATGTAGTCATCGCAGAAGGTCCAGAAGAAGGACTCGGTGACCTCCAGGGCCCGGGCGTGGCCGAACTCCTCGAAGGCCGCCGTGGCGGTGTCGACGACGTCGGCCAGAGCCGCCAGGACCGCGCGGTCGATCGGCTCGCTGACCACCGAGGCATCCAGGCAGGGGGCGGGAGCCGCGGCCACGGTGGCCTCGTCGGCGTCCCAGGGGATCCCCATGGACAGGGCGAACTTGGAGGCGTTGAGGACCTTGATTGCCAGGCGCCGGCCGATCTTGATCTGGGTCTCCTCGAAGGCTGCGTCCAGGCCCAGGCGGGCCGAGCTGGCCCAGTAGCGCACGGCGTCGGAGCCGTACTGCTCCAGCAGGCCCATGGGGGTGACGACATTGCCCTTCGACTTGGACATCTTCTTGTGATCGGAGTCCAGGATCCAGCCCGACAGGCCGGCGTTCCGCCACGGCAGGGCCGCGAACTCCAGGTCCGCGCGCACCACCGAGGTGAACAGCCAGGTGCGGATGATGTCCTGCCCCTGCGGGCGCAGGTCCATCGGGTAGACCCGGCTGAAGAGGTCCTCGTCGCTTAGCCAGCCCGAGGCCAACTGGGGCGACAGGGACGAGGTGGCCCAGGTGTCCATGATGTCGAGCTCGCCGACGAATCCGCCGGGCTCGCCCCGCTGGTCCTCGGTGTAGCCGGCCGGGACGTCGGAGGACGGGTCCACAGGAAGCTCGGACTCGGCCGGCGTCAGGATCGCGTCGTAGTCGACCTCGCCGTCGGCGTCGACCTTGTACCACAGCGGGAAGGGGACGCCGAAGAAGCGCTGACGCGAGATCAGCCAGTCGTTGTTGAGGCCGCGCACCCAGTTCTCGTAGCGCACGCGCATGAAGTCGGGGTGGAACTCCAGCTGGCGGCCGCGCTCGAGCAGCTCCTCGCGCAGGTCGGTGCCGGAGGCCGGGTTCGTCCACTCCTTACCGCCGTTGCGGATGTACCACTGGCGGGAGGTGACGATCTCCAGGGGCTTGTCGCCCTTCTCGAAGAAGTTCGTCTGACGGACCGTCTTGACGGGCTCGCCGCGCATCTCACCGGTCTGGGCCAGGCGGGCCACGAGGGCCTCGCGGGCGGAGAAGGCGGTCTTGCCGGCCATGGCCTCGTACATCTCGCGGCCGGCCTCGGAGGTGATCCACTCGGGAGTCTCCGTCTCGATGCGCCCATCCTTGCGCAGGATCGCGCGCAGCGGCAGCTGAAGGTCGCGCCACCAGTCGATGTCCGTGGTGTCACCGAAGGTGCAGCACATGGCAATGCCGGCGCCCTTGTCCTTCTCCGCGGCCGGGTGCGGCAGGACCGGCACCTCGACGCCGAAGACGGGGGAGGCCACCGTGGTGCCGAACAGGGGCTGGTAGCGCTCGTCATCGGGGTGGGCCACCAGGGCCACGCAGGCGGGCAGCAGCTCGGGGCGGGTGGTCTCGATGCACACGTCGACGCCGTTCTCCACCGGGGCGCCGGCGGCCTCGGCCTTGGCGGCGGCCTCCTCATCGACGATGTGGAAGGCCAGACGGTGGTAGAAGCCGGGGTACTCGCGAGACTCCAGCTCGGCCTGGGCCACCGCCGTCTGGAAGGTGACGTCCCACAGGCCCGGCGCCGCCGCCTGGTAGGCCTCACCGCGCTCGAGATTGTGCAGGAAAGCGGTCTGGGCGACCTTGCGGGCCCGCTCGCCGATGGTCTGGTAGGTGTGCGACCAGTCCACGCTCAGGCCGAGCCTGCGCCACAGGGCCTCGAACTGCTTCTCGTCCTCCACTGTCAGGCGCTCGCACAGCTCAACGAAGTTGCGACGCGAGACCGGCACCTGGTCGCGGGCCTTGATCGACTTGCCCTCACCACCGGTGTGCGGGGGAGTGAAGTGAGGGTCGTAGGGCAGGGAGGGGTCGCAGCGCACCCCGAAGTAGTTCTGGACGCGGCGCTCGGTGGGCAGGCCATTGTCGTCCCAGCCCATGGGGTAGAACACCGCCTTGCCGCGCATGCGCTGGAAGCGGGCCACGGTGTCGGTGTGGGTGTAGGAGAAGACGTGCCCCACGTGCAGGGAGCCGGAGACCGTCGGCGGCGGGGTGTCGATCGAGAAGACCTCGGCGCGCTCGGCGCTGCGGTCGAAGGCGTAGGTCCCCTCGGACTCCCAGCGCTCGCCCCAGGTGGTCTCCAGGCCGTCGGTCGACACCTTGGCCGGCACTCGCGGGCTGTGGGGCTCGGAGGGCAGCAGGCGGCTGGACGATGACGAGGGAGCGGCGTGGCTCGTGGGGGTCTCAGACATGAGGTCGATTCTGTCACGACGCGGCCCGGGCACTCGACACGGTCCGGTGTGAGGTCGGTGGGCGTCGGTGCTGCTCCACCTGCCTAATGGATGAGGAAACGGGTTACGAAATGGGTGCTGATTGGTACGCTTGTACCAACACGGATCGAGGGGGACCCGAAGCGGTCCCGGGCCGTAGTCGAGGAGGACGCACATGGATGAGGAGCCGGTGGAGAACAAGGACCCAGTGGCGCAGACGATGTCGGGCGTCTCCCGGAACCCCTCTGCCGGGTCCGGTGCGGACGCCACCGACCGTCTGCGGGAGCTCAGTGAGAACGCCGGCGTGCTCAGTCGCAAGAACGCACACCTGGCCAACGCCCTGAGGGCCGCGCGCCAGGAGCTGGCGGCCCTCCACGAGGACGTCAAGGCCCTTCAGCTCCCACCCCTGGCGCACGCCACCGTCCTGGCCGTGGACGCCACCGCGCGCACCGCCGACGTCTCCATCGCCGGGCGGCGCCACCGGGTGGGGGTGGGGCCCGCCGTCGTGTCCTCCTCCCTCCACCCGGGTGACGACGTCGTCCTCAACGAGCACCTCGTCATTACCGACACCACCCCCTCACCGCGCTTCGGTGAGGTCGTCACCGTCAAAGAGACCTACGACGACGGCACCGTCCTGGTCCTGGCCCGACACGACGAGGAGCAGGTCCTCAGCCTCTCGGCGACCCTGAGCGACCACCGCCCCCGGGTCGGCGATGCGCTCGTGGCCGACCTGGCCGTGCGCATGGCGCTGCGCCCCGTGGTGCGCTCCGAGGTCGAGGAGCTCGTCCTGGAGGAGGTGCCCGACGTCGGATACGAGGATATCGGCGGACTGGGCGAGCAGATCGAGCTCATCCGTGACGCCGTCGAGCTGCCCTTCCTGCATCCTGACCTCTATCGCGCGCACCAGCTCACCCCGCCGCGCGGCGTGCTGCTCTACGGCCCGCCCGGTTGCGGCAAGACGCTCATCGCCAAGGCGGTCGCCGCCTCCCTGAGCGCGGGTGGGCGCGGTGAGGCCTACTTCCTCAACATCAAGGGGCCCCAGCTGCTGGACAAGTACGTGGGGGAGACCGAGCGACGCATCCGCGTCATCTTCGCCCGAGCCCGGGAGAAGGCCGCCACTGGGGTGCCCGTCGTCGTCTTCTTCGATGAGATGGACTCCCTGTTCCGCACCCGCGGGTCTGGGCGGTCCTCGGACGTGGAGACCACCGTGGTCCCGCAGATGCTCGCCGAGATCGACGGCGTCGACGAGCTCGACAACGTGGTGGTCATCGGCGCCACCAACCGCGAGGACATGATCGATCCGGCGATCCTGCGACCGGGCCGCCTCGACGTCAAGATCCGTATCGGCAGGCCGGACCGGGACGGCGCCGCCGAGATCCTGGCGACCTACCTGACGCCCGACCTTCCGATCAGCGAGGAGCTCCTGGCCGCCCGCGGCGGCGCGCAGGGAGCGGTGGACGCTCTCATCGAGCAGGTGGTCGAGGCCCTCTACACCCGCCGCCGCGCCACCGAGATGGTCGAGCTCACCCACTCCGATGGGCAGGTCGAGATCCTCCACGTAGCCGACCTCGTCAGCGGCGCCATGCTCGCCAACATCGTCGACCGGGCCAAGAAGGCGGCCGTGAAGGACCTGGTCACCAACGGGAGGCGCGGCCTGACGCGAGAGCACCTGCACCGCGCCGTCATCGAGGAGATCATGGAGAACGAGGGCCTGCCCGCCACCGTCCACCCCGACGACTGGGCCCGCGTCAGCGGACGGCGCGGCACACCCGTGGTCTCCATGAGCGTGCTCCAGCGCTCGCGGGAGGAGTGAGAGCAGTGGCGCCGGCGAGTACCCAGCGGGCCCCCGGCCGTGAGGTCACGGTCATGGGCCTGGAGACCGAGTACGGCATCCTCGGAGCCGAGCCCGAGGACGTCGTGGCCGCCTGCCTGGATGCCGAGGGCGAGGTGGGGCGCAGCCGGGGCGTGCGCTGGGACTACTCCGGTGAGTACCCCCTGCGTGACGCCCGTGGCTTCGAGATGGACCGCTCAGCGGCCGATCCCTCCATGCTCACCGACATCCCCGGAGCCGGGTCCGTCGAGGCCCCCGTCCCCGGGCGGGTGCGCACCACCGCCGTCGTGCGTCTGACCGCCCAGGAGGAGGCATGGCAGCGCGGTACCGCCACCTGCGTGGGCACTGGTGGGCGCCTCTACGTCGACCACGGGCACCCCGAGTACGCCACTCCCGAGTGCACCGGTGCCGCGCAGGCCGTCCTTGCCGACCGGGCCGGGGACCTCCTGGTGGCCAGGGGCGCCGAGCGGCTGCGCCGTGGCGGCGTGGAGGCCCGACTGTTCAAGAACAACGTCGACGGCAAGGGCGCCACCTACGGCACCCACGAGAACTACCTCGTGCCCCGCACCCTCGACTTCGATGACCTCGTCGAGGCCCTGGTGCCCCTGCTCGTGGCCCGCCCGCTCCTGGTGGGTTCCGGCCGGGTCGGCACCGGCACCGTCGCCCATGGCGCCGACTTCCAGATCAGCCAGCGGGCCGACTACCTGGAGAGGATCGTCGGCCTGGGCACCACGGTGGACCGCCCCCTGGTCAACACCCGCGACGAGCCCCACGCCGACCCACAGCGCTGGCGCCGTCTCCACCTGGTGGCCGGCGACGCCAACTGCTTCGACACCATCGCCTGGCTCAAGCTCGGCATGACCGCCCTCGTCCTCCAGGTGCTGGCCGACGGCGTCCCCGCCTCCTGGCGCCGCCTGCGCCTGGCCGACCCCGTGGCCCAGGCCCGGGACGTCTCCCGCGACACCCGCCTTCAAGGAGCGCTCGAGCTCGCCGATGGCCGGCGCCTGAGCGCCCTGGAGATCCTGGAGCACTACCTCGAGACGGTGCGCAGCCATCTGAGGGACCACGGCCGCCCCGCTCCGGCGCCGACAGGCGACCCCCTGCGCCCGGACCTGGCAGCGCTGGCCGACGGTGCCGACACCGAAGGTGCCGAGACCGGTGCGATTCTCGCCTTCTGGGAGGCCTCACTGGCCTCACTGCGCGAGCTTCAAGCCCAGTGCGCCGATGGCGACAAGCCGGGGGAGCCCCAAGGAGCCGCCGGACACCTGGAGTGGGTCGCCAAGAAGCAGCTCCTGGACGCCACCGCCCGTCGCCATCCCGGCACCCGCGGACACGACGTCCTCCACGCCGTCGACCTGGCCTGGTCCGAGCTCTCCCCGGCCGGACGGGGCCTGGCCGAGCGGGTGCCCGCCGGCGTCGACGCACGTGGCGGGCTCAGCGACGAGGCGGTGGAGGCGGCCCTCGCCGAGCCGCCCACCACGACCCGGGCCTGGCTGCGAGGTAGGCTCGTGAGCACCTTCCCCGGGCAGGTGGTCGCCGCCGGTTGGCACTCCATGGTCCTGGAGACCGGTGAGAAGGCCCAGCGTCGCCTGCCCCTGACCGACACCCTGTCCTTCACCCGCGCCGCCACGGCACCGGCCCTCAAGGACGCCGCCGACGTCGTCGAGGTCCTAGCGCGCCTCACGGGCGAGCTCCCCGGCGACCCGGGGCGGGCCGCCGAAGCAGTGACCACATCCGCCACCCTGTCAGGAGAGCAGACATGAGTGAGTTCGCCCAGCCATCCCGCAGCCGCCAGGACGACCCCGCCCCCGACGACGACCCGACGCCCGCCCCCGCCGGCCCCGCCCGAGGCCAGGGCCTGGACTCGGTGCTGGACATGATCGACGACGTCCTGGCCGTTGATGCCCAGGAGTTCGTGCGCGGCTTCGTCCAGAAGGGCGGCCAGTGAGCGCCAGCGCCCCGGGGCCGCGCGTCACCGGCCTGGAGACCGAGTTCGGCGTCCTGTGCACCCCCGCCGGGCCACCGGAAGCGGTGAAGGCGGATCTGCCGGATGTCGAGCGGGCGGCGGCGCTCATCTTCCGTCACCGGCCGGCCGGCTACCGCAGCACCAACCTCTTCCTGCCCAACGGCGGGCGCCTCTACCTCGACATCGGCGCCCACCCCGAGTACGCCACCGCCGAGTGCGTGAGCGTGCGCGACCTCGTCGCCCAGGATCAGGCTGGGCGGGCGATCCTGGCGGCCATGGCGGAGAGCGCCGCCACGAGCCTCGCCCACGCGGGGACGGCGGTCCGCTTCCACCTCCTGGCCAACAACACCGACTCCGCCGGCCACACCTACGGCTGCCACGAGAGCTACTCCGTGCCCCGTCACCTGCTCGATGATGCGCCCGGGACTGAGAGCGTCGACGTCGGGCGTGGTGAGGTCACCATGGCGGTCCTCACCTCCTTCTTCGCCACTCGCCCGGTCCTGGTCGGTTCCGGGAGACCACTGGAGCCAGGTGCCGCCGGCAGCGGCACGGAGGCTCGGGGATCGGGGGACGAGGATGCCTTCTGGGGTCTGTCGCCGCGTGCGCCGCACCTCAAGGCCCTGACCTCGGCCGACACCACCGGGCAGCGCGCCCTGGTCAACACCCGCGACGAGCCCCATGCCGATGCCACCCGCCTGCGCCGCCTGCACGTCACCTGCGCCGACACCACCATGGCCGAGCCGACGACGGGACTGCGCAGTGCGGTGACCCTCCTGCTCCTGGACGCCCTCGAGGCCGGCTGGGACTTCACCGACCTCATCCTGGCCGACCCGCTGGCCACGCTGTCCGCACTGGGGGAGAGCCCCTGGGGAGACGTTCCCGCCATCACCGTCGACGGCCGCCGCCTGAGCGCCGTCGACATCCAGGAGGCCTTCCTGGAGCGGATGACCTCCTACCTGGGCGACGCCGGAGTACCGGACTTCCTCCGCGGTGCCGAGCACCTGCTGGAGGACCTGGCGCCACGCGTCATCTCAGCGCTGCGCCGTTACGACGACGGCGCCATCGACACCGAGATCGACTGGGCCATCAAGCGTCGCCTCATGCGCGCCCAGCGCGAGCGCCACCCCCAGCTGTCCGGTGATGCCCTGGGGGCCCTGCGCTCGCGGGTGGACCTGGCCTACCACGACCTCAACGCCGAGACCGGGCTGGGGCCACGCCTGGTCACCCAGGGGGCCATGGCGTGCCTGTGCGAACCGGAGGAGATCGAGCGCGCCCGCCACACGCCCCCGGCAACGCGCGCCGCCCTGCGGGGGGCCTTCGTGGCGGCCTGTCTGGAGGTGGGCGCCGACTTCTCGGTGACCTGGGAGAGCCTGCGCCTGGACTCACCACCCACTGCTCCCGTGGACCTGCCCGACCCTCTGGCGACTGTGAGCGACGCCGCCGAGTCCTTGACTCAGCGGGTGCGGTGCCTGCGTCCCGAGGAGATGCACCGCATCGACCTTGTGGGACGCGGTGGCCTGGGCGCTCCGGGCTAGGCTCCTCAGAACCTCGCCCGGCATCCTCAGCGCCGGTTCACTACCCGGTTCTCCCGTCTTTTCAACGGTTAGTCCTGATCGTCCTATAGCTGCTCCGTGCCTGTTCGGCCCTTGCGGGAACCCCCGAGAAGGAGTACACACTTAGGTATGCCTCACCAAAGCCGGTGAGGTGCTGACGAGAGGATCCGGTATGGCCGGCACAGCCAGTTCAGTCAGGTCAGCAGCGACCAACCCCGCCAGTGGCAACGGTGGTGCCCGGGCGGCGAACATCGCCTCGCCGCGCAACCTCATCAACGTGGGAGTCTTCACCGCCCTGTACTTCATCGCTCTGTTCGCCTCCGGGATGCTCGGGGCGATCCACCCGATCATGATCTTCATCGGCGGGATCATTGGCATCATTGTCGAGGCGATCATCTGCATGCTCTACGTGGCCCGGACCCGGGCCTTCGGCGCCTACGCCATCCTGGGGCTCATCATCGGCATCCTCATGGTCGCCACCGGACACGCCTGGGTCACACCCCTGGTCGCAACCGTCCTGGGACTCGCCGCCGACGCCATCACCCGCGCCGGTGGATACGCCAGAACCGCCACCAACGCCCTGGGATTCGCCGTCTTCTCCATGTGGGCCATCAGCCCGATCCTCCCGGTGATATGGGCCTCGGACGCCTACTTCGCCGACATCCGCGAGTCCATGGGGGACACGTACGCCAGAGACCTCCAGTCGCTGATCAGTATGAAGTTCCTTCTTGGGTGGATACTCGTCATCGCACTCGTGGCCGGTGCCAGCGCTCTGCTGGGAATGAAGGTGCTGCGCAAGCACTTCGAGCGCGCAGGCGTCGCCTGAGCATGCGGCGCTCACAGATCTCGATGTCCCCGGCCGGCCCGGCGGCGCCGGGCCCGCAGAGCCGCTCGCTCCTCGACGCCCCGTTCGGGGCGCGCCCCCGCTCCGGCGTCGGCGCTATTGCCCGTGTTCGCGCCGATCCGCGCAGCAAGTTCCTGCTGCTCCTGGTGTGCAACGTGCTGGTGATGGGGGTTGCCCCCACCGGCGCTGTCGGACTCATCGCGGTCCTGGTGGGGATGCTCATCGCCCTGGACGAGCCGGTGCGCGTCCTCATGAGCTACTGCGCCATCACCGCGATGTTCTGGGGGCTGACTCAGCTGCCTCAGTGGTGGCCGAGCGGGCTCGCGGTGTTCCTCGGGGTCGTCGCCTACTGGCTGCTGCGCTTCGCCATCTCACTGTCTTTGGGGGCGTGGTTCGTCACCACCACCCGTGTGAGCACCCTGTTGGCGGCCCTCAACCAGCTGCGCGCGCCGCGGTTCCTCACCATTCCGCTGGCGGTGCTCTTCCGGTTCGTGCCGGTGGCCCTCGATGAGGCCAGGGGCGTCATCGAGGCCATGCGGCTGCGCGGCTACAGCGGCTCCTACCTGTGGCGCCACCCGCTTCAGTGCATTGAGAAGCTCGTAGTGCCCGTCCTGGCCGCCTCGGCCCGCAGCGCCGACGACCTCTCGGCCGCGGCTCTCATCAGGGGGCTAGGAGGCGGCGGCCGCCCCACCGTCGTCGATCGTCTGCGCTTCGGGAGTGCCGACGCCGTGCTCCTCGCACTGAGCGCCGCCATGGTGGCTCTCGCGCTGCTTCCCGTCCCGGGGGCGTGGTGGTGACCCCGCTTGATGAGACGAGGCTGGGCATCAGAGGCGTCTCCTACGCCTATCCCACCGGCCAGCAGGTGCTCGACGGTGTCGATCTGGATGTCGCCCCCGGAAGCCTCACCCTCGTGTGCGGGGCCTCGGGGTCGGGCAAGTCCACGATCCTGCGGCTGCTCAACGGCCTCATCCCGCACTTCCACGACGGCGAGCTCACCGGTCGGGTCCTCGTCGGGGACGAGGAGGTCTGCGACACCCCGATCGAGCGCTCCGGCCTGCGCACCGCCACGGTCTTCCAGAATCCCGCCTCCCAATTCTTCACGACCACCGTGGCTGACGAACTCGCCTTCGCGCCCCAGAACTACCAGGTCCCCGCGCCGGAGATCCGGCGACGTCGCAACGAGGCCCTGGAGACGCTGGGCATCACCGACCTGGCCGACAGGGAGCTGCGCGGCCTATCCGGCGGCCAGACCCAGAAGGTCGCCTGCGCCCAGGCCCTGGCCCAGCAGACCCCCGTCATCCTCCTGGACGAGCCCACCTCCAACCTGGACCCGCGGGCGATCGACGACGTGCGCGCCGCCATCGAACGGCTCAAACAGGCCGGCCGGACCCTCGTGGTGGCCGAGCACCGCATCTACTTCCTGCGCGGCCTCGTCGACGAGGCCGTCATCATGGGGCGGGGACGCGTCCTGCACCGGATGGGCGGAGAGGAGCTGTGGCGGATCGAGGACGAGCGGCGCAGGCGGCTGGGCCTGCGCACCCTGGAGCGGCCCCGCCTGGCTACGAGCCCCGAGCCCGTCGCAGCCCGGACCGGCCACGCGGATAGGACGGCCGACGACGTCGTGAGCAGCGGCGTCGAGCATCCCTCCCGCGCGGCCGGTGGCGCGCTATGGGCTGAGCCCAACGAGACTTCCGGAGGTCTGCAGGAGGGCGGTCTGCGCATCGAGAACCTGAAGGTCGAGCGCGGCGGCCGCCTCATTCTCGACATTCCCGAGCTCTTCTTTCCCGCAGGTGCGATCACCGGCGTCATGGGTGCCAACGGGATCGGCAAAACAACCCTGGCGCGAGCCGTCTGCGGTCTGCAACGCGCCCGCAGGGGCGTGCGCATCTCCCTGGACGGCAAGGAGCTCGCCACCGGGCAGGCCTTCCTCGTCATGCAGGACGTCCACCGCCAGCTCTTCGCCGAGTCGGTCTCCCAGGAGGCCGGCCTTCCGCAGCTCAAGCGCCTCGACCTGGCCGACCTGGCCGACCGTCACCCGCTTTCGCTCAGCGGCGGGCAGAAGCAGCGCCTCGTCATCGCCACCGCGATCGACCAGGACGCCCGCGTCCTCATCCTGGATGAGCCCACCTCCGGTGTCGACCACCGACATCTCGTGGCCATCGCCGCTGAGCTGCGGGACCTGGCGCGCGAGGGGCGCGTCGTCATCGTCATCAGCCACGACATCGAGTTCCTCAACGAGTGCACCGACCACGTCATCGAGATCGAATGACATCTAGGTAGATAATGATAATGATTTGCAAACATGACGATATCCGAGTAGACGTGAGGCCGTCGCGCTGACGCGCCTGAGGCGGTGCGTCCCCGGTGCTCCGGCACGGCGTCGGACTGTTCACCGTGACCTGCGAGAACACACGAGGAGAAGACATGAGTCCCACCAACCGCACAGCGACATCGACTGGGCAGGAGCGGCCCACCGTGCGCACGTCGTCACGCTCGGGCCTGGCCGACTCAGCGCTCGGAACCCGTCACCTCATGACGATCGCCGCTCTGGCCGTGGTCTCGATGATCCTCCTGGTGCCCCTGAACTACCTGGCCCCGGCGGCGGGAGCCTCCCGAGACGCAGTTCTCCTGGGCTGCGCGATCATGGGACTGTGGCTCGTTCCCTTCCTGCTGCCCGCCACCGTCGTGCGCCGCCCCGGCGCCGTGATGATCGCGGCCCTTCTCATGGGGATCATGAGTGTCTTCACCACTCCGACGGGTCCCGCCGCCATCGTCGGCACCCTCATCGGCGGAGCCTTCGTCGAGGCGCCCCTCGCCCTCATGCTCTACCGGAAGTGGACCTGGTGGTCCTTCCTGATCTCGGCGACGACCTTCGGCCTGCTCAACGGCATCATGTACGTCTCCGTCATGAGCGCCTCGGCGGGCATCGCCTCGGCAAGTGCCGGCGTCATCATCGCCGTGGTCTCGGCACTTGTCGGTGGTGCCATCACCATCGTCCTGACCCGGCTGCTCAACCGCGCCGGCGTCGGCATCGACCACCGCGCGACCGGCCGTGCCTGATTCAGCGCTCGCCGTGTCCGACGCGCCGGCGGTGGAACAGCCGCATGGCGGGCCGGAAGGATCGGCCCTGGTGAGGATCGAGGGGCTCAGTGTCCACTACCTCGGACGCGAGAGCTGGGTTCTGGACTCGGTGAGCCTCACCCACCTGCGCGGTCGGGTCACAGCCGTCATCGGTCCGTCGGGCTGCGGCAAGACCACGCTGGTGCGTGCCCTGTGCGGTCTCATCCCGCACTGCCTGCCCTCGGAGTACTCCGGCAGCCTGAGCCTGGACGGCACCGAGGTCGCAGATGCCACTGTCCAGACCCTGGCCGAGACCGTCGCCTACGTCGGTCAGAGCCCCGACGCCGCTGTCGTCACCCGCACCGTCCACGACGACGTCGCCTTCCCCCTGCAGAATCTCTGCCTACCCCGCAGTGAGATCACCTCGCGGGTCCACGAGGCCCTGCGCGGGGCGGGCCTGATCGAACGCATCTGGGACGACCCCTGGACGCTCTCAGGCGGACAGCGTCAGCGGCTCGCCGTCGCCGTCGCCCTGGCCATGCACCCCCGGCTCCTCGTCCTCGACGAGCCCACCAGCACCATCGATACCACCGGCCGCGAGGAGTTCTACGACCTCATCTCCTCTCTGACAGCCTCCGGCACGGCGGTCGTCGTCATCGACCACGACCTCGACCCGGTGCTACCCATCGTCGACCAGGTCCTGGCTCTCGACACCGTCGGAGGCATCATCGCCGTCGGCACCCCGCGTGAGGTCTTCATGGGGCACCGCGGTGAGCTGACCGACGCCGGCGTATGGATGCCCCGGGCGCTGCGCGACGTCGAGGGTGGCCTGCCCGCGAGCTCTTCCGCACCTGAGGCACCACTGACCTGCGCCGAAGCCGGAATCCGAGTGCCGCGGCTCGCTGATCTGTGTGCGGACGTCGAGGTGCGCTACCTGGAGAAACAGATGCAGGACTCCGCTGAGAGCTGGCAGCAGGTTGAGTCCATCGACACCCGCGACGCGCTCGCCGGCCGCACCCGGCCGGAGCCCAGAACCAGTGTCGAGCTGGTCGACCTCGAGGTACCGGGGCGCTCGCCCAGCGTGTCCATGCGACTGGGTGGCGGAGAGCTCGTGGGGCTGGTCGGCCCCAACGGCGCGGGCAAGTCCTCGATCCTGTCCGCCCTGGCCGGTCTCGTGCGCTCCACCGCACGCAAGGCGGTGGTCGGTGGCCGGGACGTCGGCAAGGGAAGGCACCTGGTCGGATACGTCTTCCAGAACCCCGAGCACCAGTTCGTGGCCACCACCGTCGGAGCCGAGCTCGCCGTCGGAGGGACCTCGCAGGCGAGGGTCGACCAGCTCCTTGAGCAGTTCCACCTGACCGCCCACCGGGACCACCATCCCCTGATCCTCTCGGGCGGCCAGGCCCGGAGGCTGTCGGTGGCCACCATGGTCAGCGAGGAGCGCGACGTCGTCGTCCTGGACGAGCCCACCTACGGGCAGGACTGGGACAACACCCGCGAGCTCATGGACTTCATCGACCAGCTGCGCCATCAGGGGCGCACGGTCATCATGGCCACACACGACCTCGAGCTCGCCCTGGAGCACTGCACCCACATCATCGCCCTGCCGGGACCGACGTCGCGAACCCGAACGGTTCCAGCCTCGGTGCAGGAGGTCGCCGCCGCCGACGACGTGGATGAGCCGGCGGAGGCGTCCGGCACCGGAGCAGCGGACTCGTGCACCGGTCTGCCCGAGCCCGCCCCGGTGCCGCCCCGGCCCCAGCCACGGCGAGGCCTGTTCACCTCGCTCAACCCCCTCACCCTCTTCGCGTCGGTCCTGCCGGTCATGGTGATGGTCTTCGCTCTGCGCAACCATCACCTCAACCTGGGCGTCCTACTGGCCTCCTCGGTCCTGGTCATCGCCGCGCGCGCCTCCCTGCGACGCACCATGGCCTCGGTGATCGCCCCTTGGGCGGTCACTGCGCTCATGATCTGGATCCTCAGCAGCGGAAGCCACCACCAGGAGACCGCTGCGCGCCTCTACGACCTGGGTGACGCGGTGACAGGAGGGACCGGCATCGGTGCGCTCGTCGCACTCGTCCTCGTCTCCGGCGTCTCCACCGACCCCGAGGCCCTCATCCGGACCCTGACCACCACCTTCCACATGCCCTACCGACTGGGGGCGGCAGGCACCGCGGCCATCGCCTTCATCACCCGCTTCCAAGACGACTTCGTGCTCCTGCGCACCGCCAGGGCGCTGCGCGGAGTCGGTGACCGCTGGGGGCCGCTCGCCCCCGTGGTCCGCTGGATCGGATCAATCCTGCCGCTGATGATCCTGGCCATCCAGCACGCCGAGCGCGTCGCCCTGTCCATGGACTCACGTGCCTTCGGTGCCCACCGACGGCGTACCGAGATGACTGACGAGCCCTGGAGAGCACGAGACTGGGGAGTCGTCGTTCTCACCTGGGCGCTGGTCGCCTTCACCTGGAACACCCTCCGCTGAGGAGAGAACTATGCCCGACCAACCGACTCACCAGACAACTCACCAGGCAATGAAACGCTTCACCGAGGAGCCGGCCGACCACTCCGGGCAGGCCGGCGGCTCCGTGCGTCCCGGCGTCACCGTAGGCGAGCTCATCCGGCCGGCGCGCCCGGCCATGATCGTCACCGGGCTGCTGACCGCCGTCGGAGCGCTGATGTCCATCGTCCCCTTCGAGGCCCTGCGCAACATGGCGGCCATATGGCTGGGCGAGACCTCCCCCGAGGGCTGGCGCGGCAGTCTGTGGATCTGGGCGGCCATCGCCGTCGGGGCGCTCTTCGCCTCCCAGGCCCTCTACCTGGCCGGCCTCGGGATCACCCACCTGGCCGAGGCCCGGCTGCGACACCACCTGCGTGAGCGGGTCGTCGACGCCATCAGCAGCCTGCCCCTGGGGCGGGTGGCACAGATCCCGCACGGCACCATCCGCAAGATGGTCTGCGACGACACCACCTCCATCCACACCCTCGTCGCCCACGTCCCCGGGGACGCCACCAACGCCGTCGTCATGGCGGCGGCGGGGACGGCCTATCTGCTGTGGACCGACTGGCGCCTGGCCTGCGCACTGGTGGGGCTGTGGGTACTCGCGCTGGGAGCGATGCTCCTGACCCTGTCCGGCCTGTCGGGCATCACCGAGCGCTTCGGCGCCGCTCAGACCGCGCTGGCCGCCGCGACCGTCGAGATGCTCGAGGGCATCAAGGAGATCAAGGGCTTCCAGGCCACCGACGCCTCCCGCACCCGCTTCAGCCGGGCGCGCACCGAGTTCTCCGGCCTGTCGTACGAGTGGGTGAGCAGGTCCGGGAAGGCCATCAGTGCCATGACCGCGGTCCTACGGCCCTCCACGGTCTTCGCCACGGTCGCGGTCCTGGCCGTCCTGTTCACCTCCCAGGGGTGGACACCGCTGTCAGCGACCCTGCCGTTCTTCCTGGTGGCCCTCGGGCTCCCGGAAGGGCTCATGACCCTCATCGGCCTCATGCAGCACATGTACGAGTCCAGGATGGCCGCCCAGGCCACCGCCGACCTGCTCTCCCTGCCGCCGATGCCCGAGGGAACCCGTAACGACGGTGAGGGGCCCGCCCCCGGGCGCGTCGACGTCGAGGACGTCACCTTCTCCTACGAGGCCGGCTCCCCGGTCCTGCACGGCGTGTCCTTCACCGCCGAGCCGGGAACCGTGACAGCGCTCGTCGGCCCCTCCGGTGGTGGCAAGTCGACCCTGGCCCGCCTCATCGCCCGCTTCCACGACGTCGACGACGGCGCCGTACGCATCAGCGGCGTCGACGTGCGCGACGCGACTTTCCCCTGGCTGCTCTCTCGCGTGGCGATCGTGCTGCAGGACGTGGCCCTAGCCCACGACTCCGTCCACGACAACATCGCCCTGGGACGTCCCGACGCCACCCGGGAGCAGGTCGAGACGGCCGCCCGGGCGGCCTGCATCCACGAGCGCATCACACGTCTGCCCCACGGCTACGACACGATCCTGGGTGATACGGGCGGGTTCCTCTCCGGAGGGGAGCGTCAGCGCGTCACCCTGGCGCGCGCCTACCTCCAGGACGCCCCCGTCCTCGTCCTGGACGAGGCCACCGCCCAGGCCGACCCGGCCTCCGAGCGCGACATCCACCAGGCCCTGTCCCGGCTGGCGGCCGGGCGGACCGTCATCATCATCGCCCACCGCCTGTCCACGATCCGCGACGCCGACCAGATCCTCGTCGTCGACGCCGGACACATCACCGAGCGCGGCACGCACGAGGAGCTGCTGGCTGCAGACGGCCGCTACGCCGCCATGTGGAGCAGCCAGGACCTGAGCGAGGCGACCGACGCCGCGGCGTTGACCGCCCAGGTCGAACAGCTCGGAGCCGAGGCGGCCGGGCAGGAGGAGAAGTAGCCATGTGGAAGCTGCTGATGAGAGTCGTCAACGCCGCCGAGATGCGGACCATCACCGCCTGGTTCGTCGCCTCCGCCGTCCTTCAGGGCCTCACCCTGGCCCTCATGATCCCCTTCCTGCGCGCCCTCTACTCCCGCTCGGAGTCCCTGACCGCCTGGCTGATCGCAGTCGTGCTCACGGGGGTGATCACCGCCGCAGTGGACACCACCGCCATGCACCGCTCCTACCGGGTCAGTGTCTTCGAGGTCTGCGACACGATGATCGACCGCATCGCCGATCACGTCCTGACCCTGCCCCTGGGCTGGTTCAGCGCCGAGCGGGAGGCCGCGGTCGTCAACGCCACCTCCAAGGAGGTCAACACCCTCTCCCACCTGGCCTCCATGGTGATCCCCAACCTGTGCAACGCCTTCATCGTCCCGCTGGTCATGCTGGCGGCCACCGCCGTCGTCGAGTGGCCCCTGGCGATCATCATGGCCGCCACCATCGTCCCGCTGGTCCTCGTGTGGCGGCTCATGGAAGATGCCACCACTTGCGCCAACGAGATGGAGGACCGCACCTCGAGCGCCGCGGCCGGACGCCTCGTGGAGTTCGCCCGGCTCCAGCCCGTGCTGCGCGCCACCGGTGTCACCAAGACGGGCTGGGCGCCGGTGCGAGCCGCCCTGGAGGCCGACTCCGCCTCCACCCTGGACGGCTTACGGGTCAAAGGCAGACCCGGGCAGTACTTCAACCTCATCGTCAACATCGCCTTCGCCCTGGTCATGGCGGCTGGACTGTCACGTGTGAGCGGGCACAGGCTCGACGTCGTCGGATACCTCGCGATCATGGCCGTTACCGCGCGCACGCTCCTGCCACTGACCAAGGCCGCCATGTACGGCTCCGAGGCCGACAACGCGAAGGTCGCCCTGCGGGCCGTGGGGGACATCCTCGACGCGCGTCCCCTGCCCGACCCCGAGCCCGGTCAGGAGATCGAGCCCCGGGGAACCACGATCACCCTGAACGACGTCTCCTTCTCCTACGACGCCGGCCGCCCCGTCCTGGCGGGAGTCTCCCTGAGCGCACCACAGGGAAGAGTGACCGCCCTGGTGGGCCCGTCAGGGGCGGGCAAGTCCACGATCCTGCGCCTGGCGGCCCGGTTCTGGGACGTCGACGACGGGACCGTCACCATCGGCGGCGCACCGGTTCGCTCCATGCGCGCCTCGACGATCATGGGCATGACCTCCATGGTCTTCCAGGACGTCTACCTGTTCGACACCACGATCCGCGAGAACCTGCGCATCGCCCGACCTGAGGCCACCGACGCCGAGCTGGCCGACGCCGCCCGACGCGCCCGCCTGGACCGCGTCATCGAGGCGCTGCCGCACGGGTGGGACACGCAGGTCGGTCCCGGCGGGCTGAGCCTGTCCGGTGGGGAGCGCCAGCGCGTCGCCATTGCTCGGGCCTTCGTCAAGGACGCACCCATCCTGCTGCTCGACGAGATCACCTCGGCCCTGGACGGGGAGAACGAGTCCGCCATCACCGAGGTGGTGCGCGAGCTCTCCGAGGGCCGCACCGTCATCGTGGTGGCCCACCGCCTGTCCACCGTCCGCCAGGCCGACGAGGTCGTGTTCCTCGAACCGACCGAGGCCGGTGCCCGCGTGGCCCAGCGTGGTACGCCCCAGGAGCTGGCGGCCGTTCCCGGCCCCTTCCGCGAGTTCATCGAGGCATCCACGACCTCCTCGCGCTGGCACATCCGTCAGGGGTGAGGCGGGGCCGCTTCAGGTCAGACGACATGGTGGGCAGACGCTGTCCCGTACCGGTTGGTATGGGACAGTGTTTCTGTTGTTATGAGAACCCTCAGAGCCCTGTGAAACCTTCTGGTAATACTGAGTGGTATGTTAGATACCAACCGGTACGGATCGGTCTGGTGGTCGATCAGGTGCTCGGTTCCAGGTAGTTGAACGAAAGGAGGGGGCTTCATGGCCGACGTACTAGCCATTGAGGACCTTCACAAGCACTTCGGAAGTGGGCCGCACGCGGTGAGAGCCAACGCCGGCGTCACTATGCGGGTGGGTGCCGGCGAGGTGGTCGGGCTCCTCGGGCACAACGGCGCGGGCAAGACCACGCTGGTCAACCAGGTGGTGGGGCTGCTGTGTCCGACCTCCGGGAGCATCAGGCTCGACGGGGTTGACGCCGTCGCCAACCCCGCTCTCGCCCGTCGCCTCACCAATGTCCAGGCGCAGGCCAATGTGCCCATCACCGGGCTCACGCCCCTGACGGCGATCGACCTCGTGGGGCGTATACGAGGAGGGCGTCCACGTCAGACGCGCAGGCGCGCCGAAGAGCTGATCGACGCCCTCGACCTGGGGGAGTGGGCCAGGACTCCCGCGCAGAAGATCTCCGGTGGAGTTGCCCGTCTGACTGCCTTCGCCATGTGCGCCGTCGTCCCCGGGCGCCTGGTCATCCTCGATGAGCCCACCAATGATGTCGACCCGGTACGCCGGCGCCTGCTGTGGGACCAGATCCGTCTTCTGGCCGAGGCCGGGGCGGCGGTCCTCCTGGTGACCCACAACGTGCGGGAGGCCGAGCGGGCAGTCGACCGGCTCACCATTCTGGACCACGGCCACGTCATCGCCGAGGGAACCCCCGCGGCACTCGTGGCCGGCCACGGATCTCCCTTCGTCCTGGAGGTCAGCCGGATTCCTGGCCGGCGGATCGAGCCTCCCGCGGGAACGAGCCTGACGCAGCACGACGCCGTGCGCGCATCCGTGGCGGTGGACTCTCAGCGTACGACCCAGGCCGTGGAGTGGGCCGCTCAAGCCCTCAAGGACGGAGCAATCGAGCGCTACGAGCTGGCACCGATCTCACTGGAGGACGTCTACGTCGATCTCACCGGGAGTACGGGAGAGGAGGTGCGCCGTCATGCCGCCTGAACCGTGTGAATCCGTGGGAGTCCCGGCCCGTCCCGATGATTCGCGTCATCCCCGCGCTGCTACGTAGGCGCGGTGCGACTCCAGTCCCCAGAGAAACATGAAACGTAAGGAGAATCCAATGCCTGCTCCAACCAGTGCCACTGCTGAAGCGGCCCCGGCTAGTGAGACTGTTCTCGAGGTCGCGTCCCAGAAGACTTCGCTCTGGCGTCAGCTCGGCCTGCTCATCCAGTGGCAGTTCCGTCGCAGCCTGCCCGTGCTTCCTCTCTTCATCATCGTCCAGACGCTGCTGTCCGTCTCAATGGTCCTGGGATACGGGCTCATTGCGGGCCACCCAGGCCGCGAGGCGAGCCTCTACCTGGCCGGCGGCGGCCCGGCGATCGCGCTCATCTCGCTGGGCCTCATCATGACGCCTCAGTGGGTCTCCCAGTCCCGCACTGAGGGCAGCCTGGACTGGATGCGCACCCTGCCCGTCCCCAGGGTCGCCTTCCTCCTGGCAGACCTCGCGATCTGGACCGCTCTCGCACTGCCCGGCCTGGTTGTGGGCGTCCTCGTGGCCAACGCCCGCTTCGACGTCGACCTCGCCCCGCAGTGGTGGCTGGTGCCCGGCGCCGTACTGGTCGCTCTGACAGCGGCCTGCATCGGATACGCCATCGCCACGCTCCTGGCTCCGGCCCTGGCTCAGATCCTCTCCCAGGTACTTGCTTTCGGCATCATGCTGTTCTCGCCCGTCAGCTTCCCCGCCGACAGGCTCCCCGACTGGGCCCAGGAGATCCACCGCTGGTTGCCCTTCGAGCCCATGGCTCAGGTGGTGCGTGCGGGACTGTTCTCCGACGACGCCAGCATGCCCGCCCGTTCCTGGGGCCTCCTGGGCGGATGGTGCCTGGTGGCCGTCGCCGGAGCGTCATGGGCCCTGGGAAGGCGGCCTTGAGTCGGCCGGGATGCCCGAATGGTTGGAGCCCGGTGGGGGAAGTGACGAACGTGGAGGGGGAAGTGCCGTGAACCCCTTTCTGAGGGGCCTCCTCTACAGTGGGGGCATGACCGCCAGGAGCTCTGCCCGTGGGCCGAACAGTGACAGTGATGACTCCGGGGCCTCCGCCTCTGATGACATCAGGGAGGCGACGCGCGCCCTCAATGAGGCGATCACCGCCTTCTCCCGTGCAGTGGGGGCGGCCGGTCAGGGAGCGCGCCGGAGCAGTGAGAGTGCGGTAGCGGCCTCCCTGGACCTCGCCTCCCGGAAGCTGGCCTCCGCCTCTACTGCAGTCAGCGGCGCCGCCCCGGGTCGGGGCGGTGGACGCCGTCGGAGCGAGGAGACCAGGGCGCGGATTCTTGCTGCTGCCAGGGAGGTCTTCGCTGCCAAGGGCTACGAGGGGGCGTCTGTCAGTGACATCGCCTCGGCGGCTGGATTCACCAAGGGCGCCTTCTACTCCTCCTTCCCCTCCAAGGAGGCCCTGTTCCTGGAGGTCGTCACCTGTGGTGAGGAGAGCTCGGATGAGGCCGCTCGGGAGATGGCGAGCCCCGAGCAGTGGGGCGAGCAGCTCCAGGAGCTTCCCATGGAGGATGTTGTCCTGCACCTGGAGACCTGGCTCTACGCGATTCGTCATGAGGACTCCCGGGACCGGCTGGCCGGAAGCTGGCGCCGCTGGTTGAGAGAGACCTCCCTCCTGGTGGCCCGTTCCCATGGACGCCGCGAGCCGAGCCAGCAGGATGAGGAGACGGCCTTCGGGCTCCTGGCGGTGGGCATCTTCGGCCGCGTGAGCGCCGCAGCCACCACCTCGCAGGAGGTCGAACCCATCGTTCAGCGCCTGTCCGAGCGGCTCCTTAAGGATGGCCGTGACTGATATGCCTCTCCGCCGAGAGCGGCATGTTTCGCGTAAAGACACGGACAACGGTTGTCTTCCGCGAACAGTGTCCTTCTCGATGGAGGAAGGGGCTCGCGGTCAGGCGACCTGCTCCCGGTAGCGGTGGACCACCAGCTCAGCGACCGCCGGGTGGTCGCCGATGGGAGCGGCCACGACATCGGCGCCCGTGGAGTGCAGGGTCCGGTGGAAACGCCCTTCCGCCAGCAGGTAGGTGGCCACACCCACCCGCCTGGCACCCTGGGCTCGGGCCGAGCTCACCGCGTCACGGACGCAGGGGCGTGCAGCCGAGAGGTAGGCGGGCGTTACCTTGCGCCCCAGACGTGCCTCGAGCAAGTGGGTGATGGCCTCGACCTCCTCCAGCGCCGCCGCCTGACGCGACCCGGCCGCCCCTAGGACAACATGGTCGAGCCCTGGGAGCCCGCCCAGGGGCGCGGAGGCCTCCTGGAGCCGCTGCGCGACGGCCTCCACCAGGTGCTCTTCGATGCCCAGGTGCCCGGTGACCGTCCCCGATCCGTGCCGGTCCACCACAGCCGGTACGTCATTGAGGACGTGATGGCCGCGGGCCAGGAAGAAGGGCAGCACCACCGGATTCACCAGCCCCTCCAGCGCCGTGGTCGGGTCCGGGGGCTGGAGCTCGATGTAGCCGGTGCGCACCTCCACCTCCGGCAGGATCGTGCGGACGCGCTCGGCGGTGCGGGACAGGACTGAGGACGGCCCGGGCCGGCGCGAGCCATGGGCCAGCAGTACCAGAGGACGAGTACTCATACCGGCTCCACCACCAGATCTGCACTCGTGCGAGAACGAACCGGGTCGACCGGCCTCGGCCCGATGGGCTCACCGGAGGTGAGAGGCTCGTCCGGTACAGCGGCAGGTGCGTGGCCGCGCTGATGAGTGGATCGGACCTCCTCAAGCGCCTGATCGGTCTCCTCGCGAACATCCTTGGCACTGGCCTGCGCCTTGCGGATCGCCAGGGTCAGGAAGGCCGCCCACACCACCCCGAGCGTGCCGTACAACAGGAACCCGGTTCGGGCCGAGGCCTCGGCCCAGGACAGCAGGACCCGCAGGTTCGTGGCCAGGATCAGTCCGCCGACTGCGGTACCCAGCACCGCTCCGGGCAGACGGGAGACCAGCCAGGCGGAGATCGGTGCAGCCACCAGTCCACCGGCCAGCAGGGTCAGGACGATCCTAAGGCTGATGCCGGCGGTGCCCAGTCCGGTGAGGAAACCGGCCGAGGCCGCCACCGTCACCAGGAACTCCGAGGC
This sequence comes from Actinomyces oris, assembly GCF_001937665.1. Classification (GTDB taxonomy): domain Bacteria; phylum Actinomycetota; class Actinomycetes; order Actinomycetales; family Actinomycetaceae; genus Actinomyces; species Actinomyces stomatis. The sequence continues at coordinate 114,711 of NZ_MSKL01000025.1, read as the reverse complement.
CCCCACTGAGCCGACCACGGTGCGCGGCGCCGTGCGACCGCCCGTGAGCAGCGTTGTCGTCACCACCGGTCCCCAGCCGCCACCGCCGGTGGCGTCAACGAAACCGCCCACCATCCCAAGGGGAACCAGGAGCCGTCTGCCGTGCGGGGAGCGCCTGCTGCCGGAGCCTCGGGGCGGGCGCAGGGAGAAGCGCCCCAGGACATAGGCCCCCAGCAGGATCAGCAGGCTCGCCGTCACCGGGGTCGCCGCTCGGGTCGACAGGTGAGCCAGGACCGTCGCTCCGCCGAAGGCCCCCACCGCGCCGGGCAGCCCCAGCCGGACCACCAGGCGAGGGTCGGTATTGCCCAGCCGCCAGTGGGAGGCCCCCGAGGCCAGGGTCGTGCCGATCTCAGCCAGGTGCACCGAGGCCGAGGCCAGTGCCGGGCTCAGACCGGCCAGAAGCAGCAGGGAGGACGAGGTCATGCCGTACCCCATCCCGAGAGAGCCGTCGACCAGCTGAGCGGCCAGGCCGACGAGGGCGAGAAGAACAAGCTTGCGCATCAGTGACTCCGGGACATTCGGTCTACATGCGCCGAGGCGGGCTCAGGCGGCGGGGCTCGCCGGCCGGGCCTCCTCAACGACTCGGTCAGCCCAGTACGGGCTCAGAGTGACGACGTCGCCGATGACGATGACCGCGGGGGCGGTCACGCCATACCGGGCGGCGACGTCGGCCAGACATCGCAGCTCGGTGGTGGTCACGCGCTGGTCGGGGAGGTAACCGCGTTCGATGATCGCTGCCGGAGTGGCCGCATCGCTGCCGGCCTCCAGCAGGGAGACGACCGAGTCCCGCAGTCGGGAGACCCCCATGAGCAGGATGAGGGTGTGATCGCGGCGCTGGGGGAGCACCCCGAGATCCGCATGAGCCGTGATGACCGAGAAGCCGCGCGACAGGCCCCGGTGGGTCACGGGGATCCCGGCCGCCGCGGGCACGGCGATGGCACTGGTGATCCCCGGGACGACCTCGACGGCGACACCGGCCGCGCGACAGGCGGCCGCCTCCTCCCCGCCGCGCCCGAGCACGTAGGGGTCGCCGCCCTTGAGACGGACCACCCCCTTGCCGCGGTGGGCCAGGTCGACCAGGAGCGCATCGATCTCCTCCTGGCTCAAGACGTGCCGGCCGCGCCGCTTGGAGGCGTCGATGACCTCGGTTCTGGGGTCAAGGTCCTCCAGGAGGTCCCGGGGCGCCAGCGCGTCAACGACGACCACGTCCGCCTGGCCCAACAGCTCCAGGCCGCGAGCGGTGATGAGGCCGCTGCTGCCCGGGCCACCGCCCACCAGCGCCACCCAGCCGCCCGTTGAGCCGGTGGAGCCAGCGGGTGCATGGGGGGAAAGTTCGCGAGCCATGCCTCAGCCCCTGCCTGAGGAGGCGGTCGCAGCGGGGTCGGAGCTGCCTGAGCCCGCCAGCTGCACCATGCCCGCGCCGAGCGTGCCGCCCTCGTGGGCGTCGATGAGGAGGAAGGCTCCGTCGGACCGGGAGACCGAGTAGTCGGCCAACGGCACCGGTGAGGCCAGGCGCAGACGCACCAGGCCGATGTCGTTGAGCTCAAGGGCGTCCGCCGGAACCGTGGTCAGGTCGTCCAGGTCGAGGCGGCCCTCAATGGTGCCCACGATCGCCTGGACCGTCTGAGCGCCGTGCTTGAGCAGCACTCGCGCCCGGGGACGCAGGGGCTGCTCGCTCAGCCAGGACACGCGGGCGGCGACCTCGGTGAGCACCTGGGGCGCGTCGCCCGCCGCGGCCAGGGTGTCACCGCGGGCGACGTCGACGTCATCGGTCAGACGCACCGTCACCGACTGGCCCTCGACGGCCTCATCCAGGCTGCGCTCGCCCAGGTCAATGCCGGCCACGTGCGAGCGCCTGCCCGAGGGCAGGACCACCACGGGGTCGCCGACGCGCACCGTGCCCGAGGTGATCTGCCCGGCGTAGCCGCGGTAGTCGCGCAGCTCGGGCGCCGGCGCCGCCCCCTGAGGGCGGACGACCAGCTGGACCGGGAGGCGGAAGGCGCCCTCATCGCGGGCGGTGGGCAGGGACTCCAGGAGCCCCAGCAGGGTCGGCCCCACGTAGAAGGGAGTGCTGGACGAGGCCTCGACGATGTTGTCGCCCAGGAGCGCGGAGGTCGGCAGGACATGGATCTCGGCCACGCCCAGCTCCGCGGCCACGGCGCGGATATCGGCCTCGATGGCCGCGTAGACCTCGGCGGAGAAGTCCACCAGGTCGATCTTGTTGACCGCGACGATGACGTGCGGGACCCGCAGGAGGGCGGCGACCGCCAGGTGGCGGCGCGTCTGCTCCAGGACCCCGTTGCGGGCGTCCACCAGCAGCACGACGACGTCGGCCGTGGAGCAGCCGGTGACCGTGTTGCGGGTGTACTGCACGTGTCCGGGGCAGTCGGCCAGGATGAAGGAGCGCTGCGGGGTGGCGAAGTAGCGGTAGGCGACGTCGATCGTGATGCCCTGCTCCCGCTCGGCCCGCAGACCGTCGGTCAGCAGCGCGAGGTCGGCACTGGTCAGGCCCCTGTCCAGGCTGACCTGCTCGACGGCGGCCAGCTGGTCCCGCAGGACGGACTTGGAGTCGAACAGCAGGCGGCCCACGAGCGTGGACTTGCCGTCGTCGACGCTGCCGGCCGTGGCCAGTCGCAGCAGCGAGCCGGTGGTGGCGGCGCGTGCCTCGGCCTCGGCGGGGATATCGGTGAGGGTGGGGGTGCTCATCAGAAGTAGCCCTCCTTCTTGCGGTCCTCCATGGCCGCCTCGCTCAGGCGGTCATCGGCGCGGGTGGCTCCCCGCTCGGTCAGGGTGGAGGCGGCGACCTCCAGGACGATGTCGCGGTTGGTGGCGGCGTCGGACTCGACGGCGCCGGTGCAGGACATGTCGCCCACGGTGCGGTAGCGCACGGTGCGGGTGACCACCTGCTCGCCGTCGCGCAGCCGGTTGACGCCGCCGGCCGCCAGCCACATCCCGTCACGCAGGAAGACCTCGCGCTCATGGGCGTAGTAGAGGTCGGGCAGGGCGATGTCCTCGCGCTCGATGTAGCGCCACACGTCGAGCTCGGTCCAGTTACTCAGGGGGAAGACCCGCACGTGCTCCCCGGGGCGGTGGCGGGGATTGAGCAGGTTCCACAGCTCGGGGCGCTGGTTGCGCGGGTCCCACTGGCCGAACTCGTCGCGCAGGGAGACGATGCGCTCCTTGGCCCGGGCCTTCTCCTCGTCGCGGCGTCCGCCGCCGAAGACACCGTCGAAGCCGCCCTCCTCGATGGCGTCGAGAAGCGGGATCGTCTGAAGCGGGTTGCGGGTGCCGTCGGTGCGCTCACGCAGACGACCGTCGTCGATGTAGTCCTGGACGCGGGCCACCACGAGCCGCAGACCGAGGTCCTTGACCGTCTTGTCACGGTAGGCCAGCACCTCGGGGAAGTTGTGGCCGGTGTCCACGTGCAGGACGGGGAAGGGGATCGGAGCGGGCCAGAAGGCCTTGCGCGCCAGGTGCAGCATGACCACGGAGTCCTTGCCTCCGGAGAACAGCAGCACGGGGCGGCGGCACTCGGCGGAGATCTCCCGGATGACGAGGATGGCCTCGGCCTCCAGGACGTCAAGAATGTCCAGGGTCTCAGTGGTGGCGGGCGCCTGGGAAGGGGCGGTGAGACCGGCCGGTTCGAGCTCCGGCGCCTGGGCGGGGGAGGTGGCTGGGGCCGGACGGGGGTGGGTCAAGGTGATGCTCATAGGTGGATTCCGCATTCTGTCTTGGTGAATCCGGCCCAGCGGCCGGAACGGGGGTCGTCTCCGGGTCTGACTCGCGCCGTGCACGGGGCGCAGCCGATCGAGGGGTATCCGTCGTAGAGGAGGGGGTTGATGAGTACGCCGTGCTGGTCGGCGTAGCCGGTCAGGTCCTCCATGCTCCAGGCGGCCAGGGGGTTGATCTTGACGATCTCGTGGGTGGCGTCCCATCCGATCAGCGGCGTGCGGGTGCGGGTGGGGGCGTCCTCGCGTCGCACGCCGGTGGCCCATGCCTCGTAGCCGCTCAGGGCCCGGGCCAGCGGCTCGACCTTGCGCAGACGGCAGCAGGCGGCCGGGTCCCGTGACCACAGGTCCGGCCCGTAACGCTCGTCCTGCTCGGCCACGCTCAGCTCGGGAGTCACGTCGACGACGGTGACGTCCATGGTGGCGGCCACCGCGTCGCGGGTGCCCACGGTCTCCGTGAAGTGGTACCCGGTGTCCAGGAAGAGGACGTCGACGCCGGGCAGGACCCGGGAGACCACGTGCGGCAGGACGGCGTCGGCCATGGAGCAGGCCACGGCCAGCGTGTCGGGGAAGTTCTGGGCCGCCCACTGGGCGACGTCGAGGGCCGGGGCGTCGTCACCGAGCTCGCGCGCGCCGGCCTCGGCCAGTGCGCGCAGCTCCTCGGCGGACCGCAGCGGGGCCCGGCCGGCGCCCCGTGACCTCGAGGCGGCAGGAGCACGTTGCGGCAGGCCCAGGGGCCCCCGGGCACTTTCGGCGATCACGGCGTTCACTGCAGGGCCTCCTCATCGGCTCGGTGCGCCCACTGGGCGAAGGTCTCCTCGGGGAGGCGCTGGTCCAGGTAGCGGCGCACCAGGCGCTCGACGTAGTCAGTCAGGCCGGAGGCGGGAACCTTGAGGCCCCGGACCGTGCGACCCAGGCCGGCCTCTGCGCGTCCGTCGGCGGCCAGGCCGCCGCCCAGGTGAACCTGGAAGCCGGGCATCTGCTCGCCGTCGACCGTGATGATCTGGCCCTTGAGACCGATGTCCGCGATCTGGATGCGGGCGCAGGAGTTCGGGCAGCCGTTGACGGTCAGGGTGATGCGTCGCTCGAGGTCGGTGTCCGCCAGGCGCGCGTCGAGCTCGGCCGAAACTCGCGCCGCCAGCTTCTTGGTCTCCACGATCGCGAACTTGCAGAACTCCAGCCCGGTGCAGGCCAGGGTCGAGCGGGTGAAGGCGCCCGGGTCGGGGTCGAGCCCCAGCTCCCGCAGGCCTGCGACGGCGTCATCGACTCTGTCAGCCGGCACGTCCAGGAGCAGCAGGTTCTGCAGCGGGGTCGTGCGCACCCGGTCCGAGCCGACCCGCTCAGCCAGGTCGGCCAGGCCCAGCAGGACGTCACCGCTCAACCGACCGACGGGCGGCTTGGCCCCCACCCAGAAGCGGCCGTCCTTCTGCTCGTGGACGCCGATGTGGTCGGAGTCCCCACTCGGCTCCTCAGGTGCCGGGCCATCGGGTAGGGCACGCCCCAGGTAGTCGTCCTGGAGGACCTGGCGGAACCTCTCCGGCCCCCACTCGGCCATGAGGAACTTCAACCGGGCCTTGTTGCGCAGGCGCCGGTAGCCGTAGTCGCGGAAGATGCGGATGACGCCGTACCAGACGTCGAGGGCATCCTCCGGGGTGACGAAGGCCCCCAGCCGCTGGCCCAGACGTGGGGCGGTTGACAGGGCACCGGCCACCCACAGGTCATAGCCGGGACCGAGCTCGGGGTGGTTGACGCCGACGAAGGAGATGTCGTTGATCTCGTGGAGGATGTCGAGGCTGGGGGAGCCGGTGATGGCCGTCTTGAACTTGCGGGGCAGATTGGCCAGCTCGGGGTCGCCCAGGTAGGTGTCCTTGATGGCACGGGCCAGCGGGGTCGGATCGATGATCTCGTCCTTGGCGACGCCGGCCACCGGCGAGACCAGGAAGCCCCGGGGCGTGTCCCCGCAGCCCTCGATCGTGGTCAGCCCCACCGACTCCAGGCGCTGCCACATCTCGGGCACGCTCTCGATCTCCACCCAGTGGAGCTGGATGTTCTGGCGGTCGGTGATGTCGGCGGTGCCGCGGGCGAAGTCGTTGGAGACTGAGCCCAGTACCCGCAGCTGCTCGCGGCTCAGGCTTCCGCCGTCCAGACGCACCCGTTGCAGGAAGTAGCGGTCGGAGAGCTCGGAGGCCTCCAGCTGGGCGGTGCGGCCGCCGTCGATTCCCTGCTTGCGCTGGGTGTACAGACCCCACCAGCGGAAACGGCCGTTGAGGTCATCGGGCGCGATGGTCTCGTAGCCGCCGGGGCCGTAGATGCGCATGATCCGGTCGCGCACCGCCAGCGGTGCCCTGTCCTGCTTGAAGGCCTCGTTGTCATTGAGCGGCTTGCGCCCGTCGAGGGCCCACTGGCCGTTCGACCGGGCCTTGCGCGGAGGGCGCACGGTGCGGGCGGGTGGCGTGACGGTGGTGGTCATTGCTCCTCCATGACGGTGGTGTGTCATTGGCGCGTGAGGAGCGTCCGGGGTCGGCCTGGTGTGCTGCTGCGTGCAGAGCCTGCAGGGCCGTTCGGTTGGCGTCAGCCGTCTCAACGGGGCCTTCCGGACGCTTCATTGCGCCGGATACCTCGTTGCGGGGTGAAATCCCCGTGGTGTCAGGCGCTGGTCAGGCCCGACAACACATGACCGCATGGGCACGCAGAACGTCAGCGGGATAAGCACCGCTGAGAAGAACTGCGTGAGGGAAGGTCATGGCCAGAACATTAACCATGCATTTACCTGGCGACAAGCAAGAATGATCTGTGCTTCGAGTCACGGTAGAGCCGTTGAGGGGCGCTTTATCCAGTCAGGACGGGGAAAAGGTCGCACTGCCGCACACTGCCCCCGTGGTGGCGTGCGGCAGTGGTGTGGGTCCTTGGGCCTGCGCCTGCGCTCAGGTGCCCAGCTCGCGATCCCGCTCGGCGATGGCCTCGAAGGCGCGCACGACGGCGTCGGAGAAACCGGCCCGCTCCAGGGCCACCATGCCCGCCACCGACGTGCCGCCGGGGGAGCAGACCGCGTCGATGAGATCGGCCGGGGTGCGGCCGTTGCCTCCCTCGGCGGTGCGCTGAGCCTCGGTCTGCACGGTGCGGGCGGTCCCCAGCACCGCCTGAGCCACGATCTGGACGGCCAGGGCCTTGGGGATGCCGCCCATGACGCCGGCGCGCGCCAGGGCATCGATGAAGGCGCACACCAGGGCGGGGGAGGAGCCCGCCAGGCCGATGAAGGAGGAGAAGTCCCTCTCCTCCAGGATCACGGTGCCACCGATGGTCTCCATGAGGGTGCGCACTGTCTCCAGGTCCTGAGTGCTCGCACTGCTCCCCGGCGCCAGTGCCGTCATCGACTCGCCCACGGCGGCGGCCATGTTCGGCATGGTGCGCACCACCCGGGTCCCGTCGGGCAGCATCGACTCCAGACGCTCCAGGGTCAGGCCGGCCGCGATGGAGACCACCAGGGGCCTGCTGCTGGCGATGGCCTCCGACAGCCGGGGCAGGACGTCGGGGATGACGTAGGGCTTGAGCCCCAGGATGAGGATGTCGCTGCGTGAGACCAGCTCGGCGGCGTCGGCCACGTGGACAGCCCCGACCTGCCCGGCCAGGCGCTCGGCGGAGCCGTGCTTGCTGGTCAGGAGCAGGTGTCCGGCCGGTGTTCCCGCGGCCACGGCCCCTCGCACAATGGCGCTGACCATGTTGCCGGCGCCGATGAACCCGATACGCATGAAGGCCTCCTGCTCGTCTGCGACGTGAGGCCATCACCGTACCGCGACGCCGCACCGGGCGGTGCGACTTCCGGGGTGCCGGTGGTCTTCAGAGCACCATGGCGGCGATCCAGCCGGCGATGAGCAGGGGGATGTTGAAGTGCAGGAAGGTCGGGATGACCGAGTCGCGCATGTGGTCGTGCTGCCCGTCGGCGTTGAGTCCGGCCGTCGGCCCCAGCGTGGAGTCCGACGCCGGTGAGCCGGCATCCCCCAGGGCTCCGGCGGTCCCGATGAGGGAGACCGTGGCGACTGGGGAGAAGCCCAGGGAGACGCACAGCGGCACATAGATCGCCGAGATGATCGGCAGGGTGGAGAAGGACGAGCCGATGCCCATCGTCACGATGAGGCCCACGAGCAGCATGACGAAGGCGGCGGCGGGCCTGGAGCCCGCGAACAGGGAGGTCGCCGACTTCACCAGCGGCTCGATCTGCTTGGTCTCCTTCAGGACGGCGGCGAAGCCCTGCGCCGTGATCATGATGAGCCCGATGAGGGCCATCATCCGCATGCCGCCGGTGAAGACGTCGTCGGCCTCGGCGATGGTGACGACCCGGGTGGCCATGAACAGCAGCAGACCCGTGAGCGCCCCGACCAGGAGCGGGTCGGCCTCGGACTCCGTCCAGGTCAGGAAGGTCTGGACCATGAAGCAGGCGACGACGGCGACCAGCGCGATCGCCACCTTGTGGCGGTCGATCTCGACCGGGCCGGAGACATCTTCGCCCGAGCCGGTGCCGTTGCCGGTGTCGATCCGGTAGGCGCGGGGCTTGCGATAGGTGACGAACACGGCGATGAGCAGCCCCGAGACCATGCCCAGCGCCGGGATCCCCATGGCGTGGGTGGCTGAGATCTGGGAGACGTCCAGGCCCGCCTCCTTGATGTTGGCGTAGAGGATGTCGTGGAGGAAGACCCGTCCGAATCCCAGGGGCAGGAACATGTAGGTGGTGACCAGCCCGAAGGTGATGGCGCAGGTCACGGCGCGGCGGTCCAGCTGCAGGCGGCTCATGACGATGAGCAGTGGCGGAACCACGAGAGGAATGAAGGCGATGTGAACCGGGATGAGGTTCTGACTCATGACTGCCATGGCCGTGAGCCCGCCCAGCACCAGCATGGTGGTGGTGCGTACGGCCTTACGGGAGGCGGACTCGTCCTTGTTCTCGATTCTGCCGATGAGCCAGTTCGCCAGCAGTTGGGGCAGGCCCGAGTGCGCCACCGCCATGGCGAAGGCCCCCAGCAGCGCGTAGGACAGGGCGATCTTGGCCCCGGCGGCCAGCCCGTTCTGGAAGGCGACCATGGTGTGGCTGATGCCCAGGCCGGCGCTCAGCCCGCCTGCGAGTGCGCCGACGAACAGGGACAGGACCACGTGGACGCGCAGCATCGCCAGGATGAGCATGACCAGGACGGCGAGGATGACGGCGTTCATAGGGGGCCTTCCGGTGGGGCCGACTGTGCTGGGCTTCGCGAGCGGGCCTGGGTGAACCGGTGCGAATCGAGGCCGATTGTGCCAGGTGAGCGTGACGGGGACGTATCGTGGGCTCATGAGCGAGAACCGCAAGAACGTCACTGTCGACTCCGTACCGGCCCGCCGAGCCCTCGTCACCGGGGCCTCCACCGGCATTGGTGCCGCCACTGTTCGGCTCCTGCGTTCCCACGGGTGGGAGGTTGTCGCCACCGCGCGTCGGGTGGAGCGTCTTGAGGCGCTGGCCGCCGAGACCGGCTGCACGTGGGTGGCCGCCGACCTCCAGGAGGCCGGCGACGTCGAGCACCTGGCCAGTGAGGTGCTTGCCGAGGGGCCTGTTGACGCCGTCGTCAACAATGCCGGGGGCGCGCTGGGAGTCGACCCGGTCGCCGAGGGCAGCGCCCAGGAGTGGGCCACCATGTATGAGCGCAACGTGCTCGCGGCCCTGCGCGTGAGCCAGGCCTTCCTGCCGGGGCTGCGGGAGCGGGGCGGGGACCTGGTCTTCCTCACCTCCACGGCGGCTCACGACACCTACCCCGGTGGGGGCGGCTACGTGGCGGCCAAGCACGCCGAGCGGATCATCGCCAGCACGCTGCGCCTGGAGCTGGTGGGTGAGCCGGTGCGCGTCATTGAGATCGCCCCCGGCATGGTGGCCACCGAGGAGTTCTCCCTCAACCGCCTTCACGGGGACGCGGAGGCGGCCGCGAAGGTCTACGCCGGTGTCGCCGAGCCCCTGAGCGCCGCCGACGTCGCAGCCTGCATCGCCTGGACGCTGGAGCTGCCCGCCCACGTCAACATCGACTCCATGGTGGTGCGGCCGCGGGCCCAGGCATCCAACACGCTGGTGGCCCGGGAGCAGTAGGGGAGCAGGACCGTCGGACATAGGTGGTCCACAGGCTCGACCTGCCCCGAGCACAGCGCGGGTTCCTAACGTCTGTTCCAGCCCCGGCCGGGCCGGGAAACAGACTGAAAGGACACCCATGAGCAAGCACGTCTCCTCCGGTGGCGACGCCACTTCCTCCCAGCGCGACGCGGCCACGGAGAGTCTTCCCACCAGCGACGCCGTCGACGCCGCTGCGCAGCGCCTCTCGCAGGGCGCCACAGGCAGTGACGGCGTCGAGGATGCTGAGGACGTCAAGAACACCGTGGACGCCGTTGACGCAGGCACGCTGAGGGCCGAGGCCCCCGCCAAGGACGTCACGCAGGACTCCGCCAAGGGCTCCGGGACGGCTCGCTCGGCGGCTGCCGGCAACAGCACCGCTGACACCAGGCTGGGCGGGGCGTGGGCCTCTCCGGATGCTCAGAACGCCGCGACCATCGGCGTCGTGCCCTCCACGTCCGCGGCGGCCAAGAAGGCCCGCAAGGCTCGTGGGCCCTGGTACCGCCGTCGCGCCGTCGTGGGCGCTGCCGGGGTGGCGCTGCTGGCGGGCTCCTTCGGGGCCGGGTGGGGGACCAACGAGCTCCTCAGCTCCGGCTCCCAGCACGGTCAAGCCCAGCAGCAGGGAGGCGGCAACGGTCAGGGCATGCCCGGAGGGGGTCAGGGAGGTCCTGGCGGCGGAGGCCCTGGTGGTCAGGGTGGCCCCGGCGGGCAGATGCCCGGTGGCGGCCCCGGTGGTCAGGGCGGACAGGGCGGCCCCGGCGGACAGAACGGCCAGGGCGGTCCGGGAGGAGGCTCCGGTGGAGCCGGCCGGACCACCCCCAACGGGGACGCCTCCGGTGGCTCCGGCTCGGGCTCGAGCGGCGACCAGCAGTCAGGCTCCGGCTCGGGTGATGGCAAGCAGAAGGGCGGCTCGGGCTCCTCGGGTGTCCTTCAGCAGCAGGACGCCTCTCCAAGCGCCCAGGGCTGAGAGCGCCGGCGCCACCGCCCACGGATCAACATTTTCTTCAGGGACGACGCGTATCCGTGTCGTCCCTGAAGTTCTTGTCGGTGTGTGCAGAATCGGTTACGGTCTCTGGCACATCTCGCACCGCTCACCCTGATGACACGGAGGAGAGGGCCCCAATGACTGACGCACACCCCCGCATGGCGCTGGGCACCATGCACTTTGGAACCCGCCTGTCCGCCACCCAGTCCCGAGAGATCCTCGACGCCTACCTGGATCTGGGCGGCCAGTGGATCGACACCGCGAACTGCTACGCCTTCTGGGGATCCGAGACCGGCCTCGGTGGCCAGAGCGAGACCGTCATCGGCCAGTGGCTCGCTGATCGAGGCGTGCGCGACCAGGTGAGGATCAGCACCAAGGTCGGTGCGGAGCCGACCCGCCCCCACGGTTTCCCAGACGTCGTGGAGGGCCTTGGTAGGGACACTGTCAACCGAGCCATCCGGGACAGCCTGCAGCGCCTGCAGACGGAGCGCATCGACATGTACTGGGCTCATATGGAGGATCGGGAGCAGCTGGTCGCCGATGTCGCCGAGACCTTCGGTGACCTGGTTGACCAAGGGCTGACCGCACGGATCGGGCTGTCCAACCACCCGGCCTGGTACGCCGCCGCAGCCAACGTGCACGCCCAGCAGCGGGGTGCGTCCGGATTCAGCGCCCTGCAGCTGCGGGAGTCGTATCTCCACCCGAGGCCGGATACCCCGGTTGAGGGTGAGGACCATCCCCACGGGATGATGACGATCGAGAGCAAGGACCTCGCCGAGCGCTGCGGTCTGGACCTGTGGGCCTACACGCCGCTGCTCACCGGCGCCTACGAGCACCCGGAGCGCCCGCTGCCCGAGGCCTACAGGCATCCAGGGACTGACAACCGGCTGACGGCGCTGCGCAGGTGGTCGGACAGCCTGGCCATGAAGCCGAGCCAGGTCGTCCTGGCCCTCCTCAACGCCCAGCACCCGTCCATCACCCCGATCGTGGGCGTCAGCAGCGTCGCTCAGCTCACTGACGCGGTCGAGGCCACCCGTTTCAGCCTCCCGGAGGAGGCTGTCGAAGAGCTCAACGCAGCCGGCTAGACCGAGCGGATCCGAGCCGGCGCCGGCACTGCGCCGCCCACAGATCGACCTTTTCTTCAAAGGCGACGCGTATTCGTGTCGTCTTTGAAGTTCTTGTCGGTGTGTGCAGATTCGGTCACGGTCGCCGGCTCTGAGACAGGTGGACACCCGGTCGCTATTCCACCGCCGGGTGTGGGGAGGACGACGTCGCCGAGGCGGGGTGCGAACTGGCCCCGGATGCATGCCGCCCACTACACTCCCCGGAGCAAAGGCACCGACCCGGCCATCACCGGCGAGCCTCCGGAAGAACCGGACCTCGGCGCACCAGCGCCGTCGGCCCTCAGTAGAACCGGACGGGACAGCCCGTCACAGCTGGAAACGAAGCGGTCGTGCAGACCGTCCCGGTCGGGGCGCGCAGCACGGCAAGCGAGGTGGTACCGCGGTGCGGCACCAGCCGGGCACCAGGCCCGGCCGGGAGCCGACGTCGTCCTCGTCAGGCCCCGGGCACCCGCCCGAGGCGGCAGGAACGAGTGAGACGAGAGCACACCGCGATGGCTGAGAAGATGGCTGACAGCACCACCGCCGGCGGCAGCGAGCCGACCGGCGCCGCCTTCTACCCCCTGCACCGCACGGGGGAGCAGATCGACCCCTCGCCCTCCTTCCCCGCCATTGAGGAGGACGTCCTGGCCTACTGGAAGGCCGACGGCACCTTCCAGGCCTCCATCGACAACCGCGGCGAGCCCTGCGACGAGTTCGTCTTCTACGACGGCCCGCCCTTCGCCAACGGTCTGCCCCACTACGGCCACCTGCTGACCGGATACGTCAAGGACGCCGTCGGGCGCTACCAGACCCAGCGGGGCAAGCGCGTCGAGCGTCGCTTCGGCTGGGACACCCACGGTCTGCCCGCCGAGCTCGAGGCCCAGCGCCTGCTCGGTATCGACGACGTCACCGAGATCACCCGCCCCGGCGGCATCGGCATCGAGAAGTTCAACGAGGAGTGCCGCAGCTCCGTCCTGCGCTACACCAAGGAGTGGGAGGACTACGTCACCCGCCAGGCCCGCTGGGTCGACTTCGACAACGACTACAAGACCCTCGACCCCGACTACATGGAGTCGGTGCTGTGGGCCTTCAAGCAGCTGTGGGACAAGGGGCTGGCCTACCAGGGCTACCGCGTCCTGCCCTACTGCTGGCACGACCGCACCCCCTTGAGCAACCACGAGCTCAAGATGGATGACGATGTCTACCAGGACCGGCAGGACAACACGGTCACGGTGGGCCTGCGCCTGGAGGAGCCCCTGCGCCAGGGTGCCGAGCGCCCCGAGCTGGTCCTCATCTGGACCACCACGCCCTGGACCCTGCCCTCCAACCTGGCCATCGCCGTGGGCCCCGACGTCGAGTACGTGACCGTCCACGTCGATGAGGGCCTCGACTCGCCGGTGGCCGGCCAGGACGTCGTCATCGCGAAGGACCTGCTGGGCGCCTACGCCCGCGAGCTCGGCGAGGAGCCGCAGGTCGTGTCCACCTGCACCGGGGCCGACCTGGTGGGGCGGCGCTACCACCCGATCTTCGACTACTTCGACGACGCCGCCCACCGGGCCGAGGGCGCCGCGCCCGGGCCGAAGGCCTGGACGATCATCGCCGCCGACTTCGTCACCACCTCCGACGGAACCGGCCTGGTGCACATGGCCTCGGCCTTCGGTGAGGACGACATGATCGCCTGCACCGAGGCCGGCATCGAGACGGTCGTCCCCGTTGATGACGGCGGCTGCCTGACCGAGGAGGTGAGCGACTACGCCGGGCTGCAGGTCTTCGAGGCCAACAAGCCCATCGTCGCCGACCTGCGCGACGGCACCGGCCCGCTGGCCCGCCGCGACGAGAACCAGCGCGCCGTCCTGGTGCGCCAGGCCTCCTACGTGCACTCCTACCCGCACTGCTGGCGCTGCCGCAAGCCGCTCATCTACAAGGCCGTCTCCTCATGGTTCGTGCGCGTCTCGGCGATCCGCGACCGCATGGTCGAGCTCAACCAGGACATCGACTGGTACCCCGGTCACATCAAGGACGGCATCTTCGGCAAGTGGCTGGCGAACGCGCGCGACTGGTCGATCTCCCGCAACCGCTTCTGGGGCGCCCCCATCCCGGTGTGGGTCAGCGACAACCCCGACTACCCGCGCACCGACGTCTACGGCTCCTACGCCGATCTCGAGCGCGACTTCGGCGTGAAGGTCACCGACCTGCACCGCCCCTTCATCGACACCCTCGTGCGGCCCAACCCCGATGACCCCACGGGCAAGTCCATGATGCGCCGCATCCCCGACGTCCTGGACTGCTGGTTCGAGTCCGGCTCGATGCCCTTCGCCCAGGTGCACTACCCCTTCGAGAACGTCGAGTGGTTCGAGTCCCACTACCCGGGCGACTTCATCGTGGAGTACATCGGTCAGACCCGCGGCTGGTTCTACACCCTCCACGTCCTGGCCACCGCGCTGTTCGACCGACCCGCCTTCACCTCCTGCGTCTCCCACGGCATCCTCCTGGGTAACGACGGGGCGAAGATGAGCAAGTCGCTGCGCAACTACCCGGACGTCTCCATGGTCTTCGATCGCGACGGTGCCGACGCCATGCGCTGGTTCCTGCTCTCGGCGCCGGTCATGCGCGGAGGCAACCTCGTGGTGACCGACAAGGCCATCCGCGACACCGTGCGCCAGGTGGTGCTGCCGCTGTGGAACACCTGGTACTTCTTCGCCCTCTACGCGGGTCAGGTGGGGGAGTCCGGCTACGTCACCGACGGCGTCGACCTCGACGACGCGAGCCTGTTCGCCAAGCACGGCGGCCTGCACGTCATGGACCGCTACGTCCTGGCCCGCACCAAGGACCTGGCCGAGACGGTGGCCGCCCAGATGGACGGCTACGACATCACCGGGGCCTGCGCCACGATCCGTGACTTCCTCGACGTGCTCACCAACTGGTACCTGCGCACCTCGCGCCAGCGCTTCACCGACGGTGAGACGGCTGCCTTCGACACCCTGGCCACCGTGCTGCGCGTGCTCACCGAGGTCATGGCGCCGCTGGCGCCGCTGGTGAGCGAGGAGATCTGGCGGGGCCTGACCGGTGGGCGCTCCGTGCACCTGACCGACTGGCCCGTGCTGCCCGACCACGTCGCCAACCCCGAGCTCGTCACGGCCATGGATGAGGCCCGCGCGGCGGTCTCAGCCGCCCTGAGCCTGCGCAAGGCCGAGAAGCTGCGCGTGCGCCAGCCGCTTCGCAGCCTGACCGTCGCCACGGCCGACCCGGCCGGGATGGCCCCCTTCCGCGAGCTCGTGGCCGAGGAGGTCAACGTCAAGGAGGTGCGGGTCCTGGACGCCGAGTCCGCCGGCTACGAGGTCCGCACGGACCTGGCCCTCAACCCACGCGCCTTCAGCCCCGAGGTCCGCAAGCTCACCTCCAAGCTCTTCGCCGCCGTCAAGGCAGGGGAGTGGGTGCTCACCGAGGACGGTGACGTGCGCTTCGACGACGTCCTGCTCGATGGCACCCCGGTGGTCCTGGAGGCGGAGGACTCCGCCTTCACCCTGACCACCCGCATCGAGGTCGATGACGACTCCCTGGCCGCCACCATGCTGCCCTCGGGGGCCTTCGTCGTCCTGGACACCGCCCTCGACGACGCCCTGGAGGCCGAGGGCTGGGCCCGTGACCTGGTGCGTCTGGTTCAGGATGAGCGCAAGGCCGCAGGCCTGCACGTGGGGGACCGGATCCGCATGGAGCTGAGGGTCCCGGAGGACAAGGGCGCCTGGACCGGTGCCCATCTGGACCTCATCAAGCGGGAGGTCGGCTGCGTGGACGCCTCCGTCGTGGCGGACCCGGTCGCCCAGGAGCCGACCGCCACGGTCGAGAAGGTCTCCGAGACGAGGGATCGCTGATCCGACACGCTGGTCGATTAACTTTCCGATTACCTGAGGGATAAGGCAGAATAAATCCGTCGCTCGGTCACCAGGGCTTGGCTGAGCAGCGGCGCCTCCCCTTCCCGCGGGTCGCCTCTCCCATCTCCCGGCAAGTACGCCCCCTGCCGCCACGGTGACGGCAGGGGAAGCGTTGTGCGCGGCTTCCTCCCTGGGGGCGAGCTCGCTGGCCGCCTTGGTTTTGAGAGGTGCGGACGATGAGTATCAGGGGCACTGCGGAGTCCATTCTCCCCCTGCCGGCTCAGGGCTGGCTGAAGCGGGCGATCTACCGCCGTAACTGTCGTCTCTCGCCTCCCCAGTACCGCTCCGCCCTCAAGCACTGGTACTGGCTGTTCAAGTGCCGCCCCTGCCACCTGGAGGCGCCGCGCACCATGACTGAGAAGATCCACTGGCTCAAGCTCTATGACTCCACCCCGCTCAAAGGGCGTCTGGCGGACAAGTACCTGGTGCGCGAGTGGGTTGCCGACACGGTGGGGGAGGAGTACCTCGTCCCCCTGCTGGGTGTGTGGGACTCGCCCGACGAGATCGACTTCGCCTCCCTCCCCAACAGCTTCGTCCTCAAGGCCACGCACGGCTCGGGATGGAACATCCTCGTGCCGGACAAGAGCGCTCTTGATCGAGCCTGGGCTCGTCGGCGACTCAAGAAGTGGCTCGGCCTGCGTCAGGCGATGAAGGGCGGCTTCGAGCTGCACTACGAGTACTGTGAGCCGCGCATCGTGTGCGAGCCCTTTCTGCGTGACGGTACGGGAGGGCTGCGGGACTACAAGTTCATGGTGTTCGACGGCGTCGTCCAGTTCATCTTCACCGTGGACAGGCGTGCGGGTCGCGCGATGCGCGGAACCTACCTCCCGGACTGGACCCGAGCGCCCTTCGAGTACACCTGTGAAGCCGTCCGTTCCCCAGACGTCCCCCCGCCGAGCGGCCTGGAGACCATGCTCCTGCTGGCCAGCAGGCTCGGGAAGGGATTCGCCTGCGCGCGCGTCGACTTCTACGAGGTGAGGGGGCGCGTCTACTTCGGCGAGATCACCTTCACCGACGCCGATGGACTGTCCGACTTTGCTCCCCCTCGCTACGATCGTATTTTCGGAGATCGCATCATCCTGCCTGAGAAGAAGTCGTTCAAAGGTGTCATACTGTGATGGTTTAAAACGCGAGGAATGGCTTCTGTAGGTCTTCTACGAAGATTGTCGAATCCGGTGGGTGGGACCCTTCAATTTCCTCGATGTACATGAGGGCTTTCTCATTAAAACTTCTGGTCGCTTGCCTTGCCGGGGCTCCCGCGTGTTACTGTCTGTCTCATTAATTCCGGCACTCCTTCATGGGGTTTCATGGCTGTTACTTCATGTTAGTGAGTGCCGCGCCCTATCAGTCCTGAATAATGGCAGGTGATATGCGGATGACGCTCGAGGACCTTCTTCAACTGACTCGTCGACGCCTTGGATCTCTCGCTCTGGCGGTTATGATCTGCGTACTTTTCTCAATAGTGTTCGCTTTCGTGTCGCCGAGCTCCTACACGGCGAACGCTCAGGCGTACCTGCATGTAGAGGTGGGAGGAGATCCGGCGGAGAACACGCAGTCCCACTACAACGCGGCGCAGCTCGCCGGCATGAAGGCTGACGCCGTTGTCCCGGTCTTCACCTCGGAGGCTGTCGCCCAGCGAGTAGTGGACTCTCTCAAGCTCGACGTCACCCCCGAGGAGTTGGCCTCCTCGGTGTACGCGGCGAGGACACCCGAGACCGTGTCGGTGCAGGTATCCGTCAAGGCGTCCTCCGCCCGCCAGGCTCAGATCTTGGCCGATGAGGTCATCCGACAGGCCGCAGCAGAGGTGGAGGAGCTGGAGGGCGCCGACTCCCCAGTACGGATCTCTCTGCTGTCCTCCGCCGAGCTGGCGAGCGCCACTCGGTCCCCCGCCTTGGTCACCTGTGTGGCGGTGGGGCTGCTGGCCGGGCTGGTCCTGGGCTATGTGTGGATTCTTGTCCAGGAGCTGCTCGACAAGAGCCTCAAGGGGCCTGAGGACGTGCGCGAGGCTTTGACGGCGCCGGTGCTCGGCGTTCTGCCGAAGGATCCCTCGTCCCTGCGGCTGGGGCGAGGTGTGCGGGCGGAGGTCGAGGAGCGGCTGCGTGCCACCCGTACCAATCTGCTTCACGCCTTGTCTCACGGGGCTCGGCAGGTTGTGGTCGTCACCTCGGCCGGCCCGCAGGAGGGGGCCTCGGAGACGGCTGCCGGCCTGGCGCGGGTCCTGGCCCTATCCGGCCATCGAGTCGTTCTGGTCGGAGGGGACCTGCGTTCGCCAAGCACTGTCGGAGCTCAGGGCGGTCCAGGACTCGCAGAGGTGCTGGCGGGTTCGGCGCGCCTCAGTCAGGTCCTGGTTGAAGGGGAGGTGGCGGGCCTGGAGCTCCTGCCTGCTGGTGAGATGCCCGAGAATCCCTCCGAGCTGCTCGGCGGCCGCAACATGAGTGACCTCCTGCAACATCTGGCCTCGGACCGCATCGTAGTCATCGATGCTCCTCCGGTCTGCCGCTTCACCGATGCCGTGGTGCTGGCCGCATGTGCCGGCGGCGTCCTTCTTGTAGCGCGAGCCGGGCGCACCACTGCGGAAGGGCTCCGCGAGGCGGCCCTGGCTGTGGGGCAGGGCGGAGGGCACATGCTCGGAGTGGTGCTCACCAATGTGTCCGATGTCGGGCGTGGGGGGCAGGGCATTCAGGTCGGTGCCACTCATGCAGAGAGAGCAACCGTCTAGCCTTCTCCTTCCCCGAGTGCGGAACTCGTGTGCAGAAGAATAGGTCGCACCGTCAAGGAGTTTATTTAAATGTTACCTTGCGGGAGATCTGATATCTGTCAGTGGTGCACACCTTCGGTTCCGGTCGAAACTGAGCTTGTCACTTCAAGTATTCAGGTAAGAGTTGCCTGTGGTTTTGTCTGACCGCGCCAACCCGGATCTGTTGATAAACGATGATCGAGGAGAAATCTCCTCAGAAATATTCCAATCGGTGGTGTTCGGTGTTAGATTGATGCTGATCATTAAAAACGGAAGTTGATCTTGATGGTGCCATGAGGTTCCGTCTGCCGTTTTCCGCACCATTTCCTCCTGTTCAACAGTAGGAGCTGCATCCCCAAGTCCGTCCCGCGAATCAGTGAAACCTGTTCGCCCATCCGCAGATTGAAACCCTGATGACATTTGAAATCTGTCGCTCCCACCGGCGTCACACGCTTGATCGGAGTCCCTCACTCTCAGGCGGTGTGTCTCTTGCTTGTCAGCTGGGTCAGCGGAGCGTGACGACTCATGCCTGAAGCACGTCAGAACTCCCACGGCGTCGCAAGCCGTGATGAGCGCAGGGCCGAGGCGCGCCAACCTGGCGTGCCGCTACCCGCACGATCCCTCGAAGAACAGGGGGGAGGCACCGCCGGCGGTTCCAGGGCACCGGGCTCCGCCCCCATGAAGCCGTCGGACTGCAGCGCGCTGAGGACGGGCTCCTCCCTGTGCCGGCTCGAGCCCCTCGCTCTGATGGTCGTCGATTTCCTGGCCACCTATGTGGCTCTGTTCTGCGCGGCGTGGGGGACCACGAAGTGGGCGACCGCCACAGGCGCGACCGGCGGCCTCCTGGCCATCGGCGTGCTCGGGATCGTCAACGTGGGAGTCTTCGCCACCTTCAAGATGTACAACAGTCTGTGGCGCTACGCCTCGATGGCGGAGGCGCTGAGGATTCTCTACGCGACCGTCGTCGGCTCGGTCTGCGGTGATCTCCTCTTCTCCCTGGCCTTCGATGGTGGGCTGTCGGTGCGTTCCTACGTCATGGCCTGGGCGCTGCTCGTCATCATGACCGCGGGAACTCGCCTCGCCGTCCGGGCGCTGTGGCACAGCCGAGCCCAGCGCAGCGCTCGAGCAGGTGAGCGAGGCACCCGCCCCCGCACCCTCATCGTCGGAGCCGGGCAGACAGGCTCGTTGACCATTAAGCGCATGCACCTGGGGGACGAGGACATGTGCGGAGAACCGGTGGCCCTTGTCGACGACGACGTCACCAAGCACGGTCGCCACGTCCACGGCGTCAAGGTCCTCGGCTCGTGTGACGACATCCCCCGCATCGCCCAGGAGTGCCAGGCCGAGCAGATCGTCCTGGCCTGCCCCTCAGCCCTGGCCTCCGAGCGTCAGCGCATCCTGTCCATCTGTCTGACGACGGGCCTGAGAATCCTCACCCTCCCGAACGTACGGGACCTGGCCCAGCAGGATGACGGACGGATCGCGCTGCGGGAAGTCGAGATCTCCGAGCTGCTCACCCGTGACGAGGTCGCCTTCGACTCCACGGGGATGGGGTACGTGCGCGGCCAGGTCGTCCTGGTCACTGGCGGCGGCGGCTCCATCGGCTCTGAGCTGGTCCGCCAGCTCATCGAGGCCCGACCGCGGCAGATCGTCATCTTCGACGTCTACGAGAACACGGCCTACGAGCTGCTCCACGAGATGCAGCCCAAGGCCACCGAGCTGGGGGTGATGCTCTCGGTCGTCATCGGCTCGGTGACCAATGAGCGCATCGTCCGCGACTGCTTCGAGCGGTACCGGCCCAAGGTCGTGTTCCACGCGGCGGCGCACAAGCACGTGCCGCTCATGGAGGACAACGCCCGCGAGGCCGTGGAGAACAACGTGCTGGGCACCTGGATCGTCTGCCGTCTGGCGGAGGAACTCGGCTGCAGCCACTGCATCCTGGTCTCCACCGACAAGGCGGTCAACCCCACCAACGTGATGGGGGCGACCAAGCGACTGTGCGAGCTGGAGATCCAGGCCCTGGCGCAGACGAGTCGCACCACTGTCTTCGCCGCCGTGCGCTTCGGCAACGTGCTCGGCAGCCACGGCTCGGTCATCCCGCTGTTCAGACGCCAGCTCAGATCAGGTGGGCCGCTGACTGTCAC
Organism: Actinomyces oris; assembly: GCF_001937665.1. Lineage (GTDB taxonomy): Bacteria > Actinomycetota > Actinomycetes > Actinomycetales > Actinomycetaceae > Actinomyces > Actinomyces stomatis. The sequence goes on along the minus strand of NZ_MSKL01000025.1, from coordinate 93,922 downwards.
CCACCCGGACATCACCCGTTACTTCATGACGATCCCCGAGGCGGCCCAGCTGGTCATCACCGCCGGGTCAATGGCTCAGGCCGGAGAGATCTTCATCCTGGAGATGGGGCAGCCCGTGCGGATCTACGACCTGGCCGTCAACCTCATCAAGCTCTCGGGCCTGCGAGTGGGGCGTGACATCGAGGTGGCCTTCACCGGGCTGCGCCCGGGCGAGAAGCTCTATGAGGAGCTGCAGATGCATGACGAGGAACTGCGTCCCACGGAGAACACATCGATCCTCGTCTCCACGGCACCGCCGCCCACCAGGCTGGAGGTGGAGGACAAGATCGCTCGGCTCATGGCCTGCCTGTCCGAGGGAAGCGAGCAGATCAAACGGGAGCTGGCTCGTGCGGTGCCCACCTACCACCCACGTCTTGAAAACAGTACGAGTACGTCGTCGACAATGAGGAAAGCTGGCTGATGCGTGTCGATTTCTCACCCCCGGACATCACCGATGCCGAGTGCCAGGAAGTGGTGGATGCCCTGCGATCGGGCTGGATCACCACGGGGCCGCGCACCAAGACCCTGGAGAAGCAGGTGGCGCAGCGCTGTGGAACCACCCGGGCCGCCTGCCTGAACTCCGCGACCGCCTCCTTGGAGCTGACCCTTCGAGTCCTCGGCATCGGCCCAGGGGACGAGGTCATCGTCCCCGCCTACACCTACACGGCGTCGGCCTCCCCGGTCGTGCACGTGGGCGCCACCCCGGTTCTCGTCGACGCCGGTGAGGCCGACGGCGGTTACGGGCTGGACCCCAGTGTCCTGGAGTCCGCCATCACCCCGCGGACCAAGGCCGTCATCCCGGTCGACATCGGCGGACGCATGTGCGACTACCCGGCCCTGCGCGCGGTCGTCGACAGCCGCAGCCACCTCTTCACCCCGGCCGGGGCCGTCCAGGAGGCGCTGGGACGCGTCGCCCTCGTCGCCGATGGCGCCCACAGTTTCGGCGCCCGGCGCGACGGCACGCCCTCGGGCAGCGCCGCCGACTTCACCACCTTCAGCTTCCACGCCGTGAAGAACCTGACCACCGCGGAGGGCGGCGCCGTCACGTGGAGGCCGGAGCTGGGCCTGGACGAGGAGCTCTACCGCCAGTACATGCTGCTGTCCCTGCACGGGCAGAGCAAGGACGCCCTGTCCAAGACCCGCCTGGGGGCCTGGGAGTACGACGTCGTCAGTCCTGCCTACAAGTGCAACATGACCGACGTGTGCGCCGCGATCGGCCTGGCCCAGATGACCCGCTACGACTCGATGCTCGAGCGTCGGCGCCAGATCATCACCCGTTACGACCAGGCCCTGGCGCCGGCGGGCGTGACGTCGCTGCGGCACTACGAGGACGGGAGCGTCTCCTCCGGGCACCTCTACCTGGCGAACCTGCCGGGTCTGGGGGAGGATGAGCGCAACGAGTTCATCGAGCGCATGGCGCGCGCAGACGTGGCCTGCAACGTCCACTACAAGCCGCTGCCACTGCTGAGCGCCTACCGTAACCTCGGCTTCAGCATCGAGGACTTCCCACGGGCCCACACCCTCTACGCCAATGAGGTGAGCCTGCCTCTGCACACCTCATTGACCGACGAGCAGGTCGACTACGTCATCAGCTGCGCGCTCGAGGCGCTCGCGGCGATGGGGCGATCATGAGGATGCCGCCCTGGGAGGACCTGCCGGCCGCCCTGAGGACCGATGAGGTTCGCCCCTACTACGAGGCACTGTCCCGGCGCGGACTCCAGCTGCGGCTCAAGCGCCTGCTCGACGTCGTCGGAGCGACGGTCCTGATGGTGCTGCTCGGGTGGCTCTTCATCATCCTGGCGGCCCTCATCAAGCTGGACTCGCCCGGACCGGTGTTCTTCCGCCAACGGCGGGTCACCCAGTTCGGGCGCGAGTTCCGGATCGTCAAGTTCCGCACCATGACACACCGGCCGGCCGACCCGGGGGACCAGATCACCCGGGGGAACGACCCCCGGGTCACGAAGGTCGGTGCGGTGCTGCGCCGGTACCGGCTCGACGAGATCAGCCAGCTCATCGACATCCTGCGCGGCACGATGAGCTTCGTGGGGACCAGGCCGGAGGTGCCCGAGTATGTCAACCAGTACACCCCGCAGATGCGGGCCACCTTGCTGCTGCCGGCCGGGGTCACCTCCACGGCCTCCATCGAGTTCAAGGATGAGGCCGAGATCCTGGCGGCCGCCCCGCCGGACCAGGACGCCTACCTCACCCAGGTCCTGCCGGCCAAGATGCGCCTCAACCTGCGCGACGTCCAGAACTTCAGCATTGGGCGAGATCTGTCGATCGCGCTCCGGACCGTGTTGGCGGTCGCCACATGAGACGCGCAACGACGACACCTAAGGAGCAAGCATGACAGCAGGTGCCAAGCACGATCGCGAACCGGATGCCGATCTGGTCTCCGTCATCATGCCGACATACAACTGTGGCGCCTTCATCGCCGAGACCATCGCCACCGTCCAGGGCCAGACCCACCCCCGCTGGGAGCTGCTCGTCGTCGACGACTGCTCCACCGACGACACCGCCGATGTGGTCGGGGCGCTGGCCGAGGCCGACCCCCGGATCCGGTACGTGCGGCTGGAGACCAACAGCGGTGCCGCCATGGCCCGCAACCGGGCGATGGAGCTGGCGCAGGGGCGCTACATGGCCTTCCTGGACTCCGACGATCTGTGGCACCCCGACAAGCTCAGGCGCCAGATCGACTTCATGACCTCGCGCGGCGTCGCCATGTCCTGCACCGCCTACGCCCAGATCGACGAGCAGGGCGTTCCCACCGGGAAGATCGTGCGCAGCCCGGCCAGGACCAGCTACAACCGCCTGCTCCTGGACTGCCCGGTGGGCAACTCCACCGTCATGTACGACGTGGCGCGCCTGGGGAAGTTCGAGGTGCCCAACATCAGGAAGCGCAACGACGACGCGCTGTGGCTGCGCATGCTCCGCACCGAGCCCTACATCTGGGGAATGCCGGTCGTGCTCATGAGGTACCGGCTCCGCTCGGGATCGGTGTCGGCCAACAAGCGGAGCCTGGTCAAGTACCACTGGACGCTCTACCGCGACATCGAGCATCTCAGCGTCCCCCGCTCCGTCTTCCACATCGGCGTGTGGGTCCTCATCAAGACCCTCAAGGTGAAATGAGGGCGAGCGTTAACAGGACGACCAGTTCCCCGGACCGGCCCGGGGCCGACGGAGGGAGGCCGGCAATGAGTCAGGAACAGTCTGTGACCCCGCAGGACTCCGGGGGCGGGCCCCTGAGAGTCCTGCAGATCAACTCATCGATCTCGCGGCGTTCCGGAGTCATGAGCGTGCTCATGAACTACCTCAGGCACATGGACCGCTCGCAGGTGGTGTTCGACTTCTTCTGCTATGCCACACCCGACGAGACCCACCGTGAGGAGATCGAGTCACTGGGTGGGCGCTGCTACGTCATCGATGCCGGGAACCGCATCGGTCGCATCCGGTCATCCCTGGGGCAGCTGCTGGAGCAGCACGCGGGGCAGTACCCCGTGGCGCACCTGCACGACCCCATCCTGTCGCGCTTCCTCTACCCGGTGGCCCATCGCCGCGGGGTGCGTGCCTTCGCCGTCCACTCACACGCGACGGCGTACTCCGACTCCCGGTTGCGCAGCCTGCGCAACTGGCTCGTCTGCCGCAATATCGGGGCCTACTCCGATGCCCGCCTGGCCTGCTCACGGGCGGCCGGTGACTTCCTCTTCGGCTCGGGTCGCTTCGAGGTGGTCCCCAACGCGATCGACGTGACCACCTACCGCTTCCGTGAGGCGGTCCGTGCCCAGGTGCGCGCCGGGCTGGGGCTGGGGGACGCGCCCGTCGTCGGCCATGTGGGGCGGTTCAATGAGCAGAAGAACCACCGGTTCCTCATCGACGTGTGCACCGAGCTGCTCCGTGTGCGACCCGAGGCCCGCCTCATGCTCATTGGCGACGGCCCGCTGCGACCGGGCATCGAGGCAGTGGTGGCCGAGCGCGGTCTGAGCGACCGCGTCCTGTTCCTGGGGGACCGCAAGGACGTTCCTGATCTTTACCAGGCCATGGACATGTTCCTCCTTCCCTCTCTCTACGAGGGGCTGCCGATGGTGGGGGTCGAGGCGCAGTGCGCGGGGCTCCCACTGGTGTGCTCCGACGAGGTGACCGAGGAGGTCGCGATCGGGGAGGTCTCCTTCCTGCCACTGGATACGCCGGCGGCTCAGTGGGCACAGCGTGTCAACGAGGCCCTCGACCACGGGCGAGACCCGCGGCGCAGGGCGGAGGGTGAGGCGGCCGCGCGCACCGCGGGCTTCGACATCACTCATGAAGCCGACCGGCTGGCGCACCGTTATCGTGCGCTGGCGGAATGGTGATGCCGGAGCATGTGGATCCACTACGCGCTATTCGCCACCTTTCTTCTGCCAGCGGCCCTCCTGGGGCTGAGAGGCCGTGCTGACCGGCGAGGCTCCCCGGCCATCCTGGTCGTGGCCTTCGTGGCCTTCGTGGCCTTCTCCTCCTTGCGAGCCGTCAGCGTCGGCAATGACACGATCGAGTACCACCGCGTCTTCGAGGCGATCAAGGCGACGACCTCCCTCCAGGAGGCCTTCACCGTCAGCCGCTTCGAGTACGGCTACGTCCTGCTCAACTACCTGGTCAGCCGCATCACGGACGACTTCAACGTCCTGCTGCTCATCATCTCGGTGTTCGTCTACGGCTCAGCGGTCCTGTTCATCAAGCGATACGCCGCCAGCTACTCCCTGGCGGTCCTCCTCGCCTTCGGCATGTCCGCCTTCTACGACTTCATGCTCTTCGCTCGACAGAGTGTTGCGGTGGCGATCTTCCTGTTGGCCGTTCCCGCGCTCATGGAACGCAAGCTGTTGCGCTACGTCCTGCTCATCGTGCTCGCCTCCCAGTTCCATGTCAGCGCCCTGCTCCTACTCATCGTCTACCTCGTCTCCGCCATGCGGCTGAGCACCTTCGGGGACTGGTTCAAATGGGGCACCCTCATTGGGGCCAGCATGCTGTCGCTGAGCTGGGTGATGAACTCCCTTGCGGCGTCCTCCGCCTACTACGGTCACTATCTCAACACCGACTACGCCGACGGCGGGGTGCGCTCGGCCACCGTTCTGCTGATCGTGGTGCGCATCCTTCTCATGCTTCTGGCGGCCACCTGCGGCTGGGCGGCCGCCGTGGAGGAAGACCCCTCCGGGCGTACCCGCAGTCTCCTGGCACTCGCCGTTGCCGACATCGCCATGGTGACGGTGTCGCTGGGCTTCAACCTCGTTGATCGTCTCGAGATGTACCTGACGATGCCCTTCGTCGTCGGCCTGGTGAACATCACGGTGCGGGGGCGGAGACCTGAGCGCTCCTACATCGGCGCCCTGCTGGTGATCATCGCCTTCGCGGCCTCCACGATCTTCTTCCTGTACCGCCCTGAGTGGTACCACCTCTTTCCCTACCGAACCGTCTTTGAGAAAGGGATCCCGTGATGGAATCTGTCCATTCTGCGAGTTCGTGTAGAACCGATGTCAGCGATCTGAGCGGTGGCTGCCAGCGGGAGAGGTGCGACTCCAGCCCGACGTGGAAGGTGCAGTTCGGTGTCGGCGAACTATAAGGACCGCATCGCATTCTTGCTGGGTAACACCCTGGTCTTTGCCCTGGGGGGTCTGGCGGTCAAGGCGGTCTCCCTGGTTCTCATGCCGTTGTACACGACCGCCTTGACGGCTGGTGAGTACGGAACGGCTGAGCTGCTCAACAGTGCGATCGAGATCGTGCTGCCGTTGCTGTCGGCGGGCGTGGTCGAGGCCCTCTACCGTTTCTCCATTGATGACGACGTTCCCAAGGAGGAGCTCTTCGCCGGCTCCCTGGTGGTCCTGGGCGGGGGTGTCGTGTGCGCTGGGGTGCTGTGCTCCCTGGCCGGCGCTGTGTGGGACGTCAAGCACGCTGTGTCCTTCTTCGTCCTGTTCTGCTCGGTGTGCGTCTTCAAGGCCACGACTCAACTGGCCCGTGGGTTGGGCCATGTGCGCCGTTTCGTGGTCTACGGGCTCATCAATGCGCTCGCCATGGTCGTGGCCACCTACGTGCTCCTGGTCCACGCACACTTGGGTGTGAAGGGCTACCTGTGGTCCTTCACCATCGGCTACCTGGTGGGTGGCATTGCCGCCTTCCTGGGGTCGGCCGAGTACCGGCTGCTGGTGCCCTTCCGGGTCGATCGTGAACTGCTGCGCCGGATGCTCGTCTACAGTCTGCCGCTCGTGCCTAATCTGCTGTCGTGGTGGTTGGTGAGCGTTTCAGGCCGGTACGTGGTCCTGTGGGGCAGCGGAGTCGCGGCTGCTGGGCTCTTCACGGCGGCGAGCAAGATGCCTGCGCTGGTCAACATCGTGGCCTCCGTGTTCCAGCAGGCATGGCAGTACTCGACTGCCCGAGAGATCAGCTCTCCTGACCGTGGAGCCTTCTTCGGCATCGTGATGAGGGGATACTCGCTGGCGACCCTGTCGGTCGCCGGGCTGGTCATCGCCCTGAACCGGCCGATCTCCAGGGTGATGCTCCAGGCCGAGTTCGCCGAGGGGTGGCGCTACGTCCCCCTGCTCATGCTGGTCGCCTCCTTCGGGGTCATCAGCATCTTCTTCGAGAGCTTCTACCAGGCCTTGAAGAACAGCGGTGTTCTCATGGCCTCCACCGCGCTGGGGGCGGTGGTCAACGTGATCCTCGGTGTGGCTCTCGTCCCGTTCATGGGGCCGTGGGGCGCAGGTCTGTCCGGAGCGGTGGCTTACATGCTCGTCCTGGTGGTGCGAGCATGTGATCTTGGGCGCCGCATCAACCTGCCCATAGACCGCCCTCGCCTCACCTACCAGCTCGCGCTGCTCATCGGTATCACTGCGTGCATGTCCTTCGACGGCGGCTTATGGCTGACTGCCATGGTCTGGACCTGCCTGGGGCTGCTGGCAACCAGTGACATGACGGTTCTCACCAGCAGCGCTCGAGCTGTGACGGAGTCCCTGGGACGTCGGAATGGGCGACTGCTGCGCCGGCTCTGACAGGGAATCCCCGCGCAGAATGTGAACGGTGGAACGACTCTGTGGGATAAGAAACGATGTAGTGCCCCGCTTGTGAAATTGCTTTTGTGTCCACCGGTGTGTTTTGTCTTAACTGTACAGTGCGGTGATCCCTGTTGTCTTTCCGTGATGTCTGTGAGAGAGCCAATCTTTGGATACAACGTATCCTTGTCGAGCCGACCTGGCTGGTCGAATTGAAGCATCTTGCCAATGCAAGAAGGGAAGATTATGAAGCGTATTCTTCTTTTGGATACATCCGTTGGTTCTCTCAATATGGGGGATGAGATCATTGGGCGATCCATTGAGATGAACTGGCGCGAACTGTTCTCCTCGAACTATGTCATGCGCCTGGCCACCCATACCCCGATGTACACGCCTGCACAGTATCTTCTGTCCAAGCGTCGGCTCAGCATCTTCAAAGGAGCTGACATCAAGCTCCTGTGCGGCACCAACGCCCTGTACACGAATATGCTGCGGCCCCTGCCGACGTGGAACATCAACTACCTCAACTGCGGGATGGCCACAGGAACGGTGTGCCTGGGCGTGGGTGCGGGGGCCAACTCCTCATCGGTCAACCTCTACACACGGGCCCTCTACCGCAAGGTGCTGTCCCACAAGGTCGTGCACTCGGTGCGGGACGAGCGCACCAAGCATCTCCTGGAGCGGGTGGGGCTACGGGCCTGGAACACCGGCTGCCCCACCCTGTGGGGACTGACCTCCGAGCACTGCGAGACCATTCCCCACGCCAAGGGCGACGAGGTGGTCTTCACTCTCACCTCCTACCACCCGAACCCGCGCAAGGACCGGGCGATGGTCGACGTGCTGCGCAGGAGCTACTCGCGATTGCACTTCTGGCCCCAGTCCATCGACGACCTGAGCTACCTGCAGTCGCTGGGAGTGGCCGACGACGTCGAAATCGTCACGCCGAGCCTGGCGGGATTCCGGGAGGTGCTCGACCGAGGCGTCGACTACGTGGGGAACCGCCTGCACGGGGGCATTTTCGCCCTGCAGCGCAAACGACGCGCCATCATCGTGGCCATCGACTACCGCGCGAGGGAGATGGCGAAGGACTACTCCCTGCCGCTGGTGGAGCGCGACTCCATCGAGACCGATCTGGCCGACCTGGTCGAGTCCTCCTGGCCCACCAGGATCCACGGCCTGGACTTCGACCTCATCGAGAAGTGGAAGGCCCAGTTCGGTGTCGGCAAGCCATAAGGGGCGCATGAGGCTCCTGCTGGGCAACACCCTGGTCTTCGCTCTGGGGGGTCTGGCGGTCAAGGCGGTCTCTCTGGTGCTCATGCCCCTGTACACGACCGCCTTGACGGCTGGTGAGTACGGAACGGCCGAGCTGCTCAACAGTGCGATCGAGATCGTGCTGCCGCTGCTCTCCTTGGGTGTGGTCGAGGCCCTCTACCGTTTCTCCATTGACGACGACGTTCCCAAGGACGAGCTCTTCGCCGGCTCCCTGGTGGTCCTGGGCGGCGGCATCGTGTGTACCGGGGCGCTCTGTGCCCTGGGCAGTGCCTTGTGGGACATGGAGCACGCGGCGGCTTTCTTCGCCCTGTTCTGCTCGGTGTGCGTCTTCAAGGCCACCACCCAGCTCGCCCGAGGGCTGGGCCATGTGCGCCGCTTCGTGGTCTACGGGCTCATCAATGCGCTCGCCATGGTCGTGGCCACCTACGTGCTCCTGGTCCACGCACACGCGGGCATCGAGGGCTACCTGTGGTCCTACTCCATCGGCTACCTGGTGGGTGGCATTACCGCCTTCCTGGGGTCGGCCGAGTACCGGTTCCTGGCTCCATTCCGGGTCGATCGTGAACTGCTGCGCCGGATGCTCGTCTACAGCCTGCCGCTCGTGCCTAATCTGCTGTCGTGGTGGCTGGTGAGCGTCTCAGGCCGGTACGTGGTCCTGTGGGGCAGCGGCCTGGCATCCGCTGGGCTCTTCACCGCAGCGAGCAAAATGCCCTCACTCATCAACATCGTGGCCTCCGTGTTCCAGCAGGCCTGGCAGTACTCCACCGCCCGAGAGATCAACTCACCCGACCGCGGCGCCTTCTTCGGCTCCGTTCTACGGGGCTACTCCCTGGCCACTCTGACGGCCGCGGGCCTGGTCATCGCCCTGAACCGGCCGATCTCCAGGGTGATGCTCCAGGCCGAGTTCGCCGAGGGGTGGCGCTACGTCCCCCTGCTCATGCTGGCAGCGACCTTCGGGGTGATGACCATCTTCTTCGGCACCTTCTACCAGGCTCTCATGAACAGTCGCATGCTCATGGCCTCCACCGCACTGGGAGCAGTGGTCAACGTGATCCTCGGTGTGGCTCTTGTGCCCTTCATGGGCCCGTGGGGCGCCGGCCTGGCCGGAGCGGTGGCCTACGCCCTCGTCCTGGTGGTGCGGGCCCGAGATCTCAGGCACCGCATCGACCTGCCCATGGACCGGCCTCGCCTCACCTACCAGCTCGCACTGCTCAGCATCATGGCCGTGGGCACGTCCTACGACGGCGGCTCATGGCTGAGCGCCGCAGTCTGGGCCTGCCTGGCGCTCCTGGCGACCAGCGACATGACGGTTCTCACCAGCAGTGCTCGAGCGGTGGCCGGACCTCTAACCTGCAGGGTGGGGCGGCGCTGACTTCGCGCCGCCCCACCCTGCTCACCGCCGTCCGATACCCCGGTAGCTCCATCCGGCCGCCTTCCAGGCCTGCGCGTCCAGGCAGTTGCGTCCATCAATGACGTAGCGGGTACGCACCAGGCCGGCCGCCTGGGCGGGGTCGAGATCCTGGTACTCGCGCCACTCCGTGCCGATGATGACAAGGTCGGTTCCCCCCAGGGCGGACTGGGCGGAGGCGGCGACCTCGTAAGGACGGTTCGTCCTCTCGGCGAGGATCGGGCCGGCGGCCGGGTCATGCACGACGACTCGCTCGACCATGCCCGACAGCTCCACGGCGAGATCCAGGGCGGGGGAGTTGCGCATGTCGTCGCTGTCCGGTTTGAAGGCGGCCCCGAGTACCGTCACCGTGGCTGCGGACGTGCGCTCACCGAGGATCTCCTTAACTGTGCGGATGACGCCTGCGCGCATGGTGTCGTTGACCCGATCAACCTCTGCGAGGAAGGCCAGGGCGTCGCCGACGCCGAGCTCGCCGGCACGGGCCTGGAAGGCGCGGATGTCCTTGGGCAGGCAGCCCCCACCGAAGCCGATACCGGCCCGCAGGAAACGGCGGCCGATACGGTCGTCCATACCGATCGCCTCGGCGAGAGCCGTCACGTTGGCACCCGCGGCGTCGCAGACCTGGGACATGGCGTTGATGAAGGAGATCTTCGTGGCCAGGAAGGCGTTCGCACTGATCTTGACCAGCTCGGCAGTGGCGTAGTCCATGACCAGGCGCGGAGTGCCGGCGGCCAGGATCTGTGCGTAGACCGCGTCCATCGTCTCCTGGGCGCTGGCAGCGGCACCGGGATTCTCCGGCAGGCCGTAGACCATACGATCCGGGCGCAGCGTGTCCTGAACGGCGAAGCCCTCCCGCAGGAACTCCGGATTCCACAGCAGCAGCGCCCCGGCCGGCTCGATCAGCCGGGCCAGACGTGATGCGGTGCCAACGGGCACCGTGGACTTGCCGGCGACAACCTCGGGGCCACTGGTGCAGTGCCCCAGGTGGGGGAGCATGGAGGTCACGGCTGCGTCGACGTAGGTCATGTCCGCCGCCCCCGACTCGGACTGTGGGGTACCCACGCCGATGAAATGAACCTGAGCGCCCTCAATGGCGGAGAAGTCCTGGGTGAAGGTCAGGCGCCCGGCCTCCACGTTACGAGCCAGAAGACCTTCCAGCTCGGGCTCGAAGAACGGGGCCCTGCCGTCGCTCAGAAGATTTACCTTGCGAGCGTCGACGTCCACGCCCACTACATCATGTCCAAGCTCCGCCATTGACGCAGCGTGAACAGCGCCGAGATATCCGCAACCAATCACTGACAAACGCATGGAGAAAGCCTAGACGGGCATGTGGGGGGTGTGTCTACCCCTATATCCATAAGGTTCCCTGGTGAATTCCTCAAACATTTCACCGAGAATTAGGATGTATTCATCGAGTTTTTATCCAACGATCATGGTATTCGCATTGTTGGGGGTGATAAGTCGTGTTGGCTGCTCAGAGAGATTTAAGGAGAAATTGTTGTGCGCATGTCCGGGTCCTGCTGTGAGAGATTGTGCTCAGATGATTTTCCTGTCATTCATCGTGACGGAGGCGCGCGTCTGTGTTCGTGGCTTCACGCGTCAATGAGGCAGGCGACTCCGTGGTCGTTCGGATCGCGAGAGTCCAGGGGGTGTCCAGAGGTGTGGAGCCTGCGCTGCCGCAACGCGCGCTGGACAAGCGGTCATCCCGTCGGACGTCGGCCGGCGGGAGTCCAGGGGAGTGGTGCGGTCCGCCCTGGAGCCTCGGCTAGATTAGGGCGGGGCGGGAGCACGTGAGAGAGCCTCTGTCCAGCCCGCCACGTCGAGTAAAGGATGGCACAGTGCCCGCAGACGACGACTCCAAGCAGATCAGTCCCGGCGCCGCCTTCGGCATCCCCGAGGGTGCCACGGGGGAGGAGGTCGTCGACGCCGTCTTCGGTGAGACCGGTGTCGACCCTGATCTCCTGCCCTACCTGGAGGCCGCGGGCGCCCCAGATCCGGCCGAGGGGCTGAGCGTCTCCGTCTCCGATCTTCAGGAGGTCGGTGCTCAGCAGGAGGCCGACGCCGAGGCTCAGGACCGTGAGGACCTTGAGGCTCTGCGTGAGCTCGTCGCCGCCAACATGATCCCCGGCGGTGACGCCGACCGCCTCGAGGAGCTCCTTGCCGAGGCCGACGCCGACGACTCCGATGACTGGGACTCTTGGGAGCCCCAGCTTCCCGACGACTCCGAGGACGAGCACTTGCGAGACCTGGAGGCCGCTGCCCGCGGCGTCGAGGTCTCTGCCCGTATGCGCGAGGTCGAGGCCGAGATTCTCGCGCGCGCTCCCGAGCACCAGGTCCAGCCCTCCCTGGAACGGGTCGAGGCCGTCCTTGATCTCCTGGGCAACCCCGAGCGCACCTATCGTACCGTTCACATCACCGGCACCAACGGCAAGACCTCCACCGCCCGTATGACCGAGCGCCTTCTGGCCTCCGGCGGCATGCGCACCGGTCACTTCACCTCCCCGCATCTGGCCACCATCCGTGAGCGCATCAGCCTCGACGGTGAACCGATCAGTGAGGAAGGGTTCATCGCCGCCTGGGAGGACGTGGCCCCTTACGTCGCCATGGTCGACGAGCGCTCCCAGGCCGCCGGTGGGCCTCGCCTGTCATTCTTCGAGGTCCTGGCCGTCATGGCTCTGGCCGCCTTCGCCGACTATCCCGTCGACGTGGCCGTCATCGAGGTGGGCCTGGGCGGGCGATGGGACGCCACGAACGTCATCGGCTCCGACGTCGCCGTCATTACCCCCATCGGGCGCGACCATGAGCGTTGGCTGGGCTCCTCGATCACCGAGATCGCTCACGAGAAGGCCGGCATCATCAAGGACGGCTCCACCGTCATCGTCGCCCATCAGGTCCCCGACGCCGCTGCCGAGATCGAGCAGGCCGCAGCCTTGCACCGGGCCGTTGTGCGCCGCGAGTGCGATCCGGAGGAGGATCCCACCTCGCCGGAGGCCGGTGTCCTGCGGGTCCTCGACCGCCAGCTCGCCGTCGGTGGTCAGCTCGTCACGCTGGCCACCGCCGCAGCCGTCTACGAGGACGTCTTCGTCCCCCTGCACGGGGAGTACCAGGCCCGCAACGCCCTGCTGGCCCTGGCGGCCGCCGAGGCGATCCACGGCGGCCGCCAGGTGCCCGCCCGCATCGTTGAGGATGGTTTCGCCTCGGTCACCAGTCCCGGCCGCCTGGAGGTCCTGCGCTCCTCGCCCACGGTCCTGGTCGATGCCGGACACAACCCCCACGGCATCGAGGCCCTCACCGGGGCCATCGAGGAGGCCTTCGGCTTCCAGCACCTCGTTGCAGTCCTGGGCGTCATGGCGGACAAGGATGCCGAGGGCATCCTGGCGGGCCTGGAGCCCGTGACCGATGCCGTCGTATGCGTCCCCATCGACTCGCCCCGGGCCATGGACGTCGACGACCTGGGCGAGGTCGCCCGGGAGGTCTACGGCGCCGACCGTGTCGTCGTGAGCCGGCAGCTCGGCGAGGGCGTGGCTCAGGCCGTCGCCCTGTCCGAGGGGCACGACACCCCGTTGACCGCCTCGGGAGTCCTGATCGTCGGCTCCGTGGTCCTGGCCGCAGAGGCCCGCGCCCTGTTCGGCAGGCCCTGATCCGTCCTGGTTTTCTAGCCCACCTGGTTTCCCTGGGCGTCGTGGACCGTGGTGTTCGATTTGTCGAACGACGTCCCGTTCCAGCTCAGGTCGGCGCTGCCCGTGCCTGAGCCGGTGTGCGTTCCGGTGGTATCGGTGGGGAGCTTCTCGTTGCTCCACTCCACGTGCAGGATGTCGCCCCGGGGTTCCAGTGACGTGATAACCGGCTCGTGGGATTCTGCGCCACCGATCCTCGACAGGTCGTAGGAGGCGACGAGACTCAGTTCGTCGTCGTAGAACGCCAGGGAGGGGAAGGCTGCCGATCCGCCGCCGTTGCAGGTCAGTGCCACGGCGGTGGTGGGAGTGCCGTCGAGGATGTAGGTGGCCGAGGGGTCCTCGATCCTGGCGAATCCTCCGAAGCTCAAAGAGGCCTGTCCGCCGGAGAAGGAAACGGGGCCGCCGGCTGTGCAGGTTGAGGGCAGGGGCAGCGAGGCATTGAGGAGCGTGCTGCGGTCGGGGGCGGTGTTCGCCGGTGTGGGACTGGGGCCGTCAGTGGCCTGCGTCGACGGAGATGAGGATCCCGATGCGGTCTGCGTCTGTGCTGCGGACGGCTTCGGCCCGCCCCCGGATGGAGAGGCGGCTGCTGAGTGTGAGGCCGAGGGTGTCTCCTGAGCGGATGGGGCGGATGCGGCTTCGGAGGATGTTGTGCCACTCATGCCGCAGGCGCTGAGTGTCAGGGTGCACAGGAGTGGGAGTGCTGGCAAGGCTCGTCGGACTCGGGCGGGGAGGTGTTGAGGGCGGTGCGGGCGAACGGGCTCACTGCTGCTCACGGGAGACCATCTTTCTTGTGGAGAGAACGGGGATGAGGGTGCTACGCCCAGAGACTTGGGGCGTCGCTTCCGGAAACCAGTCACATGACATATCACACAAAAGGACGTGTCGACGACTTGTGCACACAAGTGCATACTTGTGTGCACAAGTCGCTCGAGGGTGAGTCCTCCGATTCCATCCCGCCTCCCACAGGAGCCCCGCATGTCATTGACGGACAGCGTCGTCTACCAGATCTATCCCAAGTCCTTCCGTGACTCCACCGGTGACGGCGTAGGTGACCTGCGCGGCATCCTTGAGAAGGTCGACTACATCGCCTCGCTGGGGGTGGATCATGTCTGGTTCAACCCCTTCTTCCCCTCGCCGGGCCGGGACAATGGTTACGACATCTCCGACTACTGCGCCATCGACCCGGCCATGGGAACCATGGAGGACTTCGAGGACCTTGTCGCCGCCCTGGGGGAGCGCGGCATCGGCGTCATGCTGGACATGGTTCTCAACCACGTCTCCACCGATCATGAGTGGTTCCAACGGGCCCTGGCTGGAGACCCCGCCTATCAGGACTACTTCTACCTGCTGCCGCCCAAGGAGGACGGCTCGCTGCCCACCAACTGGGTCTCCAAGTTCGGCGGCCCCGCCTGGGCGCCTTTCGGTGACACCGGCCTGTACTACCTGTGCCTCTACGACCGTACCCAGGCGGACCTCAACTGGCACAACCCGGCCGTGCGTGCCCAGGCCGCTGGAGTCGTCAACTTCTGGCGCTCCAAGGGCGTCAAGGACTTCCGCTTCGACGTCATCAACGTCATCGGCAAGACCCTGCCGCTTGAGGACGCGCCCGCCGACACCGATGACCGCTACATGTACACCGACGGCCCTCTTGTCCATGACTACCTGCGTGAGCTCTCGGCCGCCAGCTTCGGTCAGGATCCCGACGCGATGACCGTCGGCGAGATGTCCTCAACCACCGTCGAGGCCTGTGTCGGCTACTCCAACCCGGCCAATGGTGAGCTGAGCATGGTCTTCAGCTTCCATCACCTCAAGGTCGACTACGCCGACGGCGCCAAGTGGACCCGCATCCCCTACGACTTCGCCGCTCTCAAGCGCATCCTCAACGAGTGGGCCCTGGGTATGCAGGCCGGTGGCGGCTGGAATGCCCTGTTCTGGAACAACCATGACCAGCCCCGCGCCATCGACCGTTTCGCCGATCCCGTGAACTATCACGTCGAGTCCGCGACCATGTTGGCCACTGTCATCCACCTGCTGCGCGGAACTCCTTATGTCTACATGGGTGAGGAGATCGGCATGACCGACCCTGCCTACCTGTCCATTGAGGACTACGTCGACGTCGAGGCCCGCAATGCCTACAAGGAGCTGACGGCCGGCGGCATGGAGCCCCATGAGGCCTTCGCCGTCGTCCACTCCAAGGCCCGCGACAACGCACGCACCCCCATGCAGTGGAACGCCGATCCCACCGGCGCCGGATTCACTACCGGCAGGCCTTGGCTGCGGCCCACCAACCAGGGAGCCGTCAATGTCGAGTGCGAGGAGGCGCAGGGGCGGATCCTGCCCTACTACCGGCGCCTCATCTCCCTGCGTAAGGAGCTGCCCGTTATCTCCCGTGGTACCTACGCTCCCTACCTCATGGAGCACGAGGACGTCCTGGCCTACATTCGCGAGCACGAGGGCAGCCGTCTGCTGGTCCTGTGCAGCTTCAGTGACCATGGCGCCGAGGTCCCTGTCCCCGAGGGCTTCACCACCGCCCGCATCCTCATCGGCAACTACGACGGCAACGACCTCTCGCGCAGCCCCGGTGGGCTGCCCGTCGTCGCCGACCGTCTTGAGGCAGGGACGCTTCACCTGCGTCCCTACGAGGCCATCGCCCTGCTCGCCTGAGTCGGCCGCCCTCGACCCCTTTCTTCCTTCTGCCTTTTGCCCGCCCCGGAGAGCTGCCGAGCCGCCCTCCCCGATACCGCCGTACCCATCGCGCTCCGAAAGGAACCCTCCATGTCCGAACCAGATCAGGACCACGTGGTCCCCGTCTCCGCTCCGATGGCGGGGACGGTCATCGACCTCTCCGACGTCCCCGACCCCGTCTTCTCCTCCAAGGCCGTGGGGGACGGGCTCGGGATCGAGCCCGCCGACGACGGCGCGATCGTCTCGCCGGTCGACGCCACCGTCACCATGGTCGCCGGCACCGGTCACGCCATCGGCTTCAAGAGCGAGTCGGGCCTGGAGGTCCTGCTGCACCTCGGCGTCGACACCGTCGAGCTCGAGGGCGCCCCCTTCGACCTGAGCGTCAAGGTCGGCGACACCGTCAAGGCCGGACAGTCCCTGGGCACTATGGATCTTGGGGCCGTCCGCGCCGCGGGCAAGGCAACCACCGCCATCGTGGTCCTGACCAACACGATCACTCACCTGGCCGACCTGAACGTCACCACGGGGAGGACGGACGCGGGTGCCGTCGTCGCCACCGCCTCGCTCAAGGTTGAGGGTGATGCTGAGGCATCGGCAGATACCGCGAGCACCGAGGTTGATGCCGATACTGCCGATGCTGCCGATGGGGCACGCACTGACGGCCTCACCGGATTCGACGCCACCGCGGCCGACATCGTCGCCGGTATCGGAGGATCTGACAACGTCCGCTCCGTCCTGCACTGCATCACTCGCGTGCGCTTCTACCTCAAGGACGAGTCCCTGGCTGACGACGAGGCTGTGGCGGACCTCGACGGCGTCATTGACGTGGTCAAGTCGGGCGGCCAGTACCAGGTGGTCATCGGCCCCGACGTCGTCGACGTCTACGACGCCGTCGTCGCGCAGCTGCCGAACGCGGGGGCCGACGATCAGGTCGCCGACGTCGAGGTCGTCGAGCGGCCCACAACCCTGTGGGGCTGGGTCAAGCTCGGCTTCTCCTCCCTCATCGGTGTCATCACCGGATCGATGATCCCCGTGGTGGGTATGCTGGCGGCCTCCGGAATCCTCAAGGGTCTCCTGGCGCTGCTCGTTCAGTTCAAGGTCGTCACCGAGGCCTCCAACACCTTCCACTTCATCGACGCCATGAGCTCGTCGATGTTCTTCTTCCTGCCGATCATCGTCGGCTTCACCGCGGCCAAGCGTCTGGGGGCCGACCCCATCGTCGTGGCCATCATCGGCGGAGTGCTTTGCTACCCCTCCGTGGTGGACATGTCCAAGAACACCGACGACGTCATCACCGTGGGGCGCACTGTCTTCAATGCCGACTTCTTCGGCATCCCGGTCTCTCTGCCCGCCGGCAACGCCTACGCCTACTCGATCTTCCCCATCATCGTAGGGGCCTGGCTCGCCTCCAAGATCGAGCCCTGGCTCAAGAAGGTGCTGCCGGCCGTCATCCGACCGATCTTCGGGCCGCTCATAGAGATCTTCGTGGTATCCGCCCTCATTCTGCTGGTCTTCGGTCCCGTCGTCATGCTCGTCTCAGGTGGGATCGCCACCGTCATCAACGCGGTGCTGGGCTTCAACTACACGCTCGCGGGTCTGCTCATCGGCGGCTTCTACCAGTGCCTGGTCATCTTCGGCCTGCACTGGGCGGTCATCCCGATCATCTCCTCCGAGCTCGCCAACCCCGGTTACTCCCACCTCAACGCCATCGTCTCGGCCACGATGATCGCCCAGGGCGGTGGCGCCCTGGCCGTCTGGGTCAAGGTGCGTGACGCTCGCATCAAGCGCATGGCTGCCCCTGCCACGATCTCAGCCTTCTGCGGGGTGACCGAGCCGGCGATGTACGGCCTCAACCTCAAGTACGGTCGCATCTTCATCACCGCCTCGATCGGCGGTGCCGTCGGCGGGCTGCTCACTGGACTGCTCAACGTCAATATGTGGGGCTTCACCGGAGGCTTCGTCGGCTTCCCGTCCTTCGTCAACCCCAAGGGGATGGACGCCTCCTTCACCGGCTTCTGGATCGCCGGGGTCGCGGCCCTCCTGGTCTCCTTCCTGTGTACCTACTTCTTCGGTTTCAAGCAGGCCGACTTCGACAAGGAGCGCACGGTCAAGAAGGTCCGCCTCGGCAACCGCGAGCCTGTCGCCAAGTAGGACGGTGGCGTACTGACGCCGACGTGCTCAACGAGCCTGTCCCGCCGCTGTCAGTGGAGTGGTGGCCCGGCAGCATCCTGAGATGCAGTCGGGCCACCGGCCTGTGCGCGGGTTCTCGCGGAGCGCTCGGAGCTCGAGGCTCTGTCGGGGGCTGTGCTTTCGGCTCAGCGCTCGGCCGGCAGCCGGTGCGCGGTGTCCTGGAAGGCGAAGTCCACGGGGGAGTGGCGCGAGCGCGTGTACTCGAAGAGCGCCCCGGCCGAGTCGAAGGTCGCCGAGGAGACGACGACGACGCAGTCCATTCCTTCCAGGTGGATGAGCCGGCGGTCCTCATCCGTGGCCCGCTCCACCGTGATCCGCCGGGTCGCGCTGGCCACCCGCACCCCGAGGACCTCCTCCAGGTAGGCGTAGATCGAGGACTCGACGATCTGCTGGGTCAGCTGAGGAACCATCGAGGTCAGGAAGTAGCTGGTGTCCACGATGAGGGGGACGTCGTCCAGCAGGCGCAGCCGCTTGACTGAGATGATCTCAGCCCCCTCGGTCATGCCGGAGGCCATAGCCATCTCTGCGTCGACCACACCCTCCTCCAGGGAGATCATGTGGGTGCTCAGAGGGATCCGGTTGCGCGCGGCGGCCTCCTGGAGCGACTCGATCCCCCCGACCAGGAAGGTGGAGGTCTCGCGTGGTCGGGAGATCACCTGGATGCCCCGCCCCTGCATCGTCTGGACGTAGCCCTGGGCCACAAGCAGAGCGAGTGCCTTGCGCACCGTGTTGCGGGTGCACTTGAACTCCTCGGCCAGCGTGTTCTCCGAGGGGAGCAGCTCGAGGAAGCCGTAGGCACCTGACTCGATGCGTCCGCGCAGGGTCTGGAAGATCTGGTTGTACTTGGCCTGGGCCACGGGGCGGCTCCTCTTCCTGAGGCTTGGCGACGGTCGGTGGGCGACTGGTGTTGCACCTGAACCTGTGCATACAAGTATCACGTCGTCGGCCTCCACCGCGCCACCCTCGGAAACGTGTTCGTTCGTGCTGTTCAAACGCTACTTCCCTGTCCCAACGAGCGAGGTCATCGGGTGCGTGAGAGGATGGAAAAGCGAGCGGGCGATGAGCACCTCGTCGGCCTGCTCCGGTGCCTCCCACGGGCGTTCCCGGGATGCACCGGGACCCATCGGGTCCGTGCAGGGCCCGATCACAGCCACATGGTCGTCCTTCACCCTCGGGTGCATGGCGGTCAGGCCCGGAATCAACACCTGCCAAGACCCGAGAAGGAAACACCATGTCTTTGGACGCTGCCTGGGCCCTTGACTGGGCCCGTCGCGCCGCCGAGCTGATCGCTGAGAACCGCACAGAGCTGACCGAACTGGACCGGGCCATCGGAGACGCCGACCACGGGGACAACCTGGACCGCGGCATGAAGGCAGTGGTCTCCAAGCTCAATGCGGCTCAGCAGGCCGGAGGCATGCCGGCGAATCCCGGAGGAGTTCTCAAGTTCGTCGCCACCACCCTCATGGCCACCGTCGGCGGTGCCGGCGGGCCGCTGCTGGGAACGGCCTTCCTCAAGGCCGCCCGCTCCAGCGAGGCCGCTGCCTGGGGGCCAGGGGATCTGGCCCGCGCCCTGGAGGAGGCCACCTCAGGGCTGGAGGTCCGGGGACACGCCAACAGCGGGGACAAGACCATGGCCGACGCCTGGCGCCCTGCGGCGGTGGCCGCCAAGGAGGCGGCCGAGATCGGGGAGGACGAGGTCGGCGTCCTCGCCGCAGCCGCTCAAGCCGCTGTCAAGGGCGCCCAGGACACCGAGCCCCTCCAGGCCCGTCGCGGTCGGGCCTCCTTCCTGGGGGAGCGCTCTTGCGGCCACCGAGACCCTGGAGCCCAGTCCTCTGCGCTCATTCTTCAGGCCGCTCTCGAAGCCGCCCGTGACCGCTCCTCCGACAGGCTCCAGGTGGTCGAGCAGGCCTGATCTCGGCTCTGCCGTGGCAGGCGGGGGCCCGGACCCGTTATGGTCCACTCGGTCCCTCACCCGCCAACCCAGCAAGGAGTCCCGATGGCCAGCACGTCCCAGACCGGTCGCATCCTCGTTCTCATCAAGCCCGACGCCGTCGAGCGCCGCCTCACCGGCGAGATTCTGCGTCGTATCGAGGCCAAGGGGTACGCCCTGACGGCCCTGAAGGTCCTCGCCCCCACCGACGAGATCCTCGCCGAGCACTACGCCGAACACGTGGACAAGCCCTTCTACCCCGGTGTCGTGGAGTACATGACCTCCGGCAACGTGGTGGCCGCAGTCGTCGAGGGCCAGCGTGTCGTCGAGGGCGTGCGCAGCCTCATGGGGCCCACCGACCCCACCACGGCCGCCCCCGGCACCATCCGCGGAGACCTGGGACGCGACTGGGGAACCCCCGCCATCCTCAACCTCGTCCACGGTTCGGACAGCGACGAGTCCGCCGCCCGAGAGATCGCCATCTGGTTCCCCGAGCTGGCCGACTGACTCGCAACCCGTCCCACAGAGCGCTTGACGGCTGCCATCAGACGACGATGGTGCGCCTCCCTTCATGGGGAGGCGCACCATCGTCGTCGGTATGTGGTCGGTGAAGGCGGATGAGGACCGTGCTCAGGCCCGCTCCGCCCTCCTGAGGACCTCCTTGAGCGGGACCCGGGCGCCGGTGCGGGTGACGGCCCGGGTGTAGATCGCCGCCGCCACGCGCACCAGCAGCGGAAGGAAGACGAGTGCGATCCCCAGGGCGATCAGCTGCTCGGTCCAGGAGGAGATCCCCAGCACCAGGCGCGCCGGCATCATGAAGGGGGCGAAGGGCGGCAGGTAGGACAGCACTCGGAAGGTCACGCTGTTGGTGTCCCCAGTGGCCATCATGAAGCTCAGGACATAGGGGATCATCGAGAGCATGACCAGGGGCATGCTCACCGAGCTGACGTCCTCCTGCCGGCTCACGAGTGAGGCCGCGGCCCCGAAGGCGACCGCGAAGATCGCGTAGCCCACGATCATCCACACGATCATCGCGACGAGCACGCCGTCCAGGTTGAGACTGATGTCCGGCATGACTCCCGTTGCCTTCGCGGTGATGACCCCGGCGACGGCGACGACTCCCGTGGTCAGCACCGAGGCGATGCCGATCCCCAGGATCTTGCCGGCCAACAGTGAGCTGGGCCGTACGCAGGCCAGGAGGATCTCCACGATCCGGCTCGACTTCTCCTCCACCACTCCCTGGGCGATGAACTGACCGCCGCCCATGATGGCGAACAGCAGCAGGATGTCGATCGTCATGAGGATCGCGTAGCGCGAGCCGAAGTCGGCGGAATCGCGCTGAGGGGCATGGAGCGCCGTGACCTCAGGCTTGGCGGCACTGAGCTGCGAGGCCACCTGGGCGGGATCGCCTCCCAAGGATGCGATCTGCTGTCCCAGAGCCGCCTGCTGAAGGAAGGCCGTGACCCCAGAGACGACCGCGTCGTCAGCCGACTTCTCCACAGTGATGGTGGGGGCGGAGCCGGAGACGTCGAGAACCATGTCCACGTGCGGCGTGCCCTCGGGGGCGTCGTCGGCCAGGACGTCCTTCGCCTGGTGCGCGGAGACGTCAACGAGCTCAATCGTCTCCCCGTTGGAGGCGGCCACCTTGTCCAACCCGGTGGCCTGGGCAACCGTCACGCCCTTGAGTCCGACCCGGTAGGCCTGGTCCTGGCCCGAGGTGTAGAGCTTGATACCGACGATGCCGCCAATGGCGGCGATGAGCAGCACCAGGGTCAGGATGATGGTCGACTTCTTCAGCAGGTGCGCCCGCAGCTCGCGGCCGGTGACCAGGGCGATCTCCTGACGGCGAGTGATAGGGGTGGTCCGGTCGCTCATCGGCGCGCCTCCTTCTTCTCGTTCGTGTCTGCGGTCCCCTCACGGGCGGCAGTGGTGAGGACGTCCCGGAAGATCTCGGTGAGCGGGTGGCGCACCGGGCCGAGCTCGCGCACCGTCCCCAGGCGCTGAGCGGTACTCAGCAGGTCCTGCTCATCGGCTCCCTGCGCGGTGATGACCAGGCGGCCGGCGTCATCGAGGTCGATCGTGGGGGCGGGCAGGTTCTGCAAGGAGCCGGCCTCCACCGGTGCGCTCCCGGCGGCCTGCTCGACGACGACCCGCCATCGGGGTGCCTCGGTGGCCTGCAGCTCGGGAACCGTGCCGTCGGCCA
This sequence comes from Actinomyces oris, assembly GCF_001937665.1. GTDB lineage: Bacteria > Actinomycetota > Actinomycetes > Actinomycetales > Actinomycetaceae > Actinomyces > Actinomyces stomatis. The sequence continues at coordinate 71,508 of NZ_MSKL01000025.1, read as the reverse complement.
TGAGCCGGCCGGAGCGGATGATGACCACCCGGTCACACAGGCGCTCGACGACGTCGAGCTGGTGGGAGGAGAAGAGAGTGGGCACCCCGGCGGCCGCCCGCTCCAGGATGACCTGGCTCATGACGTCCACGGCCACCGGGTCCAGGCCGGAGAAGGGCTCATCGAGAATGAGCAGCTCGGGGTCGCTCACCAGCGCGGCGGCCAGCTGGACGCGCTGCTGGTTGCCCAGCGACAGGCTCTGCACCTCGTCGCCGCGGCGCTCCTCCAGGCCCAGGCGCTCGGTCCACTGGTTCGCGGCCGTCTTGGCGGCGGAGGTGGACAGTCCGTGGAGACGGGCCAGATAGATGAGCTGCTCGGCCACCTTCATCCGGGGGTAGAGACCGCGCTCCTCGGGCATGTAGCCGATGGTGCGTCGGATGGAGGCGTCCATGGGGGCGCCCTTCCAGGTCACGGCGCCGGAGTCGGCGGCCAGCACCCCCATGACGATGCGCATCGTGGTGGACTTGCCCGCTCCATTCGCGCCGACGAAGCCGACGATCTCACCGCGGTCCAGGGACAGGGAGAGATCATCCAGGGCCTGCAGGCTCCCGAAGCGTTTGGATAGGCCGGACAGTACGAGCATCGTGGCTCCTTGGGGTTCGGGGACGAGGGGTGGGTGGGGCTGGTGAAGCAGGTGCACGCGCTGCGTACCCGGCCGTCGCGATATGGAAAGTCTGCTTGTCCAGCGCGGTCGTGTCAAGTCCCTTTGTCGTTTCTGTCTCCGTCAGAACCGCCTGCGCTGTTAGGGTGGCACCCGTGCATCTCAAGACGTTGACGATCAAGGGATTCAAGTCCTTCGCCTCGTCAACCACCCTCCGCCTGGAGCCCGGCATCACCGCCGTAGTCGGTCCCAACGGGTCCGGCAAGTCCAATGTCGTCGACGCCCTGACCTGGGTCATGGGGGAGCAGGGCGCCAAGAATCTGCGCGGCGGCTCCATGGCCGACGTCATCTTCGCCGGCGCCGGCTCCCGTCCGGCCCTCGGGCGTGCCGAGGTCTCCCTGACCATTGACAATACCGACGGCGCCCTGCCGATCGACTACACCGAGGTCACCATCTCGCGCACCCTGTTCCGCGGCGGCGGGTCGGAGTACCGGATCAACGGCAGCCCCTGCCGCCTCCTCGACGTCCAGGAGCTCCTCAGCGACACCGGTCTTGGGCGCCAGATGCACGTCATCGTCGGGCAGGGACAGCTCGACGCGGTCCTGAGCGCCACACCGGAGGACCGTCGCGGTTTCATCGAGGAGGCCGCCGGCGTCCTCAAGCACCGCAAGCGCAAGGAGCGCGCCCTTCGCAAGCTCGAGTCCATGGCCGCAGACCTCGCCCGAGTCTCCGACCTCGCCCAGGAGCTGCGCCGCCAGCTCGGCCCCCTGGCCCGGCAGGCCGCCATCGCCCGGCGCGCCCGAACCATCCAGGTCGAGGTTCGTGACGCCACCGCCCGGCTCCTGGCCGACGACGTCGTCCAGGCCCAGTCCCTCCTGGAGGCCGGCGACGAGGACAAGGAGGCCTTGGCACGGCGCCGCAGCGCCGTCGAGGAGGCCGAGCGCGTTGCCAGGGCGCGTCTGAGCGAGCTGGCCGCCATCGAGACCACCTCCGCCCAGCGCCTCGCCCGCGCCGGCAGTATCTGGGAGGAGCTCACCGGTACTGCCCAGTCCCTCGGTGCGCTTGCGGACGTGGCCGGCGAACGGATCCGGCTCCTCGCCTCCGCCCCCGCCCCGAGCCACGGCACCGATCCTGAGGAGCTCGAGCGTCGGGCAGAGGCCGCGGACCGGGAGGAGGCCGAGCTCGCTGACACCGTCGAGGCCGCCCGCACCGCACTCAGTGACGCCACTCGAGCGCGCGCGGACGCGGAAACTGCCGAGAAGGCGGCGGACCAGGAGCTCTCGGCCGCTCAGCGTCGCGTCTCAGAGCGACGTGAGACCATCGCCCGTGCTGGCGGGCGCGTCGCCTCCGCCAGGAGCCGCCATGAGGCCAGTCTGGCCGCTCTTGAGCAGGCGCGCAGTGCGCTACGGGCCGCTGAGGCTCGTGAGGACGGCGCCCGGACCGCCCTGGCTGAGGCCGGGGGAGTGACCGCACCGGCGGAGATGGCCAACGGTGGTGGGCGGGACGACGCCGGAGCACCAACGCGGGCGTCCGCCGAGGTAAGTGCGGCGGCCGATGTGGCGGCCCGAGCCGCGGACGCCCATGACGAGGCCACGCGTCACCTGGCCGAGGCCCGTGAGGCTGTCGCGGCCGCGACCGACGCCCGCAGAGAGGCCGCCTCCGACCGGGCCACCTGGGCCGCAAGGCGCGACACCCTGGCCATGTCCCTGCGCGGCCAGGACGGCACGGCCGCGCTGCTGCAAGCCGGTATTGATGGTCTCCTCGGGCCGCTCGCGGAGCACCTCAGCGTCGAGCGTGGCTGGGAGAACGCCGTCGCCGCCCTCCTGGGCGTGCTCGCTGAGGCCGGCCTGGCCGCCGATGCCGAGGTGGCCCTGGTCGGGCTGGATCATGCCCGCAGCCAGGACATCGGGGCAGTGCGGCTGGTGCTGGCCGACGATCCCTCACTGAGCGCTCCTGCCGATGCCGATGATGAGAGTGTGTCGGTCCCCGGTGGCGGAGCACTGGCTGCTCGCGGGCTCGTCAGTCCTGCGCAGTCGGGGCCGGGACGTCTCGGTCAGGTCCTGGACGGACTGCTCAAGGGCTCCTGGGTGGTCGAGGACCTCGAGGCCTCCAGGGCCCTGCGTGCCGAGCTGCCCGACGCCGTCGTGGCCACCCGCAGTGGCGACGTCCTGGCGCCCGGCTGGGTCGCCGGGGCCGGTCGAGGGGCCTCGTCGGTCCTCGAGCTCACCGCTGCCCACGAGGAGGCCGACGCTGAGGCCGCCGCTGCCGCGCAGGCCGAGGCGGAGGCGGACGCCGCCCTGGAGGAGGCTCGTCGCCAGGAGGATGCTGCTCGCCAGGCGCTCAGCGAGGCGCTGTCCGCCCTGCGCCAGGCCGACGCCGAGGCCGCTCGGGCGGCCGAGGCGATGGCCCGTTTGACCTCCGCAGCCCATGCCGCCGCTGAGGAGACCGGGCGTGCCCGCCGGGTGCTGGAGCGTGCCGAGGCCGAGTCGGTTCAGCGCACCGCCGAGCTCGCAGCCGCCACTGCCGCACTGGCCGAGGTGGAGGGGGAGTCCGAAGGCGCCGACGGTGTCGGTGGGTCGGAGGCGGCGGGCGCCTCGGGGGGAGGCCGCCCCGACAGCCTCGAGCGCGCCCTGGAGGCCGCCCGCCAGGAGCGTGAGGCCGCTGCGGACGCTGCGCGGCAGGCCCGTGCCGTCGAGACCGACGCCAGGCTCGCCCTGCGTACGGCCGAGGAGCGCGAGCGCTCCAGCCGAGGTCGCGCCGACTCGCTGCGGGCGGCCGCGCGTCGTGAGCGGGAACAGCGTGCCGCAGCCGAGCGCGCCCAGCAGCTCCGCAGCGCCCAGCTGGCGGTTGCCACCCACGTACGGGACCAGGCGCGTGCCGCTGCCGAGGCGGCGCGAATCAGCGTTCAGCAGGCAGCCGATGAGCGTGCGACCATCGAGGCCGAGCGCGCCCATGCCCTGGCCGCCACCAATGAGGTTCGCGAGGAGATCGACCAGCTGACCAAGGAGCTCGGCAGTCTCACCGATGCTGCCCACCGGGAGGAGGTGGCCAGGGCTGAGCAGCGCATGCGTCTGGAGGCCTTGGCGGAGCGTGCCATGAGTGAGCTCGGCCTGGAGCTGGAGCCCCTCGTGGAGGAGTACGGACCGCACATGCTCGTTCCCGAGCTCATCGAGGACGCTGACGCCGCCTCCGGTTCTGATGCTGACCCCGCCGGGGACCGGGGTGGTACTCGTGCCTTGCCCGGCGTCGGGCATGCGGGCCGTCCCTACGTGCGTTCCGAGCAGGAGAAACGTTTGGCCAAGGCCTCGCGCGACCTCGCCCGGCTCGGCAAGGTCAATCCGCTGGCCCTGGAGGAGCATGCCGCCTTGGAGCAGCGTCACCAGTTCCTGGCCGCGCAGCTGGCCGACCTCAAGCGCTCGCGAGACGACCTGCTGAGCATCGTCGAGGAGATCGACGCCCGGGTCCAGGAGGTCTTCGCCCAGGCGTACGAGGACACCGCCCGCCAGTTCGCCTCCGTCTTCGACAGACTCTTCCCCGGAGGAGAGGGGCGGCTGGTGCTCACCGATCCCGATGACATGCTCACCACCGGCATCGAGATCGAGGCGCGCCCCGCCGGCAAGAAGGTCAAGCGACTCTCCCTGCTCTCAGGAGGGGAGCGTTCGCTGGCCGCCGTGGCCCTGCTGGTGGCGATCTTCAAGGCGCGCCCCTCGCCCTTCTACGTCATGGACGAGGTGGAGGCAGCCCTGGATGACACGAACCTGGGGCGGTTGCTCGAGATTTTTACCGAGCTGCGGCGCTCCAGCCAGCTCATCATCATCACCCATCAGAAACGGACCATGGAGGTGGCTGACGCTCTCTACGGCATCACGATGCGTGACGGGGTCACCAAGGCCGTCTCGCAGAGGCTGGCCCAGCCCGACCGCGGTACGGCTGTGACTCCTGATGTCTGAGTGAAACTTGAGGGCTATGTGATAGACTGCTTACAACATGACGTTCGTTTTCAGATTCGAGCCATCGTCATGTCAGGAAGTTGTCAGGTTTTGTTGTTGATTGGACGACAAGTGCGCGCAAAGTCTAGTCAGATCGCATTTCGCAAGGCAGAATCCTAGCCATGGGTGTCATGATTCTTCCTCTCGTTGTCGTGCTGGTTGCGAGCCTGCTTGTGCTCGGCATGGTTTGCGCCGAACGCTTCCCGGTGCGCTCCTGGCCCTCACGCATTCGCGGCCTGGTTCGCACCTCGCAGGAGGTGCGCCTGGAGGAGCAGGATGTTGAGATCGAGGTCGTGCCCCAGGAGGCCCGTCTCTCCGACCTCATGACGCGCGAGGGGCCGGCTGCCTACGTCGGGACCGACGACTTCGGAGGTCTGGTCGGCGTCGTCGGAAAGGCTATGGATGCCGCGGAGAGGACCCGCGGCTCTGCCGGCTCCCGGCGCCGCGGCCAGGTGCATGAGCCGGCCGCCGGCGGACTGTCTCAGGTTCAGAGGTGAGCGGCGCGGCGATCGTGTCGTGAAAACTATGGTCGTCGATTATTTTCACGACTAGGTGAGGTTGCGGCGTCACTGCTTTTGGATAAAGTTCTGACCCTGGGAGATCATCGTTTCTACACCGTCTCGCACTTTCTCTCACTGCCTCCATGGTGCTTTGGGGTAAGAGCGATACGGCTCAACGGGCAATGACACTGCGAGAGAGATGCCCGTCCTGCAGCACGTCCACAGGCGTGCTGCAGTTTTCTTATCGCCACGACTGGGCTGTGCGTCCGTGCCCTCGGATCCTTCGCAGGTAAGAGGCAATCAGGGGAGGCCGACCCTGCCACAGCGAGCCCATGATCGGGCATGATGGGCCCATGGAACCGATCCTTATCGTTCTCGGCATCATCCTGGTCATCGTCCTCGGAGGAGGGCTGTGGCTCTATGCCGGTAGGCGGCGGAGCCAGGTCCCCGACGAGATCAGTGCCCACAAGCCGATGTCCGTTGAGGACCTTCTGCCCTCGGAGGGCGAGGATGCCGAGGAGGAAGCGGAAGAGGAGGCCGGCGTCGAGCCGGCTGCGACGCTGGAGTCCCCTGAGTCCATTCCCGGCCGCATGCAGCGCCTCCGCGCTCGCCTGGCCGGTGCCGGCGGCTTCGGCAAGGCGGTCCTGTCCGTCCTGTCCCGAGGCGACCTCACCGAGGAGGATTGGGAGGAGATCGAGGACACCCTGCTCACTTCCGACCTCGGTATCGAGGTGACCACCTCCCTCATGGACGAGCTGCGCACTCAGGCCAAGGTTCTGGGCACCTCCGACCCCGAGGCCGTGCGCACCGTCCTGCGCGCCGAGCTGCTCAAGCTCGTCGACCCCACGCTGGACCGCTCCCTCAACCTGAAGCGCCCCACCCCGGCCGAGGGAGCCCAGGGAACGCCCGCCGCCGCCATCCTCATGGTGGGTGTCAACGGCACCGGCAAGACCACCACCTGCGGCAAGCTCGCCCGCGTCCTGGTGGCTCAGGACAAGACCGTCGTCCTGGGGGCTGCCGACACCTTCCGCGCGGCTGCGGCCGAGCAACTGAGCACCTGGGGCGAACGTGTGGGCGTCGACGTCGTGCGCTCGGAGAAGGAGGGCGCCGATCCCGCCTCAGTCGCCTACGACGCCGCCCGCGAGGCCGCCGGTCAGGAGGCGGATGTCGTCGTCGTCGACACCGCCGGGCGCCTGCAGAACAAGGCCGGTCTCATGGACGAGCTGGGCAAGATCAAGCGCGTCATGGAGAAGATCGCCCCGGTCGGTGAGATCCTCCTGGTCCTGGACGCGACCACCGGCCAGAACGGCATGCGCCAGGCCCAGGTCTTCTCCGAGGCCGTGGGCGTCACCGGCATCGTGCTCACCAAGCTCGACGGCACCGCCAAGGGCGGCATCGTCGTCACCGTCCAGAAGGAGCTGGGCGTGCCCGTCAAGCTCGTGGGCCTGGGGGAGGGCGCCGACGACCTGGCCCCCTTCGACCCCGAGGGCTTCGTCGACGCGCTGCTGGGCTGAGCCTGCGGGCTGACGAGCCCGAGCGGACCGCCTCGCAACCGGCCACCCGCCTCTCCTCGGAGCGTGGGTGGCCGGGGCAATCGGACCGGGCGGAACGAGCGTCCGCGTCCTCGTCCTACTTCGCGCTACTCAATGATCCAACCCTTCTGGGCGGCGATATGCACCGCCGCGGCGCGGGTGGGTGCGCCGGTCTTGGCCATGGCCTGGGAGAGGTGGTTGCGTGTGGTGCCTTCAGAGAGGTTAACGCGCCGGGCGACCTCGGCGACGGTGGCTCCGTCGGCGGCGGCCTGTAGCACCTCGGTCTCACGGGCGGTCAACGGGGAGTCCCCGAAGACGAGCGAGTCGGCGGCCAGCGCCGGGTCGACGACTCGCAGCCCCGCATGGACCCGGCGCACTGACTCGGCCAGATCTGTGGCCGGAGCATCCTTGACGACAAAGCCGTGGGCCCCGGACTGGACAGCGCGCCGCAGGAATCCGGGGCGCCCGAAGGTGGTGACGATGAGGACCTTCGTGGCCGGCAGCCGCCCCAGGAGCCTCGCGGTCGCACTCAGCCCGTCGGCGCCGGGCATGTCGACGTCCATCAGAACGACGTCGGGTCGGTGCTCGAGTGCGACGGGAAGGACGTCGTTGCCGTTTCCGACCTGGGCGACGACCTCGATATCGGTTTCCAAGGTGAGCAGCGCGGCCAACGCGCCGCGCACCATGGCCTGGTCATCGGCCAGCATCACTCGGATCATCGATCATCTCCGTCGTTTGAGGTTCGTTCAGAACCGGCGCCTCGACAGCAGCTGCGGTACGCACCCGGCTCAGTCCGTCGCCTTGTGAGTCAGCCGAGAGGATAGACGACGGGCGCTCACCCTCAGAACAGTGCCCTTGCCGCTGGAAGGTGTCCGGTGGTGAGGTCGGCGCCGTTGTCTTGGCAGCGCTGACGCAGCCCCTCCAAGCCGTGACCGTCACTGGCGCCAGACGATTCGAGCCCGATACCGTCGTCGACCACCTCGATGGAGTCGGCGGTCAGGCTCACCCGGCAGTGCGAGGCGTGGGCATGACGCACGACGTTGGTGACGCCCTCGCGCACCACCCAGGCGAAGAGCTCACGCAGCTCCGGATCGACGACCTCGACGGTCAGCGGTAGGTCGGCGCGGACGCCGGCCGACGTCAGGACGTTCGTGGCCCGGGCCAGCTCGCCGGCCAGGCTCAGCTCGCGGTAGCTGTTGACAGTGGCACGCACGTCGGCCAGGGCAGAGCGCGCCAGGGACTGCACCTCGGTCAGCTCCGCCTTGACCTGATCGGAGGCGGTGTCGACGAGTCTGGTGGCGAGCTCGGTCTTCAAAGCGATGACAGTCAACGAGTGTCCCAAAATGTCGTGCATGTCCCGGGCCATGCGGTTGCGCTCCTCGTTGATCTCCAGCTCATGAGTGCGCTGCTCCAGAATACGGGCCACACGCCGCTGTTCCATGATGTAGCGCCCGAAGACGCAGGCGCCGCCCGCGCCGAGCAGAGCGATCCACGCGTCTTCACTTGCGGACCAGGACGGAATCATCCTGGGAATGAGGAACAGAATGCCGGTCAGGATCGCGATAGGTCCGATGGCCGCCTGCCAGGGCAGGGAGAAGGCCAGGACGACGGCCAGGAAGACCACCGGCTGCAGGCCCGGCGATCCCACTCCGAGGGCGGCCCCGCTCGCCGTGAGCGCTCCGACGACGATCAGCGACAGGCTCAGGCGGCTGGGCCAGGTCAGCCCTTGTCGGACCCGCCTCACGCTGAGCGAGCAGGCGGCGTACAGGCATGCGCAGGAGACGATGGCACTGACCGCGCCCCACACCCCGCCGTGGGACCCTCGTGCCACGCCCGCCCGGACGACCGGAACCATGAAGGCGGCCCACACGATCCCCCAGCCGACCGCCACGACGCGGGTGCGGCGCGCCCGCGCCTCGGCCAGGGAGGAGGCGCGGGCTTTCATGACCCTGATGGTACTCACGAGCTCACACCCGGGCGGTGTCGCGGCCCATCCTCCAGGCGGCCCCGCCCAGGAAGACCGTGAGCCAGGTCAGGACGTTGACCACCCACCACCAGGAGAAGCTCTCTGCGCCCATGGGCCACAGCGCCAGGTTGTGCAGCCCGTACATAGGGGTGAGGCTGCCGATGCGATCCATGGTGGAGCCCGGCGTCAACGGGATGAACATGCCGCCGAGGAAGGCGAGCAGGGCCATGAGGGGGCCGACCACCTGCATGGCGTTGTCCGAGGGCAGGAGATAGCCGACGAACAGTCCGAAGGCGACGAAGACCAGGGAACCGAACCAGATGATGAGTGCCGAGGAGAGCCAGACCTTCGTGGGCATCTGCGCGTGACGCAGGGGGCCGCAGGCATAGACAGCGCCGATGGCCAGGGCGCTGATGAGCATCCCCACGATCGCCTTGGCGGTGATGTAGGCGATCGGCTTCAGCGGCGTCAGGCGCAGCTGGCGGCTCCAGCCCGAGGCCCGCTCGGTGCTCACGGCCGCTCCTGCCCCGGTGGTGGTCATGAGTGCGCCGTACAGGGCCATGCCGATCATCATGTTCGCCACGATGTTGCCGTTGCCGTAGGGCGTGGCCGAGTAGTCAGTGGTGGTGAACATGAGGAAGAAGGCCACGGGCAGCAGGACGGAGAAGATCATGGACCGGCGGTTGCGCAGGCGCCGGCGCACCTCGAGCGACAGCAGGGGAAAGCTCAACCCTCCCAGCGGCGGCGCGGTGCGGGAGGACAGATCGAGGCGCTTGACTACTGATGAGGCGGAGGAGGACGAGGAGGACTGAGAAGAAGACATTGCGGTTCCGGTGGAGGACGTGGACGGGAGGGGGACGGTTCTGCTGGGGTGGACGGAACGGCTCATGCTGACGCTCCGGCACTGGGGGTAGAGGCGCTGTCGCTGGTCAGGGCCATGAAGGCGTCCTCCAGGCCCCGGCTGGTGATCTCCAGGTCCTTGGCCAGGTGATCGCCGAGGAGGAGTGCGGCAACGGCGTCGGTGTCGGTCGAGCTCAGGGTGAGTGCGCTGCCCAGGACCTCGATGTCGTGGACCCGGCCGCGTGCCCGCAGATCGGCCAGGGCGTCATGCAGCTGATCGGCTGTGCAGGTCAGCGTGGCTCGTAGGCTGCGCCCGCTCACGGAGGCGCGGATCTCGGCCGCGGTGCCGTCGGCGATGATGCGCCCATGACGCATCAGGATGATCCGATCGGCGAAGGCGTCGGCCTCCTCGAGGTAGTGCGTGGCGAAGACGATGGTGCGCCCGTGCTCGGCGTCGGCGTGGATGGCCTCCCAGAAGCCGCGACGCCCCTCGACGTCCATGCCGGTGGTCGGCTCATCGAGGATGAGCAGAGCCGGGTCGCTCACCAGTGCCATGGCGAAGCGCAGGCGCTGCTGCTGGCCGCCTGAGCACTTCTTGACGATGCGTGAGGCGAAGTCGGTGATGCCCGCGCGCCGCATGGCCTCCTGGGTATCGATCCGGTGGGAGAAGAGGCTCCCCGTCAGCTCCACCGTCTCGCGCACGGTGATGTCGGGCAGGAGCCCGCCGGTCTGCATGACGGCTGTGACCAGACCCCGGTCGACTGCCCGGCGTGGGCTCATCCCGAAGGTGCTCACCTCGCCGCTGGTGGGGCCACTGAGTCCCAGGATCATGTCAATCGTCGTCGTCTTGCCGGCGCCGTTGGGCCCCAGGAGGGCGACGACCTCACCTGGGCGAATGGTCAGGCCGATGCCGTCGACGGCGGTGACGTCTCCGAAGGACTTGTGCAGACCGGTCAGCCTGACTGCGTCTGCGGGCTCTGTCATGGGAGCCGTCACGGGAGCAGCCCGGAGTGCGGGCTCCTGGGCGGACCGGGTCGTTGTTGTGCTCATGGCTCAAGACTCGTGCCACGTCGGCTGCGATCCATGGCCCATCGGTCACTACTTGCTCATGACATATCTCAGGGGTCGCCAGGTGGTGATGTGTCGCAGGATGCCGGGAGAAAACCCGAGTTCGGGGTGGGAGAGGAGGACGAGGGGGAGCCGAGGCCCCGAGGCATGATGCGGCGGGAGCCGCCCCCTGGTGAGTGTGGGCTCAGTCCCGGTCCGGGCGCGGGGGAGAGGGCGGGACCCGCTTGCCGCTATCCTGGGTCGCAGTCGAGGCGATCGCCAAGGCCCGCGGCCATGGACGTTCCCCCTCATCCGCCCACAGTCTCCCGACCAACGCGCCCGACGGCGCCAGGAAGGACCATCGCGTGTTCGGCAACCTCTCCGATCGCATCACCGCCTCCTTCAACCAGCTGCGCGGCAAAGGTCGTCTCACCGAGGCCGACGTCAACGCCACGGTCACCGAGATCCGTCGCGCCCTCCTGGAGGCCGACGTCGCCCTGCCCGTGGTGCGCGCCTTCACCTCCGCGGTGCGTGAGAAGGCGGTCGACGCCGCCCGCTCCCAGGCCCTCAACCCGGGTCAGCAGGTCGTCAAGATCGTCAACGAGGAGCTCATCGAGGTCCTGGGCGGCCAGACCCGGGAGATCCACTGGGCCGATCGCGGCCCCACGATCATCATGCTCGCCGGTCTCCAGGGCGCCGGTAAGACGACCCTGGCCGGAAAGCTCGGACGCTGGCTGCGCGACCAGGGCAAGCGCGTCCTGCTGGTGGCCTCCGACCTCCAGCGCCCCAATGCCGTCACCCAGCTGAGCGTCGTCGCCGAGCGCGCCGGGGTGCACGTGTGGGCGCCCGAGCCCGGTAACGGTGTGGGCGACCCGGTGGCGGTGGCCCGCTCCGGTGTCGAGCAGGCGCGCGCCAACGGCTACGACGTCGTCGTCGTGGACACCGCCGGCCGCCTGGGCGTGGACGCCGAGATGATGGATCAGGCGATCCGTATCCGCGACGCGGTCTCCCCCCACGAGATCCTCTTCGTCCTGGACGCCATGGTCGGTCAGGACGCCGTCAACACCTCGGTCGCCTTCCGCGACGGCGTCGGCTTCACCGGTGTGGTGCTCTCCAAGCTCGACGGTGATGCCCGCGGTGGTGCGGCCCTGTCCGTTCGCGGCGTCACCGGCGCCCCGGTGCTGTTCTCCTCCACCGGTGAGGGCCTGACCGACTTCGAGCGTTTCCACGCCGACCGCATGGCCTCGCGCATCCTGGACATGGGTGACCTGCTCACCCTCATCGAGCAGGCGGAGCGGACCCTGGACCGGCAGGAGGCCGAGGACGCCGCCGCCAAGCTCGCCAAGGGCACCTTCACCCTCGACGACTTCCTGGGCCAGCTGCGCCAGATCCGCAAGATGGGCTCCATGAAGAAGCTCCTGGGCATGATGCCCGGCATGGGGCAGATGCGTGAGGCCCTGGACAGCTTCGACGAGCGCGAGGTCGACCGCATCGAGGCGATCGTGTGCTCCATGACGCCTGCCGAGCGCAAGGACCTGTCCATCCTCAACGGCTCTCGCCGCAGCCGCATCGCCAAGGGGTCGGGCACCACCGTCCAGGCCGTCAACGAGCTCGTGGACCGCTTCGAGCAGGCCAAGAAGATGATGGAGGCCATGGCCTCCGGTGGCATGGGGGGACTCGGTGAGGGCGGTCCCATGCCCGGCATGGGATCGCTGCCCGGCATGGGCAAGCACTCCAAGGCCCGTCAGGCTCCCAAGGCCAAGCGCGGCAAGGGAGGCAAAAAGGGCCGTAGCGGCAACCCCGCCAAGGCCGCACGTCAGGCCAAGGAGGCCGCAGCCGCCAAGCAGGCCAAGATCGAGGCCGGACAGGGCGCCGCGCCCGCAGCCGGTTCCTCCTTCGGGCTCGGTGGAGGCCAGGACGGCGCCTCCGGCTACGGGATCATGCCTCAGGCCCAGCCGCAGGCTCAGGCCGGAGCGCAGCCCTCGGGCGACGACGTCGCCGACGCCATGGGCGCCCTGCCCGAGGACCTGCGCCGCCACCTCGGGCTGTAGGCTCCACGGCACTCGGGAGTCGAGGCGCGGACTCGGACTTCATCGGAGCCGCCGGAATCGGGTCAGTCGTCGGGAGACGGGGCCGTCGCGCCCTCGATGACGGTGCCCTGGTGGAATACCGCCTGCCAGGTCGAGCCCCGGCGACGGTAGAGCGTGGATCTTCGAGTGACGCGACTTGGCGTCCGTAGGATATAGAGGACCTGGACGACGTCGTCGGCAAGAATGTGGGACTCAGCTTCCTCGATTCGGTATCCATCGGTGAGGGAGTCCGCATGGGTTCCCTCTAAGCGTCCCAGGACGATCTCCTTGACCTCGCTACGACTGTAGCGTCGTCCCGAGGCGCCGACCTCGTTGAAGTCCTCCGCGATCTGCTCATCGAAGGAGCCGACGTCCCAGATCAGCTCCGGGCGGTGGAAGATCGGTTCTCGTCGAATCAGTTCATGTCGCTGTGATGAGCTCTCCATCCCTCTCTCCATCCCTGCCCCTCTGCGCTGTCGACGGTTTGGGACCGACTGGGCTATAGCCGGCCGTTGGTCTCGGCGGTGCGGGCCGCCTCGGTGCGTCCGCCGGACGGCACGTTAGCCGAGTTCCTCTCGACGGGTGATCGAACTGGTCACGGTGAGGGACCCACCGGCCGGGCCGACGCAGTCCTCTGTGGGCGATCTCGCACCGAGTGGTGGGGCGGTGCCCCGGCTCGGGCTGGCAACCTCGTCGGAGGCTCTGGCAGAATGTCCGGCTGTACTCGATTGGACGTCGGTCCCTCTCCCGGCCCCGGTCGCGTCTCGGCTCACGCCGGAAACCGTTGCTTGACCCCACCGGGGACCAGCGCGCGCCAAACCATCCAGAACCAGGAGTTCAACCAAGTGGCAGTCAAGATTCGCCTCAAGCGCATGGGTAAGAAGTTCGCCCCCTTCTACCGGGTCGTCGTCCTCGACTCCCGCAAGAAGCGCGATGGCCGTGTCATCGAGGAGATCGGCGTCTACGACCCGATGCAGGAGCCCTCGCTCATCAGCATCGACTCCGAGCGCGTCCAGTACTGGCTCGGTGTGGGCGCCCAGCCCTCCGACGCCGTCTACAAGCTGATCAAGATCACCGGCGACTATCACCAGTTCAAGGGTCTCAAGGGTGTGGAGAGCACCCTCAAGGTCAAGGACGCCGACGCCGCGACGGTCGCCAAGGAGGCCGCGGTCAAGGCCGCCGCCGACGACGCTGAGAAGCGCAAGGCCGCCGCCGCCAAGGCCAAGGCCGACGAGGAGGCCGCTGCGGCGGCCGAGGCCGCCGAGTCCAAGGCTGAGGAGCCCGTCGAGGGCCAGGCCTCTGATGAGGCCACCGCCGAGGAGGCCTGAGATGCTGGCCGACGCCCTCGAGCACCTCGTACGGGGCATCGTCGACAACCCTGACGACGTCACCGTCACCTCCCGGTCGCTGCGCCGCGGCGACCTTCTGGAGGTGCGGGTCAACCCCGAGGACCTCGGCCGAGTCATCGGCCGCTCGGGCCGTACTGCTCGAGCACTGCGCACAGTGGTCGGAGCGCTGGCGGACTCGCCGGTGCGCGTCGACGTCGTCGACACCGACCGCCGCTGAACGCAGGGCCTCCAGGTCGGTACGGCAGTCTGTGTCGGCCTCGGCCGGTCTGATCGATCACCACGAGTGCCCGGTTCCCGCAAGGGGGCCGGGCACCGTCGTGCTCCTGGGGCTGCGCGCCCCCGCGTCTTCGTGCGACGACAGCCGCCGACAGGAGGGTGCACTGTACCGAGTTGGCCAACCTCACCCCATCGGTGCGCCACCTCATCCCTGTGGCCGATGGGAACGCAGACCGCAGCGCGGTAGGTTGGCGTCAGACATTCAGGCTTTCCGGCCAAACCGTTCCATGCCCCGATCCCAGGAGAACAGGTGCTGCTCACCCTTGCTGTCATCGGTCCCGCCCATGCCCTCAAGGGCGAGGTGCGTCTCGAGATCCGTACCGATGACCCCGAGGGGCGTCTCGCGCCCGGAACCACCGTCCCCACAGAGCCGGCCCACGCGGGTCCTTTGACGGTCAGTCGTCTGCGCTTCGACGGCTCCCGCTGGTTCGCCGCCTTCGAGCAGGCCCGTGACCGCACGACCGCCGAGGCCCTGCGAGGCGTGAGGCTCCTGGTCGAGACCGACACCGACGACCCCGATGACGAGGACTCCGAGGAGTCCTGGTACCGCCACGAGCTCGTCGGCCTGCGGGCGCTGAGCGTCTCCGGCGAGGAGCTGGGGGAGGTCACTGACCTGGAACCCGGCGTCGCCCAGGACCGACTCGTGGTCACCACCCCCGAGGGGGACGATGTGGCCGTGCCCTTCGTCGAGGCGCTCGTCCCGGCCATCGACCCTGAGGCCGGGACGGTGACGCTGGCCCCGCCCGGCGGCCTGTTCCCCGGACGCGGTGAGGCGGAGGAAGCCAGGTGAGGATCGACGTCGTCACCATCTTCCCCGACTACCTCAAGGTCCTGGACCTCTCGCTGATCGGGAAGGCGGCCGACCGAGGCCCCCTCGACCTGCGCGTCCACGATCTGCGAGACCATGCCCACGACCGGCACCGCACCGTCGACGACACGCCCCTGGGCGGTGGGGCCGGCATGGTCATGAAACCCGACGTGTGGGGCGAGGCCCTTGATGAGGTGCTCGGTGCGGACGCCCCCGGCGTAGGCCGTCAGGTGCTCATCATCCCCACCCCCTCGGGTGAGGTCTTCACCCAGCGCACCGCCGAGGACCTGGCCGGCGCCGACTCCCTGGTCTTCGCCTGCGGCCGCTACGAGGGCATCGACGCGCGCGTGCCCGAGCACTACGCCTCCCGCGGTATCGAGGTGCGCGAGCTGAGCATCGGTGACTACGTGCTCAACGGGGGAGAGGTCGCCGCCGTCGTCATGATCGAGGCCATCGCCCGTCTCCTGCCCGGAGTCCTGGGAAACCCCGAGTCGCTGGTCGAGGAGTCCCACGGAGCCGCCGGCCTGCTGGAGTACCCCGTCCACACCCGCCCCACCCGGTGGCGCGGACACGAGGTCGACCCCGTCCTGCTCTCCGGTGACCACGGCCGTATCGCCCGAGCGCGACGGAACCAGTCCATCACCCGCACCGTCGAGCGCCGGCCCGACATGATCCAGGCCCTGGATCCCGCCGGCCTGGACCGTGAGGACCGCGCGGTCCTGGCCGCCAAGGGATGGGCGGTCCCGGCCGGGGCTGACCACCCGGTTCCGGTGCGCCTTCGCAACGCCGCCGCCCACGACGCCGACGCCCTGGCCGCGCTCGCCGCCCGCACCTTCCCCGATGCCTGCGGGAACGTCATCGCCCCCGAGTTCCTCGACAGACACATCGCCACCACGCTTGTTCCCGAGCTGTTCGCCACCTGGGCCGACGATGACCGCGTCGACCTCGTCGTCGCCGAGCTGGTCGAGCCTCCCTCAGTACGGGATTCCTCCCCTGGGGTGGAAACGGGAACGCGCACCACTCCGGCTCTGGTCGGCTACGCCGCGGTGCTGCGCGAGCAACCCGACTCCGACGGTGAGCAGCCCAAGGGGATCGACCCCCGTCCCGCCTGCGTGCGGGCTCGCGGGGGAGAGGTCGTCGGTGAGCTGTCCAAGGTGTACGTCGACTCCATGATGAGGGGATCCGGACTCACCCCCGCGCTCATGGACGCCGTGATGCGTCAGGCCGCCGCCCATGGAACGGGCCTGCTCTGGCTCGGCACCCACGTCACCAACAAGCGCGCCCAGAAGGCCTACAAGCGGGCCGGCTTCCGCCAGGTCGGTACCCGTACCTACAACGTCGGTGGCCAGGACGCCCACGACGTCGTCATGACTCGGCGGACAGGAGAAGGCCTATGAGCAGCGGACCCGACCAGAACCTTCAGGACAGGACCGACGGTGATACGGATGAGGCAATGACCCCGGGGAAGAACCTGTGGGCCGACAGCAGCCTCCAGAATGACCGCCGGGACAAGGGCGGCACCCACAAGGACAACGCCGGGGCCTTTGAGACAGCTCAGTCCGCTTCGTTGGGGGAGCGGCTCGTCTTCCGTCTCAAGCAGTGGGGCATCACCCTGTCCTACCTGGTCGTCGCCGTGGTGATCATCGCTCTCATCCGCACCTTCATCATCCAGAGCTTCACCATCCCGTCGGGGTCGATGGAGAACACCCTCAACGAGGGCGACCGTGTCACTGTGACGATGTACGACTCCGACAAGGTCAACCGGGGTGACGTCGTCGTCTTCACCGATCCGGACCACTGGCTGACGACCCAGGAGCCCACTGGCCTGCAAGGCGCTGCGCAGGACTTCCTCGTCGCGATCCGTATCTTCCCCCAGAACGCCGGCCATCACCTCATCAAGCGGGTCATCGGAATGCCCGGCGACCACGTCGTCGCCGATGGGAAGGGCTCCTTGACCGTCAACGGTGTCGAGCTCCACGAGGGCTATCTCAAGCCCGGCCGGTCGGCCTCCGACCTCGCCTTCGACGTCACCGTTCCCGAGGGCTACATCTGGGTCATGGGAGACAACCGTGCCAACTCCTCGGACTCCCGCTACCACCAGAACGACGTCCACCGCGGCTTCGTGCCCATGAGCAACGTCGTCGGCGTCGCCAAGAACGTCGTATGGCCCTACTCCCACTGGTCCAGTCTCAGCTCCGGACACGAGACCTTCTCCCAGGTTCCCGAGCCGACGTCCACCCCGACGGAGCTCCCCGCCGGACCGGCCGCGCCCGCCCCGGCGAGCACGCTGGCGGGCTCCGAAGGCTGATCGCACCCGGATGCGTGCTAGGGCGGGAGAAAGGCGTGAACTCAGGCACGTCGAGGCTGACGCACTCGTCCGAGGACTGAGCCTGTGGCAAACTGAGCGGGCACTTGGGTCCTGCGGTTCCTCTGCCACTGGGGAGGCGACCGCTGTGAAGGAGCCCAGGAGCGTCCACCTCCGGCGCTGCCCCATACGGCGCGGCGCCGCCGAACCAGCACTCCTGACCAGTGGCACGGGTGTGGAGAGAAACATGAACCTGATCGACGAGATCAACGCCGCATCACTGCGCGACGACATCCCCTCCTTCCGTCCTGGGGACACCCTCAAGGTCCACGTCAAGGTCGTTGAGGGATCCCGCACCCGCGTCCAGGTCTTCCAGGGCGTCGTCATTGCGCGCCAGGGCGGCGGCGTCTCGGAGACCTTCACCATCCGCAAGGTCTCCTTCGGTGTCGGTGTCGAGCGTACCTTCCCCGTCCACACGCCCTCCATCGAGAAGATCGAGGTCGTCACCCGGGGTCAGGTGCGCCGTGCCAAGCTCTACTACCTGCGCAACCTGCGCGGTAAGGCCGCCAAGATCAAGGAGCGTCGCGAGGACTGAGCGCCTGCACTCTCGAGGCGGCGCCCGGAGCCCACGGGTTCCGGGCGCTCGCCATCTCTCGCCGCCGTGCAGCGGCGGTCCCACGTACATCAATTCCGGGGAAGGAGCACGGTGAGACCGGTGCAGGAAGGGACCGACGACGTCGGGCTGGACCTGAAACAGGCCGATCCCTCTCAGATCGGTCGGACCTCCAGGTCCGCGATCACTCCGGCCTGCAGCTCTCCGTCCGCGGACTCCCCCCAGGAGACCTGCACGGTTCCTGATGCGGCTGGAGAAGCTCCGAAGCCGGCCCCGGTCGACGACAGCGATGAGTGGGATTACGACCCGTTCATCGACCCGGACGCCGACCCCGAGCCCGATGACGAGCTCACCGAGCTGCCCCCCTCCATCCAGCCCCGCCGGCACGTGGCCCCCGCCATCCCTCCGCCGCAGACCAGCTCCCTGTACCAACGGGTGATCAGGCTGGTGCTTATTGTGGCAGTCGTCATCCTCGTCCCGGCTCTCCTGCGGGCCTACGTCGTCCAGATCTACGAGATCCCCTCCGGCTCCATGGAACGCACCCTGCGTGACGGGGACAAGGTCGCGGTCCCCATGTACGGCTCCGACGACGTCGAACGGGGCGACGTGATCGTCTTCACCGACCCTGATGACTGGCTCCATGTCAAGGAGCCGACGGGGCTGCGCGGCGCCGCCCAGAAGGTCATGGTCTCAGTGAACCTTCTGCCGGAGAACACCGGCCATCACCTCGTCAAGCGGGTCATCGGTGTCGGTGGCGACCATGTGGTCGCCGACGGGAAGGGGACCCTCAGCGTCAACGGCGTTGCGGTCAAGGAGCCCTACGTCAAGGACGGTCAGTCCCCGTCCCTGACCTCCTTCGATGTCACCGTCCCCCAGGGCTACGTGTGGGTCATGGGGGACAACCGCAGCAACTCGGCCGACTCCCGCTACCACCGCGACGACGCCCATGGCGGTTTCGTGCCGTTGAAGAACGTCGTCGGGGTGGCCAAGGTGGTCTTCCAATGGTCGCACCCGAGCCGGTGGGGGACTCTGGGAAGAGGGAGGAGCTCCTTCTCAGACGTGCCTGCGAGGGAGGCCTCAACGCCGTCCGCGTCGCCCTCGCCTCCCGCTGCTCCCACAGGCGACGGGGAAACGGCTTCTGAGGAGGAGGCATCGTCGCAGGCCCCCGACGGCAAGGACTCCGATGACGTCGGCGCTGCCGGTGAGGAGCCCGGCAACGACGACGGGCAGCACACCGAGCCCGGGTGGACGGCCGACGGTCCGGATACCTCCGGAGGCTTGGCCGACCAGGAGCAGGTCCCGGGGAGAACGAGATGAGTCCTCGGGGACGCACCCGCCCCGACCGGTGCCTGGAGAAGGCGCTGCTTGAGACCTACGACTATGTCGGCGGTCTGGACGAGGTCGGTCGCGGGGCCCTGGCCGGACCGGTCAGCGTCGGCTTGGCGATCGTGGCGCGGCGCACCGATGACGACTTCCCCGAGGGGCTCGCCGACTCCAAGCAGCTGACGGCCCGGGCGCGCACGGGCCTGGTTGATCCTGTACGCAGCTGGCTCGTGGACTGCGCCGTCGCCCATGCCTCACCTGCTGAGATCGATGAGTACGGCATCGTCGGAGCCCTGAGGACGGCGGGTCTGCGGGCTCTGCAGCAGGTCGCTGAGCGCGGCCACGCCCCCGGCGTCATCATCCTCGACGGCGTGGCCGACTGGCTCACCTCGCCCCAGCCCGACCTGCTCACCGCCCTGGAGGACGCTCCCCCCTCCAGGTCCGCTCCTGAGCCCGCTGCGCTTCCGTCCACCCCCGCGGTGCGCATGGAGGTCAAGGCCGACGCCAGGTGCGCCGTCGTCGCCGCCGCCAGTGTCCTGGCCAAGGTTGAACGAGACGCCCTCATGGCTGGTCTCGACGATCCCGGCTACGGGTGGGCCTCCAACAAGGGCTACGCCTCTGCGGCCCATATCAAGGGACTCACCGCCCTGGGTGCCGGCGACCAGCACCGACGCAGCTGGCACCTGCCCGGCCTGGACCAGCGCCACGGCCGAGGCAGCGCCTGATGCGGCTGCCCGACTCCAGGGCGACTCCCGGACAGGGCCGACTCGCCCCCGCCGCCTGCCGCCTCCAGCGGCCGCGGGCAGGCATGATGGCCCGGTGAGCGCAGAAGACCTCGAGTCCTATGAGAACGAGCTGGAGCTCTCGCTGTACCGGGAGTACCGCGACGTCGCCTCCCTGTTCTCCTACGTGGTGGAGACCGAGCGGCGGTTCTACCTGGCCAACGCCGTCGACGTCCAGGTACGCACCAACGGCGGGGAGGTCTTCTTCGAGCTCACCCTCGAGGACGCCTGGGTGTGGGACATCTACCGTGCCTCCCGGTTCGTGAAGTCCGTCCACGTCGTCACCTTCAAGGACGTCAACGTCGAGGAGCTCACCAAGCTCGAGATGGACATCCCCTCCTAACCTTTCCGATGCTGCGCCGCCAGTTCTGGCCGCATCCGTTCCGCTGACCGGCCCCGCTCACCGGGGGCCACAGGACCTCTTCCGGCAGCGTTGTCCACAAAGCCGATGGGGCCGTGGCGCGCACCGGCTGATCCGGCCTCAGGCTAGTGGCGGAGGTGATCGGGATGACCGACCAGGTCGTAGTAACCACAACGGGAAGAACGGTGATCGCAGCGAGATGCGGTGATCACGTGCCCACGCAGGCCGCCCGGAGCCCGGGTGGTTCGGGATCCGCTCCCGCAGGAGCGTCCCGCCTGCGCACCGGACGCCGTGGCGAGGACCTTGCCGCCACCTACCTGGAGGACATCGGCTGGCAGGTCCTGGAGCGCAACTGGCGCCCGGAGCACGGCCTGCGCGGAGAGCTCGACATCATCGCCCTGGAGCCCACCCACGCGCACCGGGAGCCGAGCAGTGCGCCCGCCGCCGAGTCAGGTGCGGCACGGACAAGGCCGAGGCTCGTCATCGTTGAGGTCAAGACCCGCAGCTCCCTGCGCCAGGGGCCACCGGCAGCCGCGGTCGACGCCCGCAAGGTCGCCCGACTGCGCGCCCTGGCGGCTGCCTGGGCGACCACCCATGAGACCCCGCCGCACACCGGCATGCGCCTCGACGTCGTCTCCATCCTCATGCGCGACGCGCGTCCTGCGCTGCTGCGCCACCACCGGGCGGTGGATGCGTCATGGGGCTAGCGCGCACGCTCGCCGTCACGCTGACCGGGCTGGCCGGGCACATCGTTGACGTCGAGGCTCACTCCGCCCAGGGTCTGCCCGGATTCACCCTCGTGGGCCTCCCCGATACCGCCGTGCGCGAGTCGCGTGAGCGCGTTCGGGCCGCGTTGAGCACCTGCGGCGTCACCTGGGGCGAGCAGCGCCTGACCGTCAACCTCTCCCCGGCGGACCTGCGCAAGAGCGGGACTGGACTGGATCTCGCGCTCGCTCTGGCCGTCCTGGGAGCACGCGGTCGGCTCGGACGGTCCGCAGCCGGGCACCTGGGACGGACCGTCTACATCGGCGAGCTCGGGCTGGACGGCTCCGTGCACTCCGTCCGTGGCGTCCTGCCCAGCGTCCAGGCCGCGGTGGCCGCCGGGGTGGAGGAGATCGTCGTCGCCCAGGAGGCCGCAGCCGAGGCCGAGCTCGTCCCCGGCGCCCGGGTCACCGCCGTCAGACACGTCGGTCAGCTCGTCGAGCGCTACGGAGGGCGACTGAGCGCTGCCGTGGCGGCAGCGGTGGAGCAGATCACCGAGGCAGCAACAGACGATGCCCCGACGACCCCTCCCCACGACGCCGAGCTGCCGGACCTGGCGGACGTCGTCGGGCAGACCGAGGCCCGGCAGGCCCTCGAGGTCGCCGCCGCCGGGGGCCATCACCTCATCATGGTGGGGCCCCCGGGAACAGGGAAGACCATGCTCGCCGAGAGGCTTCCCTCCATCCTGCCGCCCCTGGAGCAGACGGATGCCGTCACCGTCACCTCCTTGCACTCCGTGGCCGGAATCTTCGACCCCGCCCGCGGACTCATCACCCGGCCGCCGTTGCGCGCGCCGCACCACACGGCGACTCGGGCCGCCGTCGTCGGAGGAGGCTCCGGTCTGCCCCGCCCCGGAGACGTCTCCCTGGCTCACCGCGGTGTGCTCTTCCTCGACGAGGCCCCGGAGTTCAGCGCGGGCGTCCTGGACTGCCTGCGCCAGCCGCTGGAGTCGGGAATGGTCACCATCGACCGCGTGGGCGGGCGAGCCAGCTACCCGGCCGCCTTCCAGCTCGTGCTGGCCGCCAACCCCTGCCCCTGCGGCAAGGCCGGTGGCCGCGGCCTGGAGTGCACCTGCACCTCCCTGCAGCGACGGCGCTACTTCTCACGACTGTCCGGTCCGCTGCTGGATCGGGTCGACATCACGGTCGAGGTCGGCGCCGTCAGTGCCGCCGATCTCGCTTCCGCGGGCAGTGGAGAGTCCAGTGCCGCGGTGGCCCGGCGCGTCCTACGTGCCCGCCGGGCCGCGGAGCGCAGACTGGCCAGCACCCCGTGGCGCCTCAACGCCGAGGTCCCCGGCTCCTACCTCAGAGGCCCCGACGGTGGACTCAGCGCTCCACTCAGCCGCCGGCTCATGACCGCCCTGGAACGCGGGGACCTCTCCCTGCGCGGGGTGGACCGGGTCCTCAGACTGGCCTGGACCCTCGCCGACCTCGAGGGCGTCGACTCCCTCGCCCTCACCCACATCGGGACCGCCCTGGCCCTGAGAACCTCAGGAGTGCGTCCATGAAGCTGCCCTACGACATTGAGGATCCGGCGTTGGCGCGCGCAACCTGGTCCCGTCTGGCCGAGCCCAACAGCGCCACCGCAGCCATGGTGGTGGGCCGGCTCGGGCCGGGCCCCGCCCTGAGGTGGCTGCTGGAGGAGGCCATCGACTCCTCAGGACAGGTACGCAGCTCCCCACGCCCACCGGTGTCGGAGCCGCCCCCGGGGACGAGCAGCGCCGGCGATATCAGTACGTGCTGGGCTCAGGTCGCTGCCCGGTGGGTGCCGCGCCTGGAGGGACTCGACATCCGCCGTGAGCTCGATGTGCTCGACCGTCTCGGTGGGAGCCTCATCCTCCCGGGGGAGCCCTGGTGGCCGCCGGGGGTGGACGAGCTGGAGCACCCGCCCTTCTGCCTGTGGGTGCGTGGCGACCCATCGCTGCTGGTCAACGCCGCGGACCTGAAGAACAAGGACAACGGGGGAGGGGCGCCCGGGGCCGTTGGGGACGACGACGCTGAGAGCGCCACAGGCGCCGGTCAGCCCGTACGCGAGCAGCGGATGCCGGTGGGACCGGCCAGCGGACTGTGCCTGGCGCTGGTGGGGGCCCGGGCCTCCACCCGGTATGGTGAGAGCGTCGCCACCTCCCTGGCCTCAGGGGTGACGGCCAAAGGCGGCCTCATCGTCTCCGGGGGAGCCTTCGGCATCGATGCCTGCGCGCACCGCGGAGCACTGCAGGAGGGGCCAACCGTGTCGGTCTCCGCCGGGGGCGTGGATCGCCTCTACCCGGTGGGAAACACCGGGGTGCTGGAGGCGGTCATCGCCTCCGGGGCACTGGTGGCGGAGGTGCCACCGGGCTGTCAGCCGGGCCGCCACCGGTTCGTCTCACGCAACCGCCTCATCGCGGCGATCTCCAGGGCGACGATCGTGGTGGAGGCGGCCTGGAGATCAGGCGCCCTGTCCACCGCCCACCGTGCCCTCGAGCTGGGCAGGCAGCTGGGCGCCGTTCCCGGCCCCGTGACCTCCATGTCCTCGGTCGGATGCCACCGTCTCCTGCGAAAGGGGGCGGTCTGTGTCACCGACACCGACGACGCCCTGGAGCTGCTGACGCCCCTGGGCACCGTCGACGCGGATGCCGCCAAGGAGCAGGACCCTGAGCTGATCGGCGGAGGTCTTCTCGACGGGCTGGCCCCGGATGCCTCCCTCGTCCTGGATGCCATGCCGGCCCGTGCGGCGGCGAGCACCGAGTCCATCATCCGCTCCTCAGGGCTGTCGCCGAAGGAGGCGACATCGGCGCTGGGGATCCTGGAGCTCTCAGGGAAGGTGGAGCGCACCGCCACCGGTTGGAAGCGGCGCAACCGGAACCGTTCACGTGGCCGGGCCGGCGGAGCCTCTCTCGACTGAGGCGCGGGCACGACGTACGCGTCTTGTCTCCCTACTTCTGAGGCATGTGAGTGTCACACACCGGAGCGCCTCAGTCCTGCGCCGAGTCCTCGGTGCCCGTCGGCCGCGTCGTGCTGTCCAGCAGGGGGAGGTCCTCGACAGTGACGATCCGTGCGGTCAGGGCGTAGTCGACCAGGGCGGTGCGCCGGTAGGAGGCGTGGGAGCGGGGCCCTCCGCGCATGCCCTTGACGCCGATACGGTCGAGCTTGTAACAGATGTTGTCCAGCTTGCGGTTGAAACGGGTAAGGGTCCAGCCCAGGCGGGCCGCCGCGTCGGCGTTGCGGGGCAAGTCGACCGGGCCGGTGCCGGTGCGCCTGAGCCAGGGCTCAGCCAGTGCCAGGATCGCCAGGTGCTGGCTGGGGGTCAGGGTCACCATGCCCACGGTTGCCTCACCGGTCTGGGGAGCCAGCGAACGCGGCTGAGCGGTCTCGTAGCCGGGGAGGGGGACGGTCAGCAGGATCTCATAGGTGGTCGAGCCTGCGGTGAACACGATGGCCATCTCGGGAAAGACCAGCGGCACCCGGGCTCCGGGAGCGATCCAGGAACGGGAGGTACCGGACCTCTCGGTCAGGGTCGCCCCGATGTGGGAACCGACGTTGGCGACCCACCACAGGCCCGTGTCGTGCTCCAGGATGAGGAACCTGCGGTGCAGGAACAGGTTGTCGGCGTCGAGCACGAGATCCCCCTCGCGCCCGATACTGAAGTGCGTACCGGGCTCGACGTGGTACAGCTCACCGACGAAGTCCACGAGCAGGGGCTCGGCAGGTGAATTCGTCATGGTCCCTCCTTCTTCCTTGGTATTCCTTGATTGCATGGATGTTCCTTGAACGTCGGTGCTCGTGCGGCTGTCGGTGGGGCCTTGGACAGAGATCGGCTCACCCCGCGCTGCCCGCCCCGGGTGTGTCGACGCAGGCGACGGCGGCCTCCGACGAGGCCCCGCTGGAGTCCCGAGCGACCACCTCGATGCAGGTCCGTGCACTGACCGGTGTGACAGTGACGCTGGTCTGCCTGGTCTCCTGCACCGGAAGCAGCTGGCCCGGGTCGGAGATGCGGTACAGGAAGACCACGTCGCTGCCGCTGGAGTCGTAGGACCAGGTGGCTGAGACGCGCTCCTCGGCCTGTGCGACCCTGAGGTCCGTGACGGCGGGCAGTATCCCGGCACCGGGAACGGCCCCGGGCGGCGCGGTGGTCGCCGGTTGGGCGGTGGCCTGCTGTGTCCCGCCCTCTCCTCGCAGCACCGACCACACTCCGATCGCGGTCAGGCTAACCACGACGGCGGCGCCCAGAACGGTGACGGCCACGGCTCGCCCCGACAGGCGTCTGGGCTGCCTCCTGAGGCCCGCCTCAGCCTCGTCCGTGCCTGGAGCACCCGCCGCGCCCTCGGCCGCATCGTCCTCGGAGAGGGGAGTGGCCCAGGGCTGTGGGGATGATGTCGTCGAGGCGGATGAGGTACTCGCCCGGTGCCCCGGGAGGACCGCCCCCTCCGGGGCGGGCTCGACCTCGTCGTCGTTCCTGCGCCCGGGGCGGCTGCCGAGCACCTCGGGCATGAGTGGCCCCGCGGATGGCTGCGGCACCGAGAACCGGGGACGGGGCCGGTCGCGCTGCGAGGCGGCGCCTGTGGACTGGGCCTCGACACGACGGGGCGCGAATGCCGTGGCGGCGTCGTCATGCCTGTGGGCAGCGGGCACCGTTCCGGTCGGCCCGTCGGGGTTCACCGTGACGACCGGCCGCAGCATCGTGGAGTCCTGCTCCCCGTCCCCACCCGTCTCCTCTCGGGGCGCCTCCTCCATGACATCCAGCTGGGTGGTGGCCAGCTGCAGGTCGGTCTGAACCTGTTGCAGCGCTCGAGCCAGGGCGACGGCGCTGGCATACCGTCCTCGGGGGGACTTTGACATCGCCGTGATCAGGACCCGCTCGAGCTGCTCGGGCACGTCGCGTCGTCCGATCGGGGGAATCGGTCGGTGGAGTACCCGGTCGAGCATCGAGAGCTGGTCGTTGCGGTCGGAGCCGGAGACGTCGACGTGGGGCGAGCGCCCCGCCAGCAGGGTGTAGATGGTCGCGGCCAGAGCGTAGACGTCCGAGGCAGGTGTCAGACTCTCCTGGTCGAGCTGCTGCTCGGGTGAGGCCCATGGTGGGGAGGCCCCACCGAACTCGTCCTGCTCGACGCTGAGTCCAATGGGTGCGGCGATCCCGAAGTCGCCGAGCACAGGGCGCCCGAAAGGGGTGACGAGGATATTGGCCGGCTTAATGTCGCGGTGGAGGTAACCGACTCGGTGAATGGTCTCCACCGCGCCCGCCACCTGGATTCCGATCTCCAGGGCGCGTGTGAGCGTCAAGGGCTGTGAGGTGGCCAGCTTGCCCAAGTGGGGCGGGGGACAGTACTCCATGATGAGGTAGCTGCGTTCCTCCTCCACTGTCCCGGCCCCGTAGACCGACACGATGGAGGGGTGTGACGACAGCCGGGCCATGAGGTCCGCCTCGGTGGTGAACCGGTGGTGGTCGCGCTCGCTTCCTCCTTGCCGCAGGATCTTGACCGCCACGTCGCGGCGCGGCACCTGCTGCTCGTAAAGGAAGACGTCGGCGAAGCCTCCGGCGCCCAGGAAGCGCTTGGGCCTGGCTCCAGGGATCGGTGGCCCCTGCGGGGGAGCGTTCCTCTTGGAGGACATCATGTCTCACGTTCCACAGTCAGGGTGGTGTCGTCACCGATGTCGATGACGTCCCCGATGCGCAGAAAGAGCTGCTGGTGCTCGGGCACCCGGCGGGGCTCCTCCCCGGCGCGCAGCAGGAAGGTGCCGTTGGTGGACCCCAGGTCCTCCACACTCATGTCCCAGTCCTCGACCCGTATGGCGCAGTGAGTCTTCGAGATCGACTTGCCCGGGCTGGGGACCGCGAGCAGATGGGGGCTCTGAGCGGCGGTGGTGCTGGTGCCCTGGGGTACTCGGCCGATAATGACGTCGGTGTCCAGAACCGCGGTGGCACCGGAGGAGACACGCAGGATCCCCAGGACCGGTCGTTCGACCTGGCCTGTCCTGGAGGTGATGGCGGCATCGCACTCGCGGCACGAGGAGGCGTGCACAGGATTGGGATGCCCCGCCTCGCAGAAGACGGCCAGCACACTGGGGCCGGTGCCGGACGGCTCATCGAACTCGGCCATCGTGGCCTGCCCGCCCAGTGCATCCCGGGCGGCATGAAGCCCGGCGGCCGAGACGGTGCGCCCGTCATGTCGCCAGTGCTCACCCGAGGGGGCGGAACCGTTCGGGGAAGCCGCCTCCACACCGTTGTCCGGGGCCGGTCCATGAGTCGGGAGCGGTTCATCCGCCTGCGCCGAGTGCGCCTCGGGAGGGGAGCTGGAGGCGTCCTCACCATGGGGGGCGGCCCGGTGGCGACCAAGCCCTCCGGCGATCCGGGCCAACGGATCCACGTCCTCGGAGGGGACCGAGCGGGGAGCCCCCGCTTCGCCCTCCGTCATCATGGCGTGCTCGAAGAGATGACCGACGTACTCGTCCTCGACCCTCTGCTCGCGTATCTGCGGGTCCGCGGCATCGGCAGCCGCCGGAACGTCGACGGGTTCCAGTACCGCGGCCGGGTTCCCGGGCTCCTGCGGGGAACCCGCACCGGCCAGCATGTCCAAGGACTCCGGTCCCAGCGTCCGTCCGGGATCGGTGGAAGCCGGGTGGGCGGCCTCCCTCCGGTCCTGCGTCGCAGGTCGGGATGACGGCGCCGGCGGGGCGGCCTGCTCCGGGACGCCTGCCGCCCGAGCCTGCTGGATGATCTCCTGGACCGCTGATGGAAACTGTGCCTCCTCGGCCTCGTGAGCACCGGACAGAGCCGGCGGGGACAGCGGGATCTGGTGGGATCCGAACCCGATGTGCAGCTGTGCGGCTCGGACGATCCCCGACCGCAGAGGGAGGAACTCCTCGAGGTGTTCGGGGCCGGCTGTGCGCCCAGCGGCCGGGGCGAGCTCGAGGATGCACTGGTTGACATGGTCATAGCGGGACTCCTCCCACACGACGACCTCGGAGGCGCTGAAGCTGCGCTCGCCATCGGCGGTGTCCAGGTGGAGGCTGAAACGCCCCCGGGCGGCCACTCGCAGCTCCTGGCCGTCGATGGCCATCATGAGGAAGTCGGGAAGGGAGAAGACCTCGTTGTCGTGCAGCCGGCTCAGGCTTCGCAGCAGGTCGCCGAGGGATCGGTGCTCACCGAGCTCGGTCCACATCGCCTCCATCGCCGGCGCACTCCCGTCGAGGGCGAGGACGCCGCCGTCCGCGACGGCAACAAGGATGTCGCCTGGTACCCAGCGTGTCAGCATGTTCATGGACAGGACCTCCTGGAGGCGGGGGTGGGGACGGTGGAGTCGGAGCCGGTGGCCCGGGGCAGCGTGGTGTCGTCGACCTGTGTGTCCTCCCAGGGAGGGAAGACATCCACGACGTCGACGACGATGACGGTGACGTTGTCTCGTCCGCCAGCGGCCAGGGCCAGGGCGACCAGTTCGTGGGCCGCATTGCGCGGGTCGGGCACGGACCTGGCCACCATCTCGATGAGGGATTCGGCGACGTGCCCGTTCAGCCCGTCCGAGCAGATGATGAAGCGGTCGCCCACGGTGGCCGGCAGAAGGTACTGGTCGGCCACCACCTGGTCCCCGCCGCCGGCCCCCAGCGCCCGGGTGATGACGTTGCGGTTGCGTGATGACAGTGCCCGGGCCTGGTCCAGCTGGCCGGAGTCGATGAGTTCCTGGACCTCGGAGTGGTCGTGGGTGACCTGGGAGAAGGACTGCGTGGACAGGTGGTAGGTGCGTGAGTCGCCGATGTTCACCACTCGCAGGCACGGAAGCGCTCCCTGCCGGGAGAGCAGCAGCCCCGTGAGTGTCGATCCGGGGGCGCGTTCCCCGGTCCCCAGAGCGGCCACGTTCCGTGCGGCGAGGGTCAGCCGCCTGTTGAACTCCCGCGACGTGACGAAGGTGCGCCCCACGAGGTCCTCGAAGGCTCCCACGGCGTGAGCCGAGGCGGTACCTCCCGAGCGGTGTCCCCCCATGCCGTCCGCGACGAGGAAGACCGGGGAGCCGGCCAGCAGCGAGTCCTCGTTATCCGTGCGGACCCTGCCGACGTCGGTGGCCGAGCCGTGACGCACGACGAGGCGGACCTCCTGAGGGAGCAAGGCCGCATGAGCCGCTGGATGCGCTGTGGTGGAGCTGTTCATCTCATCATCCCGTCTCAGCGCCCCACCGTGAATCGGCGTCGACCGAAATGGACGATGTCGCCGACGCCGGCCCTGACGCGCTGGCCCTCACCGGCGGTCGTCAGCGCGCCCTCAGGAGCCTCCACCGTGGTGCCGTTGGTGGAGCCCAGGTCCTCAACGAACACATCGGTGCCCTCAAGGACGACGGCGACATGGGTCTTGGAGATGGAGAATCCCGGATCGTCCACGGCGACGGTGCAGGCGCCCTCCCAGGGGGCGACCGCCTGCGGATCGCGGCCCAGCAGGACCGTGCCCGCAGTGCCGAGGTCGACCCGCTGCCCGGTGTCCAGCAGGAGCGAGGGCGCGGACCGGGTGGCGGTTCTGGCAACGGTGCGGTCCATGGGGTCCTCCTCGGCGCAGGGGTCCGCGGAAGCCCAATGATCCTGCGACTCCATCGGCGCCGCTCCGGATGCCACGGGGGAGTCGGCCTGCTCCTGACGCGTGGACAGCGGTGAAAGGGGCGTCGAAACAGGATGTGCCGCGGCTGGATCGCCGTCGTGCCCTATGGAGGATGGCTCCGGGTGCATGGGCCGTCGGGCGGGTGCTGCTGTCTCCTCCGGCTCCCCGGATCGCCACGGGACCTCGGTGATGAACTCCTCGGCGCCGGAAGCAGCCGCGGAGGCATCTGCGCTGCGAGTCTCGGACGGTGCCCACCACTGGGGGCTGAATGCTTCATCCCCGTGCGCCGATGATCGTCTGCCGGTTCCCCTCCCCGAGGGCTCCTCGACAGCATCGGTGTCCTTGTCGGTGACGACGATGATGTCACTGATCCTGTCGAACCAGGAGCGACCGCTGCGGTCCTCAGAGATCAGGTAGATGATGACGGCTCCAATACCCAGGGTGAGGGCGGAGACGGTCGACAGGACCAGTAGTTTGGAGATGGCGTTCAGACCGGGTCTTCCTGGGAGGCTCCAGCGCAGCCAGGAGAGGCCCACGACCCTCATCCCGAGGGTCTGTCCACGTCTCCACAGGTCAATGATCTCGAACCAGATGACAGCCACCGCTCCCAGGAACGCGAACACGGCCGCCACCGCGATGGTCACCGTGGAGCTCAGCTGCACGGCGATCACGGTGGGCAGCAGGCACATGGTGCTGATGAGGGACACCACCACTGCGTCGACGACCAGTGCCGTGGCGCGCATACCGGTGCTGGCCGACTGGAGGCCTCGCAGGTGGGCGGGGGAGCCGTGGGTGACTGGCGAGACCGGGGAGGGCCCTACTGATCCTGTCGTCATCAGTCGTCTCCTTCCGGGGAGGGCAGTGAATCCGTGGCCGACTGATGCGGCGGTCTGCGCAGGCCCGATGGGCTCAGACGGCTCGGCCACCAACGGCGCGAGCCGACCGGGGAGGGCGTCGGAGCGTCGCCGTGCCGAGACGATCCGACGCCTAAGGGCCGCCCAACCGGTGCGCGGCCGGGATGACGTCTCAAGGAGGTCACCGAGAACCGGGCTACCAGACGGCGGTACCGGGAGGTGCGAGAGGCCAGGGCCCGACTCAGGGTGTCGGTACTGTTCCAGGCACTGGCCTCGATCGCGTCGGCCATGTCCTGGCCGCTGAACACCGTGGAGTCCACCAGCTGGGCCAGGCCGCCAACGCTGTCCGAGGCCGGGGACGGGCGGAAGGTCAGCCCCGGGTTCGGCTCGCCGGAGACGAAGGAGTCGAGGTAGAGGGCCTGCTCACTGCGGGTGGTCGCGCGTGGAACCCCGGTACGCAGGTCCGTGGCGTAGTCGATGAGCTCGTTCCACGAGCCGGTGATGCGATCCTTCCGACTCGCGGCCCGGCGCCGTCGTCGACGACGCCATGCCTTGGCCGCCACGATGATGATGAAGGGCGCGGCGATGATCGCCAGGACACCGGCCGCCTTGGCAGCCAGGAGCAGCCAGGCCAGCCAGGGGCTGGGGCGGTCCGAGTCGTCGTCGCGGTCGTCGTTGGTCTGCGGCGTCAGATCGGCGGGGTCCTGAGGCGGCACAGGTGGCTGGAGCACCTGGGGACGAGGATTCGGCTTGGGCCGGGGAACCTCCGTCTGGGGCTTCTGGTCACGGGGCGGAGTGGGGTCGAAGGCCACCCAACCCACGGAGGAGAAGCTCACCTCCACCCAGGCGTGGGCGTTGGTCCCGGTGATCGCCTGGGCGCCCCCGGAGTAGGTCTCGGGATAGAACCCCAGGACCACGCGCGCCGGGTAGCCCGCCTGCCTGGCCATGAGCGCCATCGCGACGGCGTACTGCTCGTCGTCACCGATCATCGGCTTCTTGGGGTCCAGGAAGGTGGTCAGGCGCGAGGTCGAGTGGCTCGGTAGGGAGAGCTTGTCACTGCCGTCGGAGTAGAAGCCCTGACTGGAGAAGGTCTGCGCCATCGTCCGGATCTTCTCTGCGGGAGTGGAGGCGTCGCCGATGAACTCGCTCAGGCGGGTCCCGGCCGACTCCGGCACGTTGCTCGTCTCGGGCATCGTCAACATGGTGAGCGCCTTGTCACTGAGCTGGGCATCGGTCCATGTCGGGGTGTCGACGATCGTGGTCGTGTAGCGATCCCCCTGAGTCAGGCCCTGAGTGGTGATGGCCGACTCCAGCGGCTCGGAGTAGTACAGGGACTCCTGCAGGCTCGTGGCACGATCACCGGTGAAGGCGACCGACTGCATCTGACCGCCCCCGGGCATCCAGTAGCCCGCATAGTCCTTGATCGTCACCGTCAGGCTCGTGGTGCTGGTGCCACCGGGCAATGGCTCATCGGTGACGGTGGAGCCCACCCGCCGGAACCCCTCCGCCGAGGCGTCGGTGCCCACACGCATGACGGTTCCGTCATAGGCGTCCAACGTGGCCAGACGAATCCTCTGTCCCTCCTTGAGCCCCTCAACCGTGAAGAGTGTCGAGTCCTTCTGGTTGTCGACCCAGTAACGGAAGGACGTCAGCGGTGAGGCGTAGGCCGACAGGTCCAAGGGAGGCCTGACGTGGTCGCGCAACACATCTCGGCGGCCTCCGGGCTCGATGACGGGGGCCAGGGTCGTGGCGACGGTGACGGCGAGCGCCAGCATCCCGGTGGCGCCTGTGACAAGACGGACCCGGGCACGACGCCGTGAACCGGGCCTGCCGACGATCCCGTGCCCTGCCGCGATACGACCCCGCTGTTGCAGGTGCGCCATCCACACCACGGCGACCACCAGGGCGACGGCAGCCGCCGGAAGCGCCAGCGGAGCGCGCTGCGAGCCCCACAGGATCCCGATGAGTCCCAGCACCGCCACGGCCGCCAGGGCCCAGCCCTGACGCCTGCCGGCTCGCAGCGCGATCGTGACCGCCACCAGCGAGCACAGCATCCCACTGAGGTAGGGGACGATCCCCGGGCCGACGAAGGACGCCGCCGGAGGCGCGATCGTCAGCAGGTCCTTCCACGAGGTCACCGCGCCGACCACCAGCCCCTGAAGGGTCGCCATGGTCGGCACGCCCCACCGACCCGTCGTGGTGGGGAGCGCCAGCGGACCTCCCACCAGGAGGTAGGAGATGATTGCGGCCAGGAGGACCTCCAGGGGGTTCCATCGCCACCAGGCTCCGGCCAGTCCCACGAGCGTGCCAATGACGATGCCCCCGGCGACAGCGACATAACCGCTCAGGGCCCCGAAGACTGCCCCGTGCGTGGCTCCCGCTGCGACCAGCAGCAGCACAACCGCCCCCAGACTCACCCAGTCCAGGCGACGGGCTGACGATCCGCTGCCGGTCGAGGCGGTCGTCGCCGTGCCCCCGCGGCCACCGGTAGGCAGACCCTCGGGAGGATCGGGGCGAGTGCGTGACCCACGAGCGATCATGAACCGGCCTTTCTCATCGCAGGCGCCAGATGCTCCAGGTCGGGCAGCGTCACCACGGGCAGCCCCGCGACCTTCTGCGAGGCCAGGCGCTGACGGCCGTCGATCCTCAGCGCCAGGCAACGGGTACTGGCCGGTAGCTCGGCATAAGCGCGGTGGAGGGCGGCCGCCGGGGTCCTGGAACCAGTGACCAGGACGGCGACCGATGCCTGAGGCACGGCACTGACCGCCTGCCGGGTCAGGCCGACCATGTCACCTGCCCCCTCCACCGGATCGAGCGTGGTGAAGACGTCCAGCACTCGCGCCCCCGTGGGCAGGTAGGGGTGACCGGCCTGAGTGACCAGGCTGATCTCCCGGTTGTCCCGCACTGCGGCCAGCAGCAACGAGGCGCTCGCGGACACCGAGGTCTCGAAGTCCTCCTCCTCGTCCCAGGCGTGAGGATCCAGGTCGTGGACGACCAGGAGATGGGCCCTGCGGGTCTCCTCGAACTGGCGCACCATGAGGCGCCCGGTCCGGGCGGTGGTCTTCCAATGGACGTTGCGGCGATCATCACCGGGGGTGTACTCGCGCAGGGCGTGGAAGGACACGTCCGAGCTGGAAAGGTCCGGGGTGACCGCTCCCTCGATGTCTCGGATGAAACCGATCGCCGTCGAGTCCAGGTTGACGGTGCGCGGGTGGATGAACAGGTCGACCGGCTCGGTCCAGTTCTGTGAGCGTCGGACCAGGCCCAGTGCGTCCCCGCGGATGCTTCGGACCGGTCCCACCGTGATGACTCCCCGATGCCGGGTGGGCACGGTGAAGACCTCCTGGTGCTCGGAGCCCGGGGAGATGCGCGGAATATCGAAGACGGCCAGTCCCTGGCCCACCGGCATCTCCACCGTCGCCGGTCGGGTGGCGCGCCCCGAGGGCGGAGACAGGTACAGGGAGCCGAGTGCCGGATCGCCGACGACGACCCGGGTCGAGACCAGGGCGAGCCGCACCCGGTAGGTGGCTCGCCCCAGCGCCTGGACCGCCGCCAGCACCATCAGGGTGGCCAGGGCCAGGGCGATGACCCAGGCCTCCATCCAGTGTCGGCTGGCGCCCAGGTACCAGGAGATGACGAGCACCAGGAGGCAGACCCGCCCCAGTGCGGTCACCGTCGTGACCACGCTGCTCAGCAACGAGCCGCAATCGCCCAGCACCGGCCCCACCACGGGAACGGCTCGTAGCCGTACGGCCAGCGCGGACATCCGCTTCAGCACGGCCGCGCCTGCTCGCCGCAGTGCTGCCAGAGCACGCAGGACCGTTCCGGCCACGGCCGGCACCGCCGCGCGTGCTGCGGTCGACGTCCGCCTCAGCGCGTTCAGTGTCCGTCGAGAACGCCTCGGACCGGTCCTCAGCGGCGCGGAGGAACCCAGTGGGGCGGGTGAAGGCGCCCGCCCGACCCCCGGGTCTCCAAGAACTTCCTGATCCGGTGAGCGGGGGTGGGCGCCGGGGTCTGGGCCCGGTGTCGTCGCAGCCATGAGGTCCTACTCCTGCACTGTGGGGACGGGGACGACCTCCAGGGCCTCGGAGATGACAGCCGACGGCGTGGCTCCGGCGAACTCGGCGTCGGGGTCCATGACCAGGCGGTGGGCCCACACGACCTGGGCGAGCATCCGCACGTCGTCCGGGACGACGTAAGGCCTGCCCTGAGCGGCCGCCCAGACCCGCGCGACCCGCGCCATCGCCAGCGCCCCTCGCGTCGAGACCCCGATACGGGTGCTCTCCGAGGCGCGGGTGGCGGCCGCCAGCGCCGCGATGTACTTCACCACCGAGCGCTCCATGTGGTTCTCCGCTGCCAGGTCGGCCATGGAGGCCACGGCGCTGGAGGCGATGACGGCGCTGAGCGACTTCGACCGGTCCGGGGTGGCACTGCCCTCCAGGACATCGGCCATCGCCTCCTCGTCGGGATACCCGACGGAGGTCTTCATGAGGAAGCGGTCGAGCTGGGCCTCGGGCAGGCGGTAGGTGCCGGCCTGCTCGATGGGGTTCTGGGTGGCGATGACCATGAAGGGGCGCTCAGTCGTGTGGCGCACGCCGTCGACCGTCACCTGGGACTCCTCCATGACCTCCAGGAGGGCCGACTGGGTCTTGGGGCTGGCCCGGTTGATCTCGTCGGCCAGGACGATCGAGGAGAAGATCGGGCCGGCGTGGAAGTCCCAGGTGCCCGTCTTCTGGTCGTAGATCGTCACGCCCGTGATGTCGCTGGGCAGCAGGTCGGGGGTGAACTGGATGCGCGAGTGCGTCCCCTGCACGGTCGCCGCTATGGCCCGGGCCAGGGCTGTCTTGCCGGTTCCGGGGGCGTCCTCGAGCAGGAGGTGCCCCTCGGAGAGCATGGTGGCCAGTGCCAGCCGAATGACCTCGGTCTTGCCCAGTAGCGCCAGCCCCACGTTGTTCACCATCCGGGCGAAGGTGTCGGCGAACCAGGTCGCGTTCTCATTCGTCATAGCCATTGATCGCCCTCGCTCTCCGTGGGGTGCTGACTGCGGTGAAGGGGGCCGTCCCGGTGAGGAGCCCCGGCGGCTGATCGGTGTGGGGACGTGCCCGGTGTCGACGTTCGACGGGGGCGGGTACCGGCTGCTACGTGCATGTGAACCAGGTCCCCCGATCCTGATTGGACATCAGAATGGTGTTGTAACCGCCCTGCCACCTGGGGCGGCCGCTGTACCCACCTGAGCCGTCGACCGTGAGCGTGGTGCTGACCTCACGTTGGTTCCAGGTTCCGCTGCAGGTCACGGTCGAGTTCGGGGGCCAGTCCGAGAGAGTCACCTCCTGGTACCGGGCGTTCTGTCCCGCGCACCCTCCGACGTTGCACCGCCCTTGGCCGCTGAGCGAGCCGGCGTAGTTCCTGGCGAAGGAGCGGGTCGTCGCCTCGGCGCAGTTCTCCTGGCCCTCGCGCGAGCCCTGCTCGGAGGAGGACTGCACGGCGCGGATGCACACGCGTGTCGTGCTGCCCTCCGTGACGCTCCACTGCTGGGAGCCTGAGGCGCCGGCGTCATCGCTGGCGGACGGTCCGCTCAGCTGGTAACGGGTGGATCGCCCGCCGTCGCCACCGCCGGACCAGGAGCAGGAGACAGTGGTGGCTCCGCTGGCCGAGCAGCTGATGGTCGGCGAGGCAGGTGGGCCGAAGGGGGTGACGCTGCCGGCACTGACCGTCTCCGAGCAGGAGGTGCTCCCGGTCTTGGACCCGCAGACAC
The DNA here is from genome assembly GCF_001937665.1 of Actinomyces oris. Lineage (GTDB taxonomy): Bacteria > Actinomycetota > Actinomycetes > Actinomycetales > Actinomycetaceae > Actinomyces > Actinomyces stomatis. The sequence goes on along the minus strand of NZ_MSKL01000025.1, from coordinate 35,181 downwards.
GTACGTACACGGTTGAGGCACTGCCGTCACTGAGGCCGTTGCCACTCAGGTCACTGACGGACTGCCAGGAGGCCCCGTCGGTGCTCCACTGCGTGGACAGCTCCCCGGCGCTCCATCCGTTGCCAGCCGAGGCGCTGGCTGACAGTGAGATCTGGCGGCTGGTGCCGGTCGCACTGACACCCTTGACACTGGGGGCCGGTGGGCGTCCCACGACCCAGGTCGAGGTGGACTGTCCCGGTGAGGTGTGGGTGGATGCATTGGCGGAGTCATTGGTGGCCGTCACCGTGAAGGTCACCTGACTCTGGGAGGTGTTGACACCCTCCAGGGTGGTTGAGCGGTTGTCCGCGCCGGAGACCGTCTTGGAGGCCCCGGTCGAGGATGTCACGGTGTAGTACTCGATCGGTCTGCCGTTGGTGTTGGATACCGGCCCCCAGGAGACGGCGACGGTGTCCGAGGAGCCGCCGCTGCCGAGATTGGCCGAGGCGGCCTGCACCGAGCTGACCGGTCCGGGCCTGCCGTTGGGGGAGACCGCCAAGGAGGCGGAGGACCACTGCTGGCTCTCACCCTTGGCGTTAACGGCCTTGACCACCGCGGTGTAGGCCGTCCCGTTGCTCAGTCCGGAGAAGGTGGCGCTCGTGCCCGACACCGTCTGCTGCTGGCCACCCGGGCTGAGAGCGACGACGTATCCGGTGATGGCCGAGCCCTGGTTGGACGGGGCGGTCCAGGACACGCTCACGGAGCCGTCACCGGCGGTGGCCACCGGCTGGGGGACCGTGTCCGGGACGACGTCGATCGAGGTGGTGGCCGAGGCCGAGGCATCGGAGTCGCCGACCTCGTTGTGGGCCACGACGTGGAAGGTGTGGTCCTTGCCGTTGGTGCGGCCCTCCATGAGACAGCTGGTGACCGTGCCGCAGTCCTGGGAGTCGCCCTGCGTCTCGTCATAGACGGTGAAACCGCTGATCGGCGCACCGTTCGCCTGTCCTGCGGTCCATGAGACCAGGGCCGTTGACGCGCTGCTGGAGGTGGCCGAGACCGAGGTCGGTGGACTCGGCCGGCTGCGCACCGTCACCTGGACCGTGCCCTCGACCTCGCGTCCGGCGTCACCGGTCTTGTCCCCGACCCGGTAGGTGATGACTCCTGTCCGGGCACCGGCTGCGGGCGTGATCGTCAGGGTCGAGCCGGAGCCCGTGACCGTGATGCCGTCCGGAGCCGCAGGAGTGCCCACGAGGTGGATGGGGGAGCCGGGGAAGGGATTGACGGCGTAGGAGGAGATGTTCACGGTGGTGGCCTTACCGGCGTCTGCGCTCACTGATGCCGGCGAGAGCATGATGAGGGGCTTGGAGGAGGAGACGATGCTCACCGGCGTCGACCCCGATCCCTGTGCCCCGGAGCCGTCCTTGACGTCGATCGTGAGCGCCCCCAGGGACCCCTTCGAGGCTCCCGAGGGTGCTGCCACTGACAGGGTCTTGCCGCTGATCGAGGCCTCGACACCGGCGGGGACGTCTCGCACCGAGTAGGTCAGATCGGCCGGCTTCTCCCCGTCGGGGTCCGTGGTCCACAGCGACACGTCGACCGTCGTGGTCTCACCGGGGGCCACCTCGACGGCGGTGGGGGCGATGGTGGGCGGGCGGTTGTCCCCGGGGGTCACCGTGATGGGAAGCGTCAACCAGGCGGTCTTGCCACTGGAATCGTTGAGGTCCTTGCCGTCGGTCACCTCCACGGTGACCGAGGAGGGGCCGGAGTAGTCGGGACGCGAGGCGAAGGTCAACGTGGTGGAGTCCTTGACCAGGTTGGAGCCGTCCCACCCGGCGGCGGCCGAGACCTTGTTTCCGTCGGTCAGCTGCACGCTGCGGCCGTCACGGGTGAGCACGTAGTCACGCAGCGCGATGGACAGGGTCTCTCCGGAGCGCACGGTCAAGGGCATCTTGCTCGTGTCGACCTCGGGCTCGGTGACCACCGATCCGGGGACCTCGACCAAGGCAGAGGACGCCAGCCCACTGGGATCCGTGACCGTGTAGAGCACGAAGCGGGGCTCGTCCCCCACCTCGATCGTCAGTTCCCCGTTCTGCCCGACGCTCGCGCCCTCGTCCTGGGTGGTGATGGTGGCGGCGCTGATATCGCCGTCCGGGTCCTCGTCGTTGTCCAGTACCGGGACCTTGACGGTCCGGTTGGATCGGGCCTGCGCCTTGCTGATGCGGTCGTCGCGGGCGATGGGGGCCTGGAGAGGCGCCGAGGCGGACACCACCAGGGTCACCATGCCGACGACAGGCTCGGAGCGGCCGTCCGTGACGCCGTACTGGACGGTGTAACTCCCCTCCGCGCTCGGGGTCTTGAGCCTGACCCGTGAGCCGTCGGCCGACGGGGACACACCCGAGTGCTGGCCGGAGATGAGGGATGAATCCAGGGACAGGGTGTCCCCATCCGGGTCAACATCGTTGACCAGCACCGGGATGGACAGGTCGACGCCGGGTCTCGCGGTGACGACATCTGCCACGGCGACGGGTTTCTGGTTCGTCTTCCCGGCGGGCGCCACGCCGACGCGGACCACGGCTGAGGCCGTCTTGCCGAGGCGGTCCTGGACGGTGTAGCTGAAGACGTCTGTGCCTGAGGCGTTCGGAGCGGCCGTGTAGGTCAGGGATGATCCCTCCAGCTCCACGCCGCCCAGACGCGGCGAGGACATCAGCCCGCTGAGGCTGACCGAGTCGCCCTCGGAGTCCAGCCCCTCCATGGGGATCGGGATCGTCACCTTCTCCCCGGCCACGGCCCACCCGGTGACGTCCTTGGGGTGCGGGGCCGTATTGCGCTCGTCGTCGCGGGCCACGACGGTCAGGTTGACGCTGGCCGAGGCGACGTTCCCCTCCGAGTCGCGCACGCTGTAGATGATCCGTCCGCTACCCGGCTGCTCCCCGGCGCGGAAGCGGACGACGTCGTCGGAGACGAAGGGCTCGCCCATGGTCGGATCGATCTCGTGCTGGAGATCGGACTGGACACTCATATCCAGTCCCGTGGGGGAGCGGTCGTTGTCCAGGACGCTGATACCGCCCACGTCCCCGGCTCGCACCACGAGCGTGTCATCGGTGAGCTCGGGAGGTGTGGTGCTCGGTGCGGCCGGGACCGGGATGACCTGGAGCGTGCCCTCAGTCGTCCCGGCCGCGTTGGCCAGCGTGTATGTGACCGTGGTGGTCTCGGTCAGTCCGTTGGGAGCCGTGATGCGCAGGAGGTGGTGCTCGAGGAGGGCCACCACCAGGGGGCTGCCCTCGGGGGTGCGTACGGACTGCACGCTGAGCACCCCGCCCTGCGGGTCGGAGTCGTTGTCCAGGACCGCCGACAGCGCCTGGCCTCCCGTTGGCAGCGTGATGACGTCGTCCTGTGCCACGGGCAGCGCGGACTGGTCGACCTCGATGGCGTCGACCCGGATCACGCCCTCCGTGGCGGAGGGCCCGTCACTGGCCGTGTAGGTCAGGTAGAAGGTACCCGCCTTGGACGGGTTGAGCGTGACGACCCCGAGGCTGACGTCGGCTGTGGCAGTCAGTCCCTCGGGCGCCTCCCCCACGGAGGCCAGGCGCAGGGTGTCGCCATTGGCGTCAACGTCATTGGCCAGCGGTGAGACCTGACCGGACTGGCCCGCCGGGACGACGACGTGGTCCGCGTTGGTCACCGGGGGCAGGTTCTCGTTGCCGTGCACCTTGACCGTCAGGCGGCCCTCGGTGTCCTCGCTGCCGTCGGAGTAGGTGACGGTCAGGTCCGTGCTGCCGGTCGTCTGGCCCATGTCCTTGACCGTGATGGTGCCGTCGGCCCGGTACGTGACGTCGAATCCCGAGGGGAAGGAGATGCTTTTGAGGTAGACGGGGTCGCCGTCGGGGTCGAGCCAGTCGTCGGAGACGTTGAGAGTCGTGCTCGCTCCGGAGGCGAGGTCGAGCGAGGAGATCCGTTTCTGCTCGGGGCCGTCGTTGACGGAGAAGGGATGGACGTTGAGGGTGACGTTGGCGCTGGACTGCGCCTGACCGTCATCGACGGTGTAGGTCAAGGACGATGAACCCGTGGCGTTGTCGTCCACTGCCACCTGGAGGGCGGCGCCGGAGCGCACCCGGCCCACCTTTCCGAAGGACGGTTGAGAGGTCGCGGTGGCCACCAGGACGTCACCGTCGGGATCGGTGTCGTTGGCGATGACCGGCAGGTAGGAGGTCCGTCCGGGCCGCACGCCGAAGGAGTCGTCCTGGGCCTCGGGAGGGGTGTTCTCCTTGGACCGCTCCTGAGTGGCCTCGTCCCGGGTCTCGGTGGACGTCTCGTCGGAGTACTCCTCGCTCTTCGTCTGGGAGTTGATCTGCTCCCAGTTGTCGACCTGGACCATGTTCTTGTCCGGCAGCCACACGCCGCCGGTGGGGATGTCGTTGAGGACGATGACGTCGCGGTTGGTGCGGAAGACAGCCTTCGAGACGTTGTTGAGCGTGGGGACGGGGATGTCGACGTCGTCGCCGGTGCCCGCACAGTCCCGTAGGAAGGAGCCCTTGACTCCCCAGGCCGCGTAGGCGCAGCCCGAGTGCTGCGCGGGCCGGGAGGGGCTGCCGCCGGTGACACCGGGGGAGATCGACGAGACCTTCCCGGACAGGCTCACGCGAAGCAGCCCGGACGTCGAGGAGACCAGGACCTCATCGGCCTGGGGGCCGGGGACCTGGAGCTGGAGGTCGTCCCCGGACAGGGAGGCCGACTGACCTCCCGGGAGCACGAGGGTGCCGCTGCGGCGGTCGAGGACCACGCTCTTGTCTCCCACCGCGCTGACCTGCAGCTCGGCGTCGTTCGCCAACGTGGGCAGGGGCGTGGTCGAGATGTCGTTGACGGAGCCTCGGGGCGTGACCGTCTTGACGGTGCCGGTCTTGAGCGATGCGACGTGAGCCGAGCCGTCGGTTCCCATGGCCAGGATGGCACCGGGCATGTCGGAGATGGTGGGAGGAGCTGACGACTGGCTGAAGGTGGGGGCCTCCGAGGCGCTGGCGACCCAGACCCTGCCCGTGGCTGGATCGGCCACCCCGATGCGGCCCCCACCCAGCTCCATGGATGATGAGCCGGATGATGTGTTCGGCGGCATGAGGGTCGTACGGGCCACGTCGATCTGCGTGTAGCTGTCCGAGGACGAGTCGGACATGAAGACCTGGGAGCCGGACTGGTCGACGTCGAAGCTTGTCGAGGAGGTGCGCAGCCCCCCGTCGAGCGTCTGCGAGGGGTAGTTGAGGTGGGCGACCATCTTCATCTTCCCGTTGGTCACCCACACTCCGCCGTCATGAAGGTCGACGTCATGCGTGACCATCCCCGGATGCAGGACGATGGCAACCAGAGCCGCAGCGGTCAGTACCGCGATGACGCCGACATAGACACGGCGTCTGGACAACCGTTTCACAGTGCTGTGCTCCAGCAGAAATAGGGATGGGCCAGGGGGGATGGCGCTCGTAAGAACGACCAAGATTTTAACTTCCTTGTTGGACGGCAACAACCACTCCAAATGTGGGGGGACACGGAGGGGGAGTGGATTTTTTGTTGGGATCAAGCAGAAGGGGTGGCCTGCTCACATAACGCTGCCCGGATGGTTGTTATGAACTTGTGATTCGACTGGTGAGGTTGCGCGCTAAATCAATGTGGTCACGTCTCTCCAGGGCGTGGATACTGCCGCCTTCCGATGGAGGCGGTCCGTGATGGGGTCCTCATGCGGTGAGTCGAGCGGCTGCTGGTGGCTGTGTTGATGGATGCGGGTCGTACGGGATTCTGGCGCGCTTGAGCCTCTTGTTGCCGCTGGGGTGCAGCTCGCCTTGGACCGATGAGCCCGATCCTCTGGTTCCTGGTGCTAGTGGGGTGTCGGGGGCCAAGTGGGTGCCGTCGACGTGGAAGCCGCCAAGGAGCAGGACCTCGAGCTGACCGGGGGCGGACCTCTTGACGGGCTGGCCGCGGACGCCTCCCTCATCCAGTAGCCGGCCGACGACCCTCAATGAATCGACCTATCGCATATTGTCGATATGTGGGTTATGGTGCTGGTGTCGGTTCGCGTCGCCGCGCTGGATACGGGCGCAGACCGCTTGAGGCGGCGGACGGTCGGTGTCAGCGGAGATGAGAGGTAAGGAGGGGCATGATGGTGCAGCATCTGAGTCGTGCTGTCGGTGGTCGGGTGAGGGGAGGGGCGATTGCCTGCGCAGTGCTCGCAGTGGGATGTTTAGCGCTCGGGGGAGTGTTCGTTCGGCTGAGTGAGATCGGACCGATCGCCACCGGCGGCTTCCGGTCTCTGATCGCAGTCCCCATGCTGCTCCTGCTCGACACCGGGGTCGGACTGCGGCGCGGGTCTCGAGTGCGGGAACGCATACCCCTTCGTGACCATGCCACCATCGCCCTGGGCGGCGCTCTCCTGGCGATCGACCTGTGCCTGTGGAACATGTCGTTCTTCCACACCACGCTGGCCGAGTCCAACCTCCTGGCCAATCTTGTCCCCTTCGCCGCGGCGATCTACGGGTGGGTGCTCTTCAGGGACGTTCCTGACGTCAGACTCGTTTCTCCGGCGATCCTGGCGATCGGGGGGCTGCTGCTCCTGACCCCGGTCGGTGTTCATACGGACCCAGGGCACCTGCTCGGAAACGCGATGGCCTTGGCCACGGCATTCTTCTACACGGGATTTCTTGTTGTCGCCCAGGGGCTGCGAAAAAGATATCCCGCGCCACGTATCATGGCACTACTCAGTTTATGGTGCGCTGCGGTGTGCCTTGCGGTGGCGATACCGCGCGGGGAGAACCTGCTTCCGCGTTCTGCGTGGGGCTGGCTGCTGCTCGTTGTCCTGGCGTTCACCTCTCAGATACTCGGGCAGACACTCATGGCCCACGCCATGCACTTCATGTCGCTGCAGCTGGGGTCGCTGTTCGCCCTGCTCCAGCCCATAGCCGCAGCCGCCTACGCCTATATCCTCTTCTCCGAGACCCTGACACTTTCTCAGTTCCTCGGTGTGGTGGTCCTCATCGTCAGCATCTACTGGGCCAAGCTCGTCCTCGGCACGTGATGCGTCTCGGCGTCGGAACGCCGGTTTCAGGACGAGTGATATGCTCGCTCGAAACTCGAGCCATGGCAGAGAGAGGGGGCGGGAGGGGCGATGTCGGAGGATGTGCAGAGTCATTCGGAAGGTTATTCGGATTCTGCGGACCTGGGTGTGATGGTCGACGCCCTCAAGGTTCTCGCTCATCCGGTGCGCCTCCGGATTCTTCAGTGGCTCCGAGAACCTCGGGCGGAGTTCCCTATCGAGCAGGGGATCGCGGATCCCGATGAGTACGGGGTCTGCATCAAGCAGATCACCGACAAGGTGGGGCTTGCTCAGTCGACCGTATCAGCCTTCATGCGGGCCTTGGAGCGTGAAGGTCTGGTGACCTCCACACGTATCGGGAAATGGACCCACTACAAACGCGACGAGAAGCGCATCGCCGAGATCCGCTCACAGGTCGCCACGTTGCTATAGATCATCTCCCTCATGTCATTCGCCAGTGAGGACCGTCATCAAGGGGGTCTGCCATGTCGAGGACGCGTGCTGATCTGCTCGCCTCCTACCGCAGCTACCTGGCCCTGCAGCGGGACCTGTCCCAGCACACCGTGCGCGCCTATCTCGTCGACATCAGTGACCTGCTGAGCTTCCTCGGCGTCGGTGAAGGGGACGCCGAGCCTGTCGACCCCGCCCTGTCCACCCTCGACCTTGCGGACCTGCGGGACTGGCTCGCTGCGATGGCCGCGAGTGGTCACTCGCGTGCCACCCTGGCCCGTCGCTCGGCCTCGGTGAGGACCTTCTCCTCCTGGGCCTTCGAGGCGGGAGTGCTCTCCTCAGACGTCGCCGCACGTCTGCGTGCGCCCCGCGTCGACAACCGCCTACCCGGGGTACTGACGACCCAGCAGGCCTCTCAGCTGCTCAAGACCGCTGCGGATCTCGCCTCGGACGGGGAGGTCCTGGCTGTGCGCGATCTGGCCATCATCGAGACCCTGTATGCGACCGGCGTGCGGGTATCCGAGCTCGTCGGCCTTGACGTCACCGACCTCGACCACTCCCAACGGACCCTGCGAGTCCTGGGGAAGGGCCGCAAGGAACGGACCGTCCCCTACGGGCTGCCGGCTGCTAAGGCGCTGGAGGCGTGGCTGCGTCGGCGCGGAGAGATCTGCGCCGTCGACGCCGCAGGAGGTGCCCTCTTCCTCGGGGCACGGGGGCGGCGTATCGATCCGCGGGCGGTGCGCGACGTCGTCCACCGTCTGTGCGCGGCCGCCCAGGTCCCCGACCTGGGCCCGCACGGGCTGCGGCACAGCGCCGCCACCCACGTCCTGGGCGGGGGAGCGGACCTGCGCAGTGTCCAGGAGCTCCTCGGCCACTCCTCTCTGGCCACCACGCAGCGCTACACCCACGTCTCGGCTGAGCGCCTGCGCAGCGTCTACGAACAGGCCTTCCCCCGCGCTTGAGACGGCGAGCACGTCCCTGCCACGACACCGTGGTGGGCTGACCCCGGGTGAGTCCTGGCCCCCATGGACACCCCGAAGTCGTGCCGGACCCGAGGGTCGGCCAGTGGGGGAGCGCGGCTCAGGGCAGGCGGGCCAGACGGCGGGCGATCGCGATGTGCAGCGAGAAGCTGCGCTGCATCTGCTTAGTGCTGTGGAGGTTCATGACGACGTGGGCGCGCTGGCGCGGGTAGAAGAAGCTGTGTACCGCCCACAGGCCCACGCCTCCCACCGGCTCGGGCAGGCCCCGCAGGACCAAGGGCAGGAACTCACCGAAGCGGATCGTGGCCAGGCCCGTCCCGTAGTGGATGCCCGGGCGCAGGCGGGAGCGGGGCCGGGTCAGGCGCGCCAGCAGAGCCCGGTCGAGCAGGTCTCCCTCATGCAGGGCCTCCTGGAACCGCACCATGTCCTCCAGGGTTGTCACTGCGCCGCCGTCAGCGGACCCGGCGGACAGCGCCCTGGCATGGCTGATCTCCGCACCCTTGACCCAGACCGGAGCGATCGTCAGACCAGCCAGCTCCTCATCGGTGGCCGTGGAGTGCGGCTGACCCGTGCTCGTCATGCCTGCCGGCTGAAACACCTGGGTGCGCAGCGCCTCGTGGGTGGACAGGCCGGTGACCTCCTGGAGCACACACTGAGCCAGGGCATAGCTGCCGTCCCCGTAGGCGAAGCGCTCACCGGGCCGGCCCTGGGGCGGCAGTCCCGCGCACTGCGCCAACACCTCGGCCAGGTCCCACCGGCGGTCGGGTTGGCGCACAAGGCGGTCCAGCGAGCACTCGGTGGCGTGCCCGCGCGGAGGCTGTAACGGGTCGGGTAGCCCTGAGCGGTGGCTGAGCAGGTGACTCAGGGTCAGGTCCCGGGACAGAATGACGCCGGGAGCGGCGGGTAGCGCGGACAGATCGATGCTCGGGGCGAGCTCGCCGATCGGCGCATTCAGGGACAGCAGTCCCTGCTGGGCCAGGCGCGCCGCCGCGACCGCCACGAAGGGTTTTCCCGCGCTCGCGGTATGGAAAGGTAGGTCGACCTCACCGAAGGAGAACCTCACCCCCGGGGCGATGATGAGCACCTGCGGGGCCGGCAGGTCTGGGCGTCGCTTTGCGGCCATCCTCTGCAGCCTGGGACGCAGGGAGGACTCGAGCCAATACTGAAGGGACTCGGAGGGCCTCATGTCTCCACCTCTCTCAACAAGATGCCTTGGAAGGGGATGTGTCCGAAAGCTCACCACTCTCCACGACCTCCCATCATCGGAAGGAATGTCGGCGAGATCAAGCGTCGATCACCGGTGCTACTGGACCGGCTTGAGGCGGATGACGGCCGGTTGCAGCAGGCGCAGCGGGTTGATGTACGTCTGAGGGCCGGTGCGAGCGCCCCAGTGCAGGGCGCAGACCCCGTCTGAGCGGTGCCCCGCCAGGAGGGTGCCGATGACCTGCCCCGCACCCACTGTGTCGCCGGCGCTGACGGTCGGTTCGACCGGCTCGTAGGTGGTGCGGATCCCGTCTGCGTGGTCGACGGAGACCACCGGACGCCCTGCCACCATGCCGGCGAAGGCCACCGTCCCCGCAGCGGCGCTGCGGATCTGAGTGCCCTCCGCAGCCGCAAGATCGACTCCCCGGTGCCCGCGGCCCCACACGACGGCGGGCGGGTCGAAGTCCTCCACCACGGTGGCCGGTGCGCCGGTCGGCCACCGGTAGCGCCCCCGCGGGCGCTGGGGACCCTGGGGCCGGTCCGTCCCCTCCTGACCGCTCGTCCCCGTCTCCTCATCGAGCAGGGAGACGAGGTTGACGCTCGTGAGGAACGAGGGCGAGGTCAGTGAGGAGGCGGCTTCGGCCGGCTCCGACGCAGTCCCCGTCAGGTCGGTGGGCGCCGGGTCCTGGAACTGCGGGGCCGGAACTGTGGTCGCGGCAGCGCCGGTGAATGTGCACATGCCGTGAGCCGCTGGGGTGCCGGGGAGTGCGGCGAGTGAGCTGCAGGCGGTCAGGGCTGCTGTCAGTACGGCGAGACGGCGGAACAGGAGGCGGGGAGGATGAGGAGTCGTGCGACGTGCTCGGGCTTTCCGGATTCGGCGGGGTCGCCGGGGATGTTCTGGGTGCATGCCCTCAGGGTGCGGGCCGATCGGCCTTGGGCGCTGGGGACGTCGTCGGCCCTGTGGAAAGCGCTCTCAGGAATCGGCCTGTGGTGACCGGGACTACTCCGAATACGGCTGATTCGGCCTCGGCGGCTGGTGCAGCCCTGTGGTAGCCTCACCCCCGCAGCATTCTGCGGATCGCTCCGGCGTCAGCGGGAGACGGGCCCGGAGTGCTGACTTCGCGTGCCTGCACCCGAGCATCTCGGGACGTCCCTCCGGGCGACACGGTCGCGGTCCCGGTCATCACGGTTCGCCACGGTGAACGGGTGGCCGTGCGTCGCAGGCACCAGGCCCCATCCGCGCCGGCTTCCAGCCGGTCACCGACTTCGGTGCGCGTTCGCAAGCGTGTGGAATCACGGGGAAGAACCCAGAAGAAGAACCCTGGGACGTCTCCGAGCGCCGCTCGGCCGTCCCCCGAATAATCGTGCGTCGAGCAACCTCTCGGCACACACGGAAGGACCGTCATGGCCGTCGTTACCATGCGCCAGCTCCTTGACAGCGGTGTCCACTTCGGGCACCAGACTCGTCGCTGGAACCCCAAGATGAAGCGCTTCATCCTCACCGAGCGCAACGGCATCTACATCATCGACCTCCAGCAGTCCATCGAGGGCATCAACACCGCTTACGACTTCGTCAAGGAGATCGTCGCTCGCGGCGGCAACATCCTGTTCGTCGGAACCAAGAAGCAGGCCCAGGCCGCCGTGGCCGAGCAGGCCCAACGCGTCGGCATGCCCTACGTCAACCAGCGCTGGCTGGGCGGCATGCTCACCAACTTCTCCACCGTGCGCGCCCGCCTGGACCGCATGAAGGAGCTCGAGCAGATCGACTTCGATGACGTGGCCGGCTCCGGCCGCACCAAGAAGGAGCTGCTCATGATGCGCCGCGAGAAGGACAAGCTCCAGCGCACCCTGGGCGGTATCCGCGACATGAGCAAGCTCCCCGCGGCCGTGTGGGTCGTGGACACCAAGAAGGAGCACCTGGCCATCTCCGAGGCCCAGAAGCTCGGGATCCCGGTCATCGCCATCCTGGACACCAACTGCGACCCGGACGAGGCCACCTACGGCATCCCCGGCAACGACGACGCCATCCGCGCCGTCACCCTGCTCACCCGCGTCGTCGCCGACGCCACCGCAGAGGGCCTGCTGGCCCGCTCCGGCGGCCGCGTCCGCACCGGTGAGGAGGCCGAGGTCGCCCCTGCCGACGCCGAGCCGCTGCCCGAGTGGGAGGCCCAGCTCCTCGCCGGAGCCGAGGCCGACGCGCCGACCTCCGAGGCCGCTGAGACCGCCGAGGCCCCTGCCGCCGAGCAGGCCTGAGCTCGGGCGCATCGCCTCAGCTCTTCGTTCACGGCGCGGCATCCGCGCTGTGAACGCCTCTACTCGTCCTTTTTCACACGTCTATTAGTCACTGACTGACCAGGAGACATTCATGGCGAACTACACCACTGCTGACATCAAGGCGCTGCGCGAGAAGACCGGCGCCGGCATGCTCGACGTCAAGAAGGCCCTCGACGAGGCCAACGGCGACGCCGAGAAGGCCATTGAGATCATTCGCGTCAAGGGCCTCAAGGGCATCGCCAAGCGCGAGGGCCGCGCCGCCTCCGCCGGCCTCATCGCCGCCAAGGTCGTCGACTCCGGCAACGGCCAGGTCGGCGTCCTCGTCGAGATCAACGCCGAGACCGACTTCGTGGCCAAGAACCAGAAGTTCCTCGACTACGCCGAGCAGGTCCTCACCGCTGCCCTGGACTCGGGCGCCACCGACGCCGAGGCCCTGGCCGAGGTCGAGGTCGACGGCTCCACCGTCAAGGATCTCACCGACGGCATGCAGGCCGTCATCGGCGAGAAGATCGTCGTGCGTCGTGTCGGCCGCCTCGAGGCCGACAAGATCGAGCTCTACCTGCACCGCACCAACCCCGACCTGCCCGCCCAGGTCGGCGTCCTGGTGGGTACCGACGCCAAGGCCGCCGAGGTGGCTCACGACGTCGCCATGCACATCGCCGCCTACTCCCCGGCCTATGCCACCCGCGACGACGTGCCGGCCGAGGTCGTGGACAAGGAGCGCGCCATCGCCGAGGAGACCACCCGCGCCGAGGGCAAGCCCGAGAAGGCCATCCCCAAGATCGTCGAGGGTCGCCTCAGCGGCTTCTTCAAGGAGAACGTCCTGATCGACCAGGCCTTCGCCAAGGACCCCAAGACCACGGTCGGCAAGGTCGTTGAGGCCACCGGCGGCGAACTGACCGGCTTCGTGCGCTTCCGCGTCGGCGCCTGATCCGCTCACCGTTCAGGCCGGCGCGCCCAGTGAGTGGTGAGGCCGGCTCCACCGGTGATATCCGGAGATGTCCGGGGCGGGGGCACGAGCACCATGCTCGTGCCCCCGCCCCGTCTTGTCGTCCCTTCACTCATCGACATCCATCAACCTCTGCTTCCGGGGAGCACGTCCTCACGCATGTCTCAGCGTGGTCCTCATCCCATGGCGTGTCTGACCGCCAGGGTTGACGCTCATCGTGGCCCGGTGCCCCCGCGGACGGGGTAGGCTGTGCCAAACCTGCCCACCGAACCCAGGAGACATAGCGCAATGAGTCAGGAACCGGCTCGTGACGACCGCGTCGCCCACGGCACGCACCCCAGACGTGTTCTACTCAAGCTCTCCGGTGAGGTCTTCGGTGGCGGATCGATAGGTCTGGACCCCGACGTCGTCTCCGACGCCGCCCGTCAGATCGCCGACGCCGTGCGCGCCGGAGTCCAGGTCTCCGTCGTCGTCGGAGGCGGGAACTTCTTCCGAGGCGCCGAGCTCTCGTCGCGGGGCATGGACCGCGCCCGCGCCGACTACATGGGCATGCTGGGAACCGTCATGAACGCCCTGGCCCTTCAGGACTTCATCGAGAAGGCGGGGGTGCCCGCCCGTGTCCAGACAGCCATCGCCATGGGGCAGGTCGCCGAGTCCTACATCCCTCTGCGCGCCATCCGTCACATGGAGAAGAACCGCGTCGTCGTCTTCGGCGCCGGTGCCGGCCTGCCCTACTTCTCCACAGACACCGTCTCGGCCCAGCGCGCCCTGGAGACCCACTGCGACGAGCTGCTCGTGGGCAAGAACGGTGTCGACGGCGTCTACACCGCCGACCCCCGCAAGAACCCCGAGGCCCGGCGCCTCGATCAGCTCACCTACGAACGCGCCCTGGCCGACGGCCTCCAGGTGGTGGACGCCTCCGCCTTCGCCCTGTGCCGCGACAACGGTCTGACCATGCGCGTCTTTGGCATGGGGGAGCCCGGAAACATCACCCGCGCCCTGCTGGGTGAGAGAATCGGGACACTCGTCAGCTGCGACTGACTCGGCTGCGGGCTCCGACGGGCCGCTCACGGCCCCGTTCGAGATCCGTGACCTCCTACGGCCCAGACGGCCAGCACACCCTCTCACTCAACCCGCAGCCATCCCCGCGATGGCCGATCACTACCTGACGAACCCACGACCGCCCAGCAAAGGAAGCACCATGATCGACGACGTCATGCTCGAGGCCGAGGACAAGATGGATAAGGCCCTTCAGGCCGCCAAGAGCGAGCTGGCCACCATCCGCACCGGCCGCGCCAACCCCTCGATGTTCAACGGGATCGTCGTGGACTACTACGGCGCACCCACCCCGCTCCAGCAGCTCGCCTCCCTGACGATCCCCGAGGCCCGCACCGTCCTGGTCAGCCCCTTCGACCGCTCCGCCATGAAGGACATCGTCACCGCCATCCGCGAGTCCGACCTCGGCGTCAACCCCACCGATGACGGCACCGTCATCCGCGTCACCCTGCCGGCGCTGACCGAGGAGCGCCGCAAGGACTACGTCAAGCTCGCCCGCTCCCGCGCCGAGGACTCCCGCGTCCAGGTGCGCGGTATCCGCGGCAAGGCCAAGAAGGAGCTCGAGGCCATCAAGAAGGACGGCGAGGCCGGCGAGGACGACGTCAAGCGCGCCGAGCACGAGCTCGACGGTCTCACCAAGCGTTTCGTCGAGCAGATCGATACCGCACTGAGCGCCAAGGAGAGCGAGCTCCTCGAGGTCTGACCCGCCTCGTCCCGGGATCGGCCGCGTCTCCACCCGGCCTCCCGCCTCTGTCCCGTCAACCCCTGTGAGCCCCGTGTCGACTCTGCTGAACCCGCGCCCCACGCGCAACCACGACCCCCTGCCCGCCACCGGGCGGGCGGGACGCAACCTGCCCGCCGCCATCGGGGTGGCGGTCGCGCTCATCGCCGTGGTCCTGGGGTCCCTGGCCTTCTACAAGGTCATCTTCGTGGGCGTCGTCGTTCTGGCCGTCTGCGGTGCACTGTGGGAGCTGGCGGCTGCCTTCGCCCGCAAGCGCATCCGCCTGCCCCTGGCGCCGCTGTGGCTGGGGACCCTGGGAATCTCCGTGTGCGCCTGGGAGGTGGGAGCGGAGGCGGCCTTCGGGGCCTATGTCGCCACTGTCGGGGCCTGCGTCCTGTGGAGCTTCATGGACCAGGCCGAGGCGGAGGTCGGTACCGTCCTGGAGCAGGCCGGCCATGACATCCCTCGCACGGAGGCCCATGACGAGGTCCGCCGCTCGCGCTCCAGTGCTGCGGCCGCCTCGGTCTTCGCCGCCACCTACCTGCCCTTCCTGGCCGGCTTCGCCGTCCTGCTCCTGGTGCAGGATCACGGAGTGGGAAAAGTCATGATGCTCATCGCCCTGGCGGCCGCCAACGACACCGGCGGGTGGATGGCCGGCATCACCTTCGGCCGTCACCCCCTGGCGCCCTCGGTCTCGCCCAAGAAGTCCTGGGAGGGGCTCATGGGCTCCCTGCTGGCGGCGGTGGCGACCGGGGCCGGCTGCGTCTGGGCCATCGACGGCCCCTGGTGGGCAGGAGCCGCACTGGGGGCCTGCACCGTGGTCGTCTCCACCCTGGGCGACCTGGGGGAGTCCCTGCTCAAGCGCGACCTGGGACTCAAGGACATGGGCACGCTCCTGCCCGGACACGGCGGAATCATGGATCGGCTCGACTCGATCCTCGTGGCCGCTCCACTTGTCTACGCCTTCACCCTCCTGGTGAAATAGGGACGGCATGCCGCACCCACCCCTATCGACCAGCCCGGCCCTCCCCAGCCCCGGGACACGAGGAGCACGAGCGTGAGTCCATCGCGAGTACAGCAGCGCCCCCGGCGCCCGCAGCCCGTCAGCATCACTGGGCGGCCGCGTGACGGCCAGGTCCAGGTCATGCCGACCGACCAGCCCCCGGAGGGCGCCACCAGCCCGGACGCCAAGCCGCGCCTGTCCTTCGCAGTACCGGCGGCGCGCGGCAAGGCACCTCGTCACCTGGCCGACCTCGATCTGGCCGGCCGCAAGGCCGCCTGCAAGGACTCGGGCCTGCCCTCCTTCCGGGCGGACCAGCTCTCGCGTCATTACTTCACGCACTTCACCCGTGACAGCGCGGACATGACCGACCTGCCCGCCGCCCAGCGCGAGCAGCTGTGCGCCGACCTGCTGCCCGAGCTCATCACCCCGGTACGCGCCCTGCGGGCCGACGGCGGGCGTACCATCAAGCACCTGTGGGAGCTGCACGACGGCGTCCGCGTCGAGAGCGTCCTCATGCGCTACAAGGACCGCACCACCCTGTGTGTCTCCTCCCAGGCCGGTTGCGGCATGGCCTGCCCCTTCTGTGCCACCGGTCAGATGGGGCTGACCCGTAACCTCTCCACCGGGGAGATCGTGGAGCAGGTGCGCCACGCCGCCCAGGCCTCGGCCGCCGGGGAGCTGACCGGGGGACCTGCCCGACTCTCCAACGTGGTCTTCATGGGCATGGGCGAGCCGATGGTCAACTACAAGAACGTCGTCGGCGCCCTCCACCGGCTCATCGCCCCGGCCCCGGAGGGCTTCGGCCTGTCGGCCCGCGGTATCACCGTCTCCACCGTGGGGCTCGTTCCCCTCATCCGCCGGCTCGCCGGTGAGGGGCTGCCGGTGACCCTGGCCGTCTCCCTGCATGCCCCCGACGACGAGCTGCGCGACGAGCTCATCCCCGTCAACTCCAAGTGGAAGGTCGGTGAGCTGCTCGACGCCGCCCACGACTACTTCCTGGCCACCGGCCGGCGCGTGTCCATCGAGTACGCACTTATCAAGGACATGAACGACCATGCCTGGCGAGCCCAGCTGCTCGCTGACGAGCTCAACCGCAGGGACACCGGATGGGCCCATGTCAACCCCATCCCGCTCAACCCCACCCCGGGATCCATCTGGACCTGCTCGGAGGTTGCGGTTCAGGATATGTTCGTTGACACGCTCCGGCGTGCCGGAATTACCACGACAGTGCGAGACACTCGAGGCAGCGACATCGACGGTGCCTGCGGTCAGCTCGCGACCGAGGTACTTAACCAGGAGAGGGCCAAGACGACATGAGCGACATGTTCCCCAAGTCAGCGCTCCTGCGACCGGGCTACCGCCCCGAGCAGGTGGACCGCTACTTCGAGACGGCTCACGAGATCTACGACGCCGGTGAGCTCGACGAGATGGACTCCGAGGGTGTGCGCACCGTCGCCTTCGACGTCGTTCTGCGCGGTTACCAGCCCCAGGCCGTGGACGCGGCTCTCGACCGGCTCGAGGCCGCGTTCCTCCAGCGCCGGCGCGCGGCCTTCGTGGCCAAGAAGGGCCGCCAGGCCTGGATGGACCAGGTCACCCAGCTCGCCACCACCCTCTACCCGCGTCTCCTGCGTCCGGCCGGCGAGCGCTTCGCCCCGGCCTCCGGACAGGGGTATGACAAGACTGACGTCGACGCCCTCATGGACCGCATCGCCGGCTACTTCGACTCCGACACCACCCTGACCTCCAGCGAGGTGCGCGGAGCGGTCTTTCGTCGGGCCCGGGGGAACAAGGCCTACGGAGAGCCCAGTGTCGACCGCTACCTGGCGCGCGTCGTCGAGGTCCTCCTGTCCGTCGAGTGAGTCGAGCCCGTCGAGCACGTCCTGAGGAAACCCACCACCCCATGACCAGCCATGCACCACCGCCCTCCTATATCCCACAGCGACTGGTCCTCCTGGGATCCACCGGGTCGATCGGCACCCAGACCCTCGAGGTCCTCACCCGCCTGGGGGCGGCCGCTCCGCAGGTGGTCGCCCTGGCCGCAGGTGGATCACGCCTGGACCTCCTGGCCCGCCAGGCCATCACCTGGGAGGTCCCCGTCCTGGCCGTCACCGGTGGGGGAGAGGATCTCGGCGGCCGCCTGCGCCAGGCCTTGACGGCCGCAGCCGCCCAGGCCGGTCGCCCCGACCCGGTCACCACCATCCTCACCGGCCCCGATGCCGCTACCACGGCGGTCGAGGCCGCCGGACTGGGAACCCACGACACGGTCGTCAACGGCATCACCGGCTCCGTGGGTCTGCTGCCCACGCTGGCCGCCCTGAGCAACGGAGCCCGCCTGGCCCTGGCCAACAAGGAGTCCCTCGTCGTCGGGGGCGCCCTGGTCCGCCAGGCGCTCACCCGACCCGGCCAGATCGTTCCCGTGGACTCCGAGCACTCCGCCATCGCCCAGGCCCTGGCCAGCGGCCGCCATGAGAAGGGACTGACCAGTCCCGTCGTCAGCGGGCGCAGCGACGTGAGACGGCTGGTCCTCACCGCCTCCGGTGGCCCCTTCCGCAGGCGCAGCCGCACCGAGCTCACCGGGATCAGTGCCGCCGCCGCCCTCAAGCACCCCACCTGGGACATGGGGCCGGTGGTGACCATCAACTCCTCGACTCTCATCAACAAAGGACTCGAGCTCATCGAGGCCCACCTCCTGTTCGATGTGGCACCCGAGCAGATCGACGTCGTCGTCCACCCCCAGTCCGTCGTCCACTCCATGGTGGAGTTCACCGACGGCGCCACCATAGCCCAAGCCTCACCGCCCGACATGCGCCTGCCCATCGCCCTGGGGCTGACCTGGCCCGAGCGTCCCGACCTGTCGGGCATGGTGACTCCCAACGACTGGCGCGAACCAGTCAGCTGGACCTTCGAGCCACTGGACGACGCCGCCTTCCCCGCCGTCGACCTGGCCCGTAGCGCCGTGGCGGCCTCGGACACCCACCCGGCCGTGCTCAACGCGGCCAACGAGCAGGCCGTCGCAGCATTCCTCGCCGGCGGCCTGGAGTGGCTGGACATCGTTGAGATCGATGCGCTCGTCGTCGGCGAGCACGAGGGCCTGACCTCCCCGAGCCTCGACGACCTCCTGGCCGTGGAGACCTGGGCGCGCGCCCGCGCCGACGAGCTCATCGCGGTACGAAACGGAGGAGCAGACTCGTGAGCACCACCCTGACCTACATCCTGGGCATCGTCATCCTCATCATCGGGATCGGTGTCTCGGTGGCCCTTCACGAGCTCGGGCACATGATCCCCGCCAAGAGGTTCGGCGTGAAGGTCCCCGAGTACTTCGTCGGCTTCGGCCCGAGGATCTGGTCGTTCAAGCGCGGAGAGACCGAGTACGGCGTCAAGGCCATCTGGTTGGGCGGCTACGTCAAGCTCGTCGGCATGCTGCCGCCCGCCAAGCCCGGCAGGCCGGACCGCAAGCGCAAGGACGGAAGCCTGGGCATGGTGGGTGAGGCGCGAGCCGAGGCCCTGGAGGAGATCCAGCCCGGAGAGGAGCACCGGGCCTTCTACCACCTCAGCGTCCCCAAGAAGCTCATCGTCATGGCCGGGGGAATCCTCACCAACCTGGTCCTGGGGATCGTGCTGCTGGCCGTGGCCATCGGCGCGGTCGGTATCCCCGGACGCACGACGACGCTGTCAACCGTGGCGCCCTGCGTCTCGTCCAACATCGACGCGGACGCCCCCTGCCAGGACTCCGACCCCGTCGGACCCGCCAGCGCTGCCGGCATCAAAGTCGGCGACAGGATCGTCTCCTGGGGCGGGGTGAAGGTCTCCTCCTGGGAAGAGCTTCAGGCCCGGATCGCCGCCACAGGCACCCGCCCCACCCAGGTCGTCATCGAGCGCGACGGAGCCGAGCGCACAGTGAGCGTCACCGCCGTCGAAGTCCAACGCACCGTTCGCGACGCGCAGGGGGCCCCGGTCAAGGATGCCTCCGGGGCCGTGCGCACCCAGGCCCGCCCCTATGTCGGCATCTCCCCGTCGCTGGGAACCATTCCCCTGAGCCCCGCCAAGATCCCGGGCCTCATCGGACAGGCCATCGGAGGGACGGTCAAGGCCATCGCCACCCTGCCGGTCGGCCTCTATCACGCCGTCCAGGCGGCGCTGGGCATTGAGCAGCGCAGTGCCGACAGCGGCGTCGTGGGACTGGTGGGCATGGGGCGCATGGCCGGAAATGCCACCAGCGGCGGTGCTGCCGGAGGTGGAGAGGTCCCCCTGTCGATGCGGGTGAGCACCATGCTCATGCTGCTGGGCAGCCTCAACCTGGCGCTGTTCGCCTTCAACCTGGTGCCGCTGCTGCCGCTGGACGGCGGGCACGTGGCCGGGGCCTGCTGGGAGGGCATCCGGCGCTCGATCGCCAAGGCGCAGGGCAAGCCCGATCCGGGACCGGTGGACACTGCCAGGATGCTGCCCATCGGTCAGGTCGTCTTCGGCCTGCTCATTGTTATGGCCCTGGTCCTGGTCTGGGTGGATATCGCTGCGCCGCTGTGAGGTCCATGATGGCGGGGTGCTCCGGTGCCGGCGGGAGCGATGCCACACGCCCGCGGTACAGGGCCGGGCAGGGTGGATGACATACTGGTCGGGTGACTGAAGCGATCGCTCTTGGCATCCCCACCATGCGTGCCCAGGCCCCGGTCCTGGCGCCGCGCCGACCAACTCGCAAGATCAAGGTCGGCAGCCTCAACGTCGGCGGAGACGCGCCCATCACAGTGCAGTCCATGACCACTACCAAGACGCACGACATCGGTGCCACGCTCCAGCAGATCGCCGAGCTGACGGCCTCGGGCTGCGACATCGTGCGCGTGGCCTGCCCCACCGACAAGGACGCCGAGGCGCTGCCGATCATCGCCAAGCAGTCGCGCATCCCCGTCATCGCGGACATCCACTTCAACCCCAAGTACGTCTTCGCCGCCATCGAGGCCGGCTGCGGCGCCGTGCGCGTCAATCCCGGCAACATCCGCAAGTTCGACGACCAGGTCGCCGACATCTGCAAGGCCGCCTCCGACGCCGGTGTCTCCCTACGCATCGGCGTCAACGCCGGAAGCCTCGACAAGCGCCTGCTTAAGAAGTACGGCAAGGCCACCCCCGAGG
This sequence comes from Actinomyces oris, assembly GCF_001937665.1. Taxonomy (GTDB): domain Bacteria; phylum Actinomycetota; class Actinomycetes; order Actinomycetales; family Actinomycetaceae; genus Actinomyces; species Actinomyces stomatis. The sequence goes on along the minus strand of NZ_MSKL01000025.1, from coordinate 14,373 downwards.
CGCTCGTGGAGTCCGCCACCTGGGAGGCCGGACTGTTCGAGGAGAACGACTTCCACGACTTCAAGATCTCCGTCAAGCACCACGACGTCGTCACCATGGTGCAGGCCTACCGGCTCCTGTCCGAGGCCGGCCAGTGGCCCCTTCACCTGGGCGTGACCGAGGCCGGCCCCGCCTTCCAGGGCACGATCAAGTCCTGCGCCGCCTTCGGCACCCTGCTCGCAGAGGGCATCGGCGACACCATCCGCGTCTCCCTGTCGGCGCCTCCGGTTGAGGAGGTCAAGGTGGGCACCAAGCTCTTAGAGTTCATGGGTCTGCGTCAGCGCCAGCTCGAGATCGTCTCCTGTCCCTCCTGCGGTCGGGCTCAGGTGGATGTGTGGACCCTTGCCGAGGAGGTGGAGGCGGGACTCAAGAAGGTCACCGCGCCGTTGCGCGTGGCCGTCATGGGCTGTGTCGTCAACGGCCCCGGCGAGGCCCGTGAGGCAGACCTGGGCTGCGCCTCGGGCAACGGCAAGGGGCAGATCTTCGTGCGTGGCCAGGTGGTTGAGACCGTCCCCGAGGACCAGGTCGTTGAGACCCTCCTCAAGCACGCCGAGGTCATGGCCGCTGAGATGGCCGAGGAGCTCGGTGAGGATGCACTGGCCGGCACCGCTCCCATGGTCTCCGCCGCCGGTTGAGGACCGGTGAGGGCGGGAAGCGCAGAGCTCCCGCCCGGGCCTGACGGACATGGGCTTCCTACGGCACCGTGATCACGAACGCGATCAGCGTCGCGCCGATCGCCTGACACCGGTCCCCGCCGACCGGGTCTCGGGCGTCATGTCGCTGTGCGCACTCGATCCGGTCAGCGCCGTGAGCCTGGTCCAGCAGATGCAGCGCTGGTCTCGTTGGGGGCGCGGCGACGTCGTCGCTCTGGGAGGACTGGCCCGTCCTGTCGCCGCGGCCTGGTCGGTGGGTTCTCTCATGCTCTTCGGCCTGGCCGGACGCCCAGAGCACGGTCTGCGAGCCGCGGATGCCGGTGAGATCTGGGCGCTGGCCGAGCACGCCCGCCCTCGCCTCTCCAGGCGCGGCTCCGTGTCGGGACCGGCTCGAGACGTCGCCGCGATCTGGGGCGGGCTCAGCGAGCAGGGAGCGCGTGCTCGCCATGAGCGCTGGAGGCAGCCGGTCCTGACCGCGCCCCGGGTGGGCGGGGGACTGGGGAGTGCGCACCTGCGTCGTCGTCCGTCCCTGGCCTGGGTGGGGAGGTCGGTCCGTCTCGCCCGTCCTGATGAGGACGGACTGGTGCTGCCCGCCTCGGTGGACATGTTCAGCGGGGAGCTCGGCTACGACCCCACCGTGGACGGTCCCGGTTACGGCCGCCACGTCAGCTGGCTCATCGAGCAGGGACGCAGCTACATCGTGCTCGATGACGGTGCCGGTCACCCGGTTCAACCCGGCTCGCCTCGGGCCGTGGCCTTCAAGGCCGATGTCGGGGCCCTGTGGCGCTCCCCGGCCGGCTGTGTCGCCCAGCTGACCGGGGTGTGGACGCGCCCCGACCTGCGTGGGCGAGGAGTCGGGGCGGCGGCTCTGGCCAGCGTCGTGGACGCCGTACGTCGCGATCATGTCGGGGCCGACGGCGTTGTCAGCCTCTACGTCAACGACTACAACGCCCCCGCCCTGGCGCTCTACCGGTCTCTGGGGTTCGTGCAGGTGGGTCTGTTCGCCACCGTGCTCCTGTGAATGTTCCCGGTGGGACCGCAAGGACGATGCTGTTTTGTTACACAGCGCCTGCAAAGTCATGGTGAACAACATATGGAGCGTCTTGGGCGGCTCGCCTACGATCACCAATCGTGCGCAGTACGGATGACGTCGACTCCGAGACCACGGAGCGTCAGAACAATATCGAGGTATGGAATGACCTCGTATCACCCAGAGACTTGATTGTCTGTCTCCTGATATCGGTGATATGCGTCGTCGCGGCGGTGCTGTTCTCCGTTTATCTCGGAGGCAAGCCGCTCTTCTGGGGGCTGGGGGCCTCCACCATCGGTTTTATCGCCTGCTGCCTCCTTGTGACTCCTAAACGTGAGGTCACCATTGTCGATGAGCTGAACGTTGGGGCGAGTGAAGGGGAAGACCGGTGACTGTGAGCCTTCTCCTCATGATGGTGGTCGCCATCCTGGCTGCCGTGGTCCTCTACACCTTCATCGGTTTCATCCCCGGGACCGATGAGACCGGGGTGCTGGCCCCCGTCACTCTGGCGATCATCCTGGCTGGGGCACCACCGCACGTGGTGCTTGCCTTCTTCATCTCCGCCGTGGTCACGCTCAACCTCATGAACGGGATCCCGACGGCGCTGGTGGGACTGCCCGGCGGAGTCATGTCCGCTCCGCTCATGGATCACGCCATGGTGCTGCGCAACAAGGGCCTGGCCTCAGACACGATCCGGAAGATGGCGGTGGGGTCGGCCATTGGAACCCTTATCTCCATTCCCCTGAGCTTCCTCCTTGCCGGTCTGCTACTGCCCATGGCCGACTGGATCAAGTCCAACTCCGATATCGTCCTGGCTGCCGGAGCCGTGATTCTGGCCCTGCTCGGAAAGAACCGAATTCTCTCCCTGGTATCGATTCTTCCCATGGCACTTCTGTTCCAGGCGCTTCCGGCGCTCTACCGAGGGGCGGGGATTATCCCTGAGAAGGCCAGTGTCAATACCTCCTTCTTCCTCGGGATCACCGTGGGGCCTATGCTCCTGACCCTCCTGGAGCTGCTCAATGCCAAGCGTCGGGAGGCACTGCCGCACGGCAATCGCACCAAGGCCGAGCTGCTGCGATCCGGTTTCGAGCGACAGGCGTTGTGGCCGGGGCGGCTCATCACGAGGTCCGAGGGCTGGTGGAGCGCCGCCATGGCCGCCGTCTCCACCCCGCTGTTCATTCTCAGCCCGGTGGGCCTGACCTTCCTGCTGGGCGAGGCCTCCGTGGCCCGCCAGAAGGAGGACCGGGTGCCCCGCGCGCAACGTGCAGTGACTGTCATGAGCGCCCTGACCCACTCGACCTACCTGGCCGGCGTCATCATTCCGCTGGTGGCGCTCGGGGTCCCGATCTCCGGTGTGTCCGTCGGCCCCGCCGGTCCGCTGTTCAATGCGGGCTCGGTCTACACCAAGCAGCACAACCTGCACCACCTGCTGGACCTGCCCGGATTCATCATCACCGTGACCATCGGGGCTCTTGCCGCGGTTGCGATCACGTACGTCATCGCCGTGCGCTGGTCCTCGCAGATCACCTACTTCGTCATGCGTCGCATTCCCCACGAGGCGGTGCTGGCGCTGTTCGTCGCCTTCGTCCTCCTGCTGGCCTACATCGACGCCGACCAGAAGGCAGGTCTGGCCAATGTCTTCGGGGTCCTGCTTGTGGGAATCGCGTGCGGGTCGCTCAACCGACTGGGGGTCTCCTACGGCGTCCAGTTCATGTCCCTTTACGCGGCTCCCGGCATCGTCAAGGCCCTGGCCGCTCTGGCCTGACCTCCTTCTCGCGGGATGCGGCGGAGGTTGGGGACCGGCCTCCGCCGCACGTCTGTTGCGATCGGCCACGCGAGACTCCGATGTTGAGTCCTGATACCAGCACTCTATGAGTCAGTCGGAGTAAAAGGCAGAGGGGTCGATCCCCCTTGACGGAAGCACCTGGTGACGGTTACGTATCGCTGCGGTGCGCCAGACGGGTCAGGTCGACGCCGAGCAGACGGGCCCGCTCGGCGGTGCTCCCGGTGACGAGAACATCGGTGCGACGCAGCTGGGAGACATCGGCCGCTCCCAGCAGGGTCATGAGGATGCGCACGTGCTCGCTCCAGGTTCGCAGCTCTTGGCGCAGGGCCTCGGGGCCCTCCTTGACCAGGGTGCGCAGGACGTGCCCGGAGGCGCCGACGGCGCAGGCGCCCAGGGCCAGCGACCGGACGACGTCGAGCGGGTTGCGCACGCCGCCGGAGGCCAGTACCGGCAGGCTGACCGGCTCCGATCCGCTCAGCGACTCCAGCAGGCACAGCGCCGTCGACTGGCCCCAGCCGACCAGGTAGGACAGGTCGCGCTGCGGTCGGCGCTCGTTCTCAATGGCGATGAAGTCCGTGCCTCCGGCCCCAGCCACGTCGACGGCCGCGATGCCGGTGCGCGCCAGGGCCTCGATCGTCCGGCGTGAGAGCCCGAAGCCCACTTCCTTGACCACCACCGGGACGGGCACGGCCGCAACGATGCCGGCGATCGCCTCGCTCCAGCCGGTGAAGTCGCGGTCGCCCTCGGGCATGACCAGCTCCTGGGCCGCGTTGAGGTGGATCTGCAGGGCGTTGGCCTCCAACATCTCCACGGCCTGCAGTGCCTCCTGAGGGCTGACGGTCGGTCCGACATTGGCCAGGACGAAGGCGCCCGGGGCCCGGTGTCGGATGACGTGGAAGCCGTCCGCCCGCTCGGGGTCACGCAGGGCCACGTGCTGGGAACCGCAGGCGATCGCGACTCCCGCCTCAGCGGCCGCCTCGGCCAGACCGGCATTGATAGCCGCTGTTGCCTGCGTTCCGCCGGTCATGGCGTTGATGTAGAACGGGACCTCCCAGCGGCAGCCCAGGACGGTGGTGCCGATATCGACCTGCTCGGCGCTGACCCCCGGCAGGCTGTGATGGATGAAGGAGACGTCGTCGAAGGCGCCGGCGCGGTCCTGACCGTGCAGACGCATCGCCAGCTCCAGGTGCTCGTCCTTACGGGAGGCCCGTTGCGAGGTGAGGGGCTCGTGGCTCATGGGGTGACCTTAACGGGGGAGGCGGTCGAGGAATCAGCACGTGCCTCAGCGGCGTCGGCTGCGCAGGCAGCGGATGAGTCCTGGCTGTAGACCGACAGGTCCAGAGGGCGTATCCCGGCCGTCTCCCACGCGGCTCGCAGTGCAAACAGGTCCGTGGCCGGTGGGCACAGGGCGATTCCGCAGTCCCCGCCCCCAGCGCCAGAGCTCTTGGCCGTGGCACCGTGGTCGAGCGCGATCTCGACCAGTCTCACCAGCTCAGTGGTCTCGATGGTCCGGCCGCCGATCCGGCTGAGCCCGGCCAGAAGAGCCCTGTTGCGCGCGATCTGGCGCATGATCCGGGCGGCGTCATCATCCTTGATCGCGGTGATGAGACGAGCCAGGCAGTCCTGGCTGTCGCGCAGGAAGACGGCGTAGTCATCGGCCCCGTGGGATCGGGTCTGGACGTCGGCGACCAGGGCCGGGGTGGAGGCAGGCGCGCCGGTCCAACCCACCTGAAGCCGCAATGAGGGAGACGGCAGGCGGCGGACGCTCAGACCTGGCCAGTCCGCCTCCACGAGATCGCTCATGCCACCGGCCCCGGCTCGCTGCCGGGCCCGGCGCAGCCACGAGCGGTCGGGGGAGGTGTAGGCCACCCACCCGGTCATGGCGCTCGCGGCGATGTCTCCTCCTGAGCCGATCGGCTGGACCGTGTCACTGGCCAGCATCGCCAGCTTGTAGACGGTCAGGTCGTCGGCGGCCAGGCCGTAGAAGGCGGCGACGGCGCGCACCGTCGCCACCGTCACCGCCGATGATGAGCCCAGTCCCAGCTTGCGCCCGTCGTCCTCCTCCAGCTCGCTGGAGACGCTCAGGTCGAAGGAGCCTGGCCGGCCGCCGCCCTGGGTCACCAGCGCCTCAACGACTCGGATCGCCGAGATGATGTAGTCGTCCTCTCCTCCGACTGCCTCGGCCTGGCCGTCCTGCGGTCGGCGGCGCCAGGGCCTGGAGCCGGTGGCGTAGAGCCGCGAGCTGATCGTGCCCGCGTGCCCGCCGGCGGGGGAGCAGGGCGTGATGCGTACGGTGATGAATCGGTCGACGGCGACCAGGACCGCTCGGTGGCCGGGCTCGACGACGGCGTACTCTCCGGCGATGTAGAGCTTACCCGGCGCCCTGGAGACGACATCGCCGCCGTGAGAGGTCAGGGGCATGGGCCCTCCTCGATACGCACCCCGCCGCCGGGACGCCTCACCGAGACGGTGGTGCCGCTCAGACGGTCCCGCAGCGCGGCGGCGACCTCCTCGGCGCGGGCGCCCTCGGTGAGGACCTTGACGTTGGGTCCGGCATCGATCGTTGCCCAGACGGGCAGCCCCTCCTCGCGCATGGCGCGGATCGCTTGCAGTGCCGCTATGGTCTGCGGCAGCCAGTAGATGATGCCCGGGCGGGCCGCGATCATCGTGGCGTGCATGCCCAGGGCGTTGCCCTCGACGATCTCCCCGAGCCGTGCCAGGTCGCCCGCCCGGACCGCTTCCAGCGCCACCTGAAGGTCCCTCCCGCTGGCCTCGACCCAGGCGGGGAAGAGAGGGGAGGACGACATGGTGGCCCGCATGGCCCGGGTCGAGCTGATGGGCTTGTAACGCTGCGAGAGCACGACGACGACCATTGCCAGGTCCATCTCGCAGGCGACCGGCTCGGCGTAGGAGGAGGCGTCGTCGTGGCCCGCGTTCCACAGGACCAGCCCACCGAAGACGGAGCGGGTCGCCGAGCCCGAGCCGCGTCGGGCCAGTCTGGAGAGCTCCCGGCCGTCGAGATCCATGCCGGCGGCCCGGGAGGCCGCCGCCGCAAGCGCCGCGAAGCCCGCCGCCGAGCTCGCCAGGCCGGCCGCCAGCGGGACCGAGGCCCGGGAGGTGACGGTTGCCGGGGCGGTGACGCCTGAGCGGGCGCGCACCAGGTCGAGGAACCGGGTCACTCGCCCCAGCTCCACGGCGCTGGGGGAGGCCCCGTTGATCGTCACCGAGTCTGCGGCGCCGTCCCCGCCGTCGAAGGAGACCGTCGTCGTCGTCCGGGTGCCGCCGAGGGTGAGGGACAGGCTCGAGGTGGCGGGGATCGCCTGTGCCTCATCGACCTTGCCCCAGTACTTGATGAGCGCGATGTTGGTGTTCGCGCTGGCCGTCGCGGTCGCGATGGCGGACGGGGAGGAGCCGGCAGCGGCTCCGGGGGGTACGGCGGTCACTCGTCCACCTCGCTGATGCGCATCCGGTAGTTCCAAGTCGCCGGCGCCCCCGCCCGTTCCAGAGCGGCGCGCACCCGGCGCGCGGCCGGCTCGCCGGTCACCAGGGCGATGACGCAGCCGCCGAGCCCCCCGCCGGTGAGTTTGGCGCCCAGTGCCCCGGCGGCGCGGGCGGCCTCGGCGAGATCGTCGAGGACCGGCAGGCTCAGGCTGAGCTCGGCCAGGACCGTATGCGCCTCGTCCATGGTGGCTCCGAGCGCCTGGGCGTCGGCCTGGTCCAGGGCCATGATCGCGTTCTGGGTGAGTGCCCCCAGGCGGTTGATGCGCGGACCGATGTTGTCCGGATCGTTCTCGTAGCGCCGGCGCAGGCCGCCAACGGCCTCTCGGGTGGAACCGTGGATCCCGGAGTCGGCGATGACGAGGGAGGCGTTCTCAATGCGCTGGCTCAGGGGCCGCATCTGCCCTCCCTGGAACCGGATGGGGCACGGGGAGCAGGTGGCGGCGGCGTCGAGCCCCGACGGCTTGCCGTGAGCGATCTGCTCGGCCATCTGCGTCAGGGCGAACAGCTCGTCCGCGGCGGCCTCGCGTCCGCAGGCGTCCAGAACCGCACGGATGATCGCACCGGCCGCCGCGGCCGACGAACCGAGCCCGCGCTCATGGGGGAAGTCGCTGACGGTGGTGATCTCAAGGGCCTGGTCCAGGCACCCGGAGAACTCCCGGGCCACCTCGAAGGCTCGCGCCACGCTGGCGAACCGGGGGCCGGCCTGCGTCAGGGGGCCCGAGTAGCCCAGGCTGGTCAGCGTGGAGGGGCCCGAGGTCGGTCTCGCAGTGGCTCGCATCCGCAGGTCCTGCAGTGGTACGGCGACGGCGGGGTGGCCGTAGACCACGGAGTGCTCACCCAGAAGAATGGCCTTCGCCCACGTCTGGCCGTGTCCCTCGCGCATGGAGGAGTGCCTGTCCATATGCTTCCTTGCCTGTGGTCCGCGAGCAGGGGGACGTGACGCGGGCCGAATTCAGGGATAAGAGGGTCGACGAACCCTCCGATGGGATGGAGCGTATCGGGCCCTTCTCGAGGGCCGCAAGTCGTCCCTGACCAGCGTCAAGGCCTCCGGTTCGCCCTGTGCGTCGTCGTTGGTCAGCCGGTCCCGAATCGCGTGATCTCGTACGGTCGGGCGGGCTCCGTTGGGGCCGTGGCGTCAGACCCCGTAGGATCACCCCGTGCTGCACAGACTCTCCACCTCCTTCATCCGAACCCTGCGCGAGGACCCGGCTGACGCCGAGGTCGCCAGCCACCGCCTGCTCGTGCGCGCCTGCTACATCCGCCGGGCCGCCCCCGGGGTGTACACCTGGTTGCCGCTGGGCCTGCGAACGCTGCGCAAGATCGAGGACATCGTGCGCCAGGGGATGGATGCCATGGGCGGCCAGGAGGTCCACTTCCCGGCTCTCCTGCCGGCCGAGCCCTACCAGGCCACCGGACGCTGGAACGACTACGGCCCCACCCTGTTCAAGCTCCACGACCGCAAGGACGGGGACTACCTGCTGGCTCCCACCCACGAGGAGATGTTCACCCTCGCGGTCAAGGACCTCTACTCCTCGTACAAGGACCTGCCGGCCATCGTCTACCAGATCCAGACCAAGTACCGCGACGAGGCCCGCCCCCGCGCCGGCATCATCCGCGGACGCGAGTTCGTCATGAAGGACTCCTACTCCTTCGACATCGACGACGCCGGGCTGGCCGCCGCCTACCAGGCCCACCGTGACACCTACGAGCGGATCTTCGCCCGCCTGGGTCTGGACTACGTCATCGTCAACGCCATGGCCGGTGCCATGGGCGGCTCGCACTCCGAGGAGTTCCTGTACCCCTGCGAGATCGGCGAGGACACCTTTGTGCGCTCCTCAAGCGGCTACGCGGCCAACGCCGAGGCCGTCACCACCGTGGTCCCCGATCCCGTGGACGCCTCCGGCATCGGCCCGGCGCGCGTCGTCGACACCCCCGACACCCCGACCATCGACTCCCTGGTCGACCTGTGCAACGAGGCCTACCCGCGGTCGGACGGGCGGGCCTGGACGGCCGCCGACACGCTCAAGAACGTCGTCGTCACCCTCATCCACCCAGATGGTGAGCGTGAGCTGCTGGTCGTCGGCGTGCCCGGGGACCGCGACGTCGACATGAAGCGTCTGGAGGCCGCCGTCGCCCCCGCCGAGGTCGAGATGGCCGGCGACACCGACTTCGAGACCCACCCCGAGCTCGTGCGCGGATACATCGGTCCCACCGCCATCGGCCCGAACTCCCCGCTGCGCCGCGTGGAGAGGCTCGACGACGGAACCGAGGTCCTCACCGGCTCCGTGCGCTACCTCGTCGACCCCCGGATCGTGGAGGGGACCAGCTGGGTCACCGGTGCCAACACCGACAAGAAGCACGTCCTCGACCTGGTCATGGGCCGTGACTTCACCGCCGACGGCACTATCGAGGCCGCCGAGGTCCGCGAGGGCGACCCCGCCCCCGACGGCTCCGGCCCCCTCCACCTGGCCCGCGGCATCGAGATCGGCCACATCTTCGAGCTGGGACGCAAGTACTCCCAGGCCCTGGGGCTGACCGTCCTGGATGAGAACGGCAAGGCCCGCGTGGTCACCATGGGCTCCTACGGCATCGGCGTCAGCCGCGTCATGGCCGCCCTGGCCGAGGCCAACCACGACGACAAGGGACTCACCTGGCCCGTCCAGATCGCCCCCTACCACGTGCAGGTCCTGGCCACCGGCAAGGACCAGGCCGTCTTCGACGTCGCCGAGCGGATCGCCTCGTCCCTGGACGCCGACGGCGTCGAGGTCCTCTACGACGACCGCCGCAAGGTCTCCGCCGGCGTGAAGTTCGCCGATTCCGAGCTCCTCGGCCTGCCCTACACGGTCGTCGTCGGCCGGGACCTGGCCAAGGAGGGAACCGTGGAGATCCGTGACCGCCGCACCGGTGAGCGCCGCTCCGTGCCCGCCGACGCCGCCGTAGCCGAGATCAGCGCCACCGTCCGCGACGCCCTGGAGGCCGCCCGGAGCCTGTGACAGGTGGCGCCGGTATCGGCGCGAGGCGAACACCTCGGACCCGGCTGCCCCTCCTGGCTCCTGTACTGGGTCCCGGCGGCGCCGCTTCAACGCCGGCTCTGGCCCGAGCCCCTTACTCGGGGCGGCATACTGCACGAGGGTCGGGTGCTACCTGGGGGAGGGTCGGGGGTACTCCACGAAGGCCCGGCTTTTGTGCAGTACGTACAACCCCTGGGCAGTAGATCCCCACTCTCGTGGAGTGGGTCGGCGAGAGGCGGGGGCGGGCTTCCTCACCCCGGGGCCGGAGGCCCCAACGATCCGGTGCCGCTGGTGGAGCGTTGCTGCTACATGCGAGGCGACGAGTCCTCCGGGGATCTCCATCGCAGTGGGTTGCGCTGGTACTGCCGTTCGAGCTCACTCGACGTCGCGGTTGCGTCTTGGGGCCGCGGCTGCCTGGATGTCGGCCAGGCGCTCCTCTGTCTCCTGCTGCTCAACCACGTGCTCGTGGGCCGGGTTGAAGACCTTGTCGATGGGACCCAGAACAGCTCCGCGCGGGTCGGGCCTGCGACGCCGCCAGTAGATCCAGCCACGGCGCTCCATCCGCAAGAAGAGCTGGTCCACGGCCGCCAGGGCGGCGACGACGGCCAGAACTGCTACGAGGAGGCGCACGTCAGGCGGCGTAGCCGGGCAGGGAGGAGAAGTCCGCGCCCCAGGCGGTGGCGCGCCGGGCGGCGTCGACCGCACCGGTGACGGCCGCTTCACGGGCCGGACTGGAGGCCTTGGCGGAACCGGCCTCCTGCACCTCTGACGACACGATGTTGGACCACACCTGCCGGGCCCAGAGCACCTGGGTGCTCACATTGGGGTCGGTGGACTCGCTCGGGGCGGCGTAGGCGCTCAGCCGCTTGTCCTCAGTGCCCGCGGCCACCGCGGCATTGACGACGGATGTGGCGGCCTTGGCGTCGGCGATCGCCCGAGTGCGCTGGGGGTCGTCGCTGCGCGCCGCGAGCTCCTCCATGGCGTAGCGGGCGGCGTCGTAGGAGGTCAACAGGCCGGAACTGATCTTGCTGCCCTGCGCCACCTCCGCCCGTGGCGTGTCCGCCGAGCTCGGCGGCTTGAAGAGGTCGTGCTGGAGACTCCAGGCCACTGTCAGTGAGGTGAAGAGCCGAGCGTCCTGCTCCGAGGCGGCGGCGATCGCCGCCCTGCGGGCCAGCGTCGATCCATCGGCCAGGGCCGTGGCCAGGTCTTGCGCGGAGGCTCCCGCCGAGGCCGACGGCACCGGAGCAACCGTGGGGTAGGAGGACGGCACCTGCGAGGGCCACGGCTGCCATACCCCACCCAGGGTCTCGAGCTGGGCGTCAGCCGTCTGCTTCACCCCCTCGGCCAGGGTCGTGGTCGTGGAATCCGCGCTGCCGGACTGTGCGACCACGCCGGCGGTGGAGGAGATGAGCGCGGCCTGCCTGGCCAGACCGTCACGGGTGGTCTCCGCCGCCGAGGCCGAGGGCAGGGACGCCGGGGAACCCTTCCCCAGGCGCAGTCCGCAACCGCCCAACGCCGCGGTCAGAGCCGTCCCCACCGCAAGCACTGCGGTGCGGCGCGTCAGGCCGTGGCCCGCCGCACCCGTGTCGGCACCGGCTCGGAGCCTGCCACCGACTCGGTCACCGTAGGGCGACGGAATGCCGTTCGACTGGGCGGGGAGGGGATTGCGGCGAGTGTTCACCGGGGAATCCTCCCACAGACGGCAGGTAGCATGATCCCGACCTCGACCACCTCGATCATGTCGACCACGTCCGCCCGATCCTCTGCTCGGGCCAGTATGGGAGGAAGAACGACCATGGCAGCCCATGATCCGCGTAAGGATCCGCGCAAGCGCGCTGACGTACTGGCGCGCAGTCTCACCGATCTGCTCGTCCCCGTCGTCAACGATGCCGGGCTTCATCTCGAGAGCGTGGAGACCACCAGGGCGGGCAAGTACTCGGTCGTGCGCGTCTTCGTGGATCTGGCTGACGGTCCCGGAGACCTCGATCTCGACTCCCTGGGACCCGTGACCGCGGCCGTCTCCCAGGCCCTCGATGAGGCCGACCCCGTCAAGGGGCAGTACACCCTCGAGGTCTCCACCCCCGGAGCCGAGCGAGAGCTGACCACTCTGCGTCACTTCCGGCGTGCCGTTGGTCATAGTGCCCGGGTGCGCACGGCCGACGACGAGCTCACCGGCCTCGTCACCGCGGCCGATGAGGACGCCGACGCCAGTGAGCACAACGGCGGCATGGTCGGGATCGAGGTCGACGGCGTCCAGCACCGCATCGCGCTGGGGGACATCACCGAGGCACGGATGGTGGTGGCCGGGTTCTAGAGCCGGGCAACAGGCCGAAGATCCATAGGATGCTCCCCGCGGATAGCGACCGGGAATAATGTATGTCCTGATAACTGATAGGTTGACGGACCTGCCCGGGAAAGACGTGATGGACCATCCGGCCCGTCACGGACTACCGTCAACGGGAACCCAGTGCACACCCGCTTCAGCGGACCAGAGAGGACCCAAGGACCCATGGACATCAATATGCCGGAGCTGCGAGGCGCTGCCGACGAGCTCGGCATTGACCTGGACAACCTGCTGCCCGCTATCGAGGACGCCATCCTGGGGGCCTATTCCAAGGTCCCCGGAGCGATTCGGGGGGCCCACGTCGAGATCGACCGCCGCACTGGGCACATGAGCGTTCTGGCCCCGGAGGTCGACGAGGACGATCAGCCCACGGGGGAGTACTTCGACGACACCCCCGACGACTTCGGTCGCATCGCCCAGGCCACGGCCCGCAGCGTCATCGTCCAGCGCATCCAGGACCGTCGCGACTTCGAGGTCCTGGGCGCCTTCAAGGACAAGACCGGTGAGCTGATCTCCGGCACCGTGGAGCAGGGACGCGACCCCCGCATCGTGTACGTGCGCCTGGACGAGGAGCACGAGGGCATCATGCCTCCCCATGAGCAGGTCCCCGGCGAGCGCTACCGCCACGGCGACCGCGTGCGCGCCTACGTCACCGACGTCTCACGCGGCACCCGCGGGGCTCAGATCATCCTGTCGCGCACTCACCCGGGGCTGGTTCGCAAGCTCTTCGAGCGCGAGGTTCCTGAGATCTCCTCGGGGGACGTCGAGATCGTCTCCGTCGCCCGGGAGGCCGGCCACCGCACCAAGATGGCTGTGCGCTCCAAGGTTCGCGGCGTCAACGCCAAGGGTGCCTGCATCGGCCCCATGGGGCAGCGGGTGCGCGCGGTCATGACCGAGCTCGGTGGAGAGAAGATCGACATCGTGGACTATTCGGAGGACCCGGCCCGCTTCATCGCCAACGCCCTGTCCCCGGCCCGCGTGGCCGCCGTGGGCGTCATCGACTCCGAGGAGCGCACCGCCCGCGCCATCGTCCCCGACTTCCAGCTCTCCCTGGCCATCGGCAAGGAGGGGCAGAACGCCCGTCTGGCTGCCCGTCTGACCGGCTGGAAGATCGACATCCACGCCGATGCCGAGTCCGGTGAGATCACCCCCGGTCAGGGCTCCCAGTCCGACGACGTGACAGGTCCCTCAGAGCTGAGCGACTGAACCGCCCCGCGGGGCGATGTAGACTTTCCGGCGGACCTTTGCGGGTCCTGCGCCGGGATTCCTCGGCCGTGGTGCCCGCGTCAGCGGCTGCAGACCAGCGGAAGGACACCGACGGACGGTGGTCACCATCCCCCACGTGCCCGAGCGCACCTGTATCGGCTGTCGACAAAGGGCCCCGCGGACGCAGCTGCTGCGTCTCGTGCTGACGTCGGGCGGTGAGCTCGACGTCGATGCCCGGGCCGTCAGACCCGGGCGCGGCGCCTGGATCCACCCGGATCCGGCGTGCCTCGACCTCGCTGAGCGACGACGCGCCGCTCCACGTGCCCTGCGCACCGGCGGACCACTGGATGTGGCCCGGGTGCGCGGGTTCCTGGAGCGGGGAGTGGTCAATGACGGCGAGACCCCCGCTGCCCGACCGGGTGAGCGGACCACCGATAGCGAAGGCGGGTAGGAAGCCGATGGGCACCCGATGAGTACCCAGCGATGAGCTGCCTCTAGAAGCACCCACCCCTGTCCGGGGTGGGAAACCGGACAGGAGAAATGTGGCTAAACCACGCGTTCATGAGCTTGCTAAAGAGCTCGACCCCACTGGCAAGAAGGTCACCTCGAAGGTGATCCTGGCCTGGCTCAAGGACCAGGGAGAGTTCGTCAAGGCGGCCTCCTCCGCCGTTGAGCCACCCGTCGCTCGTCGGGTTCGCGAGCACTTCGCCGCCCAGGTGCAGGAAGCGCCGGCGGACACTGCGGCCGACAAGTCGGCCAAGACCGCCTCTCAGGCCCCCAAGCCCTCCAAGGGCGCTCCCAAG
>NZ_MSKL01000024.1:28639-59530 GCF_001937665.1 Actinomyces oris | reverse complement strand
CCCGCCGTGAGGAGCTGCTCATCGACCCCGCCCAGCTCAAGATCATGTGGCGTCTGCGCCGCCTCTTCGCCGGGCTGGAGCAGCAGCAGGCCCTCGAGCTGGTGCTCTCCAAGCTCAAAGACACCCAGTCCAACGCCGAGTTCCTCATGGTGCTGTCCAAGACCACCCCGGCCGGTACGTCTCTGGCCGACGGCGAGGACGAGTAACGCAACCGGCCAGGTGCCCGGTCTCACGCGGCTCAGCCGTTGCAACGGTCCGTGAGACAGTGGCAAAATCTGCTGCTGGCCTCCGGTTCACTCACGCTCCCGCGTGGGACCCGGGACCCTCTGACGCTTAAGGAGAAACCTATGAAGCAGGGCATCCACCCCGACTACGTGGCCACCACGGTCACGTGCACCTGTGGCAACACCTTCGAGACCCGCTCCACCGTCACCTCCGGTGAGATCCGCGTGGACGTGTGCTCGGCCTGCCACCCGTTCTACACCGGCAAGCAGAAGATCCTCGACACCGGTGGCCGCGTTGCCCGCTTCGAGGCCCGGTACGGCAAGCGCAGCAAGTAGCCGCGTCTCACGACGCCGGCGGCCGGCTCCTAGAGCCGCCGTCGGCGTCGTTTGCATATCGCACGAGTGCCGCTGGTGCCCGTCAGTACGACTTCTAGCCAGTGAAGGAACCCGAGTCCATGAGTGAGGACTTCTCCGCCGCAGAACCGCTCCTGGCCGAGTACGCGGATATCGAGGCCGAGATGGCCGGGCCCGCGGCCGCCGACCCCGACGCTATGCGTCGGCTGGGGCGCCGCTACGCCGAGCTGGGCAGGGTCGTATCCGCCTACCGGGCCTGGCAGTCGGCCAGCGCCGACCTGGCCGACGCCCGCGAGCTGGCCGCTGAGGATGAGGACTTCGCCGCCGAGGTGCCGGCTCTTGAGGCTGCTGAGGCCGCTGCCGGCGAGCACTTGCGCGAGGTCCTCGTGCCTCGGGACCCTGACGACGCCCGCGACGTCATCATCGAGGTCAAGGCCGGTGAGGGCGGTGAGGAGTCGGCGCTGTTCGCCTCCGACCTGGCCCGTATGTACTCCCGCTACGCCGAACGGCAGGGGTGGGCCGTGGAGGTCCTTGACACCACCGACTCCGACCTGGGCGGTTACAAGGACGTGCGCCTGGCTATCAAGACCCGCGGACCCGTAGAGCCCCAGGACGGGGTGTGGGCGCACCTGAAGTACGAGGGCGGCGTCCACCGCGTCCAGCGCGTCCCGGTCACCGAGTCCCAGGGGCGCATCCACACCTCCGCGGCCGGCGTCCTCGTCATGCCGGAGGCCGACGACCCCGGCGAGCTCCAGATCGACGCCGCCGATCTTCGCATCGACGTCTTCCGCTCCTCGGGGCCGGGGGGCCAGAGCGTCAACACCACGGACTCGGCCGTGCGCATCACGCACCTGCCCACGGGGATCGTCGTATCCATGCAGAACGAGAAGTCCCAGCTGCAGAACAAGGAGGCGGCCATGCGGGTCCTGCGGGCCCGGCTCCTGGCCGAGCGTGCGGCCGCCGCCGCGGCCGAGGCGGCGCAGGCCCGTCGCAGTCAGGTGCGCACTGTGGACCGCTCCGAGCGCATCCGCACCTACAATTTCCCTGAGAACCGGATCGCCGACCACCGCACCGGCTTCAAGGCCTACAACCTTGACGCCGTTCTCGACGGTGACCTCGGCCCGGTGATCGCCTCGGCCATCGCCATGGACGAGGCTGAACGATTATCCCAGGTGGGTGAGGGCAGTGGTTCCTGAGTTGTGCGGCGGCGCGCCGGCGGGCGCGGTGGACCGCTACGGGCTGCGGGCGCTGGTGCGCCAGGCAGCCGGTCGGCTGGCTGCGGCGGGCGTGACCAGTCCCCAGGTCGATGCCCGAATCCTGGCCGAGCACCTGCTGGGGAGGGCCCTGCTGCTGGCCGACGGCGCCGACGGCGACTTCCCGGCCGCCTATGACGCGCTGGTGCTGCGCCGCGAGTGCCGTGAGCCCCTCCAGCACATCATCGGGCGTATGTGGCTGCGGGGCGCCGAGCTCATCAGCCGTCCCGGCGTGTTCATCGTGCGCCCGGAGACCGAGGTGGTGGCCGGGGCCGCCATTGAGGCGGCCCGAGAGGTCATGGACGGCGGTGGGGGAGTGGTCCTGACCGCTGACCTGTGCACCGGCTCGGGCGCGATCGCCGCCTGCATCGCCAAGGAGGTGCCGGGAGCCCGGGTGGTCGCCGTCGAGATCAGCGAGACCGCTGCGTCTCTGGCCCGCGAGAACTGTGAGCGGCTGGTGCCCGGACGCGTCGAGGTGATCCACGCCGACGCCACCGACCCGCTGGTCCTTCACGACCTCAACGGGCAGGTCGACGTCGTGGTCTCCAACCCGCCCTACGTGCCGGCCGGCGCCGTGGAAGATACCGAGACCTCCCAGCACGAGCCCACCGTGGCCCTCTACGGCGGCGGCCCCGACGGACTGGATATTCCGATCGATGTCCTCGTGCGCTCGGTCGCGCTGCTGCGCACCGGCGGGGTACTCGTCATGGAGCACGACCACGAGCAGGGGGCGCTGCTGCGCGCCGCCGCGCTCGGGGCCGGGTTCAAGCAGGCCGAGACCGGCCAGGACCTCACCGGCCGCGACCGCTACCTGCGCGCCGTGCGGTAAAATCCCGCCTCGGCAGAGGCGGCTCTCAAGGCCGTCCCAAGCGTGACCGCCGCGGGTACTTTTGTTGGCAGCGTGATACTCGCTCGCATCATCAGGTCGTACAGGACAGTCGCCTCCGACCCCAACGCGGTGCGCAGCTCCACTACTCGGTTCCTCAACTCGCTGAGTGCAACGGGCAGGACCCTGCGAGCGGTGCCCGCCTCCAGCTTCAGACCGACAGTGGGGTGAACGTCGTCGGCGGGGGCGTGGATGACACGAGTCTGCGGGCCGCACAAGAGCACCTGCTCGCCGCGGACGATGAAGTCGACGCATCCGTCAGCGGGAATGATGGCGGCGCTGCCGCCCACCGATCGCCAGAGCGTGCGCTGCTGGCTCAGGACCGTCTCGGAGAAGACCTCTCCATCGCGGAGCCGTGAGCGACGCAAGTCCAGGGAGCCCGCCGAGGATGGACTTCCAGAGGATGAGCCAGCGTTGTGCGCGTTCGTGTATGGAGGAGGGCATGAAGTGATGCGCGGCCAGAATCGTTGCCCTTGAGCGATAGTCGTTCCAGACCAGAGACGCCCGGGGCGCCTGGCAGGACCAGTGTTTCTGCCTGGAATCTGCCCGGTCGTGTCCAAATCGCTGACAAACGGCTTGGGTGCCGTGCAACGGGCGAAATGAAACCGCGTGATTCCGCGGTTCTGTTGCGGGCGTGAAGAACGCGAGGACTCCTTTGTCTCCGATTTGGACACGCGTAGCCCCTCGGTGCCCGATCAATGTCCTGTGCGAGTGGACGGGGTAATTGCTTGTCGGGATGCTAGCGCTCGTCGTTTGTGTTCTGTCTGTAACGGCGTGATGCCTCGGTGACCCGGCTGATCAACGTCCGAAGGGTCTTCAGATCCTTCTCTCCGATCTCCGGGCCGACGGCGTCGGCCCAGGCGTGCTGCTCCGTGGTCAGTGCTGCCACCGCTCGCCGCCCCTTGTCGGTCAGGACGAGCAGGTTCTGTCCGCGCCTTCCAGGATTGGGTTGCCAGCGCGCCCATCCCTGGGCGACGACATCGTTGGTCACCCGTTGCACGCTCTGCCTGGTCAGGCCCAGTCCCACCCGGCGTGCGATCTCGGCGACCGGCAGCGTTTCCTCCAGGACGGCGCCCAGCACCCGCCACCGGGCGGGGGTCAGCTCATGAGGTGCCGTGATCGCCGCGGCCGTCTCCAGAAACTCCCCGTTGAGCGCGAAGACGGGAAGGACCAGCGCCGTCAGAGCGTCGCCCTCAGGCGTTCTGCCAGGCGCTGGTCGCCTCCATGAGCGCCATGTAGTCCTTCTCCCGGCCGTTGAGGAAGACCTGCTCCCAGGAGTCGGCCATCGCGTCAGGCACAAGCCCGGTGACCCGCATGACCTCCGCAGTGAAGGGGACCGCGTGGATGCCTGAGGCGGTGGTGACGCCCCGGTCGGTCACCACCGGCGCCTCCTCGTAGTGCGCACCTCCTCGGTATCCGCTGGCCTCCAGGTACGAGGCGGCGTTCGAGGTGTGGCGGCGCTCGTCCAGGAAGCCGCCCCGGGCCAGCAGGAGCGTGGCACCGCAGATCGCCGCCACCGGAACCCAGTTGTCCACGAGGCGGCCGACCGCCTCGATGAGCCGCTCGTGCCCGGCCGCGTAGTGGTCCCCTCCAGGGATGACCAGGGCTGTGAGCGAGCCGTCGTCGGCCAGTGCATCCAGCGCGTCGAGGTCGGCCTCCGGCGCCAGTGGCAGGTTCCCGAGCGTGCGCACCGGCTCCAACCCGTCGCCCACGAGCAGCAGCCGAAAGCGCTCGGGCTTGAGCTGTTCCGCGCCAGCGATCTGAGTGGTGAGGTAGGCATACTCCCAGTCCGCCATGGTCTCGGTCGTGTACAGGGCAATGGTGCGCATCTTGATTCCTTTCTCAGCGGTGTCCTCAACCTGTTCACAACGTACTGTGAAGTCCGGCGGTGTGCCGTCGATGCGTGGGCGGGGAAATCGAAACGTGTCGGCGCCCTGGCCTAGGCTTGGCCTCACGATGAACGCGATGAACTCCCTCTTCGGCGCCCTGCCCATGCCCGGCTTCGGCGGTGCGGCCACGCCGCCGCCCGAGGCCGCGCTGCCCGCCCTCGTTCCCAGTGGAGGCTCGTTCGATGACGACTCCTGGGCCGACGTCGAGGCCCCGGAGGAGGACTGGGGCCCTGAGGACGCCCCACCGCCCGAGGACGAGTCCGCCGCAGCCCCCACCTGGGAGGAGCGCCAGGACGAGGTCTCCGCCCTGGTCGCCCGCGCCCAGGCCAATGCCGCCGCGGCCCGCGCCCGAGCCGATGGCGCCGCACCGTCGGGCCACGTCTCCGGCCCCGCCTGGGGGGTGACGGTCTCAGACCCGGCCGAGCTGCTCTCCGGCCTCAACCCCGCCCAGGAGGCCGCCGTCACCCACGCCGGCGCGCCGCTGCTCATCATCGCCGGTGCGGGCTCGGGCAAGACCCGGGTCCTCACCCACCGCATCGCCCACCTCATCGCCACCGGCCGCGCCCGCCCCGGAGAGATCCTGGCCATCACCTTCACCAATAAGGCCGCCGCCGAGATGCGTGAGCGCGTCACTGCCCTGGTCGGGCCCGCCGGCGAGCGCATGTGGGTCTCCACCTTCCACTCCGCCTGCGTGCGCATCCTGCGCCGCGAGCACGAGGCCGCCGGCCTGCGCTCCACCTTCTCCATCTACGACGCCGCCGACTCCACCCGCCTCATCACCCTCATCGTGCGCGAGCTGGGCATCGACCCCAAGCGCTTCACCCCCAAGACCTTCGCCCACCGCATCTCCGACCTCAAGAACGAGCTCATCACTCCGGCCCAGTTCGCCGAGCGCGCCGTCACCTCCAACCCCCTCGAGCGTCACCTCGCCGAGGTCTACCGCGCCTACGCCGAGCGCCTGAGCGCCGCCAACGCCCTGGACTTCGACGACATCATCATGCGCACCGTCGCCCTGCTCCAGACCCGACCGGCCGTGGCCGAGATGTACCGGCGCCGCTTCCGTCACATCCTGGTCGACGAGTACCAGGACACCAACCACGCCCAGTACGTCCTCGTGCGCGAGCTCGTCGGCGGCTCCGGCACCTCCGGGGCGGGCTCGGCCCTGCCCCCGGGAGAGCTCACCGTCGTCGGCGACTCCGACCAGTCCATCTACGCCTTTCGCGGCGCCACCATCCGCAACATCGAGGAGTTCGAGGAGGACTACCCCTCGGCGCGCACCATCCTGCTGGAGCAGAACTACCGCTCCACCCAGAACATCCTCTCGGCCGCCAACGCCGTCATCTCTCGCAACAGCGGCCGGCGCGAGAAGAACCTGTGGACCGCCGCCGGCGACGGCGCCCCCATCACCGGCTATGTCGCCGACTCCGAGCACGACGAGGCCCGCTGGATCAGCCAGGAGGTCGACCGCCTGGCCGACGAGCACGGCGTGCGCCCCCGCGACGTCGCCGTCTTCTACCGCACCAACGCCCAGTCCCGCGCCCTCGAAGAGGCCTTCATGCGCGCCGGCCAGCCCTACAAGGTCATCGGCGGCACCCGCTTCTACGACCGCCGCGAGATCAAGGACGCCATCGCCTACCTGCGCGCCGTCGACAACCCCGACGACGACGTCAACCTGCGCCGTATCCTCAATGTCCCCAAACGCGGCCTGGGGGACAAGGCCGAGGGCGCCCTGGCCGAGCACGCCGCCCGCTATGCCGTCTCCTTCGGGCAGGCCGTCGCCGACGCCGCCGGAGCCCCCCGCGAGGCGCGGGCTGGTGAGCCGGGCGAGGCCGTGGGTGCTGACAGCGCAGACGGGCAGGCCCCTTCCACCGCAGAGGCCGGCGAGCCGCCCGAGGTCGAGGGCCTGACCACCCGAGCCCGCAACCAGGTGCGCGGCTTCCACGAGCTGCTCACCACCCTGCGCCACATGGTCGCCGCCGGCGACGGCGTCGCCGACGTCCTCGACTCCGCCCTGGACGCCTCCGGCTACCTCGCCGAGCTGCGCGCCAGCGACGACCCCCAGGACGCCACCCGCGTGGAGAACCTTGCCGAGCTCCACTCCGTGGCCAGCGACTTCCAGGCCGCCAATCCCGACGGCACCCTGGCCGACTTCCTCGAACGCGTCTCGCTCGTGGCCGACTCCGACCAGCTCCCGCCCAGCGCCGACCTGGAGGACGAGGACGCCCGGCAGGCCGAGGAACAGGGCCAGATCACCCTCATGACCGTCCACACCGCCAAGGGCCTGGAGTTCCCGGTCGTCTTCGTCACCGGTATGGAGGACGGCACCTTCCCCCACACCCGATCCCTGGCCGAGGAGACCGAGCTCGCCGAGGAACGGCGCCTGGCCTACGTGGCCCTGACCCGAGCCCGCGAGCGCCTCTACCTCACCCGCGCCGCCGTGCGCTCGGCCTGGGGTGCCGCCAACGCCATGCCCGCCTCGCGCTTCCTCGACGACGTGCCGGACGAGACCATCGACTGGAAGCGCCTGGCCTCCTCCATGGAGGCTCTGCGCGGTGGCGGCACCGGCTGGGGCAGCAGCTGGGGCGAGGGCGGTTTCGGCTCGGGCGGGCGGCGCTCAGGCGGCTCCCGGCAGAGCACCTACTCCGACGACGATGACTTCGCCCCACCCGTGGGCGCAGGCACCAAGCGCTCGGGCAAGCTGGGGCGCGTGGAGACCGCCCAGGACCGGGCCGCCAAGCGCGCCTCCGCCCGCCTCGAGGCCCGCGGCAAGCAGAGCGCCCCCTCATCGGCCGGCGGAGCCGCCTCGGAGGACCTGCCCGCAGCCGTCGCCGGGCTGAGGACCGGCGACCAGGTGCGCCACGACTCCTACGGGGTGGGCACCGTCGTCGGCCTGGAGGGCAAGGGGCGATCCCTAACCGCCCGCGTCGAGTTCGTCATCGACGGTGCGCCCACCACCAAGCGCCTCATCCTGCGCTACGCACCCGTGACCAAGATCTGACGGCTCACTCTCCCACGGTGAGGGGATCCGCGCTGAAGGCAGGAGGAGTGCCGGCTCCTCCTGGCGGGGGAGGTGTGGCTATCGGCAAGTAGGAAACACTGAGGTCATGAACAGCCTGGCCTCCTCTCCGGCGTCATCAGCAGAGCACCGGACTCCTCGCCTCCTGGACCGGCTCATCCCGGTCAGTCCCCAGTGGCGCATCCCTCCGCGAAAGGCGGAGCGCCTCGGTTGGCTCCAGCTTCTGCTTGGCGTCCTGGTCGTCTTCGGCGTTCAGGTCTTCGCCGTGATTCTTGCAGTGATGACCGGATTCGCGCGTCTTACGGCCAACGGTCGTGTGGAGTCCCTGCCGGACGCCATATTCGTCATGGCTGTCGCTGGTGCACCGCTGGCCCTGCTCGGGTACTGGCTGCTGGTGCGTCTCATCGGCAGAAGACCCGTCATCGAGCTCGGAGGACGCGGGGCGGCGCTGCGCGAGTTCTCGGTCGGCCTCGCCATAGGTGCGCTGCTCATGTGCGCCATCATTGCGATCTTGGCCCTGATCGGCTCCTACCATGTGGTGGACATCGGCTGGAGCATCGGAGTCCTCGCCGGTCTGGGAGCCGGAGTCCTTGCCGGATTCACCGAGGAGATCCTGTTTCGGGGGATTCTGCTGCGCCTCATCGAGGGGTGGTTGGGAACCTGGTGGGCGCTGGCCATCACCTCGTTTCTCTTTGGAATCTCTCACCTGGGCAATGCTCACGCGACGGTCTTCGGTGCAGTGGCGATCGCACTGGAGGCGGGCATCCTGCTGGGAGCGTGCTACCTGCTCACCCGGCGCCTGTGGATGGTGATCGGGGTGCACATCGCCTGGAACTTCGTCCAGGGCGGCATCTTCGGCTCCGACATCTCCGGCATCGGAACAGGACGTGGACTCATCGAGGCCCGCTTCACCGGCCCGGATCTGCTCACTGGCGGAGCCATGGGTATTGAGGCCTCCATCGTCGCGATCATCGTGTGCACGGCAGCCGGGTTGGCCGTGCTGGTCGAGGTCCACCGGCGCGGGCTCATCGTCCCGCCGTACTGGCGCCGCCCTGAACTGAGGGACGCCGCCGTCGATGAGCGCAGTGACGAGTGGCCACACGTCCGGGTCAGGGCCGAGTCATGAGCGGGCGGGCACCAGGCGTACGGCACGCCGTTCGGCCCGGAAGTCGTTGACCGGGGCCTCGGAGGCGTAGCCCAGGGCGAAGCCCGTGATGAGACGGTAGTCCGACGGCGCCTCGAACTCGGCGTCGAAAGGGCGGCGCCAGGTGGCCAGGACCCCCAGGGGGCAGGAGTCGACGCCGTGGGCCTTGGCGGACAGGAACAGGGTCTGAAGCATGATCCCGGCGTCGAGCGCGGCGAAGGGCATGAGGCCCTTGTGGACCAGGACGAAACCGATGACCGGTGCGCCGAAGGCCTCACAGTTGCGGCGGGCGGCTGCATCACGGGCCTCACGGTCCTTGCGGCCGATGCCCATGTGCGCGTACAGCCGGCCGCCGACCGCCTGGGAGTGGGGCAGCAGGTCCGGTGGGTAGGGAGCCCAGGTCCGGTAGTCGCCGTCGGGAGCCTTGCCGCTCAGGACCAGGCGGGCCATGGCGCCGGGCTCCTTGTGCTGGAAGGGCAGTGTGACATCGAACTCGGCAATGTAGGCCGCGCGCAGGCGGTCCGCCCGCTCACCGGTGGCCAGCGCCACCATGAAGGGCCGTGTGTTCGACCAGCTCGGTGCCTGACGAGCATCGTCAAGGATCGCGTCGAGGACCTGGCTCGGCACCGGGTCAGGCCGGAAGTCGCGCACAGAATGCCGGGCAGTGGCCAAGTCGGAGAAAGCTTCGGGGTTCATCGTGACGTCTCCTTAGACAGGTCATAGAGCCGGTTGATGGGGCCGATTGCGGCGCAACCTCAGTCTTGGGTGTGACGCGGCGTCGTATGCAAGCGTTACGACTGATGGCGGGGCCCGAAGGTGGAGTCGTCCAGCTGGCGCAGGACACGGGCCGGGTTGCCCACCGCGAGGCTGCCGGCGGGAACATCCTTGGTGACCACTGATCCCGCGCCGATGACGCAGTTGTCCCCGATCGTCACACCGGGGCAGACGATGACCCCGCCGCCCAACCACACGTTGTCCCCGATCGTGATGGGGTCGGCCGCCTCCAGGGAGCAGGCGCGCGGCGTCGGCTCCAGAGGGTGGACCGGCGTGAGCAGCTGGACGTTCGGGCCGATCTGGCAGTGCGCACCGATACTGATCCGGGCGACGTCGAGGGCCACGAGCCCGTAGTTGACGAAGGTCCCCTCGCCCACGGTGATGTTGTCCCCGTAGTCCACGCGCACCGGTGGCAGCAGACAGGCCTTGTCACCCAGGTCCGGGATCGCCGAGCGCAGCAGGTCCCAGCAGTCCTCCTCGCCCTCGGCGAAGGCCCGCTCGAAGCGGTAGAGCATCTTGCGGGCGTGGGCGGCGATCCTGGCGTTGTCCGGGTCGTCGGAGACGTACCAGTCGCCGGCGAGCATGCGCTCGCGGTTGGTGCGCTCGTCGCCCACGAAGTAGGGCTCGGCCTCCGGGAAGCGTGGGGCGGGGGTCTCACTCATACCCAGCAGCCTAGCGGCGGCCCGATGCGCCCGTCGGTCCGTTCGGGCCGACCCGCCAGAGTCGGCGCTCGGAGCCTGCTCAGGAGTGGGGGAGCACCTCGGCCACGGCCGCCCGCAGCGTCTCCGGCAGGCCCAGAGCCTCCAGCTCACCCAGCAGGGCGGTTCCGCTCAGGCCCCGCTGCACCGCGTCCCAGGCCTGATCCTTGGCCAGGTAGTCCACCCGCGCGGCATCCAGGATCGCGTGGACCTCGGCCCGCCAGTCGGCAGGGGACTGCTCCGTGCCGCGAAGGACCAGCTGGACGCCGTCGATGAGCTCCTGGCGGCTCAGCTCCTCCAGGTGCACCAGCGTCCCGGCCCCCAGGGTGAAGCCGTCACCACTGACCTCCTCGGTGGCCAGTCGGCGCGCCCGATCACCCACCCCCAGCCAGGCGCCGGCCACCTGGCCGGCCAGAAGCCGTACCGTCACCAGCCGCGAGGCCGGCACGACGTCGGCCGCCCCCTCCAGGCGGATGCGCAGCACCATGTCCCCGCCGTCCTCGTCCTCGGTATCCGGCCAGGTCAGCGTCATGTGAGTACGAGCGATGCGGTCCGGCCCGGGCTGAGCCGAGCCGTCGTCCTCCTCCAGGGTGAAGCTCCCCGAGCCCCCGGGCACGACGACGATCTCCAGCTCGTGCGGATTGTCCCCGGCCGCCTCCGTCAGGCTCCCGGCCAGAGGAATCACTGAGCCGGCCCGGGCCAGCACCGCGATCCGGTCCAACGGGCGGGACAGGCTCAGCATGCGCCCGCGCCCGCCGGTCGTGGCCTCATAGCGGCGCCCCGTGGGCAGGTCGTACCAGACGCCGTCGGGAAGCCAGGTCAGCTCCCGCCCCAGGCCGGTGGCCTCATCGAGTGGGGAGGTGAAGGGAACCACCAGCAGATCCCCGAAGCAGAAGCTGCCTCGGTGCTCGTAGGCGGCCAGCTCTTGCGGGTGATCGTGGTAGACCGGGCGCACCGGCCCGACGCCCTCACTGACCGAGTGGCGCGCCCACGTGTACAGGTAGGGCACCAGCCGGTGACGCAGCCGCAGGTGCGCCTCCATCGTGGCGCGAGCGTCACGCGAGTAGCGCCAGGGCTCCTTGGAGGTGAAGCCCGAGTTCGACGAGTGCAGGCGGTTGATGGGGGAGAAGCAGCCCAGCTGGAACCAACGGGCCGCCATCGTGTCGTCGCTCCCGCCCATCATGTGCCCGCCGATATCGTTGGACCACCAGAAGTAACCGATGTTGGCGGCCGTGGCCGTGAAGCGCGGCTGAAAGCGCAGAGAGTCCCAGCTGATGATCGTGTCCCCGGAGAAGCCCACCGGGGTGCGGTGGCTCGAGGCATCGGCGAAGCGCGAGAAGGTCACCGGGCGGCGCCGCTCCACGCCGCCGTCCGCCGCCGGGCGCTCGCGGCCCGAGTCGAGGTAGTGGACGTGGTTGAGCATCCACAGCGGGTCCAGACCGGGAACCGTCGTGGAGCCGCCCTGCTGCCAGTCCAGCCACCAGAAGTCCACGCCCTCGTCCTCCAGGGGGTGGTGGAGGCGCGAGAGATAGGAGCCCACGAAGTCACGGTCGGCGATGTTGAAGGGCACGTCCTCCCCGGTGCTCGCATCCAGGCCCAGGTCGGAGCAGACCTCCTCATAGGCCTCCTCATGGCGCCGCACCCCCTGGGCCGGGTGCACGTTGAGCGTGGTGAGCATGCCCCGCTCGTGCAGGCCGGCCAGGAACGCCCGCGGGTCGGGGAACAGCTCCCGGTTCCAGGTGTAGCCGGTCCACCCCGTGCCGATCGCCGGGTCGATGTCGGTCACGTGCCAGTCCATGTCGACGACAGCCACGGAGAAGGGCAGCTCCTCGGTGGTGAAACGGTCCATGAGCGCCAGGTACTCCTGGTCGCTGTAGGGGTGGTAGCGGCTCCACCAGTTGCCCAGCAGCGCCCGCGGGATGAGGGGGCTCGGCCCGGTGAGGCGGAAGAAGTCCCGCAGCGCCTCCTGGTAGTCCTGGCCGTAGCCGAAGATGTAGAGGTCCTGCGCCCCGTCGGCCAGGCGGTTGCCGGGCTCGCGGGGCTGGACCCACTCGTCCTGGGTGAGCAGCAGCGAGGCCGAGTCGTCCAGGGCGGTGATGCCGTTGAGACTCAGCAGGCCCGGGCTGAGGGAGACGGCGCCGTCGGCCTCATCGAGGGTGCGGGTGGTGCCGCCCAGGTTCGTCGGGAAGGTCTCGTCGGGGTCCCACACGTCGCCGTGGTGCCAGGTGCCGCCGTGGGCGTGGAGCGCCGTCGAGCGCAGCCTGACGTTGAGCCCGGAAGGGGAGAATCCCAGGGAGGGCACATGGGTCAGGTGCAGGTGCTCGGTGATGATCTCCAGACGGTCCTGGCCGTGCACCACCCGGAACGACGGCGTCTCACCCAGGTCGCGGTTGACGACCAGCTGGGTGGCGGCGTCGGTGAAGACACCCGTGGGGGAGAGCTCCATGCGGATGAGCCGAGAGGTGAGCACCGTGAACCGGTAGTGGGACTCCTCCGATGAGGTTCCGACGATGACCGCCTCAGGGCGGGCGGCGGCCGGACGCGGAGTATCGGGGGCATCGCAGAGAGGGGAAACCAAGGGGCGGCCTTTCACAGCAGGGGTCGTCGCAGGGAGCGGCGGAAGAGGCGGCGCCCTGGCCGAGGTGCGAGAACTCATCATAATCGGCCCTGGTCTCAGGCGTGTTCTGACACAATCGGTACCGGCCCGTAAGGCCCCGTCGGCCCTGCCAGGGCAGCAGGGGCATACCCTCAAGCACCCTGTCCGCCCCCACTTCCCCTTATCTCTCCTGGCCGGTAGGAAGGAAATCGCCCGTGACCTCTCCCGCACCCCTGGTTGTCTCAGCCCACCACGTCGGCGAGGACCCGGACTGGTGGCGCCGCGCCGTCGTCTACCAGGTCTACCCCCGCTCCTTCGCCGACTCCGACGGTGACGGGATCGGCGACATCCCCGGCCTGACCAGCCGCCTGGACCACCTCGACGAGCTCGGGGTCGACGTCGTGTGGCTCAGCCCCGTCTACCGCTCCCCTCAGGACGACAACGGCTACGACATCTCCGACTACCAGGACATCGACCCCCTCTTCGGCTCCCTGACCGACCTCGATACCCTCATCGAGGGGCTCCACGCCCGCGGTATGCGCCTGGTCATGGACCTCGTCGTCAACCACACCAGCGACGAGCACCCCTGGTTCACCGCCAGCCGCTCCTCGACGCAGGACCCCAAGCGCGACTGGTACATCTGGCGATCCGCCCGGCAGGTCGATGGGCTCGCTCCCGGGCAGCCGGGCACCGAGCCCACCAACTGGGGATCGGCCTTCTCCGGGTCGGCCTGGGCCTGGGACGAGGACACCCAGGAGTTCTACCTGCACCTCTTCTCACCCAAGCAGCCCGACCTCAACTGGGAGAACCCCGAGGTTCGCCGCGCCGTCCACGAGATGATGAGCTGGTGGCTGGACCGTGGTGTTGACGGCTTCCGCATGGACGTCATCAACTTCATCTCCAAGACCTACCCGCTCACCGACGCGCCCCAGGGCGAGGGCGACCTCTACGGCAACGCCTTCGCCGCGGTGGCCAACGGGCCACGCATCCACGAGTTCCTCCACGAGATGAACCAGGAGGTCCTCGCACCCCGGCCCGGCCACGTCCTCACCGTTGGCGAGATGCCCGGGGCCACGCGAAGCGAGGCCGCCCTCTACACCGACCCGGCCCGAGGCGAGCTCGACATGGTCTTCCAGTTCGAGCACGTCTGCCTCACCGACGGGCCCGGAGGCAAGTTCGATCCGCAGTCCCTCAACCTGGTCGTCCTCAAGAAGAACCTCGCCGACTGGCAGGCGGCCCTCGCCCCCGTCACAGACTCCTCCGGCGTCGTGAGCGTGGAGAAGGGATGGAACTCCGCCTACTGGGACAACCACGACCAGCCCCGCGCCGTCTCCCGCTTCGGCGACGACGACCCCGCCTGGCGCGTCCGTTCGGCCAAGACCCTCGCCACGATCCTCCACACCCACCGCGGCACCCCCTACGTCTACCAGGGCGAGGAACTCGGCATGGCCAACACGGTCTTCCGTGGCATCGAGGACTACCGGGACCTGGAGTCCATCAACCACTTCCACGAGCGCGTGCGCGCCGGCGACGACCCGGCCGCCGTCCTGACTCGTCTGGCCCCCGTCTCCCGGGACAACGCCCGCACCCCCGTCCACTGGGACAGCAGCGAAAAGGCCGGGTTCACCACCGGCGAGCCCTGGATCGCCCTGGCCCCCGACCACGGCACCGTCAACGCCGCCGCCCAGGTGGGGGTACCCGGCAGCGTCTTCGAGCACTACCGCCACCTCATCGCCCTGCGCCACGACGACGACGC
This sequence comes from Actinomyces oris, assembly GCF_001937665.1. Classification (GTDB taxonomy): domain Bacteria; phylum Actinomycetota; class Actinomycetes; order Actinomycetales; family Actinomycetaceae; genus Actinomyces; species Actinomyces stomatis. Next base: position 44,940 of record NZ_MSKL01000024.1, on the reverse strand, counting down.
CCTCGCCCTGGGCACCTTCCTGCTCCTGGCGGCCGACCACCCCACCGCCTGGGTCATCCTGCGTCAGTGGCGTGCCCCCGAGGCAGAGGGCGGCGGTATCGAGCAGCTCCTGCTCATCGCCCAGTGCGCCCGCGAGGACCTGCCCCTGGTCGGTGAAGGCGGTCTGCTGGCCACGCTCGCGGCCGAGGGCCTGGAGCCGGGGGAGTGGAGCGGTGCCGAGCAGGTCCTGCGCGCCGGCGACCCGGACGTCCAGCCCGGATCCGGACACGCAGGTCTGCCGGAGGTGCTACCGGGCTGGGACTCGCTCCTGCTGCGCCGTCGGGCCTGAGGCGGCCCCGACGGTGCGCGCCCGACGGCCCCGACTGGAATAGTGCCGGCCGGCCGATCGTTGGTCTCGGTGGACAAACCCGTGGACATCGGAAGTAGGAGTGCACCATGGAGTTCAGCCAGGTCGTCGCCAATCGTCACTCGGTGCGAGACTTCACCGACCAGCCCGTCTCCCGGGAGGACCTGGTCGACGTCGTGCGCACCGCCCAGCAGGCGCCGTCGTGGGTGAATTCCCAGCCCTGGCGGGTCTATGCGGCCACCGGGGCCACGCTGGCCGGGATCAAGAAGCGCCATGCCGCAGACGTCGCCGCCGGCAGGAAGGGAGGTTCCGACCTTCCGGTGAGGCCTCGTACCGAGTGGTCTCCGACCACCCAGGAGAACATGGCCGCGCTCGGCGAGCAGATCGGTGCCCAGCTGGGCGAGGGCGTCCAGGAGTTCCAGGCATCGCAGGGACGGTTGTTCAACGCCCAGGCAGTCCTGTACGTGACGATCCCGGTCGAGTCCACTCCGTGGTCCTTCCACGACCTCGGGGCCTTCTCCGCCATGCTCGTCCTGGCGGCTGCCGACAAGGGCCTTGGCGCCATCAACGCCTACGCCCTGGTCATGTACCCGGACGAGGTGCGCGAGGCCATGGGGATCGGAGCCGATGAGATCGTGGCGGTCGGGATCGCGCTGGGCCACCCCGCGGACTCGGCGCTGGCGGCCTTCGCCCCCAGCCGCGTCGACGTCGACGAGATCCTCACGATCAAGGACTGAGCGCAGGGCGATGCCCTCGCCGCCGGCCCAGGAGGAGGATGAGGCCAGCGGTCACGGCCGCGCCCACGACCAGGATGGCGGCGTTGAGCCACGAGATCTCGAAGTCGGGCAGGTTCTCGCTCTGGAGCTGGCCGATGAACAGGCCCAGCGCGTTTCCGCTGACGTGCAGGCCCAGGGCGAAGAACATCGACCGCAGCCGTACCACCGACCAGCCGGCGAGCAGCCCGAAGAGCACCTTGTGCAGAATCTGCCAGGCGTAGCCCTTGGGGCTGGTGTCGGAGGTCAGCCAGGTCGGAAGATGCAGGGCGGTGAAGGACGCCGTCGTCAGCAGCACAGCGGCCGTTGCCCCGAGACGCTCATGCACCGGTGAGAACAGGGTGCGTCTCAGCGTGATCTCCTCAGGGATCGCGTTGTAGGCGATACCGACGGTGAGGGCGAAGACCAGTGCGTGAAGCACCGTGGAGGCGGTGATCTCCGGTTTCCACAGCGGGCCGGTGCCCGTCGGCCCCATCCAGGCGTGCAGGCCGCCGAAGGCGACCCCGGCCAGGGCTCCGGTGGTGAACAGGACGGTTCTGCTGCGAATGCCTCCACCGGTCAGCAGGTCGCGCCAGCCGCGGCCGGGCGGCCCGAACCACAGGGCGAGCCCGCCCAGATGAAGGAGGACGAGCATGAGGATCCACGGGCCTCGGAGTAGTGCCAGCGCCGTGCCCAGCGCCGGGGCGCCGGCCAGCAGGGCGGCGGCGGTCAGGGTGACGCCTTCGGATGCGGCGGGCCGTCCGGTCTCGAAGGTGTAGGCGTCGGCCGCGGAGGGCCGTAACGCGTGACGAGGCGGTGCGGCGTCGTGGTGACGATCCATAGTGGTTCCGATTGATACGTGGCTGCCGGCTGCGATCCGCTCAGGAGTATATGTTCGCGCGGTGGAATGAATGACCCTGACACGTCGCAGGAGGGGAGGGCCCGGCTACCGCACCCGTGAGGTCCGCAGCCGGGATACTGCGGATTGCCGCCAGGTGGGGGAGACCAGCAGCCTGACCATCAGGACGACCGCGATCAGTGCTGTCAGCGTCCAGGCTCCGGCACGGGCCAGCTCCCAGGTGAAGACGATCCCGAAGACGGGAGCCCTCTGGGTGGTGGCGAGCACCGCCCCCGCACCGGCGATCGCCAGCACCGCGACACCGGCCTCCACCCCGCAGGCGTTCAGCGCGATCGCCAGGGCGGCTCCGGCGCTCGATCCCACGGCCAGGGAGGGGGCCAGCCTGCCGCCGGTGGCGCCGGCCCCGAGCGTGAGACCGGTGAGGACCGGCTTGAGAACCACGATGCCCAGCAGCAGGACCGCGACCGCACCCGCAGCGCCGCTCGAGTCTTCCGGAACGTGAGCCCCCAGGGCCACCTCCATGGCGTCACGGCCGTTGCCGACGACGGCCGGAACCCACAGGCTCACCAATCCGGTCGCCAGTCCCGCCGCACCGATCGCCGCTGGCAGCCACCGCAGGGCGCGCACACGGTGCGTCAGCATCCACGTCCACAGTCGCCTGGCCCCCACTCCCAGTGCGGCGGCGACGGGCACGAGCAGAACCAGCCCGAGGACGGTCCCCGACGACGGCCCTTGCGAGGCGACCTCGAAGGCGGGTCGTCCGTGGGAGTGCAGCCAGGAGACGAACGTGGCGATGAGGCACACCGGGACCGCCACGAGGGCGCCGCGCCGTCGCATCCCCGTGACCATGACGAGCTCGACGGCGTAGGCCGCCCCTCCCAGCGGTGCGTTGTACATCGCCGCCAGGCCCGCGCCGGCGGCGGAGGCGATGAGGATCGCACCCTCGGTCCTGCCGATCCCCAGGCGGGTGGCGAGCCTTGCCGCCACCGCCCCTGCGGCCAGACGCGGGGCGCCCTCGCGGCCCACCGAGTTACCCGCGCCGACCGTGAGGACCTGGGTGACGGCGTCGAGGAAGGGACGTGCCAGGCCTATCCGGGGAGCCGCTTCGCCGCTGCGATCCACCACCGCGGACTCCACGTCGGCCACCCCGCCGGTTGCGCGCAGCCACCACCACAGGCCACCGGCGATGAGACCACCCATGGCCGGGGCGAGCGCGCGCTGCCAGGACGGGGCGGCGGCCAGGCGCTCCAGGAGCCCGCCGTGGGCGACGCCGTAGAACAGCGCCTCGAAGAGCTCCAGGAGCAGCGCCATCGCGATCCCGATAAGACCCGCGGCCACGCCCGCCAAAGCGGCAGCCACCAGGAACCGGGGTCGTATCAGCGCGCGCACGCCAGGCACGATACCCGGGCTCCGGGCCTGGCGGGTCAGGGAGGTCAGCTGGCCGCGTCGTCGACCGCCTCGCCGAAGTCGGGGACGTCCTCGAGCGTCAGGGTCCCGATGTCCTGGCTGACCAGGCCCACGGCGGGGCGCAGACCCAGCCACCACTGGTGGCGGGGGCGGCGGTTGTCGCGGTCGAGGTCGTCGTTCATGCGGTCCAACGGCTGGTTGGAGACCTTGCCCCCCACCAGGCCCACGTAGGAGGCCGTCGGCTCGCCGCGCTTGAGGGCGCAGGCCAGCAGCTCCAGGGAGTAGGCGACCAGCTTGGTCGCCATGATTCGGTCGAAGGCCGTGGGGCTGCCGCCCTGCTGCTGGTGGCCCAGGATCGCCTCGCGCACGTCGTAGAGGCCCTTGCCCTCCTCGGCGAAGATGTGGGCCAGGACGTCGGTGGTGTAGTTGACGCTGGCCCGCTCGTTGCGGATCACCAGGTAGAGGCTGCGGCCCGAGCGGAAGGAGCTCACCATCCGCTCGGAGTCGGCGGCCAGGCCCTTGAGCGTGATGCCCTCCTCGTTGAGGTAGACCTTCTCCGCGCCGGTGGCCAGGCCCGACATCAGTGACAGGTAACCGCACTTGCGGCCCATGACCTCGGCGACGAAGCAGCGGTGGGAGGCCGCCGCGGAGAGCTTGATGGAGTCCAGCGCCACCACTGCGTTGTTGAGGGCGGTGTCGGTGCCGATGCTCAGCTCGGAGCCGGGCAGGTTGTTGTCGATGGAGGCCGGCACGCACACGATCGGGATCTGGAAGGCGGGGTAGCGGTCCCGCTCGGTGACCAGGCGGAAGGCGCTCAGGTAGGCGTTGTAGCCGCCGATGACCAGCAGGGCGTCGATCTCATGGAGCTCAATGGCCCGCCCCAGGGCGTAGAGCTGCTCAATGGTGGGCACCTCGCGGCGCGTACCCAGCTGGGCGCCGCCGTCACCGACCCAGCCTTCGACGTCGGCCCACGTCAGCTCGTGCACGTCGCCGTCGAGCAGGCCGGGGAAGCCGCCGTAGACACCCAGCATCGTGAAGTCGTGGTCGATGCCCAGGCGCACGGCCGCGCGCGCCGCCGTGTTCATACCCGGGGCTAGGCCGCCGGCGTGGATGATGGCGACCCGCTTGGGGCGGTCGCTGGACGACGGCGTCGAGCCCGCATCGTTGGCCGGCTCGACGGGAGGCGTGGACATGGTCTCGAACAGCTCGAGCATCTTGCCGAAGCTGGCCCCACGGGCCTGGATCGCCCCGAGGTAGTCGTGGGCGGCCACGAGGTCCTTGACGGCGCGGGTGGCCGCGATCTGCTCCATCATCGGCAGGCGGCGGATGCGGTTGTGGCGCTCGGCGATGATGACCGGCTCGCTGCCCGGCTCCATGGACACCACCTCGCGGGCGGCGGCGCAGCCCAGCAGCGTCGACATCCAGCGGTCGTAGGCGCTGGGGCGGCCACCGCGCTGGACGTGCCCCAGGATGGTGACGCGGGCGGCCTCGCCCAGCTTGTCGGCGATGACCTGGCGGACGTCGTCGGCGGTGATGCGGTTGCCCTCGCGGTCGGTGGCGCCCTCGGCGACGATCACCATGGACTCACGGCGCCCGGCCTCCCGGCCCGCCTTGAGCTTGGAGCACATGTCCTCCTCCCAGTCCTTGCCCGGGGGGAGCTCGGGGACCAGGACGTAGTCACAGCCCCCGGCCACGGCCGCCATGAGGGCCAGGTAGCCGCAGTGGCGGCCCATGACCTCCACGACGAAGGTGCGCTGGTGGGAGGCGGCCGTCGAGGAGATGTCGTCGATGGCCTCCAGGATGCGGTGGAGCGCGGAGTCGGTACCGATGGTCATGTCGGCGCCCACGAGGTCGTTGTCGATGCTGCCCACCAGGCCGGTCACCATGAGGACGGGATGGGCGGCGGCCGTCTCGGCGCTGATGTCGCCGCCGGCGACGAGCTCCTCGAGCAGGGAGGGCCAGTTCTTGCGGAACTCGTTGGTGCCGGTCAGGGAGCCGTCGCCGCCGATGACCACGAGCCGGTCGATACCGTGCTCCAGGAGATTGCGGGCGGCCGCCAGCTGGCCGGCGCGCTCGCGGAACTCGGCCGAGCGGGCGGTGCCGATGATGGTGCCGCCGCGCTGGAGGACGGAGCCCACCGAGTCCCACTCCAGAGGGCGGATGCCGTCGCCGCCGGCCACGGCCCCGGCCCAGCCCTCCATGACCGCGTAGGGCCTGGCCCCCAGGCGGATGGCGGTGCGCACCACGGCCCGCACGGCCGCGTTCATGCCCTGGGCGTCACCGCCGGAGGTGAGGACCCCGATGCGCAGGGGCTCGCCGTCCAGGCCGAGCAGCGGGCCGGCCGACGAGCCGGTGGGGGAGGGGACGGTGTCTGAGGACATGGCGGCTGGCATGTGGGGTCCTTCCCTGGGATCGCCGGTGGGCCTGGCTCCCGACGTCGGCCGGGAGGGCATCAGTCCTTATTGTTGCTGGTGAGCGCCGCCACGTCATCCGTCTGTGGTCCCAGGATCGGCTTCCACGCGTTCGTCGCCGTCAGTGCGGGTATAACCATCTCCCTTCTCGAGCCCTCCTCGTGTCAACCCACCATAATTCGCGTGGTGGTGCGCAGAGCAGGATTGGGAACGTACTTCGTGATCGAGAACTGCGATCTCCCGCAGACGACTGGGGTCTGCCCCCAGTCATCCGGAGGAAAACGCAGTTCTCGTAGGGAAAGTACGTTCTCGACGGCGCTCGTGGCCGACGACGGCATGAGCCGGGCCGGGGCAGGCGGTCGATCAAGCAGCGAACCGGTCGATGGCTCGGCCGTGACGGAGGTCCCCGGCGCGCACGTCCCGTCGTGAGACGCGGCGACCACGTTGGGTGAGATGCCGTTGCTTCGCACTCGTGTCCGCCCTCCTGACCGGCCAGCGGGACGTTAGGCTCATCACTGGTGCCTGCCCGGCCGGCTCGCACCCCGCAAGCCATCCACATGCCCCGAGAGGATCAGCTGCATGGATCTGTACGAATACCAGGCCAGGAACCTGTTCCGCCAGCACGGCGTCCCCGTGCTCGACGGCGCCGTGGCCACAACCCCCGAGGAGGCGCGCAGCGCCGCGCAGTCCCTCCTCGACGCGGGAAGCGAGCTGGTGGTCGTCAAGGCCCAGGTCAAGACCGGCGGCCGCGGCAAGGCCGGCGGCGTCAAGCTCGCCCGCACCGTTGAGGAGGCCGAGGCCCGTGCCCGCGACATCCTGGGCATGGACATCAAGGGCCACACAGTGCGCGCCGTCCTCATCTCCGACGGCGTCGACCTCGATGCCGAGTACTACTTCTCCATCCTCCTGGACCGCGCCGAGCGCCAGTACCTGGCGATGTGCTCGCGTGAGGGCGGCATGGACATTGAGACCCTCGCGGCCGAGCGCCCCGAGGCCCTGGCCCGCGTCGGCATCGACCCGCTCGAGGGCATCACCCCCGCCGTCGCCCACCGGATCGTTGAGGCCGCAGGCTTCGAGGCCGGGGTCCTGGCCGACGAGGTCGCCGCCGTCATTGAACGCCTCTGGGAGGTCTTCACTGCCGAGGACGCCACCCTCGTGGAGGTCAACCCCCTGGTCAAGGCCGCCGACGGCCGCATCATCGCCCTGGATGGCAAGGTCACCCTCGACGACAACTCCCGCTTCCGCCACCCCGCCCACGCCGAGCTCGTCGACAACGCCGCCACCGACCCCCTGGAGGCCCGCGCCCGCGAGGCCGGCCTCAACTACGTGCGCCTTGAGGGCGAGGTCGGGGTCCTGGGCAACGGCGCCGGCCTGGTCATGTCCACCCTCGACGTCGTCGCCGGCGCCGGCGAGCGCCACGGCGGCATGAAGCCCGCCAACTTCCTCGACCTGGGAGGCGGGTCATCGGCCGAGGTCATGGCCACCGGCCTGGAGGTCGTCGCCTCTGACCCCCAGGTACGCGCCATCCTCGTCAACGTCTTCGGCGGCATCACCTCCTGCGACACCGTCGCCCAGGGCATCGTGGCCGCCGTCAAGGCCCTGGGCGGGCTGCCCAAGCCCGTCGTCGTGCGCCTGGACGGCAACAACGCCGAGACCGGGCGCTCCATCCTGGCCGACGCCGCCATCGAGGGCGTCACCGTCGTCGACACCATGGACGGGGCCGCCGACGTCGTCACCGCCATCGCCGAGCAGATCAGCGGCCAGTCCGCTGGCAAGGAGGCCTGAGACATGAGCATCTTCCTGACTGAGAACGACCGCGTCATCGTCCAGGGCATGACCGGCTCCGAGGGCCGCAAGCACACCACCCGCATGCTCTCGGCCGGCACGAAGGTCGTCGCGGGCGTCAACCCCCGCAAGGCCGGCACCACCGTCTCCTTCGACGTCACCCCCATCGGCCCCGGAGCCGGCGAGGTCCAGGCCGGAACCGTCGAGGTCCCCGTCTACGGCACCGTCGCCGAGGCCAAGGAGGCCACCGGCGCCGAGGTGAGCGTCGTCTTCGTCCCGCCCGCCTTCGCCAAGGGCGCCGTCGTCGAGGCCGTCGACGCCGGAGTGCGCCTCCTCGTCGTCATCACCGAGGGCATCCCGGTGGCCGACGCCACCTGGATGCGCGCCTACGCGGCCGACCGCGGCGTGCAGATCATCGGTCCCAACTGCCCCGGCATCATCTCCCCGGCCCGCTCCAACGTGGGCATCACCCCGCCCGACATCACCGGCCCCGGCCCCCTGGGACTGGTCTCCAAGTCCGGGACCCTCACCTACCAGCTCATGCACGAGCTGTCCGATCTGGGCTTCACCACCTGCATCGGCATCGGTGGGGACCCGGTGGTCGGCACCACCCACATCGACGCCCTGGCCGCCTTCGAGGCCGACCCCGACACCCGCCTGGTCGTCATGATCGGTGAGATCGGGGGTGATGCCGAGGAGCGCGCCGCCGCTTACATCCGCGAGCACATGACCAAGCCGGTCGTCGCCTACGTCGCCGGCTTCACCGCCCCCGAGGGTCGCACCATGGGCCACGCAGGCGCCATCGTCTCCGGCTCCTCGGGCACCGCCGAGGCCAAGAAGATCGCGCTGGAGGCCGCCGGCGTCCGAGTGGGGCGCACCCCCAGCCAGACCGCTGAGATCGCTCGCGAGCTCTACCGCCGGCTGGCCGGAGAGGTGAGCGCTTGAGCCTGGCGCGGCAGCGAGCCGTCAGCCTGACGTCCTGGGCCCTGTGGTCCTTGCGCGTAGGGGTCGAGTCGGTTGGCCTGGTCTGGCTGGTGGTGGTGCTGGCGACGGTCGCCGTGTCCAAGGCGGCCTCCGGCCTCAACGCCGCGGCCATCCTGAGCGCCGGTGACGCCCTGCACGCCGGGACCGCCCTGTGGAGCCTCGGCTTCGGGGGGACGGTTGCCCTGTCCCCCGAGGACGACGGCCTGCTCAGTCTGCCGCTGCTGGGGCTCACCCTGGTGCAGGCGGGCTGGACCTGGTTCTGCGTACGGCGAGCCCGCCCCTCCCGGCCGGCGGCCGGGGCGGCCATCGTCGCCGCCGCGACCATCATTGCGGTCCTGGCCTGCCTCACCGGTCCCGCTGGACTGGACACCTGGCCCGCCGTCATCGGTATTTCCCTGCTCACCGGCGTCATCGTCGCCATCCAGCTCCTGCGCGCCGGCCATGACTGGCCGCCCCTGACCCGCTGGTGGGGCCGCCGTCCCCATTGGCTGGGGCCGTCCCTGTCACTGGCCTACGGGGCCACGCGGGCCCTGAGTCTGCTGAGCCTGCTGGTAGTGGTCGTGGCCGTCCTCAACGGTGCCGGCCGGGTCTCGGTCCTGCACGACTCCCTGGCCAGGGACGGCTTCGTCGCGATGGCCGGTCTGATCCTGCTTCAGGCCGGCTGGGTGCCGACCATGGTCATCTGGGCCTGCTCCTGGCTCATCGGCGCGGGCTTCAGTGTGGGCACGGGCACCGTCTTCGCTCCTGACCGCGTGGTGGCCGGCCCCGTCCCGCGCCTGCCACTGCTGGGGCTGGTGCCGTCGGAGCCGCTGATCAGCGTAGGCCTGTGGCTGCCGCTGGTGGTGACGGCCGGCGCCATGGTGGCCGCCTGGCGGCGTCGTGCGGTGCTCAACGCCCTGCGGGTGCGCTACGCCCTCAGCGCCGCCGGTCTGGCCGCCCTCCTCGTGGCCGGCGGCGTGGGCCTGTTGTGCCTGGCCGCCTCCGGTTCCGTGGGGCCGGACCGGATGACCGCCGTCGGCCCGCTGGTCCTCTACACCGTCATCCTCGTCTTCGTCGAGGTCGGTGTCGGACTGGCCGCCATGGCCGTCCTGGCCCACCCCTACACGCGCACCTGGGCCAGGAACACCCTGCCCGAGTCGATCCTGCCGGCGGCCTACCGGCGGCCCGATGCGCACGAGGACACCGCTGACGAGGAGGACGGCGAGGCGTAGAGCTCGTGTTGTGGGTCAGTGCGCCGTCGTACCCGCGCTGCTCAGGGCGTTGACGGCCGTATCCACACCCTCGACGAGCTCGGGCGTCACCGCCAGGAGTGCCGTCCCGGCCCGGTAGGTCATCCCGGGAATGGGGGTGTAGAGGACATTCGCCTCCAGGAGCGCCCGCCCCTCCTTAAGAGCCTGCCACAGCCCGGGATTCTCCCGGAAGAACCGCGTGACGCGCTCATCGGAGGCCAGGTGCTCCAGGACGTTGTCGGCCGACTTGTGCGCCACGCGCCCCGGCAGCCTGCGGGGAGGAATGTCGGTCTCGTCGTCGTCATCGATGGTGGGGGCGGCCCCCTGGTACTCCATGACGACCAGCTGGTTCCCGCTGGGGGAGAGCGCCAGGGCGTGGACGGGGCTGTCCACCGGCCGCTGGTCGATGGCCTCACCCCGGAACTCGTCAGTGATCCGGAACCCCTCCAGAATGGCGAACTGCTCGCCGTTCCCGGTGTTGAGTCGGCGCGTCAGGCCCAGGATCTCGGCCTGCTGCTCCGCCACTGAGGCGGCCAGGTCTCGCATCTGGCCGACGACCTGGGAGTCGGCCCCGGAGTCGGCCAGATCAGCGACGGTCTCATCGATTCGACCGGGCTCAAGGGCATCGATACCGACGACACCCAGAGACTCGGCGAGCTCACGAAGACGCGCGATATCGGCTTCAACCGCCACCTGTCGCTTGGTGCGCGCCGTGAACAGCGCCTGGCTCTCGGAGAAGGTCTCGGCGCCCCGGATCCGCCGGTTGACGGAGAGCTCGGCAGCCAGGTCAGTACCGCCCCCGGCGGGACTCGCGCTCAGGGCCGAGCGCGGCATGTAGGTCATCGCGAAGTCCAGCAGGGCCAGGCACATCTGCCCCGGCGTGCGCGTGAGCAGGTGACTGACGAGGCTGCTCGACGACGGCGCGGTGCTGATACGGCGCCCCGGCGCCCCCAGCGTCAGGACGAGGGAGAGGCTCATGGCCACCGCGGCCAGCGCCCCGATCGCGTAGAGGAGCCCCTGGGTGCCACTCAACCCGCTCCACCACTGGGAGAACAGGCGCGGCAGGGCTGAGAGGAACAGGTCGTCCTCGGTCTCCTTGAGCTCGGGGGCGAGCTGCCAGACGGTGCGCACCTCGTACATGCAGCACAAGAGGAACAGCACGACGCTGACCACCAGGATTCCCAGGCGGAAGCCCTGGCGGGCATTCGGCTCAGCGCCCGGCGTCGTGGCCTCCATGGCATCGGCGCGCACGCCGCGCACCTGCTCGGCGGTGGCCCGCCCCGCCCGCATGGCGTAGAGACGTCCCTGGCGCAGGTCCCCGTAGGCGCCCCAGGTGACGGCCAGGTCGCCCCAGGTGAAGTTCGCCAGGGCCACCACCGAGACAATGAGAGCGCGCACGAATGGCGGCGCTTCGGTGAGGTTGGGGTAGCGGGGAGCCGGCGCCCCGGCCACCGTCCAGCCGTGCACGCCTGCGTAGGCGCGGCGGTGAGCGTCCAGGAGCAGGCAGGCTGCCATGAGGATGACGGACAGAGGGATGGCGCTCAGGCCTCCGCCGTTGACCCGCCACAGGAACATGAGCAGCGCCGGGAAGCCGCCGCCGGAGTCGCTCTGGCCGAGCTGCTGGGCGATCCTGGCGATGTAGGTGGCGTGGTCACTCACCGACTGCAGAATGACCACCGCCGGGAGAATCCAGGCCACGATCCGCAGCCACACGAGGTTCTTGGCACCTTCGAATGCCGGAGAGTCCTTGAGGCGCCACAACGTGATCGCCAGCGCCACCGCCATCGTGATGTTCGCGGTGCTCACCTGGTTGCTGACCGCCAGGACGTTGCTGTTCTCCTGGGTCATCGACCCCGAGGTCCACGGGTTGAAGGAGAAGGGCAGACGCCCGTTGCCCAGGACCGAGGAGAGCAGGCTGCTCTCCTCCAGGGCCCGGATACCGTCATTGAGAGCCGTCAGGCCCGCACCGGCGGCGAAGCCGAGCAGGGCCCAGTCGGAGGCCGCCAGACGGCGCATCCGACCCGGTGCCAGGAAGACCACGAGCACCAGAGGCACCAGCGGGCTGAGAACCTCCAGGGCGATGGTCAGCGCGATGCTCATTCCGTTGCCCATGACGGACAGCCCTGCGCGGGTGCGCACCGAACTCATGATCATGGCGACGACGAGTGACCACACGGCACCGACGCCGTACATGAGGAGGACCGAGCGCCAGCTGATGGTTCGTGTGCGCGCCAGGAGAGCCACCACCATGAGGCACACGGCCATGAAGGCCGCCGGAACGGCGGCATAGGCCAACCGCGGCACCATCACCAGGGCGGCGATGAGCAACGGGATCATGAGGGCGTAGGCTCCGCGCACCACCAGGTTCAGAGCGTTGGATAACGCCGGGTGGCGGCTCCACCAGCGCCGGTAGGCGGAGGCGGCCTCCTGCCACCGCTCAGGGGGAGTTCCTCGATATACCGGTGTTGCTGCGATGTTGATGGGCGCAGTCATGTTGCGGACTGTATGCCGTATCTAAAGCCGCTTGCAAGGAAACTGGCCAATCGGTTGGGCGGTTCGCCGGAAGCGACATGGCGGATCTCAGGTCAGGGAGGCGCGGTGCGCCCTCCCGGTGGCGTCGCGGCCGCCACCCGATAGGATATGAGCGGCTACGACTGGCGAGGGTGGGGCACCACCGGGGAGTGGCCGAGGCCGTCCACGAACGGGGCGTCGCCCGCCTGGGCGTCCCGCTTCCTCACGCCGCACCAGGAGCATCATGTCCCCCTCGTCCCAGTCCTCGCAGTCCACGAACCAGGCAGTCCCCACCGCTCACGTCCCCACCGAGGGCCTCGTCAGCCCCGACCGCGTCCCCGTGCGCCGCGCCCTCGTCTCCGTCTACGACAAGACCGGCCTCGTCCCGCTCGCCCGCGCCCTGGCCGACGCCGGCGTCGAGATCGTGTCCACCGGCTCCACCGCCGCCACCATCGCCGCCGCGGGCCTGGCCGTCACCCCGGTGGAAGAGGTCACCGGCTTCCCCGAGTGCCTCGAGGGCCGGGTCAAGACCCTCCACCCGGCCGTCCACGCCGGCATCCTCGCCGACCGCCGCAAGCCCGACCACCTCGACCAGCTGGGCACCCTGGGCGTGACGCCCATCGACCTCGTCATCGTCAACCTCTACCCCTTCACCGACACCGTCGCCTCCGGCGCCCCCTTCGACGCCTGTGTCGAGCAGATCGACATCGGTGGCCCCACCATGGTGCGCGCCGCCGCCAAGAACCACCCCGCCGTCGCCGTGGTCACCAGCCCCAACCGGTACGACGACGTCGCGGCCGCCGTGCGGGAAGGCGGCTTCACCCTGACCGACCGCCGCCGCCTGGCCGCCGAGGCCTTCGCCCACACCGCCGCCTACGACGCCGCCGTCTCAACCTGGATGGCCGGCCAGATCGAGACCGACGGCATCGCGGACACCGCCGATGCCGCCGAGTCCGAGGCGAGCAGGTCGGCCGCGCCGCCGGCCTACGTCGGCGTCGGCTACGAGCGCCTGGCGAGCCTGCGCTACGGGGAGAACCCCCATCAGCGGGCCGCCGTCTACCGCACCGCCGGGGCGAGCGGGGGAGTGGCCGGCGCCCGCCAGCTCCACGGCAAGGCCATGAGCTACAACAACTACACCGACACCGACGCCGCCGTGCGCGCCGCCTATGACCACGGCCAGGCCGTCACGGTCGCCGTCGTCAAGCATGCCAACCCCTGCGGCATCGCCGTCTCGGCCGCCGGTGACGTCGCCGAGGCCCACCGCAAGGCCCACGCCTGCGACCCGGTCTCGGCGTACGGCGGCGTCATCGCCACCAACTCGGTCGTCACCGCTGAGATGGCCCATCAGGTCAAACCGATCTTCACCGAGGTCGTCGCCGCCCCCGCCTTCGACCACGAGGCCGTGGAGATCCTGTCCACCAAGAAGAACCTCCGCCTGCTCGTCGTCGAGCCCCCCGAGCGCGATGGCTACGAGATCAAGCAGGTCACGGGAGGTGCCGTCATCCAGGAGCGCGACGTGCTCAGCGCCGACGGCGACGACCCCTCAACCTGGACCCTGGCCGCGGGGCCGGCCGCCGACGACGCGCTCCTGGCCGATCTCGCCTTCGCCTGGCGCTCGGTGCGCGCGGTGCGCTCCAACGCGGTCCTCCTGGCCCACGACGGCGCCACCGTCGGCGTGGGAATGGGACAGGTCAACCGTGTCGACTCCTGCAAGCTGGCCGTCGAGCGCGCCAACACCCTGGGGACCCGATCCACTGGCGACGCCGCACTCGAAGGCCCTCAGCAGGAGAAGGGCGCCGTCGGAGGGGCCGACGCCGCCGAGGTCCTGGCGGACGCGGCCGCCGCGCCGCAGCGCGCTCGCGGGGCCGTGGCCGCCTCCGACGCCTTCTTCCCCTTCGCCGACGGCCTCCAGGTCCTCATCGACGCCGGGGTTCGCGCCGTCGTCCAGCCCGGAGGCTCCATCCGTGACCAGGAGGTCATTGATGCCGCCCAGGCCGCCGGCGTCACCATGTACCTCACCGGCACCCGCCACTTCTCCCACTGAGTCGGCTTCGCCGCCTCGTGCCCGACTCCTCACGCCGGGCACGAGGCCGGCATGCGAGCCGGAGAGAGGGCATGGACCCGCTCCCCACGCGCCGATAGGCTCCTGCCCGTGACTCATGACCCGCATCCCCAGCAGGCCGAGCACAAGGAGCCCTACCGCACCATCTGTGTTGTCCTCGTGGCCCTCGGCCTGGCAGCTGTTCCTGCCATCGCGCTGCTGGGGCACCGCCGTATCGCCGTCCTGTGGGCGGCCGCCGGGATCCTGTCGCTGGCCATCGTCCGGACCCAGCGCCCCGACGGCACCTGGCTGGCGGCGCGCAGCCGCCTGTTCGACGTCGGTCTCGGCATCGGCCTGGCCGTCGTCCTGCTCCTCCTGTCGCCTTACGTCAACCTGCCGCGCATCCAGTGAGCGGGGAGTAGGTCGCGTATCGTTGAGTTCTCCCGGCGAGGCTGCGCGTTACCTTCTGTGATCTGTGCCCTGGGAGTGCTCATTCCTCGGTCCGGTGCGGCGTCGTGACCGAGCGGTATGGCACGCTGGCCTCAGTCAAGACGTCTTGTCACCTCGTTTCACACCCTGAAGGTCCCTCTATGTCAAGCAATCCCTCAGCCTCGCCCTCGCTGGCCCATCGCCTCAGCCATAGCATCCTGACCTGGGTCATTGGTGCGATCCTGTTGGCCCTGCTCGTGGGCTCGGTCCGCTTCAGGGGCCACGCGATCATTCCCAAGCCCGTCGGCAATGTCTTCGCGACCTTCTCCGACCTGTTCAGTCAGTTCCTCAGCTTCTCCATCCCGCTCATCATCATCGGTCTGGTGACCCCCGCCATCGCCGATCTGGGACGCGGGGCCGGCAAGTGGCTCGGAGTCACGACGGCTCTGGCCTACACCTCCACCCTCTTCGCCGGCTTCCTCACCTTCCTGGTGTGCGCCGCCACCTTCCCACGGCTGCTCGCAGGGACCTCTCTGGCTGATGTCGCCAAGCCAGAGGGGGCTCTGAGCAGCTACTTCACGGTGGAGATGCCGCCGGCCGTCGAGGTCATGACCGCCCTGCTGCTGTCCTTCGTCCTGGGGATCGGCCTGTCCATGGTGCCCCGGGGCGTGCTGCGCAAGGGCTTCATCGAGTTCCGGGCCATCATCACCCGTCTCATCGAGCGGATCATCATCCCTCTGCTGCCTCTTCACATCTTCGGCATCTTCCTCAACCTCACCTACACCGGGGCGGCCGGGGCGGTGATGAAGGCGCTCCTGCGGGTCGTCGTCGTGGTCCTCATCCTCGAGGTCGTCATCCTGGGCATCCAGTTCATCACCGCGGGGATCATCGGTCGCCGCAACCCGCTCAAGGCGCTGCTCACCATGGTCCCGGCCTACCTGACGGCTCTGGGCACCTCCTCGTCCGCGGCCACGATCCCGGTCACCCTGCGTCAGACGAAGAAGAACGGCGTCTCCGACGCGGTAGCCTCCTTCACCATCCCGCTGTGCGCCACGATCCACCTGGCGGGGTCGACCTCGAAGATCTTCTCCTTCGCCTTCGCGATCGTCCTCACCCAGGGCCTGCACGTGAGCACCGCCCAGTGGATCGGCTTCATCTTCATGCTCGGCATCACGATGGTGGCCGCACCGGGCGTGCCCGGGGGCGCCATCATGGCGGCCACCGGTCTGCTGTCCTCCATGCTCGGCTTCAACGACCAGCAGGTGGCCCTCATGATCGCCACCTACATCGCCCTGGACTCCTTCGGCACCGCCACGAACGTCACCGGTGACGGCGCCATCGCCATCATCGTGGATCGCATGGCCGGCGGCTCCGTCAACGACGAGGGCGACCCGGAGAACGTTCGCGAGCTCTCCTTCGACGGCATGGCCTACCTCCACGCCGTCAGTGTCGAAGGGGTTGTCAGCCCCGAGGAGCTCGAGGCCTCGGCCGCCGCCACCCGCTCCGGCGAGTAGATCGCAGGCAACCTGATCGGGCGCCGGGAGTCA
>NZ_MSKL01000024.1:484-28615 GCF_001937665.1 Actinomyces oris | reverse complement strand
TGACTCCCGGCGCCCGATCAGCGTTTCGGACTGAACCCGACTGAACCCGACTGAATCAGCCTGGACCAGCTGGCATCTCTCAGTGACCGCGGCCGGTCAGCGTGCGCAGCGGTCCGGGCTCGGCCAGGAGCTTGGCCGGCGGCCCCGTCTGCACGACCACCCCCGCGTCCATGACGACGACGTGGTCGGCCTGCTCGGACCACTGCAAACGGTGAGTGATCTCGATGATCGTCGCCTGGGGAAGATAGGTGCGCACCCCGATGCGCACCCGCTCGTCCAGCTCAGGATCCAGGTGGGAGGTGAACTCATCGAGGATGAGCACCCCGGGGCGGGCCAGGAGCGCACGCGCCAGTGCCAGGCGCTGTCGCTGGCCACCTGACAGGGACTGGCCGCGCTCGCCCACGAGAGTGTGGTAGCCGTCCTCGAGGGCCTCGATGTCCTCGTCGATGCAGGCGGCTCGGCACGCCCGGCGCACCTGGGCATCGCTGGCCGACGGCGCCGCCAGGCGCACATTGTCCGCAATAGTGGCCCGCATGAGGTGGACCCGCTGATCCACCATGCCGATCTCCTGATAGAGGCTGACGGCACGCAGATCGGTCACGTCCTGGCCGTCGATGAGAATGCGGCCCGAGTCCGGCTCATCGAAGCGCACCGCCAGCTGGGCCAGTGTGGACTTGCCCGACCCTGAGGCCCCCACAATGCAGGTCCACCTTCCGGCCCTGGCTCTGACGCTGGCGCCGCGGACGGCCTGGGCGGCAGTGTTGGGGTAGGAGTAGGTCACGTCCTGCCACAGGACCTCGTGGGAGATGCCGGCGGTCAGCTCCTGATCGCCGTCGTGCACCTCCACGGGCGCGTTGACGACCTCCCACACTCTCTCTGCTGAGGCGAAGGAGGCATTGAGCGCACTCGAGAACTCCTCGACGCCGCGCACGGTGTCGGACAGCCGCAGCACCGCGGCGGCCGCGGCAGCCAGGAGGGGGACACCTGCGCTGGAGCCGGTCGCGGGCACCATCGCGCCCACGGTGACGACGGCGATCGGTGCGGTCAGACCCGCCAGCTGGTTGAGGCCTCGTCTCACGGAGGCCCATTGGCCGCTTGGTCTGGCGGCACCTGCGATCTCGGCGTCGATCCTGGCCATCTCATCCAGACGCTCCTGGCTGCGCCCGTACCCGACGACCTCGCTCATGCCCTGAACGGTGTCGGTCACGTGCTGGGTGAGATCCGCCCGCGCCGCCGAGACCGAGCGGGAGGCATCGGCGGAGGCGGCGAACCCCAGGCGGGGCACGATGAGCAGCTGGGCCACCACGAAGGGGAGCGCCGCCAGGGCCACCAACCAGGACACCCGCAGACCGATGACCGTGAGCACCGTGATCGGGACGATGACGGCGGAGGCCGCCGGAGCAAAAGTGTGGGCGAAGAAGACCTCGATCCGGTCCACGTCCTTGGTGGCCCGTGACAGGAGGTCGCCCGAGCGCGACGTCGCACTGACCCTGGGGGAGCGGGGGATGAGGGAGCGGAAGATCTGACCGCGCAGCAGCTCGAGCGCCTTGAAGGCCACCAGGTGGCCGAGGAACTGCTCGGCGTAGCGCAGGGCCGCCTTGAGCAGGGACAACCCCGCCATGACGGCCAGTACCGGCCAGATGGCGGACACCGGTGCGTCAGTCGTCATCGCCAGACCCGCCCGGGCCACGGCGTAGGCCCCCAGGGAGAACAGGGCCACTCCGCACAGCAGGTCGATGATGCGGCACAGGGTGGAGCCCAGCAGCGGTGAGAGCACCGGGCGGGTGACCTGAAGCAGCCACCGCACCAGCTGCGCACGCGAAGGAGGCGCCTGCGTGGAGGCGGCCCGACCGGCCCCGCTGCGCTGCCCCGAGCTGCCGGCTGCCCGCGAGCGGGGCGCTGATGAGCGCCCCGTCTGCTTCGATCGGATCATGCCCGCTCCTCCTGGTGATCACCGTCGGTGGCCTTGGAGGAGGGGGCGTCGGCCTCGTGGGCGTTGGGTTCAGCGGCTTCCTCGCGGGGTGCCGCGCCGGCAGAACCGGGTGCCCCGGCTCCGCCCGCCTCATGGACCGCCCCGGCCTCGACCTTCACGGTCCGATCCGCTGCTGTCAGCGCCCCGACGCGGTGCGAGATGGTGACGACGGTGCGGCCCTGGGCCAGCTGTTCAATGGACTCGACGATGGCCGCTTCGCTGGCCAGGTCCACCTGACTGGTGGGCTCATCCAGGAGCAGCACGGGGCGGTCGGCCAGGAAGGCGCGTGCCAGGGACAGGCGCTGGGCCTGACCGCCCGACAGTCCCAGCCCGGCCTCACCCACCTGTGTCTCCAGCCCCTCGGGCATGAGTGCCACCTCCTTGTCGAGGCGGGCCACCTCCAGGGCGTGCCACATCTGTGACGGCGTCGCGTAGGGCTGGGCCAGGCGCAGGTTGTCGGCGATCGTCCCGGTGAACAGCCAGGTCGTCTGCGCCACCAGTGCGGAGGCGGAGCGCACCTCGTCCTGCGTGGCGGCACTCAGCTCGGTGCCCTCGACCCGCACGGACCCGCCGCTGGGCAGCAGGTTCCCGGCGAGCAGCGCCATGAGCGTCGACTTTCCCGCTCCCGAGGGGCCGACTACTGCCAGGCTCTCGCCACGCCGCACGCTCAGGTTCACGCCCTCCAGCACGGGATCCGCCTCCCAGGTGGCCTCGACGTCGTCGAGCACGATGGATGCCTGCGCGGTCGCAGCGGGCGAGGTCCTGGCTCCGGGAGTCGCGGTGGAGCGGGGCAGAGGGCGCGACAGAATCCCGCGGATGGCGCGCTGATTGGCCATCCCGCCCATGCCCACGTAGAAGAAGGCGCCCACGTGGTCCAGCGGCTCAAGGAGCACATAGGAGGTCAGGACGATCGCCAAGGCGTCACCGACGTCGATGACACCGGTCGACAGACGCATCAGGGCCAGACCTGCGGCCACGGTGATGAGGAAGAGCGAGAACAGGCCGTCGGTGAGCAGGATGACGAGCTGGTTGCCCGCCAGCAGCCCCATGACGGCGCGCCGGTTCGTCTCCCCCTCCAGGCGCAGGCGCGCGCTGGTGCGTTCCGCGGCCCGGGCCAGGGTGAGGGTCCGCAGTCCCTGGATCGCGTCGAGGTACTCGGCGGCCAGGCGCATACGAGCCCGTCGGGAGTCCGACGACGAGGCCCGCAGCCGTGAGTGGCACCAGGCGATGAAGGCCGGTACCACGATGACGGCCGCCGCCAGGACCAGGGCGGGAACGACGTCGACGAAGGCGGCCAGCTCGATGAGCACCAGCAGAGGAGCCGCTGCGGCCGCCAGCGTCGGGGCCAGGAAGGTCTGCCGGTAGAGAGCCACGCGCTCGGCACCGTCGGTCAACAGGGAGGCGGTCGCACCGCTGCGGACGTCAGCGGCGCGCGCCGGACCCAGCCCCAGCAGGTGAGCCAGGGTGAGCCGGCGCAGGTGCGCCTCCTCAGTGAACGCACTGAAGCGGGCGACCCGCTGAGCCGCCAGCTGGCAGGCGGCGCTCACGGTGGCCGCGGCCAGAGCCTGGGCGAGCAGGCCCACTGTCGATGAGGAGCTCAACAGTGCGCCCAGCGCACGTCCGGTGGAGATGAGGCACCACCCGGACCCCAGGGCACCCAGGAGCGTCAGACCGAATGAGAGGGCGCCTGCGCGGCGCCCGGCGGGCGAGGAGACGACAGGGCGGGGCGGGGAACCGCGGCGCAGTGGCGCAAGAATGGGCGCGGGGGATCGGCGTGAGCTCATCACGGTCCTGAAGGCGAGAAACGGGCTGGGGAGGCCCCCAGCGTATCGATCAAGACGGGCTGTTGTCAGGGGCGGTGAGTATCTCGCTGAGATCACGGGCTACCAGGAGGAATCCCACCTCCGCTGCTCAAGGGAGTGGTGAGAGTCACGAAATGTGGCGGACTGGTGTGTTCACCTGCGCGAACGTCATAGCGTTGTCCTGCCGGGCTGCCGCCTGCGGCCCGCGACGACACACGTCTCGAAGGAGTCCTCGATGGCAAACGCTCCCGTCAACATCACCGTCACCGGTGCTGCCGGCAACATCGGCTACGCCCTGCTGTTCCGCATCGCCTCCGGCGCCCTTCTCGGCCCGGACCAGCGTGTCAACCTCCGCCTGCTGGAGATCCCGCCGGCCGTCAAGGCCGCTGAGGGGACCGCTATGGAGCTGTTCGACTCCGCCTTCTCGACCCTGGGCAGCGTCGACATCTTCGATGACGCCAAGGCTGCCTTCGAGGGCGCCAACATCGCCTTCCTCGTCGGCTCCATGCCCCGCAAGGCCGGCATGGAGCGCGCCGACCTGCTCTCCGCCAACGGCGGCATCTTCGGTCCCCAGGGCGAGGCCCTCAACGCCGGCGCCGCCGAGGACATCAAGGTGCTCGTCGTGGGCAACCCCGCCAACACCAACGCCCTCATCGCGGCCTCGCACGCTCCCGACATCCCCTCCTCGCGCTTCACGGCCATGACCCGCCTGGATCACAACCGCGCCCTGGCTCAGCTGGCCACCAAGGCCGGCTGCCACGTCACCGACATCGACAAGGTCACCGTCTGGGGCAACCACTCCTCCACCCAGTACCCCGACCTCACCCAGGCCACCGTCAAGGGCGCCCCCATCACCGACATCCTGGCCGACCGGGCCTGGGTCGAGAACGACTTCATCCCGACCGTCGCCAAGCGCGGCGCCGCCATCATCGACGCGCGCGGCGCCTCCTCGGCGGCCTCGGCCGCCTCGGCCGCCATCGACCACGTGCACGACTGGGTGCTGGGCACCTCCGGGTCCTGGACCTCCTCCTCGATCATGTCCGACGGGTCCTACGGCGTGCCCGAGGGCATCATCTCCTCCTTCCCCTGCACCTCGGAGAACGGTGAGTGGAAGATCGTCCAGGGTCTCGAGATCGACGACTTCTCCCGCGGCAAGATCGACGCCTCGGCAGCCGAGCTCGTCGAGGAGAAGAACACGGTGGCCTCCATGGGGCTCATCTGAGTCCCTCGAACCGTCCGGCTCGGCGTCCGGGCTCGGCCTGAGCTGCCACTCGGGTCCGACCCGCTCGTGGTACGGACCACCTTGGGTGTGGAGCCGTGCGGTCCCTTCCGTTCCTGCCCGGGTCCTCGCCGCTCATTCGAGCGGCGAGGACCTTTTTCATGCCTGTGGTGGATGGGGCGGCGGACGGATTGTTGGCATTGCTGGTATAGACCTGTGGTTGATGACCAGTATAATGATTGTTTGCGCAATGTATGTTTGAGTTTCGCTCAGTTTAGGTCTACTCTCCTGGCGAGTTCAGATGACTAGACAACATCTGATCTCCCCGCCCGCGGCAACGGTGCCGTGGTCATGAGACACCGTCGTTTCTAAGGAGCAGTCCCATGCGTCCCACCCACTACCTCTCCCGCCGTGCTGTGCTGGCGGGTCTGGGAACCACTGCAGTCGCCGCCACCCTGGCCGCCTGCGCGACCTCCGGCAGCTCCGGCTCGAAGTCCGCTGGAGCCGCCGGTGAGGGGGACGCCAGCGAGGTCGACGTCGTCACCTGGTGGTCGGCGGGCTCGGAGAAGCTCGGCCTGGACGCCCTGGTCAAGGTCTTCAACCAGCAGTTCCCCAAGACGAAGTTCGAGAACAAGGCCGTCTCCGGCGGCGCCGGCAGCCAGGCCAAGCAGAAGCTCGCCGCGGACCTGGCCGCCAAGAACCCGCCGGACACCTACCAGGCCCACGCCGGCGCCGAGATCAAGGACCACATCGAGGCCGGCTACCTGCTGGACGTCTCCAGCCTCTACGAGGAGTTCAAGCTCAACGAGGCATTCCCGGCCACCCTCATGGACCGCCTCAAGGACTCCGACGGCAAGATCTACTCGGTGCCCTCCAACATCCACCGGGCCAACGTCGTGTGGGCCTCGGTGCCCGCGCTCAAGGCCGCCGGGCTCGACCCGACCAAGCCCGCCACCACCATCGACGCCTGGATCGCCGACATGGAGAAGGTCAAGGCCGCCGGCCTGACGCCCATCACCATGGGCATGGCCTGGACCCAGCTCGAGCTGCTCGAGACCATCCTCATCGCAGACCTCGGGGTGGACGCCTACAACGGGCTCTTCGCAGGCAAGACCGACTGGGGCGGTGCCGAGGTCACCAAGGCGCTGGGACACTACAAGACCATCGTGGGGTACACCGACTCCTCCCTCTACACCGAGGACTGGGAGCCCGCCATGAAGCCCATCATGGACGGCAAGGCCGCCTTCAACGTCATGGGCGACTGGGCGGTGGCCGGCTTCGACGCCGCCGGCAAGAAGGCCGGTCAGGACTACGTCTACTTCCCGGTCCCGGGCACCGACGGCGTCTTCGACTTCCTGGCCGACTCCTTCACCCTGCCCGACGGTGCCAAGCACCCCGGTGGAGCCAAGAACTGGCTCAACGCCATCTCCTCCAAGGACGGTCAGATCGCCTTCAACACGGTGAAGGGATCCATCCCCGCCCGCACCGACCTCACCGACGAGGAGAAGGGCAAGTTCTCCGAGTACCAGCGCTCGGCCATGGAGTCCTTCGCCAAGGACAAGATCGTCTCCTCCATCGCTCACGGCGCGGCCCTGCCCTCCAAGGCCACCAACGCGATGAACGACGCCCTGACCAAGTTCGCCCAGGGCGCCTCCGACGTCACCGCCCTGCAGGCCGACCTCAAGGCCGCTGCCGCCTCCTGACCGGTTCCCCGGGCGGGGCGGACCGGAGCGGACGCACGGTCCGCCCCGCCCGGGACCGACCTCTCGCCGATCATCCGGCCGGCGGTCATCACTACGACAGACGGATCCTTCCGCCATACACGCATCAGGAGAACCTTGTGAGCACCAAGAGCGCCCCCGTGCGGCGCCGTCGGGCGAGCTGGAGGCAGTGGGGGCCCGGCCTCCTCCTCATCTCGCCCTCGATCATCCTCGTCGGCGTCTTCGTCTACGGGATGATCGGGATCAACATCAACACCTCCCTGCTGGACATGCACACCGCCGGTCAGGTCTCCGGACGCAGGGGAACCACCGTCGTCGGGCTGAGCAACTTCACGACCCTGTTCGGCAACCCGGACTTCCGGCACTCCTTCATCAACCTCGTCCTGTTCACCGTCACGTTCCTGGCCGGAACCCTCGTGGTCGGCTTCCTATGGGCCTGGCTCCTGGACCGCCCCATCAAGGGGGAGGGCGTCTTCCGCTCCATCTTCCTGTTCCCCATGGCCGTGTCCTTCGTGGCCTCGGGCGTGGTGTGGCGGTGGCTGCTGAACTCTGCGCAGGGCGAGAGTGCCTCCGGGCTCAACCGTCTGTTCGAGATGACCGGTCTGAGGTTCCTGGAGAACTCATGGACCCAGAACACCACCTGGGGCATCCTGGCCATCGCGCTGCCGGCCGTGTGGCAGCTGGCCGGCTACGTCATGGCGCTCTTCCTGGCGGGCTTCCGTGGCATCCCCGACGACCTGCGCGAGGCCGCCCGGGTCGACGGTGCCAGCGAGTGGCAGCTCTACAAGTCGATCATCTTCCCCCAGCTGACCCCGATCGCCCTGAGTGCCGTGATCATCATCGGGCACATGTCCCTGAAGTCCTTCGACCTCATCATGTCGATCACGGACCAGCGGACATACTCCACCAAGGTCCCGGCCATCGACATGTTCAACTTCATGACCGACAACGACTACTCCAACGCCGCCGCCGTCGGCACGATACTTCTGGTTCTGGTCGCGATCGCCGTCATCCCCTACCTCATTCACGACGCCAAGGGCAGGAGGTGAGCGGCGATGGCACAGGCACTCACGACGCGCAGCCCGCGCCGCCCCGGCTGGGGGCAGACCGTCCGGTTCATCCTGCTGCTGGCCTCGGTGGTCCTCGTTCTCATCCCGGTCTACGTCCTGCTGGTGACCTCCTTCAAGGGCTCCGCCGACGCCGACCCCTCGCGCACCTGGTACCTGCCCGAGGTCTGGGTCACCAAGAACTGGACCAACGCCTGGCACCAGCTCAGTGGTGGGCTGCTGCGCTCCCTGGCCCTGGTCATCCCCTCCTCGATCATCTCGGCGATGCTGGGCAGCGCCAACGGGTTCGTCCTGTCCAAGTGGCGCTTCCCCGGGGCCAACGTGGTCTTCACCCTCATCCTGTTCGGCATGTTCATCCCCTACCAGGCGGTCATGATCCCGCTCATGCGACTGGTGACCAGCGCCGACCTGGGCTTCGGGATCCACACGCTGATCCTCATGCACGTCGTCTACGGCATCCCGATCACGACGCTCATCTTCCGCAACTACTACGAGACCATTCCCAACGAGCTCATTGAGGCGGCCAGGGTCGACGGAGCCGGCATGCTTCGTACCTACGTCTCGGTGGTCCTGCCGATCTCGGTGCCCAGCTTCGTCGTGGTCCTCATCTGGCAGTTCACCTCCGCCTGGAACGACTTCCTGTTCGCCCTGTTCTTCGGCGGCGGGGCACAGTCCGGGCCGGTGACATTGGCGCTGAACAACCTGGCTCACGGGTCGATCCTGGCCGACTACGGTGCCTCCATGTCCGGTGCGCTCATCGCCTCGGTGCCGACCCTGGCGGTCTACATCCTGCTGGGCAAGTACTTCGTCGGCGGCCTCATGGCCGGATCCGTCAAGGGCTGAGGCCGGCCCGGCCCCTTCGCTCCCGTCATCCACCTGCTCTCACATCCGGCTGCCGCCCTCGGCTTGGGGACGGCAGCCGGATGTGATGTGATCGGGTCATGGCACGTCGCAGCTCCAAGCGCCCCTACGGGCAGGGGCACATCCCCCTGAGCATGGACCGTCTCGCCTCCGTGCCGCGCACCCAGACCGGTCCCGGCGGGGCGGACTTCACCGTGCGCCACCTGCGCGGTGGGGACAAGTCCTACACCTGCCCCGGCTGCCACCGCGTCATTCCTGCTGGGACCGCGCACGTGGTGGCCTGGAGCAACGAGTCGCTCTTCGGAGCGGACCGGGGCCTGGAGGAGCGGCGCCACTGGCACACCTCCTGCTGGGAGCGCCGTCTCTGGTAGCCGGGAGGGCAGGAGGAACGCCGGCGGTCACACCAGCGGTTCGGGAGAGCGCTCCTCCCAGCCCGGCAGCAGGCGGTCCAGCGCGAAGCGCAGCGGCACGATATCCCCGTCACGTCCGCCTTCGCCGATGGTCATCGGCACAGGTTGGCTCTCGGGCCTGACCCCGCGTAGGCGCTGCCCCAGGCTCAGTGGCATCGACAGGACGTAGTAGCGCCCCTCCGTGTCGATACCGACCGTCTCATCGGCTCTCAGATACCAGCCGCGCAGCGGGGTGCGGGCACTGCCGCCCGCGTAGCCGCGCACCCGCAGAGGAACGTCCTCAAGGCCCTCCTTGCGTGCGACCCTGAGGAAGAGCCCCACGATGTGGGAGGCCCGGGTGTGCTCGGCGTCCTGACGCTCCCGGAGCATGCGGGCCCGCTGCATGGCCGCACGACGACGCGACGCCGCCCAGTCGGAGTCACCAGAACCGGAGGTGCTGGTCGACTCTGTCTCGAACCGGGCGGCGTCGTCGGGTGTCACGACTGCGTCTCAGCGACGCCCTTTGCCCTGGCGGGGATGGCGGTTGCCGGAGTTGCCGGAGCCGCCCGAGCTCTTACCGGGGGCCGGGACGTGCTCAATGCGACCGGCTCCGCCCTTCTGAGTGTTCTTCGGGGCCGACTGCGCACCCGCCTGCTGGCCGCCGCCCGAGGCCGCAGCGGCTTTGTTCTCGGTCGGCGCGGGGGCCGCCGAGGTGGCCGACGGCGCGGAGGCGGCGCTGCTCGAGCCGGCGGAGCGCGCGCTGCCTGCGCTGCTGGATGCGGCCGGTTCTGCCGACTCGGCGGAGGACTGGTCCGAAGCCGGAGTCGGCTCCTGAGGCAGAGCAGCGACGTGGTCGCTGAAGGTGGGGGCCTGAGGCAGTGCCCCTCCCAGGACGCCGCGCATCTCGGTGAGGTAGGCGGCGACCGAGTCGCGCTGGCGCTCCAGCTCCTGGAGCTGACGGGCGGCCACCTGGGCGGTGACGTCGGCGTCCGCGCGGGCGTCGCTGACGATCTGCTCGGCCTCGATCCGGGCCTGTGCCAGAGTCTCCTCGGCCTGGGAGACCGCCTCCTCCTGGCGCTTGCGGGCCTCGGCGTCGGTGCGCGCGCGGACCTCCTCGGCCCGGGACAACGCCTCCTGAAGACGCTCCTCGGCCTCCTGGGCCTGGATCTGGGCCTGCTCCTGCATCTCGCGGATGCGCTCGCGCGTGGCCTCGTGGGCGTCAGAGTCCTCCTGAGCGGCCTGCTCGTGGGCCGCGGCGATCTCCAGGGTGGCCTGCTGGCGCAGCTCGGTGGCCTCGGAGCGGGCTGCGGCCGCCTCGTCGGTGGCCGAACGACGCAGCGTCTCCGACTCGTTGCGCGCCGAGGTGAGGATCTCCTCGGCCTCGCGCTTGGCCTTGCCGACGGTCAACTCGGCCTCCTGCTTGGCGGCCGAGAGGATCTCCTCGGCCTTCGCCGTGGAGGTCTTGTGCAGCTCGTCGGCCTCGGCCGCGGCCGCCTCGCGGTTGGCGGTGGCATCGCGCTCGGAGGTGATGGCGATCTCGGCGGCCTGCTTGCGGGCCTGGGACAGGACCAGCGCGGCCTCGCGCTCCGCGGTGGCTCGCATCTCGGTGACGGCTGCTTCGGCGTCGGCGGAGATCTGGGCGGCCTTGCGTGAGGCGGAGGAGACCAGCTCCTGGGCGCGGGCCTCGGCGTTGGCCAGGGCTGTCGAGGCCTCACCCTGGGAGCGGGTGCGCAGCTCGCTGGCCTCGCGGCGGGCGTCGGCGAGCAGGGTCGCCGCCTCTGAGGCGCTGCGTTCGGAGAGGTTCTTGGCGTTGGTGCGGGTCCGGGTCAACAGGGCGTCGGCCTCGGCATTGGCCTTGGACAGGACGGAGGCGCTCTGCTCCTCGGCGCTGCGAAGCAGCTGCTCGATCCGTGAGCCCAGGCCGGCGTAGGTCGGTTTGTCGGACTCCCGCAGCCGGCGCTGGGCGTCAGCCAGCTCGCCGGCCAGGGTCATGGCGCGCTGGTCAAGGCTGGCCACCTCGCGACGCGCGTCGGCCAGCTGGCGTGAGAGCTGCTCCAGCTTCCGGTCGACCTGGGCGCGGTCGTAGCCGCGCATCGTGATGGCAAACTCGCTGTATTCCTCAGCCACGTCGGGTTCCTCCTCCTGGCGAGCCGGGGACGCTCACCACCAGGCCAAGCCTAACGATTGGGTGTGATCGGGAAGGTAACCACGAAAGTGTGACCATGCGCACAGAGAGATGGTGGTGATTCAGTTCTCCTGGCCCCGTGAGAGGGGTGGCGGATGGTGACGCCGATGGTCTGCCGGGAAGCATCCGATCTCGCGCGAGCGTTTCTCCGCGCGTTCCTCCGGCTGCGCTTCGAGACAAGGGCGTTGCTCGGTGGGCCGGTGGGGCACTTTCTGCTGGTGGAGTCTCGGGAGATATCGCTTCGCTCAGCGCGTGTCTTCTTGTGATCTTGCGCTGAGGTCGGTGCGGTCGCGGGGTCCTCCATGCGATTCTGGTTCCTAGGCGGGCGCACGGTGAGCGCTCGCAGCGATACCCGGCTCCGTAGCCGGTCGTCGTCAACCGTGTCCGCGAGCATAGGAGACCCGCGTCGTGAGTCGACGTATCTTGAGCGTGGCGGTGACCGTCCTCGGGCTGGTCCTCGTCGCCCTGGCCGTTTGCTCGGCCACCATCTGGAAACCCAGCTCCAAGGTCGAGGCGAAGCTCGCCTCCGGTCCTTCTCAGCCCTACGTCATCACAGCCCCCGGGGTCCTCAGTGGCGCGGAGTCCGACGTCGTCGTGACCGCGAGCTCCTCCGATGGCAAGGAGGTCCACCTCTTCGTGGCCAGGGCGGCCGACCTTGACGCCTGGATGAGCCCTGACGCCGATAATGCGCTGCCCCACACGGTGGTCACCGGTATCGACACCGACGCCGGAACCCTGTCCTCCAGGGACGAGACCCAGTACTGCCCCCCTGCCAACGCCACTCCCGCTCCTTCCACGGCCGCCCCTTCTGCGGCGGCGTCCTCGCAGCCATCCGCCTCCTCGCAGCCATCCCCTTCCGCGCAGGCCGGTGCCTCGAAGTGCTCGGAGCGCAAGGCCAAGGCCGTGACCGCCTCGGGCTCCGACATCTGGCTGGGGGAGAAGACCGGCGGCTCGTCGGTCACCTTCAACACCGCGGAGGACGCTGACCGCGCCATGCTGCCGCGTAAGAACGTCGACGAGCAGGTCGTCCTCATGGCCATGACCGATGGCAAGGCCCCGGCTCCCAGCCTGACCGTCTCCTGGACGCGGCAGGTGGAGACCCCCTGGTACTTCTATGGGGGGCTGGGTCTGGGTGGCCTCTTCGTGCTCGTGGGGGCCTTCCTGTTCTTCATCGACCTCCAGCTGCGCCGCGCCAACGTCGATCGGCGGACCCGTTCCGCCGAGCGGGCGGCCCGCATCGCCAACGCCGACTCCGTCTCCACCGAGGGCATCCCTCAGGTGGACGATCCCGACCGACGCCTGACCCGCCGAGAGCTGCGGGACAAGGAGCGTGCCGAGGCATCGGGCGAACCCTGGACCGACCCGCGCACGGGGCGCGTCTACCTCGACGGCATCGAGACCTCCTCCGTCCCCCAGGCGTCTGAGGCGCTTCCCGCCGACGGATACGACTTTGGCCCCGCTGCCGGGCTCAGTGGTGGGACGAGTGGCGGGCTCGGTGACGGACCTGACGGCGCCTACGGTGAGGGCCACGGCGGTCAGGGCGACCATGCGGTTGCTGGGGTCGCCCGAGGCGCCTCGGTCGTTCCCGGTCTTGATGAGGCCGCCACCCAGGAGCACCGAGCCGCCCGGGAGCCGGAGGGCCTCCAGGACGGTGAGGCGCTGGCGATCACCGCGGATGCCGTCAACGTGCCCGACTCGTCGGCTCGCCCCAACCCCCCGGCTCTCAGTGATGCTGCCGCCGGCGCCGGTCACATGGCCGTGGGCGTCGACCAGCTCGCCGACCAGCCCTCCGAGGTCCAGGACCACTCCCGTTTCGCGCCGCCGGAGTACCGCACCAGCCACGTGGCAGGCGATACCGGTGCGCCGTCCTTCGAGACTGACACCGCTGAGCCCCAGGACGTAGCGGCCTCGGCCCCGTCGAAGGACCCCAGTGTCCAGGTGCCGACCGGATTCGCCCAGCCGGAGGTGACCGACGTGTCGCTGAGCTGGAGTGAGCAGGAGGTCGAGCCGTCGAAGGGGACCCCCTTCTCGCCGAGCAGCTTCGGTGACTCCTCAGCGACGTCGACCACCGTGTCCTGGCCCTCCTACTCCGACGGCGTCGAGCTGCCTCCCGAGGCTGACCCCGCCGTCATCCAGGCCGTCGACGCCGAGCCACTTGCCGAACCAGACCCGACCGCGGACCCCGACAACCAGGAGCGCGCATGATGTCCACCCGTCGAGCCTTTCTGAGTGCAGGCGGTGCCTCCGCCCTCGCCCTGAGCCTGGCCGCCTGTTCGCGGTCCCAGCCCAAGACCGCCGAGACCCAGGCCTCCGGTACACCGATCGCCGAGCCCGTCCTCAACGACAAGCAGCTCGCCGAGATCCTCCAGCGCGTCCAGACCGGCCTGGCGACGGCGGACAAGGAGAAGAATGCGGACAAGGTCAAGGAGGTCATGTCCGGACCGGCTGCTCGGATCCGTGCCGCTGAGTACGCCACCGCCTCCGCCAGTGGGAACGACTCGTTCATCCACGCCATGACCACGAAGATCCAGGGCGGGGGAGTGGGGCAGACCGTCGGTTTCCCCCGTAACGCCGCCGTCGCCTCGGAGGGTGACAAGAGCGTCTCGATCATCTCCCTGGAGCAGGGCTCGGCCCGGGACCAGTTCAAGGTGTGGGCCTGGGTGCAGGGATTCGCCGCGCAGGCGAGCATTCCCGTGCTGACCAAGCAGTCGGCCCAGCGTGCCAAGCAGGTGACGGCCGAGTCCACCGGGCTGGTCGCCACCCCCAAGGCGGTCCTCGACTCCTATGTCGACGCGCTCAACCACCCCGACGGCGAGAACGGCAAGGCCTTCCCCGAGGACAACCTGCGTCGAAAGGTTCAAGACGCCCGAAAGACCGACCTGAGCAACTACGGGGAAGTGACCGTGACGGCGGTCCCCGGTCAGGACGGGTTCCAGGGCCTCCAGCTGGAGGAGGGGGACGGCGGGGCGCTGGTCTTCACCACCTTGTCCTTCACAGTGGTCTACAAGCGCACTGTTGATGGCTCCGACCTCACCTTGCAGGGCGACGTCGCCGCCCACATGGGTGGCAACCAGAAGATCGTCGGTACCGTCACCGCCACCTACGACTCCATGGTCGCCTTCTCCATCCCCAAGGAGGGAAGTGGCGAGAAGGTGACCGTTCTGGGCGCCGAGACAGCGCTCATGAAGGTGGATCGGGATGATTCCAAGACGCCCGCCCCCACGGCGTCGGCGTCGGCCAAACCGTCCTGATCGCCGCTGATCCCCGGCCCGGCTCCGTGACCGCTCGGAGTCGGGCCGCTGGTGCGCCCAGGCCTCTGATCAGCATGAGGCCCGGCAACCGCGCCGGCGCGCAAGGACACCGAAAGACCCAGACCATTGAAGCAACCGGGCTGCGGCCCGAGGAAGGCAGAGCCTCCATGAGCATGTTCGGCGCCGTCGACCTGTCCAGTTTCGCCCCCGCCAAACCTGCCGGCCCAACCGGTGGGACCCCGAGCCCTGCCACGAAGGGCCCCGCAGGAGCGGCAGGGGCCGGCCTGCAGGTGCCGCTCGTCGTCGACGTCGACGCCTCCAGTCTGCGCGACGTCGCGGAGGTCTCGACCCAGGTCCCCGTCATCGTCGTCCTGCACAGTCCGCGCAGCCAGGCCAGTGCCGATCTCGCCACCGTCCTGGAGCAGCTCGCCGGTCAGTACGCCGGCCGCT
The DNA here is from genome assembly GCF_001937665.1 of Actinomyces oris. Lineage (GTDB taxonomy): Bacteria > Actinomycetota > Actinomycetes > Actinomycetales > Actinomycetaceae > Actinomyces > Actinomyces stomatis. Next base: position 13,698 of record NZ_MSKL01000024.1, on the reverse strand, counting down.
TCCAGCTGGCGCGCGTGAACGTGGATACCGCCCCGGAGGTCGCTCAGGCCCTCCAGGCTCAGGCCGTTCCCACGGTTGTGGCCCTCATCGCGGGCCAGCCGGTGCCGATGTTCCAGGGGGCGGTGCCCCAGGAGCAGCTGGGCTCGGTCATCGACCAGCTGCTGGAAGTGGCGGCCGCCAACGGTGTCAACGGCACCATCGCCGTCGACGGCGCGGCCGGCGCCGACACTCAGGCAGAGCCTGAGGAGACAGAGGTCGAGCGGGCCGCCCGCGAGGCCATCGAGGCCGGGGACTTCGCCGCTGCCGAGGAGGTGTACACCCACGCCATTGCCCAGAACCCGGGCGACGACGACCTCAAGGTGGCCCGCAACCAGGTACGCCTCATGGCCCGGCTGGACGGCCAGGACCCCCACGAGCTCCTGGCGGCGGCAGATGCCGCGCCCACGGATCTTGCTGCGGCTTTGGCCGGTGCCGACGCCGCTCTGGCCCTGGGTGACGTCAGCGCCGCTCTGGGGCGCGCGCTGGAGGCCGTGCGCACCCACGCGGGGGAGGAGCGGGAGACGGCCCGGCTGCGACTGCTCGAGCTCTTCGAGGTCATCGGCTCCACCTCGCCGGAGGTCGCCCAGGCCCGCCGCCGCCTGGCCGCCATGCTCTACTGAGCCGCTGAGCCCTGCTGAGGATCTGGCAGCACCCAGCGCATACGGAGTAGCGCCCCTCACCAGTGCGGTGAGGGGCGCTCGCTCATGCCTTGACGATCAGGCGATCGGCTCGGGGTCGATCTTCCAGACCTCACGGGCGTAGTCGCTGATGGTGCGGTCGGAGGAGAAGCGGCCCGAGCGGGTGATGTTCACCCAGGCCTTGCGCTGCCAGGCGCGGGTGTCGGCGTAGTCGGCCGCCATGGCGTCCTTGGTCTCGCGGTAGGAGGCGAAGTCGCCCAGGACGTAGTAGACGTCGGCCGGCTCGTAGGAGGGCTCCAGGAGGCTGCGGCGCAGGTCGGCGAACCAGCCCGAGCCGTTGTCGTCGAGGGTGCCGTCGGTGAAGGCGTCCAGGACGCGCTTGAGACCGGGGACGTTCTCGTAGTGCCACACGGGGTCGTAGCTCTCACGCAGGGAGGGCAGCTCGTCCTCGGTGGCGCCGAAGATGTAGGCGTTGTCGTCACCGACGGCCTCCAGGATCTCCACGTTGGCGCCGTCGAGCGTGCCCAGGGTCAGGGCTCCGTTCATCATGAACTTCATGTTGGAGGTGCCCGAGGCCTCCTTGCCGGCCATCGAGATCTGCTCGGAGACGTCAGCGGCCGGGATGATGTGCTCGGCCGGGGAGACGTTGTAGTTGTGGACGAAGACGACCTTGATGGTCTGGGAGACCACGGGGTCGTTGTTGACCAGGTCGGCGATGGCGTTGATGAGCTTGATGATGCCCTTGGCCCGGATGTACCCGGGAGCCGCCTTCGCCCCGAAGATGAAGACGCGCTTGGGGACCTGCAGGCTCGGGTCCTGCTTCATGCGGAAGTAGAGGTCCAGGATGTAGATGGCGTTGAGCAGCTGGCGCTTGTACTCGTGGAGGCGCTTGATCTGGACGTCGAAGATCGCCTCCGGGTCGATCTCGATCCCCTCGCGCTGGGCGATCCAGGTGGCGAAGTCCACCTTGTTGGCGTGCTTGATCTCCGCCAGACGGTCGTAGATGGACTCGTCCACGGAGTCGGTGTGCTCGGCCAGGACGGTGAGGTCCTTGACCCAGGTGTCCGAGCCGGTGACCTCGTCCAGGAGTGCTGACAGGCGCGGGTTGCACTGGCGCAGCCAGCGGCGCGGGGTGACGCCATTGGTCTTGTTGTTGAAGCGCTCGGGCCAGATGGCGTGCCACTCGCCCAGGGTCTCGCGCTTGATGATCTCGGTGTGCAGCGCGGCGACGCCGTTGATGGAGTAGGAGGCGTAGCAGGCGATCCACGCCATGTGCACCTTGTTCCCGGAGATGGGGGCCATGTAGTCGATGGTGCCCTGCTCCAGGCCGCGCTCGGCCATCTCGATGCGGAAGCGGCGGTCGATCTCGCGAACGATCTCCGTGATGCGCGGGAAGAGGCGGTCGAAGATGGAGATCTCCCAGGTCTCCAGGGCCTCGGCCAGCACCGTGTGGTTGGTGTAGGCGAAGGTCTTGGTGACCACCTTCCAGGCATCCTCCCAGCCCAGGTGGTGCTCGTCCAGAAGGATGCGCATGAGCTCGGGGATGGCGAGCACCGGGTGGGTGTCGTTGAGCTGGATGGCGTTGTAGTCGGCGAATCCGGACAGGTCCTCACCGTGGTGGCTGACGTAGTTGTCAACGATCTGCTGGAGGGAGGCCGAGCAGAAGAAGTACTGCTGGCGCACCCGCAGGACCTTGCCCTCGTAGGTGGTGTCGTTGGGGTAGAGGACGCGGGAGATGTCCGAGGTGCGCTCGCGCTCGACGATCGCCTCGGTGAAGCGCTGGGAGTTGAAGGCGTCGTAGTCGAACTCCTCGAGCGGCTCGGCCTTCCACAGGCGCAGGGTCCCCACGTTCTTGGTGCCGTAGCCGGTGATCGGCATGTCGTAGGGGATGGCGCGCACGGTCATGTCCTGGTATCGCACCAGGCGCTGGGCCTCCTCGTGGCGGATGACGAAGGGGTAGCCCTCCTCCATCCAGGGGTCGGGATGCTCGGTCTGGAAGCCGTCCTCGAAGAGCTGCTTGAACAGCCCGTAGCGGTAGAGGATGCCGAAGCCGTTGACCGGCAGGTCGAGGGTGGCGCAGGAGTCGAGGAAGCAGGCGGCCAGGCGTCCCAGACCGCCGTTGCCCAGAGCGGCGTCGGGCTCCTGCTCCAGGACGTCGGTGAGGTTGACGCCGAAGGAGCCGACGGCCTCGCGCGCCTCGTCGACCATCCCCAGGTTGGAGAGGTTGTTGAGCAGGGCGCGGCCCATGAGGAACTCGGCGGAGAAGTAGTGCTCCTGGCGTCCGGCGCTGTACTTCTGCTCGGTGGCGTACCAGTCGTCCGCAATGGTGTCGACGACGGCGGCGGACAGGCCCTGCCAGACCTCCATGAGGGTGGCCGCGGTGGCGGGTCGACCGGATACGGCGCGCACCTGCGCGGGGGCGCTCGTGACCAGCTTCTGTGTCATTCTTCTTCCCTTGTCAGGCATCGTGGTCGCCGACTGCAAGAGTCTTGCATCGGACTGAAATATCGTACATCGACGGGGGCAGGACCGACCGGAGCGCGCAGGGAGCACAAGGCGCCGGAGGCCGCGCGCCTGTGCGAGACATAGCCCAGACTACCGGCTCATAGGTGATGATGGTGGGCCGAGTTCAAGGATCTGATCACGTTATGAGCAGCAGACCGCGGTGGGGTGAGAGGCTCATGCCTCTCACCCCACCGCGGTGCGTGGTTTCAGCCCGGGTCAGTCCTGAGTCGGACGCAGGAAGACCGCTCCCATCGGGGGGACCCGCAGGCGCACCGAGGCCGGACGCCCGTTCCAGGGCAGGTCCTCGGCCTCGACATGGCCCAGGTTTCCCACGCCGGAGCCGCCGTACTCCTTGGAGTCGGTGTTGAGGACCTCCTCCCAGTCCCCGGCGAAGGGCAGGCCCACCCGGTAGCCCTCGTGCGGGGTGCCGGCGAAGTTGATGATGCAGACCATCAGGTCGGCCCGCCCGTCGGCGTCGGTCCCCTTGCGCAGGTAGGACAGGACGTTGTGGTCGCCGTCGCCGGCCTCGATCCACTCGAATCCTCGGTGGGAGAAGTCCTCGGACCACAGGGCCGGTGAGTTCCGGTAGAGGTGGTTCAGGTCGCTGACCAGGGCGAGCAGGCCCTGGTGACCGGGGTCGTCCAGGATCCACCAGTCCAGGGACGTGTCCGCGTTCCACTCGGTTCCCTGGCCGAACTCCTGCCCCATGAACAGCAGCTGCTTGCCCGGGTGGGACCACTGGTAGGCGTACAGGGCGCGCAGGCCCGCCAGCTCCTGCCAGGGGTCGCCGGGCATCTTGGACAGAAGGGAGCCCTTGCCGTGGACGACCTCATCGTGGCTCAGCGGCAGGATGAACTGCTCGGAGAAGGCGTAGACGAGGGAGAAGGTCAGCTCGCCGTGGTGGTAGCGGCGGTTGACCGGGTCCTCCGCGAGGTAGCGCAGGGTGTCGTTCATCCACCCCATGTTCCACTTCAGTCCGAAGCCCAGGCCGCCGTACTCGGTGGGGGCGGTGACGCCGGGCCAGGCCGTGGACTCCTCGGCGGCCATGAGGATGCCGGGGTTCTTCCGGTAGGCGGTGGCGGTGGCCTCCTGCAGGAAGCTGATGGCCTCCAGGTGCTCGCGGCCGCCGAACTGGTTGGGGTGCCACTGGCCGTCCTGGCGCGAGTAGTCCAGGTAGAGCATGGAGGCCACGGCGTCGACGCGCAGGCCGTCGGCGTGGAACTCCTGGAGCCAGTACAGGGCGTTGGCGACCAGGAAGTTGCGCACCTCGTTGCGTCCGAAGTTGAACACGTAGGTGCCCCAGTCGGGGTGCTCGCCGCGCTGCGGGTCGGGGTCCTCGTACAGCGGGGTGCCGTCGAAACGGGCCAGGGCCCACTCGTCCTTGGGGAAGTGGGCGGGCACCCAGTCCAGGATGACGCCGATGCCGGCCTGGTGGAGCTGGTCCACCAGGTAGCGGAAGTCGTCCGGGGTGCCGAAGCGCGAGGTGGGTGCGTAGTAGCTGGTGACCTGGTAGCCCCAGGAGCCGCCGAAGGGGTGCTCGGCCACCGGCAGGAACTCCACGTGGGTGAAGCCGGCCTCCTTGACGTAGGGGACCAGCTCCTCGGCCAGACCGCGGAAGCCCAGTCCCTGACGCCACGAGCCGATGTGGACCTCGTAGATGCTCATCGGTCCGCTGTGGGGGTCGGTGGAGGCGCGCTTGGCCATCCACTCCTGGTCCTCCCACTCGTGGAACTGGTCGGTGACCACCGAGGCGGTGGCCGGGGGGACCTCGGTGGCGCGGGCCATCGGGTCGGCCTTCTGGTGCCAGGAGCCGTCGGCGAAGCAGAGCTCGAACTTGTATCGTGCACCGACTCCGACGCCGGGCACGAACAGCTCCCACACGCCGGAGGAGCCCAGGGAGCGCATGGCGGTGGCGGTGCCGTCCCAGTAGTTGAAGTCGCCGACGACGCGCACGGCGCGGGCGTTGGGGGCCCACACGGCGAAGGCGGTTCCCTCGACCTCACCCATGGGGCCGTCGTAGTGCTTGACGTGGGCGCCCAGGACCTCCCACAGCTCCTCGTGGCGGCCCTCGGCGATGAGGTAGGTGTCCATCTCGCCCAGAGTGGGCATGTAGCGGTAGGGGTCGTCGACGGTGGTGGTCTCGTCGCCGTAGGTGACCTTGATGCGGTAGTCGGGGACCTCCTGACCGGGCAGGACCGCCACCCAGACGCCGTCCTGCTCGTGGGTGGCCGGCTGGGTGCCGTCCTTGGTGACGATGACGACGTCGTCGGCCAGGTGCCGGACGGTGCGGATGGTGACTCCGTTCTCGCCGACGTGGGCGCCCAGGACCTCATGCGGGTCGTGGTAGCGCGCATAGGCGACGTCAGCCAGAATCCAGGGGTCCACGGGGACAGGGGCGAGGTCGGCCGCGGCCTCGGAGCCGAGGTCCTTCTCAGGGGTGTTGGCGCTCATACAGCAACTCTTCCATGCGTTGGTGAATAACGGGTGCTTTTGGACGTCGAACCGATGGGGATGATGGGGATGGAGGATCGTCGCGTGCTCAGCCCTCCGTGTGCTTGGACAGGACCGACTCGATCCCCGCCATAGGGATGCTCAGCCAGTCGGGACGGTTGCGGGCCTCGTAGACGGCCTCGTAGAGGGCCTTGTCGAGCTCCAGGCAGGTCAGGACCGTCTGATACGACGCCTCCGTCTGCTCCGCGTTGTGTGACGAGGTTGGTGCTGGGGCCTGCGAGCCGGTCTGCGCGGCGCCCTCGGGGGCGGTCTCCCGACGTCCCTGGCGGTAGCCCTCCTCGAAGGCGGTGCGCACGGCGCCCAGCCAGTCGGGGTGGGGGGCCTTGCCGACGGCAGCGGCGTAGTCGAAGGAGCGCAGCATGCCGGCCACGTCCCGGGCCGGCAGGTCGGGGTCGGAGCGCTGGGCCAGGGGGCGCAGGGGCTCGCCCTCGAAGTCCAGGACGTACCAGCGCTGCTGGCCGCCGACCTCGTGAAGCACCTGTCCCAGGTGGTAGTCGCCGTGGATGCGGGTGGCTGGCTCCAGAGCCGGAAGCGACTCGAGCCGCTGCAGCGTCTGCTCCACCTTGAGCTCCAGGGCCCGGATGTGGCCGGAGAGCTCGGGCACCTCCTCCAGCGCCCACCGGGCGCGCTCGCTCAGCGCGGCAGCGAGCTCGGCCGGTTCCGGCGGCCGGCTCGTCCCCAGGGAGACGGCCAGGTGGTGGTGCATCTGCGCCGTGGTGCGCCCCAGATCCCGGGCCAGGTCCACGGCCCGGGTCCGCACCGGTCCGTCGACGTCGTCGGTGGAGGCCAGTGAGCAGAACAGCTCGAAGCCGTCATCGGCCCGTGGGACGAAGCTGCATGCCACCGCCGAGTCGGTGGACTCCTGCAGGGTCGGCTGGCCGCAGCCGCCCGTGCGGGTCCAGTCCAGGGTGGACCAGGCCACCGGCGTGCGCACCCGGTCCCAGCCGCTGCGGGCCAGGGCCACTGACAGCTCCACGTCGGGGTTGCGCCCGTGCTCCAGGACCCGCAGGAGCTTGACGATGAGGTCCCCGGTGGCGGCGTCCTGCTCCCCGAGGGCCTCATCTGGGCTGGTGGGGGCCGGCAGGATGACGGAGGTGTTGGACTGCTCCCCGGTGGTCACTCGCAGCCTCGGTGCGCGCTGGGCGATGGCCAGGGCGCCGGCCTCGCCCAGGACGGTGCCCGCCTCCAACGCGCTCAAGGCCCAGACGCGCCAGAAGGCCGGGTGGTGGGCGCCGTCGACGAGCGCCACCTGCGCAGGCGCCCCGCCGGAGGCGGTTGTCAGCAGCAGGCCATGGTTGCCGGGCGCCTCACCGGGGGTGGCGAAGGAGTCGAGCGCGTCGGCGGCCTCCAGGACCACCGGCACGTGCAGCAGCACCATCCCGTCATGGTGACCGGTCTCGGCCTGATTGCCCCGCAGGGCGGCGATGACGAGATCGCGCACCCCCGCCTCCGGCTCCCAGGAGGCGATGATGCGCAAGGAACCCAGCGGCGGGGCGGCATCCCCCTTGAGCGGGAACCATCGCCGCTGAAGCATCCACGGTCCCAGCGCCGCCAGGATCTCGGCGTCACTGGGCCAGGTCGACGGCGCCTGGGCGCTGCGCAGGGACCGTGCCGGCACGGAGGCGGGCTGCGGTGCGGTGGAGATCGGCTCGTTGGGCATCAGACTTCCTCGGTCGGGTGGTTCTCATGGTCGCCTTGAGAGGCGTCGGGCTCGGTCCTGTCAACGGACAGCCAGTAGTATCCGCGCGCCCCCAGCGTCAGGGTGAGGCGGCCGCGGTCGTCGACGGGCGGGAAGGCGCAGCCCCCGAACAGGTCCGTAGTGCCCCTGCCCGCCAGTTCGGGAACCTCGATCGTCACCGATCGGGGGGTGGCCGAGAGGTTGGCGACGCACAGGAGGGTCTCGGCCCCCTCCACCGGCGTCTCGTCGCAGCGCGTGTGCGCCAGGACGGCGTCCTCGCTGGTGGGGCGCAGGAGGAAGCTCCCGCGCCCCAGCACGGGGTGGGAGCGGCGCAGGAGCAGGATCCGCCGAGTGAAGTGCAGCAGTGAGTCGGGCCGGGCCATCTCGGTGGCCACCGTCAGGTGCGCGTATCCGGGGGCCTGGATGAGCGGAAGCGTCAAGGCGCCGGGATCGACCACGGAGGAGAAGCCCATGTTGGGGGAGTCGTCCCACTGCATGGGGGTGCGCACGGCGTCGCGGTCCTCCAACCAGATGTTCTCACCCATGCCGATCTCGTCGCCGTAGTAGAGACAGGGGCTGCCCGGCAGCGACAGGAGCAGGGCGTAAGCGAGCTCCACCTCGGCGCGCGAGGCGTCCAGGAGCGGTGCCAGCCGGCGTCGGATCCCGATGTTGGCGCGCATGCGCTCCTCGGGGGCGTACCAGGCGTACATCTGGTCGCGCTCGGCGTCGGTGACCATCTCCAGAGTCAGCTCATCGTGGTTGCGCAGGAAGGTTCCCCACTGCCCGTGAGCGGGAATGTCGGGGGTCTTCTCCAGCACCCAGCGGATGGCCTCGGCCGAGCCCTGCCGCAGCGCGTAGAAGATGCGCGGCATGACCGGGAAGTGGAAGCACATGGTGCACTCGGGCGACTCCTCGGTGCCGAAGTACTCCACGACGTCCTCGGGCCACTGGTTGGCCTCGGCCAGTGTGATGGTGCCGGGGAACTCCCGGTCGAGCATCTCGCGGATCCCGGCGATGATCTCGTGGGTGCCGGGCAGGTTCTCGCAGTTGGTGCCCTCCGACTCGGTCAGGTAGGGGATGGCGTCGAGGCGGAAGCCGTCCACCCCGGTGCGCGCCCAGAAGCGGATGACGTCGTGGATCGCCTCGATGACCGCCGGGTTGCGGTAGTTGAGGTCGGGCTGGTGGGAGAAGAAGCGGTGCCAGTAGAACTGGCCGCGCTCGACGTCGTAGGCCCAGTTGGACTCCTCGGTGTCCACGAAGATGATGCGGGCGTCGTCGTAGCCTGAGTCGTCGTCGGCCCACACGTAGAAGTCCCCGTAAGGACCCTCGGGGTCCGAGCGGGAGGCCTGGAACCAGGGGTGGGCGTCCGAGGTGTGATTGACGACCATGTCGATGACGATGCGGATCCCGCGCTGGTGGGCCTGATGGACCAGCTCCCGGAAGTCCTCCATCGTCCCGTAGCGCGGGTCGATGGCCGTGTAGTCGGAGATGTCGTAGCCGCCGTCACGGACGGGTGAGGGGTAGAAGGGTGGGATCCACACGCAGTCGACGCCCAGCCATGCCAGGTAGTCCAGTCGGGAGATGAGCCCGCGCAGGTCCCCGACGCCGTCGCCGTCGGAGTCGGCGAAGGAGCGCAGCAGGGCCTCGTAGAAGACCGCCGTGCGGAACCACTCGGGGTCCGGGCTCAGGCCGGGTCGGGCCTGAGCCGGCAGGGCCGGCACCCCGGGGATCGGCGGAGCCACCGCCAGAGGCATGGGGATCCCACCGCTGGGGGTGGGGATCGCCGCCATGGCTGCGGTGCCGGCAGCGGCCACGGGAGCCGCGATGGGGACGCCCGCCGCGGGCTGGTTGAAGGTTCCTGCCGGCCCCGCGGCGGGGACCTCGCTGCCGGTGGGCATCGGGGCCGCACTCATCGGATCGGTGCTCACAGCGGCTCCACGGAGAAGACGTGAGCGGCCTGCCCGGCGAAGGGGTCAAGACGCACATAGTTCTGACCCGACCAGTCGTAGGTCTCGCCGGTGAGCTCGTCAGTCACCTTGACCACCGGGCGCGAGGCGTCGACCCAGCCGGGCAGGCCCAGGGCCTCCAGGTTGAGGTAGACCTCGCCGGCCCGCGCCCCGTGCGGGTCGAGGTTGACCACCGTCAGGATGACGTCGTCCTTGCCCGTGGGGCTGTGGAAGGCGTCCACCCGCTTGGAGTAGGCGAGGATCTGGTCGTCGCTGGTGGGGTGGAAGTAGATGTCCCGCAGCTGGCGCAGCGCCGGGTGGGCGGCCCGGGCGGCGTTGAGGCGGGTGAGGAGGTCCTCGATGCCGTTGCGGCGCGCGGCGGCGAAGTCACGCGGCTTGAACTCGTACTTCTCGTTGTCGATCTGCTCCTCGTAGCCCGGGCGCGGCGTGGACTCGGCCAGCTCGTAGCCCGAGTAGATGCCCCAGGTCGGTGAGAGCGTGGCCGCCAGGACGGCGCGCAGCTTGAAGGCCGGTACCTTCCCGTTGGTCATGAAGGGGGTGAGGATGTCGTGCGTGGTGGGCCAGAAGGCCGGACGCAGCAGGTGGGCGGTGTCCTTGCTGAGCTCCATCATGTACTCGATGAGCTCTTCCTTGGTGTTGCGCCAGGCGAAGTAGGTGTAGGACTGGTGGAAGCCGATCATGCCCAGGGTGCGCATCATGGCCGGGCGGGTGAAGGCCTCGGCCAGGAACAGCACGTCAGGGGACTCGGCGTGGATCTCGGCGATGAGGCGCTGCCAGAAGGTCAGGGGCTTGGTGTGGGGGTTGTCCACCCGGAAGATCGTCACGCCGTGCGCGATCCAGGTGCGCACGACCTCCAGGATCGCCTGGTAGATGCCCTCGGGGTCGTTGTCGAAGTTGAGCGGGTAGATGTCCTGGTACTTCTTGGGCGGGTTCTCGGCGTAGGCGATGGAGCCGTCGGCCAGGACCGTGAACCACTCGGGGTGCTCGGTCACCCACGGGTGGTCCGGGGAGCACTGGAGCGCCAGGTCCAGGGCCACCTCCATGCCCAGCTCGCGCGAGCGCGCCACCAGGGCGTCGAAGTCCTCGAAGGTGCCCAGGTCGGGGTGGATGGCGTCGTGTCCGCCGTCGGGGGAGCCGATGCCGTAGGGGGAGCCGGGGTCGCCGGGACGGGCCGTCAGAGTGTTGTTGCGGCCCTTGCGGTTGGTCAGGCCGATGGGGGAGATGGGCGTGAGGTAGAGGACGTCGAAGCCCATGGCCGCGATGCGGTCCAGTCGCTCGGTCGCGCTGCGCAGGGTCCCCGAGTGCCAGGCGCCGTCCTCGCTGACCCCTGACCCCAGCGAGCGCGGGAAGATCTCATACCAGGAGCCGGTCAGGGCGCGCTCGCGGTCCACCTGGAGGGGGTACGCGGCGGAGGGGGAGACGTGGTCGCGCAGCGGCAGGCGCTCCAGGGCGGCCTTGACCGAGTCCGACAGGCCCGCAGCCAGGCGGTCGGCCACGGGGTTGGAGGGGTCGCGCATGATCCACACGGCGTCGTTGAGGGCCTTGACGCCCTCCTCGTCGCGCCCCTCGACGGCCACCGCCCGGTCCAGGACCCGGGCGCCCTCCTCCAGCATGAGCTCGACGTCGATGCCGGCGGGCACCTTGATGCCGGCGTCGTGGCTCCAGGTGGCGTACGGGTCCGACCACCCCTCGACGCGGAAGCGCCAGTCCCCGGGGGCGTCGGGCGCCACGGAGGCCTCGTAGCGGTCCAGGCCCGGGGCGATGTCGTGCATGCGGGCGCTCGGGCCGTCGGTGCCGTCGGGACGCACCAGGACCGCGGTGGCGCCGTAGCGGTCGTGCCCCTCGCGGAAGACGGTGGCGCGGATCGGGATGACCTCGCCGACGACGGCCTTGGCCGGCCAGCGCCCGTCCTCGACGACGGGGAAGACCTCGGTGACCGGGATCCGGCCGATCAGCGAGAACGGGGCCGGCTGTGGCGTCGCGGAGGTCGCGGACGACACCGATGGCGTGGTCTCCGTTCCGGTGCCCTGGGCGGGCGCGTCGGTGGGAGCGGCAGAGGACTTGGAGGGACGGGTGGACTGCTTCTTGCCGGCCTTCGGCGTCGTGTTCGGAGTCACAGGGGCAAGACTACGGTGAGAAACGACCTGAGTCACATGTCCGCTCGCAGGGCGCTGATCGGCCCGGTACGCGCGTCGCGAACCGGGCCGATCCGGGCGTTGAGCCTGTGGGCTCAGCAGACGACAGCCGTCAGTAGTTCATCTGCATGGCGGTGCGGACGTCGTCGAGCGTCCTGGTGGCGATCTCGTTGGCCCGGGCGTTGCCCTGCCTCAGTACCTCCAGGAGGTAGTCCTCGTTGGCCGCCAGCTCGGCGCGACGGGCCCGGATGGGGGCGAAGAACTCGTTGACGGCCTCCGTGGTGACCTTCTTGAGCGTGCCCGCGCCGCCGTCACCGATGCGTTCTGCGATCTCCTCGGGAGTGCCCGCCCCGCACAGGGAGGCCAGCATCAACAGGTTGGAGACCTCCGGTCGGTTGACCGGGTCGTAGGTGATGACGCGCTCGGAGTCCGTCTTGGCCTTCTTGAGGGCCTTGGCGGTCTCATCGGCGCTCATGCGCAGCTCGATGGTGTTGCGGCGCGACTTGCTCATCTTCTCCCCGTCCAGGCCCAGCAGCATCGGGGCCTGGCTGAGCAGCGCCTCGGGGCGGCGGAAGACCGGGTGGTCCTTGACCGCCCGCCCGTAGCGCTTGTCGAAGCGCTGGGCGATGAGCCGGGCCTGCTCCAGGTGGGGGAGCTGATCCTTCCCGACGGGTACGAGGTTGGCCTGGCAGAAGAGGATGTCGGTGGCCTGGTGGACCGGGTAGGTGAGTAGCAGACCGCTCATGGCCCGCCCGTCGGTGGCCTCCAGCTCGGACTTCACCGTGGGGTTGCGGTGCAGCTCGGACTCGGTGACCAGGGACAGGAAGGGCAGCATCAGCTGGTTCTGGGCGGGGACCGCCGAGTGGGCGAAGATCGTCGAGCGCTGCGGGTCCACGCCCACGGCCAGGGCGTCGGTGACCAGGGACAGGACGCGCTCGCGAATGGGCCCGACGCCGTCGCGGTCGGTGATGACCTGGTAGTCGGCCACGAGGATCCAGGTCTCCACGCCCGCGTCCTGGATCGTCTTCCAGGAGTGCATGGTGCCGAAGTAGTGGCCCAGGTGCATGTTCCCGGTCGGGCGGACCCCGGTGAACATCCGGTAACGGCCGGGGTTGACGGCGATATCGGCCTCGATCTCGGCGGAGCGGGCGATGGATCGGGCCAGGGAGGCGTCATTGGTGGCGTTGGCCAGGGCCTCCTCGGCCGCGGTGGGGGTCTGAGTCATGACCTCATCCTAGGGGGTGCGCTCTTAGCGCTGATGCGGAGTTCGCCGGCCCGGGTGATGGACCCCAACGTCCTGCGCTTCGGTGACTTATCCGATGAAGAACGTGAAGAGGGGTGAGCGCTCGAAGCTGTCGCCTGCGCCACCTCGATTTTCGTCAGGGTGGTGACGTGGGGCCGCAGATAACAGGATGGTTACGTTCTTGTGGCTCCGAGTGGGTGTTTGTCCACTGTTGGTGATGTGAGAAGGTTTTGGTGGGTCTTCGTAGTGATCCGGGTGTTTTTGGTGTGGGGAATCCGTTGGTGTGGGGGTGGCCGGCGGGGTCGTTGCGGTTTCCGCCGGAGGTCTGGCAGCGGGTGCTGTGGGCCTGGCGGAGGTGGTTGAGTCGTCACGAGGGGGTGGCCCGGGGACTGTTTCGGCTGTCTCGGATCAGCCAGCGCATCACGATCGTGTTGCTGGTGGTGGCTGTGCTGGTGGTGCCGCGCCTGGCTGTCGCGTTGAAGCCGGTGGTCTGGATGC
>NZ_MSKL01000024.1:0-424 GCF_001937665.1 Actinomyces oris | reverse complement strand
GGCGGTGAGTGTCATGTTCTCGGTGAGTGTGCCGTGGGCGCTGGTGGTGGCTGAGGCCACTGTGCTGGTTGCTGCCGGTGGTGGGATGACGACGAGCGACGACGGCACGGGTATTGCTCTGGCGGCGTTTGTTGAGGAGCCGGGCAAGCTGGTGCCGCTGGTGGTGGTGGCCCTGGTGGCGCCGGGGCGGGTGCGGCGTCTGGCGGCGGTTGACTGGGCGTTGCTGGGGTACGCGGCCGGAGCGGGTTTCACTGTGGCTGAGGACGGTGCTCGGCGTCTGATGCCTCAGGGGGTGCTGGCGTCCTTGCCGAACGATGGGGGTCTGGAGTACTCGCTCAACGCCTGGACGGCCGGGTCCTTCCGGATGTGGGACAGTGACAGCCTGGTGGGCCGGCTCAACGACGACCTGGGGCCCAGCCCGCTG
>NZ_MSKL01000023.1:67082-96478 GCF_001937665.1 Actinomyces oris | reverse complement strand
GGGGGGGGGGGGGGGGGGAGATCCGGGCACCCCGCGAGAACAGTCCGAAAGCATCTACTACGTGCCGACGCATCATGCGCGACACACACGGCGCTAACGTACCGCTTAGCCACAATAAGGCAAATACACGCCAGCCGCCTCGATCCTGGCAGGCTGCCGCTGGAGCGCACCTCCCCATAGCCAGACCCGGGAGGCGACATCCTGTTTCCAGTCATGACGACCGCTTCCCCTTAGGTCGAATGCCACCTAGTTGCAGCAGGCTTGAGACGGTAGTCTAGACTCATGATAGGACTTGCCGAAGTCGCAGAAGGGCGCACAACCAGCGTATTTCAGGATGCTGTACGCCTACTCCTTCTCATCGCCGCTGCGGCGGAGCCGCTTCCTAGCCCACCCCCAGCCGAGGCTCCTACCGACTCCGTCGCCGTGCTACGATCACAAGTACTCCTCCAGAAGTTGGACTTCTGGCTGCGGAACCCAGACTACCTTGCTGACGAACTCCTCACAAGATTCGAAGCAGAAGGCAATGAAGACGATCTCAAGCGCGCACGCCAAATCCTCGAGAGTGATGAGCCTGAAGTTCGCTCGTATCAGATGCTTCGTTATCTTTTCGGCGCTTACGAGCCACTCGACGAGGCTCTCTCTGTCCTTCAAACGCCTGGCCTTATCATCCGCCGTCGACACGGCACCCCCGGCCACACTGTTCAGCACAACTATTACCTCATGAAGACTGGACGCGATACAGCAAACCAGATCGTAATTTCAGTACCAGCACTCGAGTATTACGTCGAGCGATCCAAATTGGTGGCGGACCTGGCGGGCGGCCGAAAAGGGAGCGCACTGCGCGACATCCAATACCTCCAGCCCGAATATGCAGACGCCGAGATTGGCACACGGATCGCTGGAATCACTGAACGCGCACGCGCACGACTACACAACTTACTCACCTCACAAGGACAGGACGAAGCAGAATGACGGCAACTCTGGACCTGATCCAACGTATCGCTACGACCGCAGGATGCAGTGAAGAGACCGTCCTGCAGACCCTGAACGACTATAACTTGAGTTTGGCTAACCCTAAACGCCAGCACCGCAGTTTAACGATCAACCGGCTCCGCATACGTGGAACAAAGACAGGCGAAATCGAATCGGGTAGGTTTGACCGAACATTCACCTTTCCTTTTGGGGTTACCGTGATCTCTGCTGACAATCTGCGAGGCAAGACGACGATTCTGGAGATACTGACCCTAGCCATCCGTGGTATGCCGAGAGATCTACAGTCAGATGTTCTTTCTTGGCTCACTGCCGTTTCCGTGGACATAAAACTCAACGGTCAGCCAGTCGGTCTTCGCTTATGGTTCACTAATTCACGCATCACAAAAGCAAAGATCCTCATTGGACCGCAAAGTCTTCTTCAAATCAGTGACGATATAATAGAACCCGACGTCACAGAGATTGCGCACGCAGAGAGCAGCGAAGAATGGGCTGAAACTATAGGCACATTCATGATGACTCAACTAGGTCTTGACGCCATCCACGTGTTTAATAAAGCTAGAACCGACGACGAGGCAGGAACCATCAAGTCGCATGGTTGGCCAGCCTATTATGGAGCAATATATCCGCCAGCTGGCGCCGACAAGGTACTTCTGGGAAGCACTGCGAGTGACTACCTTCCGGTCAGACTAATTCAGGTTTTCCTAGATATGCCTGAGGCGACACGCGCAATGCGCGTCTCCGCGCTAGCTAAGCGGCTCGATAGCGAATACAAGGCAGAGCAGCGGCGTCGGGAGGAAGCAAACACTTCAGTCGCCCACGAATTGAAAACCGCGCAGGAGCGCTTAGCCAAAGCCGAGGATCGGTTAGCCAACTTACACGGGCAAGCACCGGCCGAGAGCCTTCAGAGCCTGATTGACCTTGCCTCGGCCGCTGCGAGACGAGTCGCGGATGCGCACAAATTGGCTGAAACTGCGGCATCTGCCTACATTGAAGCTCACCAGTCACGCATAGCCGACGAAAAGACTCTCAACGCGCTGCGTGAGTCTGCCGCCGCTAGTAGCCTTTTCCAAGGCCTCAATCCCAAGTATTGCCCGCGGTGCGAAGAGCCAATCACGGGTGAGCGCAGAAAGCGCGAACAAGAACGCCACCGGTGCGCAGTCTGTGACGCCGCGCTTGGCAACGAAGATGATGACTACAAGGAGCGGGAACTGCAAGCCGTTGAAGCCCTTGCCGCGACACAAGCCGCGGAGTTATCGCTGGCCGCAGCCCGCGATACCGCTCAAACAAAACTCGCTGAAGCGAGGGCGGAACTGGAAAGGCTGGATGAGCGAATCGCCGCTGTCGACAATGCCCGCCACTCAGCCGCGCAAATGGAGGCGGAGCATGAACTCGCTGCTGCTCGAGCCGTCGTGAAAACACTTAAACAACTGCAACCAGAAGCCGTGGAGGCGCCCGCTGCCCAAGGCATCCTCGCCGCGGCCGACAGAATTTTGCGAGCCGAGATCAAGAACCTCGACAAGGAACTTTATGCAGACCTCAGCACCAAAATCTGCAACTTCGGAGTGACTTTTGGAATTCGCGAACTCGAAGGCGTGCGAATCAAAGCGAACGGCACGATGGATGTCACAAAAGGCGGAGGTATCGCGTCTAGCTTCTCATCACAGAGCCCTGGTGAGCGACTCCGGTTGCGGTATGCCCTACTCATCTCACTACTTCGCCTCGCTCGGGAACGCAGAATCGCTGGGCACCCAGGCCTACTGCTGCTTGACAGCCTGAAAGCCGAAGAGGTCCAAGATGACCATGCACGAATTCTATTGGAAGGCTTGGTCACCGCCGCCGCTGAGGAGCCCGAACTCCAGATTTTAGTGACAACTGCCGACCGGACACTCGCGTCCAAGGTACCAGGAGTCACAGCGACTATCGAACCCGATTCAGACAGATCTTCGATCTTCTAGTCAACTTCGCCTCAGCAAGAGCGAATTCGTCATGTCCTTTACAGATCGGCTAAACAAATCCTTAGCCTCGCATGATATTTCCAGCCTGTTATCCATCGGCTCCGTTGAAGAGATTATGTGCGAAGCGACAGCGCTGGCTGCTGGCCCGCACGCACCACTTGTTGCAGAACTCTTGGTCCACCAACTTAGTTCGAATGGAGAGATAGACCTATGGAGGGAGGCGCTTTGTAGGTTCTCAGAGGGACTTGGTGATCAGCAAAGCTATCTGGCCCTCCGGGAGTCCGCCGATCACCTCCTCGGTGGCGACACAATCAAAATTGTGGGCCCAACCCTGCACGACGCATTACTCCCGACTCCTGACTGTATCGCTACCTGTCCATTGATTGCAGGACTGCGCCTGAGTATTGCGCTCGACGTTGTGACTATGACAGATTATCCGCCGTATCGCCTACTGGATGTTCTTACTCAGCCTGTCGACACGTTTCCCTTCGAATTCGATGATCCGCTCGCTCGGACAATTGGGGTTGCCGTAGACCTTTGGACAGCCGAAGACGAACAGCGCAGGTTTTCGGCCACGCTTGATAGACTTGCGGATCGCGGTTCGGAGGATGCGGCATACGAACGCGCGCTGCAACAACTTCGCCATGGGCTCAAGCAACTGGATCAGAGAGAACTGATCAAAAACGTCCGCGACGCGCAAGTGCGTTTCCTCACCCTCGCCTCCGAGGCCGAAGACAGAAGCGACGCACAAGCGTTCGCATCGGCGTGCCAGGCAATCGTGTCATTCCACGATTGCAATGAGCAGCAACTTCGAGCCGCTGCGCTCTGTGCGCGTGAAACGGCGAATCGTCGGACACTGTTGCTCCACAACATGCATCACCGAGATGGGGCCCTTGCAGGGCATGTAGCTGGACTGGCCTGGACATCACTGGCATGGCACCTTGAGAATGCTTTGGACCAGTTATCCGAGGACGCTTTCCTGAACACCTGGGCCGCCGCCGAAGTGATTGCTAAGGTCTACGAGGCGGATCGGCGCTTTAGCGGCCTGCACATGGTTCGCACGGTCGTCCAACCCCGAATCGTCAACGAACTCGCCAGTCGCCATGCGATGGCACACCAGTTGCAGCGAGCAGTAGACGAGGATCGGGCTTGTGACGACCCGTTACTGGCAGATGAAATCTACGAACTCGCTGGCCTCGTGCGCCAGGCACGATCGACTCCACGCGAGCCCAGCGATGACCCTCAGGGGGTTTCCCAACGCGAACCCTACTTGTACGCGCTACTCGGGCCAGCCTCTTCTCTGATCAGTAGCCTAGATGACAACAAGCGAGCTACACTCGAAGAGTCCGCCCACCAGACGTTCGTCGGGACGTTTGCTGGCGACCGGCCCACGAACGAGTTAGTTGAGACACTAACCGCATCTCTCATGGCTGACCTCTCAGAAAACCCCGCATTCACCGGCGCCGTCAAATCGAACTTCTCACTACTTGTACTGAACACCCTGCGTTTTATGGTCTACGTTGGAGACGTGAGGCAGGAATACACCATGCCGATCGACGCAAGTCATCCAGCACCGCGTGAAGCCACGCTCCAAAAGCACTTCGCGGAATACCTAAGCGCTACAGAATTGGCAGGACGCGTCGGCCTTGAGCACTCCAACATAGCGAATGGCCGCGCTGATGTAATTGTCAACTTTGACGGCGCCCAGCGATACGTGACAGAGGTGAAACGGGAACTAGCCGACTCCAGCAAGACGAGCATCGAATCCGCTTACCTTGCCCAGGCCATGGAGTACCAGTCGACGAACCAGCCGTTTGCACAGCTGCTTGTGCTTGATCTTACTGACCATTCGGCCGGTACACCGCACGTCGCCGACTCCGTGTGGGTCAGCCATCGTCGTGACGCTTCAAAAAGAATCACGACGAGTGCTGTGATCGCTGTTGTTCGGGGGAATCGTCCCACACCAAGTTCAATGGCGTAAGCGCGAGCAGATAGCAAGGACGTGCCTCTTACCCGAGTTGCACAGTTTGGGTTGGTTTGTGTTTCTGGATGGGATTTTTCGTTGGAATGGTGGGGGTGGGGTGGTCATCGTGGAGCACTAAGCCGGCGGTAGGATCTGGGCTCTTCGCGTTTGAGGGTGTGGTAGCTGGAGCCTATTGAAGTTCATAGGTGGGGTGGGTGCGTCGTTGCTTGGGTAAGGGGTCGAGGTCCCCCGATGATGGGAGCTGCTACACACGCCATCAGAGAGACCTCGACGTGCCTGAGACTACCTTCACCGACCCTGATCTGACGACCTTCCTGGGCCTGGACACTCTGGGACTGACTGCGGTGGGTCAGCTCCTGACCTCGACGAGAGCCATTGTGGAGTGCCGCATGCCGATCGGGTTTGAGGATCCGTTCTGCAAGGCCTGCGGGGCTCAGGGAGTATCCCGTGGGACGGTGGCCCGGCGCCTGGCCCACGTGCCGGTGGGGTGGAGACCCACGCAGCTGGTGGTGCGCGTGCGGCGCTTCGCTTGCACCCACTGTTGTCGAGTGTGGAGGCAGGACACCTCGGCCCTGGCCCAGCCGCGGGCGCGGCTGACCCGCTCGGCGGTGGAGTGGGGGCTGCGGGCCCTTGCCCTGGAGTGCATGTCGGTCTGCCGGGTGGCAGCCGCCCTGGGGATCTCCTGGCACACCGCCAACAACGCAATCCTGACCCGAGCCGAGCAGATCCTCAACGAGGTGCCCGACCGATTCAAGAGGGTGGAGGTCCTCGGCGTTGATGAGCATGTGTGGCGCCACACCAGGCGGGGCGACCGCTATGTCACCGTCATCATCGATCTTACCCCCGTACGCCACCGCAGTGGTCCGGCGCGTCTGCTGGACGTGGTCATGGGCCGGTCCAAGAAGGTCCTCAAGACCTGGCTCGCGGCTCGGGACGAGTCCTGGCGTGGGCGGGTCGAGGTGGTAGCCATGGACGGCTTCACCGGTTTCAAGAGCGCCGCCGGCGAGGAGCTCCCACAGACCCGGACGGTCATGGATCCCTTTCACGTCGTGTCCCTGGCGGCCAGCAAGCTCGACCAGTGCCGCCGCCGGATCCAGCGGGCGATCACAGGGCGGCGGGGCCGGGCAGGTGACCGGCTCTACCGGGCCCGGCGCACCCTACGCACCGGGGCCGATCTGCTCACCGACGCCCAGGCCGAGCGCCTGGAGAACCTCTTCGCTGATGATCGCCACGCTGCGGTCCAGGCCTCCTGGGGCGTCTACCAGCGCCTGATCCAGGCCTACAGGGTCGAAGAGCCGGGCCTGGGACGGTTTCCTGATGCAACGGCTCATCGACTCCTTGAGGCAGGCCGTCCCAGACGGGCTGGAGGAGATCCAGACACTGGCCAGGACCATGACCGAAAGAGCTGCCGACATCCTGGCCTACTTCGACCGCCCTCGTACCTCCAATGGCCCCACCGAGGCGATCAACGGGCGCCTGGAGCACCTACGCGGCATCGCCCTGGGATTCCGCAACCTCACCAGCTACACCATCCGTAGCCTCATCCATGCCGGACGCCTCAAAGACCACCTGGCAGCAACTACCTAAACCAGCCAATAGGTCCCGCCTACAACACCCTCAAACACGAAGAGCCAGGATCTGGTGGGTGGGCCCGTACCTGCGCCAGATCAAGACCGCCTTGGGGTGGGACCACGGCCGTGCAGGTTTTGGACAAGGAGAACGGTGCCGGGAACACACCGCCGGACTTGGACACGATCTACACCGCCGTGGCCTCCGAAGCGGTCCTGACCTTGCGCAGATACGGGCTCATACCGGTGCACCATGCGGGCTCTTAGTGCCCCACCACCAAACCCTCAATACCCAATACCAACGAAAACTTACACCGACCTCCCCATAACCCACCAAGGCGTCATGAGTCAGGTGGACGAGTACCCACTGCCCCAGTAGAACGCGTTGCATCGTTCCGTGGTCAAGATCCTGATCAAGGACTATGAGGCTTGCGCCTCGACGTACGAACTTGCCGAGCGGTACAGCCTGCGCCACACCACCGTCCGAGACACGCTCCCTCGTGCCGGGCCGTGAAGGCGAAGCGTGTAGCCCTCAGCGAAGAGCGGAGAAGGCCGAGATACGACGTCTATTCACCAGCGGCACGACCCGACGCGAACTGACCGAGATGTACGGCGTAAGCGAATCAACGATCAAACGGGTGCCGCGTTCGTCGGTTGAGGTCACGACGGGCTGACATGAGCGAGCGGTGAACGTGCCGTTGCGATCGCAAATAGATCAAGCGGGAGACCGGCGCCAGACAGGAACTGTTGGTCATCGATGCCCGCCTCGTTGATCACCTCACGGGCCCGAGCGAGCATCGATGGCGCCTCAAGGGATGAGATTCTGCCGGGCTCAGCACGTCGCCAACCGTTCTGTGACATACGAATCATGGCATTCCTATACGTCACGTCTCCCATGACGCCGAGCGTACGAGCCCGATAGAGAAGCGCAGCGAGGCTGACACCCCAGTGCTCCTTTAGCTCCGCGAGTTTAGTCCAGCCCCGACCCGCAGTCGTCGTGGGAAGATGCGGCCCGATCTCCTCGGCCGGCATCAGGAACTCTGCGGCGAAGCGGTTGGCTTGCTCCTCCGCAACCTTCCCACCAGGTTCAGCATCGTGGTGCATGATCAGGTGCCCGATCTCGTGGGCAACATCGAAGCGCTGTCGGTAGTAGTCGTCCTTCACAGGATTGAGCACGATGATTGGGCGCGTGCCAGTATGCAAGGAGTAGGCGTCGATCGCCTCGATACCAGGTTTGCTAAACACGACGACCACACCAGCGCGCTCTGCCAGCCGGACGAGGTGCTGAATCGGTCCCGGCGTGACGCCGAAGAAGTACCGGGCTTCACGCGCCACTTCCTCCGGTGAGCCATCAGCTTCATCTGGACCCACAGGGAGATCAGGCAGCAGCGTCTCGGGAAGCTCAACGACCTTCTCAAGGAGTCCAGCAATTTCCGTGACGAATTGACCGTAAGCTTCCGCTTCGTCCTGAGCGACCTGCGGGGTTGAACGCAACGAACGGAAGTGCGGCTTCTCGACACGAGGAGGGATCCCTCCAGCAAAGAACTGTGGCTCAACCTTCAGCGCCCACGCTAGTTTGGCTACTGTGGCACGGTTGGGTTGTTTAGCTCCGTTCTCCCAGCCCGTAACCGACGCTGGCGACATCCCAATCAATTCCGCGAGACGAGCTTTCCGAAGACCAACCAACTGGCGCGCCATCGTCAGTCGTCGTCCGTTGAAGAACGATGTGGCATTGGCAAGCGTTTGAGTTGTACGTCGCGTGCTAGCCATTCGAAGTGGCCGTACCATCGCCCGTCTGTGCCTTCTTGAGGCGAACAGCAATCTCCTCAACCTGCATCGAAGGAGCGTCACCTGGAAGAACAGGGGGCAGGCCCCGCTCTGTCAGCTCAGAAGGAGTACCTCCATCGAGCAGTTGATGACGCCAGTGCCAGCATGAATCTCCCCGAAACTCAGGGTTCTTACTCTGACCGATATATAACTCAAACTTACCAGTGATTGGATCGAAAGAGTGTGCAGCAATGAGCGTCACCCCTTCGAAGCCATCGCCGTCAGGAATTCCGACGATGGCCCCCAGGCCGAAGTCTTCACCCGAAAAGAGCACACCCTGGGTGATGAAGGCCTGCGACGCCACACGTCGTTTCGCATCACTCCGCTGCCCCCAATTGATGCGATCAACCTCACCATACTTGAAGGACTGCAGCAGCACGCGATAACCATCAGCCGCCCATCCCGGCGAATGCCGATAGTCGCTTCGACTGATACGACCGGGGAGGATCAACGGCATTGTCCGCAGAGCTTCTGGCGTGATGCCTCTACCAAGGACGTCTTCGCCGAGATTGTTAGCGCCGTCAGGAAGGGCATAGCGCCCATTGGCGGTCGCCCGGTCGAGAAGATCACGGATATACAAGAAGTTTAGAACGCCGACGAACATCTGATCATGGCCAGCATCTTCGTCGTAGTCCTGCCCCGTTCGAGCGAAAGCCACGAGAACAGCCCACTCAAGCACCTCGAGCAGCCCGGACTGACCCAGGCTCTCCAGCGCGTCGTCTTCTGAGGTCATACCCTCATCGTAGCGCAAAGTCAGTATGTGGCGCTCCTATTTTTACTCTCGGCATGTCACCAGGAGCTCAGTGCCAACTTTTGAGGTAGATCATCTCGTCATGTTGACACGGACGCACCCGCTGAGGCGATGAGCGCCGGAGCACCTTGCAGCCGAACGGTCACCGCCTGACCTCACCAAGAAAAGGTCTGCCCCGCCAGTTTCCTGGCGGGGCAGACCTTCGAGGTGGTGGAGCTAGGGGGATTCGAACCCCCGACCTTCTCATTGCGAACGAGACGCGCTACCAACTGCGCCATAGCCCCGAGTGCGGACCGATCCTAGCACCGCCGCAGGCAGTCCTGGCAAGTTCGGTGGCGGTGAGCCCGCCCACCGCACCGGAGCCGCCCGGCGACGGGCCGTGGGAGTTCGCGCACTACTCTCCGGCTGCGCGCCGCCCCTCGAGAATGGCGTCGAGGTCGATGGGGTGGAAGAGCTCCTCCTCATCCTCCACCGGAGCGGGGATGTAGGCGCGGGCCGACTGCGGACGCGCGGGCACCGGCGCCGAGGTGCCCGGGTCGACCACCGGGTCGGCGTAGGAGCGCCGGGGGGCTCGGGCCGCCAGCGTGTAGGTCGGGGCGGGCACGTGGACCGGGCGCCAGCCCTGGGGCGGGGTCGACGTCGTCGCCTCCTCCTTGGAGACTCCCTCCGCCTCAGCCGGCGCAGCAGCGGGCGCCTGCGGGCGGACGACGGGACGGGCCGGCTCGGAGGCGGGCTGGGGGGAGGCCGCAGCGGCCGGTCGGGCCGGCGCAGCCGCCTCAGGGGCGGAGGCCGCAGCATCCCGTTCCTGCGCCTCCTGCTCGATGGCGCTCGCCTCGGCGAAGAGCTTGCCCCAGCCGGATAGGCTGCGGGAGGTCGAGGTCGACAGGGAGGCGACGAAGTCCTTGGTGCGCGGCGAGCTCTCCTCATCGCCATCGCGGGAGACCGCCTCGCGCATGCCCATGTCCCGGGAGACCCTGCCGGCATGACGCGAGGGCACGTAGACCGAGGCGCGGCGGGTCGCCTCGCGCTCGGCGGCCACGGCCGCGGCAGTCTCGGCGTCCAGGTCGGCGTCGAGCTTGGCCAGACGCTCCTCCTCGGAGTCGATGGTCCGGGAGGGACGGACAGCAGCGGTGCCGGTCGCCTCAGCGGGGCTGTCAGTGGTGGCTTCAGCAGGCACGGCGGACTCGGCGGACTCCGTGGCGGCTGTCTCCCGGGGCGACGACGCCGAGCGCACGGCCGACCGCTGGGCACCCTCGCGGGCGAGGCGCTCCATGAAGGAGTCCTGCGTGCCGGAGTCGCCGGTGGACTCGACAGACTCGGCGGACACAGCGGGCGAGGCCTCACTGGCACTGACGGCACTGACAGCGCTGCCGGCACCGCTGGAGGCGCTGCGAGTGCTGTCGACGACGGAACGGGGCGCGGCCACGACCGAGGCCGAGGAGCGCCGGCCGGTCAGGGTTACCAGGGTCTGCTCGAGCTCGGCGATGCGGCGGCGCTCACGGCGGTCCGCCGCGGCCGAGGCCAGCGCGGCTCGGCGTCCGGCCACCATCGAGGTTCCCAGCAGCGCGGTGGGCAGCAGGGCGGGCCACCACGGCAGAGCCGTGACAAGACCCAGCACCCAGGCGCCGAGCGAGACTCCGAGCAGGACGCTGGCGACGATCCCGCGGTGCGAGGCGGCGACCCGACGGCGCTCACGGCCCTGGGCGTGAACCTGGCGGGCACGGTCGAGCTCGCGCTCGGTGCGCAGGGCACGCACATTCCTCACGGCGGGCCTGTTCATCACCCTCACCTCCGGTCGACGTCGAAAGAGCTCCGCATGCCCACTGCTCGCACAGGTCTCGTCACGCTCGACGGCGGCCGTACCCGTCGCCAGGACCCGCAGCTCAGCCGAGTAGCGGTCCTGGACGTTGGAGCGTCGAGCCATCTCGCGGCGCCCCACTAAAAGCGGAAGGAGGTACACGGAGAGAACCGTGATGAGGGCGATGACTGCCCAGATCTCGATTCCCACACAGCAACCGTAAGCGCGCCCGCCCTCGTCCCTGCGCAGGAACACTCCGGCTTTCCTTCGAAATACCTGGGATTCATGACGTCACACTGTCAGCATGACACCTCTGTCACCACATGAGTCACACACGTTTCTTCCGTCTCGCTGAGCGCGTCGTCACCGACCAGCCGACAGCCACCCCGAACGCGCCGTGGACGCACCCGCCGCACCCCGGAGACCAGCCCCACCTCAGCCTGCGCGCATGCCGTGAAAAAGCGTCACCCGCGCGTGAGTCGCTGCTCGAAACCGGCACCATCCGGCCCGTGGGCCTCCTCGGCGAGGGCCGCGAAGGAGACGTGGTCGGCCCAGGCTCCGTTGATGTGCATGTAGCCGCGGCGCAGCCCCTCCTCGCGCAGCCCAAGACCACGGCACAGCGCCAGGCTCCGCTCGTTGTCGGGGCGCACGTTGATCTCCACGCGATGCAGCCCCACCGGCCCCAGCAGGTGGTCGAGGACGAGGGCCACCGCCAGGCGCATGATCCCGCGCCCCTGCCAAGCCGAGCCGATCCAGTAGCCCACCTGGGCGCTGCGCATGGCACCCCAGATGATCGGATCGACGGCGATCTGCCCGGCGAAGGCGCCGTCGACCTCGACGACGAAGGGCATCGCCTCTGCGAGCCTGGCCCGGTGGGTCTGGCGGCGCAGGAAGGCGGGGAAGGTGCTCAGCGACTCCCCACCGCCGACCGGCAGAGTGGCCTCCCAGGGAGCGAGTCGGTCGTTCTCCGCCAGCCGCAGCGCCTTCCAGGGCTGTTCGTCGTCGGCTCGCAGTTCGCGCACGACGACCGAGGGGCGCCCGGGCACCTGCGAGGCACCGGGAGCCCGGTCCTCGTGGGTCGTTTCGGGCTCGAGGCGCACCGGCCAGGCGAAGCGCGTCGGCGAGCCGGCCCCGAGCAGCAGGCCGGCGATGGCCCGCCGGGCCCCACCACCGAGGGAGTCGTCATGAGCCGTCGACCGCGGGCCGGGCATCAGGCGTCCAGCAGGAGGCAGTGGAGGGTGTCGCCGGCCACCACGGTGCTCGTGTCCTCGGGCACGACAGCGATGGCATTGGCCTCGGACAGGCCGTGCAGCCGGACAGTGCCCGGTGGTGTCGTCGGCTCGGCGCGGTATCCGCGGGAGGGTGAGCCGCTGACGTGCACGGGGACGAACTCGCGCTTTCCGCTCGGGGAGTGCCAGCCCTCGGAGATGGTGGCCGGAAGGCTGGAGCGGTGCAGGGAGGTGCGCCCGGCGATCTGGCGCAGGACCGGGCGCACGAAGGTCTCGAAGGCGATCTGGGCGCTGACCGGGTCGCCGGGCAGACAGAAGATCGGGGTGCCCTCGACCGTCCCCACGCCGAGCTGCCGGCCCGGGGACATGGCGACGGCGTCGAAACGCACCGAGCCCAGGGGGGCCAGGACCTCCTTGACGGTGTCCCCCTGCCCGACGCTCAGGCCCCCGGTGGTGATGAGGACGTCGGCGCGCACGAGCTGGTCCTCGATGGTGTCCGCCAGGGCGCGCAGCTCGTCGGGGACGGCGGCCACCCGGAAGGCCTGACCGCCGGCGTCGGTGACCGCACAGGCCAGGGCGTGGCCGTTGGCATCGAAGACGTCCCCGGCCTCACGGAACTGGCCGGGCTCGACCAGCTCGTCCCCGATGGAGACCACAACGACGCGCGGTGTGGGGCGCACGCGCACCCGGTGCAGCCCGAGGCCCGCCAGGAGGGCCACCTGTCGGGCGCTGACGCGCGACCCCCGCTTGAGGACAGTGGTTCCGGACTTCACGTCCTCGGCGCGGCGACGGACGTTGTCGCCCGATGCGATGGAGCGGTGGACGGCGACCCGGGACTCACCGCGGTCGGTGTCCGCCCAGGGGATGACGGCGTCGGCGCCCAGCGGCATGGGCGCTCCGGAGTCGATGAGGACGGCGGCCCCGGAGACGAGGTGGCAGGGGCGCATGTCGCCGGCGCGCACCGCATCGACGACGTCGAGCACGAGCGGGTTGTTCCGGTCGGCCTCGGCGACGTCCTTGGCGATGACGGCATAGCCGTCCTGTCCGGCCAGGTCCACGGCGGGCAGGTCGATTCCGGCGACGACGTCCTGAGCCAGGACGCATCCGACGGCGTCGGGAAGGACCACGTCGAGGGGCGCAGCCGCCTGGGCGATCTCCAGGCAGGCGGCCAGGTGCTCGGCCACTGTTCTCATGGCACTCAGGTTACCCTCAGGTTGACGACACGCGCCGTGCCCCGCCGGGACGAACGATTCAGGCGCGGGGCGCCTTCACCTGCGAGGATGGAACTATGACGACCGGCGCGCTGGACCTTCCCGATACGAGCCGACTCGAGGTTGACGACGCCAAGGACGAGTTGCGCAAGGTGCTCAGGGCGCACCGCCGCACCCATCACCATCACCCGACCCAGGGGCATACCGCGGACTGCGAGGCGCTGACCGAGCACGCCCTGGAGGCGGTGGCCGGCGCCCAGAAGGTGGCGGCCTTCGTGTCAGTGGGGGCCGAGCCCTGCACCCGGCTGCTGCTGGAACGGCTTCACGAGGCCGGCGTCAAGGTCCTGCTGCCGGTGCTCGGCCCCCGCCTGGCGCGCTGCTGGGGGCTGTTCCAGGGCGGTGAGGACCTGGCGGAGCGGGCGCCGAGGCGCCCCCCGGAGCCCAGCGGCCCCACCCTTCCGGCCGACGCAGTCAGTCACGTCGACGCCCTCATCATTCCGGCACTCGCCGTGGACTGCGTCGGGCGCCGCCTGGGACAGGGCGGCGGCTGGTACGACAGGATGCTGCCCCTGCGCTCCCCCGATGCCCACACCTTCGCCATCCTCCACCCTGAGGAGCTGGTGCCCGGGCCATTGCCGATGGAGGAGCACGACAGGTGCGTGGACGCCGTCATCACGGCCCAGGAGTGGTTCCTGCTGGCCGCCGGCTCGCCGGCGCACACCATGTCCCCGGAGTCCTGAGCCCACCGAGACCGCCGGTTCCCGGGGGCCACAGGCACCCTGAGGCGGCCCCTGTCCACAGTACTGAGGAGCCGGCGTGCCGGGCCGCCGTCGGCCGCCGACCCTGGTGGCATGAGACGCCGCCACGGACTGCCCCGCCGCCCCTCGCTCAGCACCTCTCGGGAACCTCAGGATCCCCGTGCGGAGTCACCGCACTCCTCGGTGCCCGGCTCCCGCCCGGCCCGTCCGAGCAGCCGGGCCGGGCGGACCTGGCGCCGCCCTTCGCTCCTGCTGTGGAGGCATCGCCACCTGGTGGTGGCCGTCTGCCTGGGCACCGCGGTCCTGGTGGCCCTCAGCGTGCTGCGTCCCGGCCCCGAACGCGGGCAGCAGGTTCTCGTCGCATCGCGTTCAATCAGCGCCGGGGCTCTTCTCACCGAACAGGACGTTTCGACCAGCACGCTTCCGGCCGGGTCGATCCCCCAGTCCCCATTGACCTCCACGGGTCAGGCGGTGGGGAGCCGGGCGGCCATCTCCCTGGAGAAGGGCACGGTACTGACCGCCTCGATGACCAGCGGCGGCTTGGCCCAGCAGCTGGGGGCCGACGAGCGACTGGTCCAGGTGCCCATCGACGTCGGAGCCGAGCTCGCCCGCCCCGGTGCGCGGGTGGATGTCATCGGGCAGGCCCCCGAGGGGTGGACACCGCAGACGCAGGAGGACGCCTCTCAGGGTGCGGCGGCACAGAATCCCACTGAGCGCCCCGAGGCCCCCGCCGCGCCGAGCAGCCCGGAGAGCAGCTCGACAATGAACCCCTTATCCAGTCCCAACGCACCCTCTTCACTGAGCAACCAGGGATCACCAGGATTTCAGGAGTCTTCTCAGAGTATCTCCCAAGGAATATCTGCAGGACCTTTTGGAACGCACAGCACCGTTCTCTGCTCAAGAGCGAGAGTTGTGACGATTCAGCAGGTCGGAGAGGGTGGTCGATGGACAGAAAACAAGAAAGTAACACTTATCACACTGGCCATTCCTTCCAGTAG
This sequence comes from Actinomyces oris, assembly GCF_001937665.1. GTDB lineage: Bacteria > Actinomycetota > Actinomycetes > Actinomycetales > Actinomycetaceae > Actinomyces > Actinomyces stomatis. Next base: position 81,406 of record NZ_MSKL01000023.1, on the reverse strand, counting down.
CGCTATTCTGGTAGTTGGCGCGGCTACGAATAGCACGCTCGGCATTGCGCTGAGCCCGTAATGCCGCTGCGGCGTCTTACGCGAATGATAGGACGCTCTCACTTCCAGCCCCCGATGGCGCACCCCGGCAGACGTCTGCCCGCGCCGCTAGAAAGGATCGCCATGATTAAGGGATTCAAGGAGTTCATCGCGCAGGGCAACGCCCTCGAGCTCGCCGTCGCCGTCATCATCGGTGCCGCGTTCAAGCCGATCGTTGACGCCATCACCAAGGTCATCCTGGACATTATTGGTCAGATCGTCGGCCAGCCGAACTTCGACTCCATCGGTCAGTTCAAGATCTTCGCGAGCTCCACCGAGTACATTCAGCCCGGCACGATCCTCACTGCCGTGGTGAACTTCTTCTTCATTGCCATCGCCGTCTACTTCGCCATTGTCATGCCGATGAACAAGATCAAGGAGCGCATGGCCAAGCAGAAGGCTGAGGAGGAGGCCAACGAGGTCACCGATGTCGAGCTCCTCACTGAGATCCGCGACCTGCTCTCGGCCAACGCCGCCAAGCACTGAGTCCCGCAGCGATCTGATCATCGCATCGTCGCAAGGCCCCGCCGATCCTCATGATCGGCGGGGCCTTCCGCTTTTCCGCGCATTTCCCTCGCGGCGGCTCGCTATCAGCCCCAGTGCGGGGGAACGTCGCGCTGGAGGCGGGCGTCATTGGAGCCGGCACCACCGGGAGCCGGGGTGTCGAGCCCCTCCCCCGGTCCGCTGAGGGCGTCGTGCTCGTAGTCGGCCCTCGCCAGATCCTCCGGGCTCTCACCGCGCTCGACACGTGCCCGGTCCCGGGCTGACAGGGCGATGACCCGACGGCGACGCCGCGTGCTCCCACGCTCAGGCGTCACGGCACTGTCTGCGGACTCCGCGCCCGGGGCGCGCGCCCGGCCGGATCCGCCTGTCACAGCGGCGTCATTCACGGCATCACTGTCATTCACTGCGTCCTTCAGCACCGCTCGTGCGGTTCAGCGAGTGCGCCGCACGGCGTTGGCCAGGACGGCATCGATCCCCGAGCCGCGACGACGCAGAGCCAGTGCGCTTCTCAGCTCCTCGACCTCCCCTGCCTCGGAGCGGACCACGCCGTCGGAGCGGATCCAGGCCATGAGGTCATCGAGCTGGTCGTCGGAGTAAGCCTGCAGCGGCAGCCCCTGGGCGATGCGAGGGCGCTCAGTGCGCTCATGGGCCTCGTCGGCCTCCGACTCGGGAGCCTCGGGAACGGCACGCACCGAGTCGTCGACGCGGTCGGGCACGGCCTCCATGGCCGGAGCGGCTTCCCCTTGACGTTCCACCAGGACGGCAAGGACGAGTTCCTCAACGGCCCTCGCCTCGGCCTCCGGGTCCACGAACACCCCGGCGGAGAAGGCCATGTGGACGCGCCACCCACGCCGCTCGAGGCGTTCGACGCGGTGACGGTCGCGCCGACGCAGGCTGGGCTCGGAGATGTAGTCGACGTCATCGGTCAGGACCGCCACGAGCAGCTCGTCGGGGTAGTCGGGGTGGCCGATGGCCAGCGGGATACGCACACCGCCGTCGGTCCCGTAGCGCGGGACGACCGACAGGCCCTTGCGCCACAGGTGCTCGGCCAGGTCCACCAGGAGCCGGTCGGGCACCTTGCCGGCGGAGTTGCCGGTTTGGGAGGAGTCCTCGGCCCGGGCCAGGACCTCGCGCAGCAGACGGGCCCCCGGGGCGCGCAGACGGTCGCGGTCGATGTCTCCGGCTGCCAGGCAGGAGACCACCTGGGTGCTGCCCCGAGAGGCGCACAGGGCCTCGACGAGCCCCACCATGCCGCTGTGGTCCGAGACGGGCCCGAAGTTGTGGATAGTGCGCCCGTGCGGGGTCTTGGCGTAGCCCACCGAGATGATGATGTGGTCGCGCTGCAGGGCGCGGGCCTCGGCCAGCTCGACGACGGTGAAGGGCTCGGCCGCCCCGGGGGCGAAGAACTCCTCCAGCGCCGGGGCGCCGGCGGCCGCGCGGGTGATGGCCGAGCGCAGGGCGTCGGCGTGCAGGCGGTTGAGGGCGATGACGGCCAGGGACTCCTCGGGCCGGGTCAGTGCCCGGTCGATGACCATGTCGACGACGCGGGAGACCTCGGCCTCCACCGTCTCGACCGCGGTCTGCCCGGGCGCCGGCATGCCTCGCCCGTCCACGAGCTCCAGGGTCAGGGAGGTGTCCCCCGGCGGGGAGGGCACGGCCTCGACGACCCCCTCGTAGCCGTTGGCCGCCAGGAAGGAGGCGATGCCGGCGTCGAGGCTGTTGCGGCCCGTCGGCAGGGTGCGCGAGGGAAGGAGCGGGCCGAGCTCGGCGGCCAGCCCCTTCGTCGCGCGCCGGGAGTCGCCGACGACGAGCACCTGCTCAGCGCGCACGAAGGCGGGAAGCACCTGCGGGACCGGCATGGGCGTGGAGGCGTCCAGCACGGCCAGGTCCACCACCGCGGTGGGCGAGAAGATCTGGGGCACGAGCGTGGGCGGGACGATCCAGATCGGCCGGGCCAGCAGGGCCATGGGGTGGGCGTCGATGATCTCCCGCAGCGGGACGCCGTCCTCGCGGGCCAGCGCGATGTACAGGGCGCGGGCGTCGGCCTTGTCCTCCTCGACGGCGGCCCGCACCCGCCGGGCGCAGGCCTGGGCCACGGGACCGGACAGGGAGCGCGTGTGGGCGGCGTCGAGCTCGCGCAGCGAGACGGCCATCTGGGACAGGGCGCGCGCGTCGAGACCGCCGAGGTCGGGGTCGGCGGCGAGGGTCTGCGCCAGCAGGGAGGACCACCAGCAGTAGGTGAGCTCGGGCTCGAGCTGCTCGTCCTCGACGCTGCGGGCGGCCATGTCGGCCACGAAGTCGCTCAGGCCCAGGGCCTCGAGATCGGTGCGGATGCGGTTGACCTCGGGGAGCTTCTGGGCGGTGAGGTCGTCGGCGGCCAGGGAGCGTGCCAGCTCCAGGAGATCCTCCAGGGGCGTCTCCATGAGCACCGGGGAGTCCTGGGCGCGCCCCAGCAGCGGCTGAACCTCGGTCACGGCGCCGCGCGCCCGTCCGGCGGTGCGCCGCATCTCGTCCAGGCCCTGTGGCAGGCGGGGCCATCCGCCGTCGGGGTCGTGGCGGCGCCACACCTCGCGGCGGCGCTGGACCTTGACCAGCTCGCCGTGCAGGTCGTCGACGACGCGGCCCGGCCGCACCAGGTCGCCCGCCTGCCGCGTGAAGCGCCGGCGCCGTGAGCCGTCCATGTGGATGCCCCGCTCGTCGCGCCAGCGCTTGGAGGCGGTGGCGATGACCATGTCGGCGGCGGAGCGCTCGAAGACCTCGGGCAGGAAGACGTCCAGGGACTCGCGTACGCCGTCGAACATGTCGAGCTGCTCGATCCACTGGCCCAGGTTGCGGGCCCGGCTCAGGCCGGTGGTGCGGGCGACCACGGCCGTGTGCTCCTGGATGGTGGGCAGCAGGTCATTGGCCAGGGCACGCAGGTGGACGAGCGCGTCGGTGGCCTCGTCCATGTCCTCCACCGGGATCCCGTTCCAGGCGCTGGAGGAGACCTCCGGGGTGAACAGCCCCAGGGCGTGCCCGCGGTGCAGGAGGGCCAGGGCCCGGTCCCTGCCGTCCTCGTCGAGGCGGCCCAGGTGCTCGGCGTCGATGCGGGCCCGGGTGGTCGCCCGGTCGCGACGGCTGGTGAGCTCGGCGAGCTTCTGCAGCGCCTCGTAGGCGGAGACCGACCAGGGCTCGCGGGGGCGGTGCAGGGCACGCACGTAGCGGTCCAGGCGGGAGCGGACCGAGGTGAGGCGGTCCCGCGAGGAGATGATCCCGGCGACGTCGAGCTGGGGCGGCTGGACGCCCAGGCTCTCGCGGATGCCCTCGGAGGCGTGCTGGCGCCAGGCCGCGTCCTCGGTGAGGTCCAGGACCATGGATCCCAGGCCCTCCTCGCGCAGGGCGGCCGCGACGGCGTGCCCGTCGGCACTGGTGGCGGGCACGTGCAGCACGGTGCGTCCGGAGGCGGCGGCGTCGGCGAAGACGGCGGCCAGGGTGCCGGCGACGTCAGAGCCGGGGGGCGCGTCGATGAGGAAGCTCGCTCCGGTGCCCACCGCCTCGATGACGTCGAGCTGGGCTGGCTCCAGGTCACCCACGCCGCGCTCGGCGCCGGGAACCCGGTCGGTGGGAACGGCCGGGGGCAGCTCGACGCTGAGGGCCTCACGGGCCCCCTCGTCGCCGGCGATGGCGGCGACGAGGGCGGAGGTGCGCGAACGCTCCAGGACGGCGTCGAAGTCCTCCACCAGCGCCTGTCCGGGGTGGACGAAGGCGCCGACGACGAGGCGTTCGTGGATCTCGAAGCCGGGCAGGTACTGGCGCCCCAGGGCACCGATGCGGGCCAGGGCCGAGCGCGGGGTGAAGCCCGCCGAGGACAGGGCGGCGCGGGCGATGTCCCCGATGTCGGTGCTGCACTGGTAGCGGCGCAGGGCACGGGTGAGGACCGGGTTGACCTCGATGGTGGGGTCGAGGGTGAGGGTGGCGTCCGCGGTGGCGCTGGTCAGGCGCACGGGGCGCAGCAGGACCGGGGCGTTGACGGTGCGCACGCGCGGCGCCGTGGGGGCCTCGGGGACGGTCAGGCCGGCGGCGGCCAGGGCGTTGCGGGCGGCGTGCTCGGCGGCGATGCGCTCGACGTGCGGGATCTGGGCGGTCAGGTCCGCCTCCGGCGAGTCGCCGTCGGCCAGGTGGAGACCGTCCTCCTCGTCGTCCTCGGGGACCGTCTCATTCCAGGTGGCCACCCCGATGGCCAGGTAGACCGGCGCGACGCCGAACTGGCGGGCCAGGACGTCGGTGCGCGCCGAGACCTCGCGCAGGGATTGGCGGGCCTGGCCCAGGGCGTTGCGCTCGCGCACGATGCTGGACAGGTTGGTGGGGCGGCCGGCATAGAGCTGAGCCAGGCCGGAGGGGTGCGCGGCGGTGAGGTCGACGACGCCGTCGAGCAGGGTGATGTCATCAAGGCTCGCCACGCCCCCCAGGTCCACGAGGTGGCTGCGCCAGGAGGACAGGGCCGTGTCAATGCGCTCGCGTCGCTCGACGTCCGCAGCGCTCAGTGGCGGTGCGGGCGCGGGGCGCACGGGGGCCGGAGGCGCCGGTTCGGGGGCTGGCTCGGGCTTGCTCGGCGCCGCGGCAAGAGCCCCCAGGTCCGCGGCGAAACGCCGTCGGCTCGCGGTTTGATCTGAGCCGGCCGAGGATCGGGCACCCTTGTGTTCATCCTCCCGGAGGGCAGCATCGCGCCGTTTACGGCCGAAGGAGAAGAACGAAGGCGTCATACGCTCAAGATATAGGCCGATGGACCCTTGGGCGTGGAGACGCACCGCGGCGTGGCACGCCCCATGCGCCCGCGGCTGCCGTCCGGGCACGACCGGGCGGCACTGATCGAGTCCGTCCGATATCGACGCTCGCCGCCCGGACCCGGTGGTGTCAGCGCCCTCGATTGGATTCGAACCAACGACACCCGCTTTAGGAGAGCGGTGCTCTATCCCCTGAGCTACGAGGGCCTGAGCGGAAGACTACCAGCGGATCGACCCGACCATGACCACTCGGGCTGCGGGGTGGCGCCGCGGCGAGCGAAGGTGGGCTCACCGCGGCGGGTGGGGCCTCAGGCCCGGCCCCACGGGGTGGAGGTGCGCGAGGTGCGCCGCTCCCCCTTGGCGTAGTGCGTGGGTGCGACCAGAACGGGGCACGAGGCGTGGGACAGGACGGCCTGGCTGGTGGAGCCCAGCAGGAGGCCGGAGAAGCCCCCGCGTCCACGCGAGCCGACGACGATGAGGTCCACGGCGGTGGAGAACTCGGCCAGGAGCTCGGCCGGGTTGCCGTCCAGTGCGTGGCGGCGCACTGTGACGCCCTCATGGCCTTCGAGGGCCTCGTTGATGGCGCGGTCCAGCCCGGAGCGAACGTCGGCCAGGACCTGCTCGCGGTCGACGGCGGCCGGCAGCCAGGCGAGCGCCCCAGCCCCGGAGGCCATCGGCACGGCGGCGATGGCGGTGAGCTCGGCGCCCCACGCCTCCGCCTCGGTCACGGCCCACTTGAGGGCCCTGCGGGCTGAGGAGGAGCCATCGACCCCGACGACGATGCGACGCACCGGCGTGTAGTCGGCGCCCTCATTGTGCTGGGGTACGACGACGGCCGGGCAGTGGCTGTGGGCGGGCAGGGCGGAGGAGACGGTTCCCAGGAGCCGGTCGGCAAAGCCGCCACCTCCCCGGGTGCCGACGACGGCCAGCGTCGCCTCCTCGGAGAGGTCGACGAGGACCCCGGCCGGGTCCCCGGTCTCCAGGGAGGAGGTGACGGTGACGCCGGACTTCTTGACGCGCGCAACGGCCTCGTCGATGACGGCCTGGGCGCCGGACCTGATGGCCGAGTCATCGAGCGCCGCGTAGCCGCCGTCGAGGGACGCGGTGGTGAAGGAGGGCAGGGAGTAGGCGCACAGGATGTGGACGCGCCAGCCCTGGCACTCAGCGCGCGCCACAGCCCAGTCCACTGCCGCCAGGGACTCGGGTGAACCATCGACTCCGACGAGGACGACGTTGTCATCAGTCATGGGATCTGCCCTTTCTCGAGATAACGGTCTACGACCCAAGGACATTCTGCCCCGAAAAGGGGTGTGGGGACCACCACATGAGAAGGTTGTCCTCGTTTTGCTCCCAGGAGACGCCCCGGCGGTCGGCTCCGACCCTCTTCTGACACGCCGTGAGGGGTGGGTGCCCGATGGCACCCACCCCTCACGGTCAGGACTTCAGCGTCTGGGATCAGCCGACGCGGACGAAGCTCGGGGAGCCCCAGATGTCGCGGTAGACCACACCGGTGGACTCGTCACCGGCGTCGATCACCTTGCCGTCACCGGCGTAGATGCCGACGTGACCGGGCCAGGTGACGAGGTCGCCGGGCTGAGCCTCAGCGGCGGACACCTGGGTGCCGGCGACGGCCTGCTCGCCGGAGGTACGGGGCAGGCTGATGCCGACCTGGGCGTACACGTAGGAGGTGAAGCCGGAGCAGTCGAAGGCGCTCGGGCCGGAGGCGCCCCACACGTAGGGGGCACCCACGTACTGCATGGCGATGGCCACGACAGAGGAGTTGGAGGTGCTGGCCGGCGCGGAGGCCTGGGTGGTCTGAGCGGCCTGGGTGTCGGCGGCAGCGGCGTCAGCGCCCTGGTCAGCAGCAGCCGGGGCGGCGGCCTCAGAGGAGGGGGCGGCCTCCTGCTCGGCCGGAGCGGCCTGGGCGGCAGGGGCCTCAGGGGCGGCGGGCGCCTGCGGAGCCGCAGGGGCGGGGGCGACGGCCTCCACCTGCGGGGCGGCCTCGGTCACCCAGTTGGCCTGGGAGATGGTGATCTGCTGGCGGGCGGCCAGGGCCTCGCGGGCGTTGGCGGCGAAGATGCCAACTCCGGGGGTCACGCCGGAAGCCTCGATGGTGCCGGAGGAGGTGACCTCGCTGTGGCCGGCGGCGTTGGCTCCCGAAGCGATCATGGTCAGGGCGAGGCCGGACGAAGCGGCAACAGCCAGACCGCGGCGCGCGGTGGGAGCAAAGTCATCCAGTGGGGTAAGGGCGCGGGTGGCTTTGCGGTGACGTGCGGTGGTGCGTGAGGACATGAATGCTTTCTCCTGTTGAGCCGACGAGGTGAGCTGTCGGGTTCGGACTGGAGACGTCCGGCCCGCAGATGCGGGCTTCACCCCAAGGCCGCTTCGGCTGTTCGCCTGGGCGACCGGTAGTTGGTTCCCCCGTTCCTGCCACTTGAGTTGTTGGTTCCACGTGCCTCAGACCGAGTGGCAGGACTAAGCCCCGGTCCGAGACGTCACCGAGACGGTTGTCTGCGGCAACGACCTGAACGCTACATGACAGACCCGCGCTTCGTCACGGCAAGGTGTCACACACTGTTGTGAGCCGAAGCACTATGGAGCGCTTCTCGCTTTTATCCATATTGCTCCAGGGACCTCAGTCCATCGGCGCGCTCGCAACCCAAACCGATAATTCGCGGTATTCTGCTGAAAAATCGCACCCACCTCGACGGGGTCCCGACATAGGCCCTCCGTCCCAGCGCCTGTAGGACCCCTCAACAAGGATGGCTGTCCGACTGTCGACCGGACTACGGGACAACTCCTCGCATCTCATCTAATGAGACGAGAAACACCACCAGAACCCCCTGCCTGCACAGGTTATTTTCAGACTCCCTTGAGGGGGTTGGCAGAAAGCCTGAGCGTCGCCGCTCAGCGCTGGACGAAGAGGTGGCGGGCGACGTCGTCGGCCAGGACGACGGGGTCACCGGAGGACCCGACGAGCCTCACCCCGCCGGCGCTGACACGCAGCTCCACCTCGGTTCCGGCGACGATCTCCGCGTCCTCGAGGCTCGCGATGATCTCCGCGTCAGCCTGGATCGGCTCCCCGATGCGGCTGATGACGGCCGTGACGGTCTCACGTCCGGCGAAGCGGTCCACGCTGACCTCGTCGGCGGAGGGCCGAGGGTGCTCCGCGGTCCGTGGCGGGACGGGATTGCCGAAGGGGTCGGTGGAGACGTCGTCGAGGATGACGGCGAGGCGCTCCTCAACCTGCTCGCTCATGACGTGCTCCCAGCGGCAGGCCTCCTCGTGGACGAATCGGCGCTCGATGCCGATGACGTCCAGCAGCAGTCTTTCAGCGAGCCGGTGCTTGCGGATCACGTCGGTGGCGCGCCTGCGCCCCTCATCGGTGAGCTCGAGAGAGCGGTCCTCGGCGACCTTGATGAGACCGTCACGCTCCATGCGCGCCACCGTCTGGGAGACCGTGGGGCCCGAGTGGTCGAGACGCTCGACGATGCGGGCACGCAGCGGCGGAACTCCGTCCTCCTCAAGCTCATAGACGGTCTTGAGGTACATCTCGGTGGTGTCGATCAGCTCGGTCATGGGGGTGGGCTCCTGCTTGAGGTGGATTACCGCGGCCATTCGATGCCTTCGGAAGGGCTCGCTCACCAAACCGCGTTCCTCGACAGGATAGGCGGCATTCTGTGATCTGGGCCAGCACCGCCTGAAAGCGCGCCGATCCTCGGCTGGGGAGGACTCCCCAGTGCCCCGGAGATGCGCCACGGGTAGCGTACGTATTACTCGTTCGATGACATGTGAGGCCCGGTCAGGCGGCACGAGCCCGCGTCAGTCGGTGTTCGGTCAGTGCGAGTCGACGTCGTCGCCCCGGGTCTCCGGCTGTGGGGTCCGCGGTGGTTTCGGCGCGGCCCTGAGGTAGGGGCGGGTGGAGGAGTAGTGCAGGGACAGGTTCCAGTGCCTGTAGCTCCAGGCGGCGGCCACCAGCGCGGTGAGGACAGCGCTCAGGCCGCCGACCGCGATGGCGATGCGCGGCCCCCAGGCGTCGGCCACCCAGCCGATGAGCGGGGCTCCCACCGGCGTCGACCCTAGGAAGAACATCATGTAGATGCTTAGGACCCGCCCGCGCATGGACGGCTCGGTGGTCATCTGCACGGTCTGGTTGGCGCTGGTCAGGAGGGTGAGGACGCACAGGCCCACCGGGATCGTCATGACCATGAAGGTCGGGTAGGTGGGCATGACGGCCAGCAGGAGGGTGAACACCCCCAGGGCGAGGGCCGCCAGCACGACGGTGCGGGGGCGGGGGTTGCGGCGTCTGGCCGCCCACAGGGCGCCGGAGAGGGACCCGACGGCGAAGACCGAGGAGACGGTGCCGTAGGCGTCGGACTCCAGGTGGAAGACGGTGCGCACGGTCGCGGCCATGGTGACCTGGAAGTTGAGGGTGAGCATGGAGACGACGGCGACCACGGCGATGATGACGACGAGGTCCATGCGGCCGCGCAGGTAGGCCAGCCCTTCGCGGAGCTGGCCGGCGGCACGGCGGGCACGGGGCATGTCCACGAGCTCGCTCACGCGCATGGCGGCCAGCGCCACGGCCGGGAAGACGAAGGTGGCGGCGTTGACGGCGAAGACCCAGCCCGCGCCGACCCAGGTGATGACGACGCCGGCGAGGGCCGGTCCCAGGAGGCGGGCGGCGTTGAATGAGGCGGAGTTGAGGCCCACGGCGTTGGACAGGTGCTCGGCGGGCACCATCCGGGCCACGAAGGTCTGGCGGGCGGGGGCGTCGTAGGCCGCGGCGACACCCGTGAGGAAGGCGGCCAGGTAGACGTGCCACAGGCGGGCGGTGCCGGACAGGACGTCGACGGCGAGGACTGCGGAGACCAGGCCCATGGCGCTCTGGGTGATGATGAGGAACTTGCGCTGGTCGACCCGGTCGGCGACGAGGCCGGCGTGCGCGGACAGCAGCAGCATGGGGAGGAACTGGAGGGCCGTGGTCAGGCCGGTGGCGGAGGCGGAGTCGTCGGTGAGGACGCGCAGCACCAGCCAGTCCTGAGCCACGCGCTGCATCCAGGTCCCGGTGTTGGCCACGAGGGCGGACAGGAACCAGATCCTGTAGTTGTGGAATCTCAAGGAGGCGAAGATGCCACCGCCGGGGCGGCGCTGTGAGGTCGTGCGAGTCATGTCCTGAGGTGGTGAAGACGTGGGGCGGGTTGACGAGTGTCAGGGGTGGTGCCGGACGGTGCCGTCCGGGCGACGAACGCCCCGTCTGAGAAGGGTAGTCCTCGAGGCACCAACGATTACCAGCGATGGACGCCGCCCCTGACGACGGCGAGTGAGACTGGATTGCGGAGAAGCCGCCTCTCTCCCGACCGTTTGGTAACAAAATGGTTACGCCGCTGAACGGCGTATGAGAGAGGGGTGGGCGTTGAACGATAACGGCCAAGGGTATGTGCCGAGCTCAGGCGCCGGGGAGCCTCCTCGGGTGTGGCCGGCGTCTCGGCGCCCGCCCGAGCGAGCGGGCCAGGAGGGGATGCCGGCGGGACGGCCAGTGGCGGGGCATCCGCCATCGGGACAACTGTCGGGCCACCCTGCGGTGGGGCAGCCGACGGCGCCCTCCGGCCACATCCCACCACCCGCCGCCCAGGGGGTCGCACCACCCCGGAGTCATGGTGTCGCCCCGCCCACGGGGCCGTTGGCCGGTCATATGCAGACGGCCGCCTACAGTCACATGCCTGACTCCGGTCGAGCCTTGAGACCCCGGCCCACCCAGGGACCTGCCCAGCAGTCCCAGCCTGCAACGGCGCCTGTTCAACCGGCCGCTCCGCCCATGACGACCACTGCGGTACCAGGGCCCATGGCTGGACCAAGAGCAGAGGCACCGCCGAGGCAGGAGTGGTGGGAACGGCTGCGTGACCGCACGTCGAGGTCTCGGATCTTCCTGGCGCTGCGCCGAGTGCGGGCCGTTGCGGCATGGTTCGCGCTGCTGGTGGTCCTCGTGGCCGTGGCGGTCTCGCCGACGGTCCGCACCGCGCTGGGGGCCTGGATCGGGTGCCTGTGGCTGGTGGTGTGCTGGTTCACTCTGGCCCGAGCTAAAACCGTCTCCTGGGCCCTGACGTCAGGAGTGTTCGCCTCTGGAATGCCATTGGCGCTGTTGATCGCCATGGTGAGCCTGTGGGTCTGCAGCGCCGCCGGCGTCATCCCGTCTGATATAGCCGCTTCCGTAGCGGTCGCCTCCGTGGTGGAGGAGGTTCTCAAGCTGACACCGCTGGCGGTTCTTGCCCTGGTGGCTCCAGGGCGGGTACGCCGTTTTCTGGTGAGCGACTGGATCGTTCTGGGGGTGGCGGCGGGCGCCGCCTTTGAGACGGTCGAGGAAGTCACCCGCCGCGTCATGCTGCTGAACAGCAGCAATAGCTTCCTGAATAGTCTGTTCTGCCCCGAGGGCGGGAGACAACTGGAGTGCGGCGGCGCTACGACCTACTCCCTGAGTCCGTTCTCCGGGGTCACCGGGGACATCTTCCCCTACCCCTATGCCGGGCACGCGGTCGTCACCGGGTTGGTGGGAGGGGCGATCGGGCTGGGTATCGCCCTGTGGCGACGTGGTCGGGTGCATCGCGGTGGATACAGGGCCGCGTTGCAGCTCCTTGCCCCGGTAGTGCCGCTGTGGACGTGGTGGGTGGCGGTTGTCGACCACATGGGGCGCAACGCCTCCAACGACGTGTTGTGGTCGCTGACGGGAGGCGAGGCGCCGTCGTGGCCCGTTGAGGTGACGGCATCGCTGACCAACAACGGGCACGGACGCGGCGCCACCCTTCTGCTGATGCTGGCGCTGGCCTGGGTCATCGATAGCCGCACGCTATGGAGCGGCGGGTACGTGAGCGCCCTTGAGAGCGAGAACTACGGGAACCGCTGGGCGCCGTGGCGGTGGCGTGTCTGGGCGGGAGTGCCACGCAATGCCTTCGGGCGCTTCCTGGCCGACGGCGCCTGCCTGGTCTCCGTCGTCGGGGTCGAGTGGCGATGGGCGTGGATGACGCTCATGGAGGCAGCCGCGTTCCGCGAACCGAGGCTGCTGCTGGCGACTCCCGCGAAACTGCGGATTGCGCGGGAGGAAGCGGCGCGCGCCGAGCTGGATCCAGCGCCGGAGCAGTGGAGGGTGCGACTCGGGGGCCTGTGCGCGGTGGTGGCCGGCGTACTCGTCATTGCCATGGTTCCCGATCTCACCCGGAGCCTGGCCGATAGCCTGACCGAAGAGCAGCCGTACTGGTTGGCGGGGATTCTTGATGCATTGGGGGCGGCGTGGGAGTCGCTGAGCTGGGAGAAGAAGCTGGGGCTGGTGGTGCTGGCCGGGTCCATGGTCGTCTTGTCCGGGGGCACACTCGGCCTGGCCTTCGAGGTCGGCATGGGCGTTGCCACCGTGCTCGGATCCGCCCGCGGGGCAGCGTCCCTCGTCCGCGACCCCCGGGGCACGACGGCCCGCTACCTGTCCACCCACACACCAACCGAGATCGCCCTGGACCTGGCGACCACTGCGCTGACCACGGTCGGCGGCGGAGCCGCCAGCGCCATGGGCGGCCAAATGGCCCGCGGCGCTTACGCCGCCACCCGCGAGGCCAGGTACGCCTCCTGGCTGTGGCGCACCGACCGAACCGCATGGCGCCACTACGCCTCCCAGGCCGGCCGCCGACTCGCATGGGACGAGACCGGCGCCGTCAGGCTCCCAGACTGGAACCCCCGTGCGAGCCTGCGTGCCGATGAGATCGAAGAGCTATTCCGGTACCGAGCCCAGCGCCGAGCCGACTATTACGAAGCCAGAAGACAGTTGGAGGAACACCTACCCAAAGGGCACAGCATGGCGCAGTACAACTCAGGAAGATACAAGAAGACAATCGATGAGTTAGAACGAAATGGCTACGACCCGCAGGCCACTCAAAGCCTAGAAGATGCCGCCACACAGCGCCGCGAAGCATGGAACGACTGGATCGGATCGAGCACTCGCATTGGCGAGACCGGAGGGGAGGCATACCTCGAGTCGCAGGGTTACCATATCCCCGATGAGTTCCTCTCCCAGAATAACGGCACCGCCCCTGGCGGCTGGCTTGACGGGATGGCGGTGAGCCCCAATGGCGACGAGATAGTGATATCCGAGTACAAAGGAGTCACCGCCAACCTGGACAGGTCACCCCGCCCGACGCTCTATGAAGGAAGCGCCAAACAGGGGGCTCCGGCCTATACTCGTGACCGCATGCTGAGCGACCCTCGCTTCGCACAGTACTTCCACGACCACCCCGACGTGTGGGAAGGAGTCAAGAGCGGCGACACCAAGCTGACAATCAAGGTGATGAAAACAAAGACGGAGGATCTCACTCAGATCACCGACGAACCCCTCACCTTGACACCTGAGGTGATCCAGCACCTCCAACAGAGCATTGACAATCTTTAACTGACCTAAAGGACAAGGATGAGCAGCCCATCGAACATCGTCGACTACAGTCAGTCCACTGGATTCCCCTTCTACGCGTACGCCACCGAGCAGATGGTCTCCATCGTGAGAGCTTGGGCGGAGCACACCTGGCCCATCACTCTTGACGAAGCCTTCCTCCTGCGCGACCAGTGCGGGTGGACCGGAGCCCCGCACGACGGTACATTCTTCACCACCCCCGTGAGCAGCGGGGAGACAGACGGAACCATTATGAAAGACACCCGGGACCGCAACCTTGTCAACAGCATCAATGCTCGATTGACCACCCGAGCCCCCGTGGAACTGGAGGCGCGCGTATCTGCTATCACGCAGTCCGTCTACACCGACTACCGGAACGCCCTGACCACAGTATACGGCCCACCCAAAGAAGGTAGAGGCAAGTACGGCCCTTACAGCGACTGGATACTCCCCAGCAACGCATCTATCCACCTCCCCTCACTAGGAACATTCGTTAAGGTCACTATCGACTCGCCAACCGAAACGCATAACGCAGCGCTGGCCGCCTACTATGA
>NZ_MSKL01000023.1:10886-67009 GCF_001937665.1 Actinomyces oris | reverse complement strand
GAGCCCACCAAACACCCTTATGACCGTGTGAAAACCTGCGTTGAACCACACCAAACTATCAGACCAAGTCGCATTGAGGAGACAATGGTGGCCGATACATCGCCAATTCGCGACTACAGCAGTTCTGCCGGAACCCCATTCTACGCGTACGCCACCGAGCAGATGGTCTCCATCGTGAGAGCTTGGGCGGAGCACACCTGGCCCATCACTCTTGACGAAGCCTTCCTCCTGCGCGACCAGTGCGGGTGGACCGGAGCCCCGCACGACGGTACTTTCTTCACCACCCCCGTGAGCAGCGGGGAGACAGACGGCACCATCATGGAAGATACCCGGGACCGCAGCCTCGTCAACAGCATCGATGCTCGATTGACCACCTGGGTCCCCGTGGAACTGGAGGCGCGCGTATCTGCTATCACGCAGTCCGTCTACACCGACTACCGGAACGCCCTGACCACAGTATACGGCCCACCCAAAGAAGGCAGGGACAAGTTCGGTCCCCACAGCGACTGGATGCTCCCCAGCAACGCATCCATAAACCTCGCCTCTGTAGGAACATTTGTCGAAGTCACCATCAACTCGCCAACCGAAACACACAACGCGGCGCTGGCCGCCTACTATGAAAGCAAGTACGGACCCGACCTCCCCTAGAGCGGACCGTATAAGCACACCATTCTCATGAGCCCACCAAACACCCTTACGAGCGCGTGAAAACCTGCGTTGAACCACACCAAACTATCAGACCAAGTCGCATTGAGGAGACAATGGTGGCCGATACATCGCCAATTCGCGACTACAGCAGTTCTGCCGGAACCCCATTCTACGCCTACCCACCCGACCGGATGATATCCATAGTCAAGGCTTGGACGGAGGCTCCCTGGCCCATGACTCTGCAGGAGGCCTTCACGCTACGCGACCTGTGCGGATGGGTTGGTTCTCCAGATGGTGACCGCTACTTCAGTACCCGAGTCAGCAACGGCATGGAGGATAGCCACATTCTTGTCGACACCGGCGATCAAAGCCTCACCTGTGGTGTCGACATCATGATTACCACACGCGCCGTCCTCCAGTTTCGAGAGAAGACATCCCAAATAACGCACTCAATTTACAGAGAGTACCTGGATGCGCTCTTGAAACTGTATGGCGACCCCAAAGAGCAACTTGAGCATACAGGACTGTACGTGGACTGGATCCTCCCAAACGGATCCTCAGTTTTTCTTTCACCAGGAAACACTTATATCTCACTCTATATCCGCTCGCCAGAAGCGACACTCTCAGCGATCCCCAGTTAATCAATAGTTAGGACATGGGAATGGAAAATGCATCCGCCACAATCGACTTCACTCAGGCTGCGGGATTCACGTTCATCACATACTCAGCAGAGCATTTTGCAACCTTGGTGAGAACATGGACAGAGCACCCGTGGCCTATCAGCAAAGAAGGAGCCTTCACTCTTTGCGGCCAGTGCGGCTGGACGATCATGACTGGAGAAGAGGAACTATTCAGCATCCCCATTCCTAACGGAAATAACAACGGAACCATTAGGTACGATTTCATCAGTCCCGGCATCATCTCAGGAATCGACATCGAACTCACTCCCCGTCCGCCCACAGAGTTGATACCGAGAACGACTCCTGTCGTTCATAGAATCTACAATGACTACCTGAGTGCAATCTCAAGCCTGTACGGGAGACCTACAACCAGCAGTAACGAGGTCGGGCAATCAGGAAGCTGGACACTTCCCAACCACATCTCATTAATTCTGATCCTCAATCAGACATACCTAAAAATGCGCATCCATTCGCCAGCGCAAACAGAAAGAAACATGCAGGCCATTCGCCGCATCGTAGACCATGGATGCGACTGAAAACAGACCATAGAATCCACACACTGCTTTTCCCGTTCCGGCGACAATACACCTATTCACAGCGACCAAGGTCGCAGCAAGACCTACCCTGAAATGCTAAACACCCATGCACCCCACACCCGACTACCAACAATGAACAGTTGAACTATGAAATTTAACTCATCACCAAACGGCATTCCCGACACCCTCATGCACAAGAACGTTGACGCCCACGGAACCAATAACGACCTAGAAGCTACACTCACACGTAACCTTTATTACAAAGAGCAGGTCACCAACGTTCCAGCAGAATACTATTACCATGTTGGGGACGTTTCCTTCGACGGATATCGGGATGGCATTCCCGTCGACGCCAAAGGTGAGGGGCTACTCAAGTTCATAGAGACAAACTGGACAGCCTCAGTTTATGGAAATGGTGGACTCGTTGACTGGACACTAAGGAGACTTGAAGCCGTCCGCAATGCGGGAGCCACAACCCCCATCCAATGGCACATCGCCGAAAAATATACGTTCGACGTCCTCAGAGACAAGCAGGATTGGGGCGAATTCCCTGCCGAGATCGAACTCTTCTACACGCCACCCAACTAACATCTCAGATAATCAGCACCACGAGGAAAGGACAATGATCATGGAATGGCGCCTACACATGAGGCGGCGGGCTCTTGGTGACCCGGTCTCTGAGGGGCGTCGGGTGTGGGAGTGGATCCAGCAGGTCAGGCCCCTGCACCTCTCCCTGGACCTGTGGCGCCCCACCGCCGACAGCCGTCAGGAGGCCGAGCAGTCCCCACCCATCACCCAGGACTACCTCCTCCAGTACATCCGCGACGTCCAAGCCACCTCCAGCTTCCCCGACTTCGGCCTCGCCCCGGCCTTCTCAGGACAGATCGGACAGGGCAACAAGCTCGAGCTGAGCTTCAACATGCCCACACCCGGAGACGCCAGCATCGGACTCATGATCGGCCAGGCTCTCGGGTCCGCCCTGGACGCCAGCGAGGACCTGGCCGACACCCTCATGCACACCACCGCCAGCACCTTCACACCCAACATCATCGGAGCCCTGACCCGTAAGGACCACCCACTTAACCCCACCCCAGAGCCCTACAACTACATTCCGGGCTGGAAGATGTTCTTCGCCTCCGACTCACCCCCCTACCAACGAGCCACCCAGCTGGCCACCAGCATCGCCCCTGTGGGTAACGGCGCCATCTTCACCTTCGGCACCCCCGACACCTACCCCACCATCCTCAACCAATGGTGACCAACCGGCCAGCACACGAGGCCCGCAACACCATCGTCGAGCACGCCCGCCCACTGCACCTGAGCACTAACACCAACCGCGGCGCGTGGAGCGAATGTGGAACAGCACATTTCGGCGGGTGTCGGGGATAAGACACGAACCGTCTCTGTCATCACAAAAGCACCACCTTAACTGTTCACACGATTCCATGACTCCATAACTGGAAGAAATCCATGAGCATTAGTTTCCTGTTTCCAGAACTCAGCGCAGCACAGACGATAACAGACGGAAGTATATTTCTTCTTGAGGCCAACAAAAGATGGCCAGGAAGCAGGGTTCTACAGTGGGGAGAGGACGAGCGTGAAACTGACGTCGACATCATCATCAACCCTGATGACATAGCAGTCACCGTCAGTCATTTTCGCGATAATAAACTCATCTCAGCTGATGGTGCATTAGATTTTGAGGAGGCGGCTGATATCGCTGCCTGGGTCCGTTCACTGAACCCCGACCCGAATCTGGTGCTGTGGTTCACTACCAGTGTCTTCGACGGACACACTGTCCTTACACCTGGCATCACACCTCAGCAGGTCATCGACCAGTGGGTCGACCACACAGAGCACGACCCCTACATCGAGTACCCCCAGTACTTCCACTAAAGGAGGCAACCATGCGATGGGACCTCAGTTTCAAACGGCAGGCTCTTGGTGACCCGGTCTCTGAGGGGCGTCGGGTGTGGGAGTGGATCCAGCAGGTCAGGCCCCTGCACCTCTCCCTGGACCTGTGGCGCCCCACCGCCGACAGCCGTCAGGAGGCCGAGCAGTCCCCACCCATCACCCAGGACTACCTCCTCCAGTACATCCGCAACGCCCAAGCCACCTCCAGCTTCCCCGACTTCGGCCTCACACCGGCCTTCTCAGGACCGATCGGACAAGGCAACAAACTCATGCTGAGCTTCAACAGGCCCACCCCCGGAAACGCCGGCATCGTACTCATGATCGGCCAGGCTCTCGGGTCCGCCCTGGACGCCAGCGAGGACCTGGCCGACGCCCTCATGCACACCACCGCCAGCACCTTCGCACCCGGAATCATCGGAACCCTGGCCGGCAAAGAGCGCCCACGCTCTCCTACTCCACCGCCTTACAGATACCTGCCGGGCTGGAAGATGTTCTTCGCCTCCGACTCGCCCCACTACCAACGAGCCACCCAGCTGGCCACCAGAACCAACCCGGTGGGCAACGGCGCCATCTTCACCTTCGGCACCCCCGACACCTACCCCACCATCCTCAACCAGTGGTGATAACCAACCGCTGCGCGCGGCCCAGATCAGTCATCGAGCAGAACTTCCGTCTCTATCCCTCGTAGGCCGCTGAGGCACGTGAAACGGCTCCTGAACCGGAGCGCGAGGGACGGGTTGAGAAGAGCGGAGGCGGCAGCCGGGGACAGAGTGTCCACATCTGCAACAAAGGGGATTCGACGCCACTCACCGCACCAGCAGCAACCGCGAAATCATGCGGTTTGCTTCCGGAGGAGCGAGACAGTTCAGAGCCTTTGCTGCAGATGTGGACATCCACACCGTCGGTACCCGACGAGAGGGCGCTTCCGGAGCGTCTGCCGGAGGCCGTCGATTCTCGTCAGGAGACGCCGAGGATCGCCTTGATCGGGGCGAGGGTGAAGTAGACGACGAACATCGCGCAGGCCACCCACATGAGCGGGTGAATCCTCCGCGCCCTGCCCTGAGCCACCTCGACGACCAGGTAGGACACGAAGCCGGCCCCGATCCCGTTGGTGATCGAGTAGGAGAAGGGCATCATGATGATGGTCAGGAAGGCCGGCAGGGCGATCTCCGGGGACTTCCAGTCGATGTCGGTCACCTGCATCATCATGAGGAAACCGACCACCACGAGCGCCGGGGTGGCCGCCTCATAGGGGACCATCTTGACCAGCGGCGCGAAGAACATGGACAGGGCGAACATGCAGCCGGTGACCACGGAGGCCAGACCCGTGCGGGCCCCCTCCCCCACGCCCGCGGCGGACTCCACGTAGGAGGTGTTGGAGGAGACGCCCCCGACACCACCGGCGATAGCAGCCAGGGAGTCGACGACGAGGATCTCGCGTGTCTTGGGCGGGTTGCCGTGCTCGTCGAGCAGGTCACCCTCGGCGCCGATGGCGACCATGGTGCCCATCGTGTCGAAGAAGTCGGCCAGCAGCAGGGAGAAGACCAGGAGGATCACTGAGACGATGCCGACCTTGTGGACACTGCCCAGCAGGCTGAAGTGACCCAGCGTCGACAGGCTCGGCAGGTCCACCGGGAAGCCGTCCAGGTGCGGCTCGGACAGGGACCAGCCGGTGAGGTTGAGAGGACCCTTCTCCGGGTCGTCGTTGAAGGGGCCCAGGTGGGCGACGGCGTCGATGATGATGGCCAGGACCGTGGCCGAGGCGATACCGATGAGGATGGCGCCGCGGACCTTGCGCACGTGGAGCACCACCATGAGGAAGAGGCCGAAGAGGAAGACGAGGACCGGCCAGCCCTGAAGGGAGCCGCCCAGGCCCAGCTCCAGGGGGGTGCCGCCGCGGCGCACCATCTTGGCGTCCACCAGTCCGATGAGCGCGATGAACAGACCGATGCCCACCGAGATCGCGGTCTTGAGCTGGTCCGGGACGGCCTTGAAGACGGCCTCTCGGAAGCCGGTGAGCACTAGGACGAGGATGATGATGCCCTCGATGACGATGAGGCCCATGGCGTCGGCGTAGGTCATGCCCTGGGTGCCCACGAGGGTGTAGGCGACCATCGCGTTGATCCCCAGGCCCGCGGCCAGGGCCATCGGGTAGTTGGCGACGACGCCCATGAGGATCGTCATGACCGCGGCGACGAAAGCGGTGCCGGCGGCGAGCTGGGCCTCGGTTCCCGGGGGACTCGCCTTGGACAGGATTGCGGGGTTGAGGACGAGGATGTAGCTCATCGAGAAGAAGGTGACGATGCCGCCACGGATCTCTCGGGAGATGCTCGAACCGCGTTCGGTGATGTGGAAGAACCGATCCAGCCCGGAGATCTGGCCGGATGAGGAGGATGATGCCGACGAGGACTTGGTGGGAGTACGGGAGCTCACGGCGGCATTCTTTCAGAACATCACGCGCTGAGCGAAACTGAGCGATACCGTCACCGCTCCCCCAGTGCTCGCCCTGATGCTCAGGCCCCGGAATTGCTGTCACACCCTCGTGGAAGGATGGTCGGTGAGACCGGACGGGAGGAGGTGATGGCAGTGACCGAGTCAGTAGGGGACCCTGCCGTCGCGGGGCCGCACGAGCCGGGCTGGGAAGGATTCTCCCCGGCCACGCGCACCTGGTTCCTCAGCGCCTTCCCCGCCGGCCCCACCCCTGTGCAGGAGCGGGCCTGGGCCGCGATCGGCCGGGGTGAGAACGCCCTGGTCATCGCCCCCACCGGTTCGGGCAAGACGCTCGCGTCCTTCCTGTCAGCCATCGACCGCCTGGGGCGGGAGCCGGTCGCGGAGGAGAAGGGGACCGGGGCGGCGTCAGGACGAGCGCCGGCCGAGGCCGACGGCGTGCGGGTCCTCTACATCTCCCCGCTCAAGGCTCTGGGAGCGGATGTGGAGCGCAACCTGCGCCGGCCGCTGGCGGGAATCTCCGCCGTCGGCCCCACCCGCCCGATCTCGGTGGGGGTTCGCTCGGGGGACACGCCCACGCGGGAGCGTCGTCGGCTGCGCAGTCATCCGCCCAGCATCCTCATCACGACGCCGGAGTCGCTCTACCTCATGCTCACCAGCGCCGTGCGGGAGACGCTGCGGACGGTGGAGACGGTCATCGTCGACGAGATCCACTCCTTTGCCGGTTCCAAGCGCGGCACACACCTGGCCGTGTCGCTGGAACGCCTCGATGACCTCCTGGGGCGCCCGGCGCAGCGCATCGGTCTGTCCGCCACCGTCTCGCCCCCTGAGGAGGTCGCCCGCTTCCTCGGCGGGCCGCACCCGGTGACGATCATCGCCGACGACGGCCGGGCGACGCCGGAGGTCACGGTGGCCGTGCCGGTGGAGAACATGGCACGCGTCCCGGCGATCTCGGACCGCCGCACCCGGATGGAGCGGGCGCTGGCGGCACCCGCGAGCGCGGGCAGTGGCCGCGGCTCCCGGCCCTCCGGGCTCGGGCGGGCGGGGTCCTCGCATGCCTGGCGCTCCGACCGGGCACTGGGGCGAGCCATGGCGGCGGGGCGGGCTGACGGGCCCGGTGCCGGGGTGCCCGCCCGGGTGTCGGCCTCGATCTGGCCGCACCTTGAGAACGCGATCCTCGACCAGGTCCTGGCCCACCGCACGACACTGGTCTTCGTCAACTCCCGGGGTGCCTGCGAGCGGCTCACTGCGCACCTCAACGAGGCCTACGCCGCGCGTCTCGGGGCGGCGGCGCCGACGCCGCAGGTGCCGGTTCACAGGGAGTCCTGGGAGATGGGAACCGGTTCGCACACCGAGCCCCTGGCGGCGGGCGCCCCGGTGATCGCCAAGGCCCACCACGGGTCGGTCTCCAAGGAGCAGCGTCTCGGTGTGGAGCGGGAGCTGGCCGCGGGTGAGCTGAGGTGCGTGGTGGCCACGGCCTCGCTCGAGCTCGGCATCGACATCGGCTCGGTCGACCTCGTGCTCCAGGTGGCGCCGCCCCCGTCGGTCGCGGCGGGCCTGCAGCGGGTGGGGCGCGCCGACCACCGGGTGGGCGGGCGGCCGCGCGGCGTCATCTACCCCGTGGAGCGCACTCACCTGGTGGACGCCGTCGTCGCCGCTGAGGGGATGCGCGCCGGGGCGATCGAGCGCACGGAGCTGGTGTCCAACGCCCTGGACGTGCTGGCACAGCAGACGGTCGCCGCGGTGAGTGTGGCGGGTGGGCTGACGGCCGACGCCTGGTTCGCCACCGTCACTCGGTCGGCCCCCTACACCTCGCTGCCGCGCTCGGCCTTCGACTCGGTCCTGGAGCTGCTGTCCGGTGGCTTCGCCTCGGCGGACCTGGCGGACTTCTCGCCGCGGATCGTGTGGGACCGCGCCACCGGTGAGCTCAGTGCCCGGCCCAGCACGCAGCGGCTGGCGGTGGCGTCCTCGGGCACGATCCCGGACCGGGGCATGTTCCCCGTCGTCCTGCCCGAGGGGGCGCAGGATTCCGGGCGGCGGCGGGTCGGGGAGCTCGACGAGGAGATGGTGCACGAGTCCAGCCCGGGGGACATCATCACGCTGGGGACGTCGAGCTGGCGGATCCGTCAGATCACGGGGGACCGTGTCGTCGTCGACCCGGCCGAGGGGCGCAGCGCCCGCCTGCCGTTCTGGAAGGGCGAGGGGCTGGGCAGACCTGCGGCCACCGGGCTCGCCAAGGGCGTCTTCCTGCGTCAGGCGCAGGCCTCCTTGCCGTCGGAGGCGGGAGCCGGGGAGTCGGAGGGCGAGCAGGCGCTGCGGCGGCGGCTCACGGAGGCGGGGCTGGATGATCATGCCCGCAGCAACCTGCTGGCGCTGCTGCGCGAGCAGTACCGAGCCACCGGCGCCCTGCCGACGGATGAGACCCTGGTCCTGGAGCGCTATGAGGACGAGTCCGGCAGCTGGCGGATCATCGTCCACAGCACGCTGGGTCGGTGCGTCCACGAGCCCTGGGTGATGGCGATTCGGGAGCGGGTGCACCAGCTCCTGGGGGTGCGCCCGCAGATCATCGTGGCCGACGACGGCATCGTCCTGCAGATCCCACCGGTTGAGGGCCGCCTCCCGACGGCCGGGCTCATCACCTTCGACGCCGCGGAGATCTCCTCCCTCGTGCGGAGCAGGATCGAGACGACGGCGCTGTTCGCGGCCCGGTTCCGCGAGTGCGCCGCCCGCGCCCTGCTCATGCCCGCAGCCCGCCCGGGGCACCGCACGCCGTTGTGGCTGCAGCGGGTCAAGGCCGGCCAGCTGCTCGAGGCCTCCCGCCAGTTCCAGGACTTCCCCGTCAGCGTGGAGGCGGCGCGCGAGTGCCTCCAGCAGTACTACGACCTGCCCGCGCTCACCGACCTCATGGAGCGTCTCGCCTCCGGCCGGGTGCGCGTCGTCGAGGCCGTCACCAGTGAGCCGTCGCCCTTCGCCCATCCGCTGCTGTTCGGGTACGCGAGCACGCTGATCTACCAGGAGGACCTGCCCCACGCCGAGCGCCGGGCCCAGCTGCTCTCCCTGGACCCCAAGGTGCTCGACGCACTGCTGGGCGACGGCGGCGTCGCGGATCTGCTCGACGACGAGGTCCTGGCCCAGGTGGAGGCCGAGCTCCAGCACCTGGCTCCCGGTCGGCGGGTGCGCGCCGATGCCGAGGGGATCGCCGACCTGCTGCGTGAGCTGGGTCCGTTGAGCGCGGCCGAGCTGGTCGAGCGGTGCACCGACCTCGACCGGCGGGAGCCGGGAGAGGAGACGCGAGGAGACGGCGTGGACGGGGCCGGCGACGACGTCGAACGCGGGGACAAGCGCAAGGTCGAGCGGACGGTCGGGCGGGCGCTTGCCGAGCTGGCCGGGGCGCACCGAGCCGCCGCGGTGCGGGTCGGCGGGCGGGAGCTGTGGGCCCGGGTCGAGGATGCCCAGGATCTGCGGCGGGCCCTGGGAGCGGAGGTCCCCGACTGGGCGCTGGAGCGGGCTGAGGCCGGTGGCGCTGTCGAGCGGACCGCGGTGGCCCGTTCACCGCTGAACGACCTGCTTCTGCGTTACGCGCGCACCCACACGACTGTGACGCCGCAGCGCGTGGCGCTGGCCTTCGGGCTGGGGGCGGCGGTGGCGGAGGGAGCCCTGGCCGAGCTGGCCGGGGACGGCTCCCTCGTGGACCTGGGGGCCGCGGGGTGGATGGAGTCGGCGGTTCTCACCCGGGTGCGCCACCGCTCCCTGGCCCGGGCGCGGGCCGCCGTCGCGCCGGTGCCACCCGCGGCTCT
The DNA here is from genome assembly GCF_001937665.1 of Actinomyces oris. Lineage (GTDB taxonomy): Bacteria > Actinomycetota > Actinomycetes > Actinomycetales > Actinomycetaceae > Actinomyces > Actinomyces stomatis. The sequence goes on along the minus strand of NZ_MSKL01000023.1, from coordinate 56,986 downwards.
TCAGCGTCTCGTGCTGGAGCGGGCGGGGCTGGATGAGCCGGGCAGCGGCGTCGACGCCCTGGCGGAGGCCCTGGCGGCACTGGAGGGCGTGTGGCTGCCGGCCGGCCTGTGGGAGTCGGTGGTGCTGCCCGCGCGCGTGGCCGACTACCGGCCGGCCATGCTTGATGAGCTCATCGCCTCCGGGGAGGTCGTCTGGCAGGCGCGGCCCGTCGGCGATGCCGTGTCCCGGTCCGGTCCCACCCGGGTGAGGACCGGGGCCGACGACGTCCCCGCTCCGGGCGAGATCGCCTTCTTCCCCACGGACTCCGCCCTGGCGCCGGTCGCCGGGGAGGCGACCGCCCCGGGTGAGCCGGAGGCGCCGGAGGGCCGGGAAGCGGGCGTCACCGGGGAGGGGCTCTGGCAGCTGGTTCGTGAGGGGGCCGCCACGGGCCGCTCCTTCGAGCCGGTGCGCCGGGCACTGGCGCCCGCCGCCGGGACGCGCACCGCACCATCCTCACGGCGGGTGCGCAGCCGCCGGGGCCGTCGCCTCATGATGGAGATGCCGCGCGCCGGGGAGGTGACAGCGGCCGGGCGGTTGTCCTCCGTTCTGGGCTCCACCTCCTGGGTGAGGCTGTCTTCCGCCTCGGCGGGCGATGAGGAGCGGGCGATCGCGGAGGTGGAGTCTCTGCTGGACCGCTACGGGGTCGTCTCCCGCGACCTCGCCCTGACCTTCGGCGGGGCGGGAGGGCTCGGGCCGCTCATGCCGGTGCTGCGGCGCATGGAGGAGACCGGGGTGGTTCTGCGCGGCGGTTTCATTGAGGGCCTGGGGCCGGTGCAGTTCGCCGAGCGGGAGAGCGTTGACCGGCTGCGGTCCCTCAGCCACGACCCCGGCGGCGCGGCGGCAACACCGGTCGTGCTCGATCTCAAGGACCCGGCCTGTCTCGTCGGGCGCGGGGTGCCGTGGCCTGAGCCGGTACTGCCCGCAGGCCTCGGCGAGTCGGCCCGGGACCGCAGCGAGCAGACGAGTGGCCCGCCGGTCCGGCGCCAGGGGGCGAGCGTCGTCGTGCTGGGCGGCGCCCCGGTGCTCTACGCCTCGGAGAACCTCAAGGTCCTCATCTCCTACACGTCCGAGCGCGAGGATCTGGTGCGTGCCCTAACCGCGCTGGCGGCCGACAGGCAGCGGATGTTTGCGCGCCAAGGGGCCGCGGCGGTCAGGCGCCGCACAGTGGTGGAGTCCCTCAACGGGGTCACCGCGCTGGAGCCCACCGTGAGCGACCTCTTGCGTCAGGCCGGTTTCGTGCGCGATCCCAGGGGGATGCGGCTCGCCGTCGGCCCTTACGGGGCCACTTGGCGATGAGCGGGCCGGCCCATCACCGGTGACAGAAGCCGGCCCATGGTGCGCTCCACGCGTCCACAATGAGGACATGGCCGATCCGCACCCCGTCACCGGAGCGTTCTTCGATTCCCCGGTCCCTCCCGGGACCGGGTGGCCCGAGGATCCCGCTACTGCCGCCACACCCGTGGCCCGATCGGCCGCCGATGTGGCGCACCTAGCCGGCGCATCGTCGGATCTGCCCGCGCTCGACGCCCGGATCACGGTGTGCCGTGCCTGCGACCGGCTCGTGGCCTGGCGTGAGGAGGTGGCCCGGACCGGCCGTCGCGCCTCCTTCGCCCATGAGCCGTACTGGGGGCGACCGGTGGCGAGCGTCGGGTCGGCGGATGCCCGCATCTACGTCGTCGGGCTGGCACCCGCGGCCAATGGGGCGAACCGCACCGGCCGCATGTTCACCGGGGACCGCTCCGGGGACTGGCTGTGGGCGGCCTTCCACCGGGCCGGCCTGGCGACGTCCCCCGCCTCGACGGCGGCCGGCGACGGGCAGCAACTCATCGGGGCGCGCATGGGCGCCGCCGTGCGTTGCGCCCCGCCCGCCAACAAGCCGACGACCGTCGAGCGCGCCACCTGCGCGCCGTGGCTCGCCCGCGAGATCGCCCTCATGCCTGAGGTCAAGGTGCTGCTGGCGCTGGGCGGGATCGGATGGGGCGCGGTGCTGCGGGTCACCCGCGAGGCCGGATGGGCCCTCCCCCGCCCCCAGCCGCGCTTCGGCCACGGGGCGACGGCGGAGCTGACCAGGCCCGACGGCAGAGCGGTGACGCTGCTCGGCAGCTACCACCCCAGCCAGCAGAACACGTTCACCGGTCGGCTCACCGAAGCGATGCTCGATGAGGTGCTGGCGACCGCCAAGCGCCTCGCCGAGGCATGATGACGGGCCGCGGCTGACGCGGCTTCAGGAGCGGTTGGGCAGGATGGCCTCGAGCTCGGCGAGGGTCCGCGGTGTCTGCTCCACGGAGGCACCTGCCTCAACATTCTCGGTGGCCTCGGAGGCCGCGTCGCCCTGGGGCACGTCGATCCCGAGGGCGAGGGACAGGCCGGCGACGGCGGCGCGGGCCGAGGCGGCGCGCTCGCTGGACGTGTCACTGGGCTCACCGCCGGCGGGGGCCGGTGAGGACGGCTCCGCGGTCGCCGCGAGGGACAGGCCGGCGACCGCGGCATCGGGGGCCGACGAGGCCGACGCCGCTGCGGTCGCCCTCTCCAGGTCCCCCAGGTCGAGCTCCACCAGGCGGCTGCTGCGTTCCGCGGAGGCTTCCTCCGGCGAGTCGGCCGTACGAAGGCGGCGCGTCGAGGTGGCCGCACGACGAGAGCGCTTCGCGGCGGGCTTCTGCTCAGTCTTGCCGGACTTCTTGCCAGCCTTCGTCCCGGATGCCTCCGGCCGCTCCTCCGCTGCGGGCGCGGTGGCATCCGCACCAGAGGCGCCGGCCTCGGCCTGAGTGCCTGAGGCGTCAGCGCCGGCGGCTTCGTCAGCGGCGCCGTCGGAGTCGGCGGCGGCCCTGTCAGCATCGGCCGGGGCGTCGGTGTCCCGAGCCGACGACTCCGCATCGGCTCCCTGACCGGGCGCGTCTGCCGCGTCCTCGGCGGGGGCGCCGCCCGGCTCGCCGTCGACGTCGTCGGACTGCTGGGCGGCGATCTCGGCGATGCTGTGGCCCTCGCGCAGGTCGAGCCCGTTGGTGCTCAGCGGCACCATGAGGTGGTCGTCGACCCGCGAGGGGTTGATGGGCCACTCCGGGCCCTGGTCGGGCAGGTCGGTCTCGGAGTGGGCGCCGCAGCCGTGGTCCAGGGAGACGACGCTGCCGTCGTCGGGGGCCCACTCGTTGGCGCACACGCCGAAGATGGCGCGCAGGGCACCGGCCATGGGCAGGAAGAAGCCGCAGGTGGAGCAGGTGGCGTGGGCCTTGCGGACGCCCTCGGCGTCGGGGCCGTGGTCGCCGCCGTACCAGCGCTCGGCGGCGCTGGCGACGCCCTGGGCGCTCAGGACCCGGGGGCGGCCCAGGTCGAGCTGGTCCAGGGCGACGGCGTCGGCGTCCTTACCGGTGGCCTCCCACCCGGGTTCGAGGCGCTCGTCGGTCTCCTTGCGGGGCAGGCGGTCGGAGCGGGTGATGTCGCCGGGTTCGAGGCGCTCGGCCCACGGGACCCAGGCGGGTGCGAGGAGGGCATCCTCGCCGGGGAGGAGCCCCATCTCGCAGACGGTGGCGGTGCGGCCGCGCGGGACGCGGCTGAGCGTGACCGCCCAGCGCCAGCCGCGGTAACCGCTCAGGGTGCAGTCGAACAGGTGGGTGACGAGGCGCTCGGCGTCGGGGACGGCGGCCAGGTACTCGCCGACGGTGATGGGGTCGGTGACCTCCTCCAGCGCGTGGCGGGCGAGCTCGATGGCGGCCGGAGAGGTGAGGGTCTTGTCCTTGGCGGCCTGGGCCTGCTGGCTGGGGGTCGGCAGGGCGCCGGCGCGCGGCACAGTGGCCGGCGAGGCCGCGCCCGGGGCCGGGCGCTCCAGGGTCGCCGTCGAGGTGCGCGCCCCGGTGGCGGCGCCCGCCGAAGAACCCGATCCGGTCCCGGTCGTGGGCTCGCCCGAGGCGTTGGTGTGAGAGTCGATCGTGTCGGTCACCCGGCCAGTGTAGGGGAGGCTCCTGAAACTGCCCCGGCCCGCACGGGTTGGCCTGGGCACACCGGCCCGCCCTCCAACACTTCGACCGAATCTTCGTAATCGACGCGGCTCCGCGTCGTTTTTGAAGATTTTGTCGGTGAGTGAGAGAACCGTCAGTTCGCCTCGACCGAGACGATGCGGTGGACGGCGACGGTCAGCTCGGTCTCGCGCACGACGTCGCGCAGGCGCACCCGCCCGGGCTCCACGGCCATGACCCGCACCTGACGCTCCTGCACGGCGCCGTCGGGGCCGGCCAGACTCAGCCGCAGCCGCGAGCGCGAGGACTGGGCCTGGCGCAGCACCGCCAGGGCGTGCACCGGGTCGGTGGCCACAGCCGTCTCTCCGGCGGCCTGCAGCGCCTCCTGCCCCACACGCAGCCGCCCCACGAGGGTCGTCAGCTCACGCCTCCCGGGCCGACGCCGTCGCACCGAGTGCTCGCTGCCGGGGCGTGAGGGCTCAGGGGCCCGGCGCGCCTGCTGCGCGGTGGCCGATCCGACCACCAGGTGGCCGCCGGCGTCCTCGGTCACCGGCGCCAGCCCGGAGGCGCGCAGCTCGCGCAGCACCTGCCCGGCGCTGGCCGTGGCCACGAGGATCCCGGGAGCCACCTGGTCCAGGCCGAGGTCCTTCAATCGCGGTTCGACCAGGAGCCCGGCGGCCGTCGCCTCATCGCCGATCCGCAGCAGCGCGGACACGGCCCGCACCCGCACCGCCCCGTGGTGGCGGGCCGCGTCCTGGATGAGCACGCTCAAGGAGTCCGGCAGGGGCGTGGGACTGTAGCGGCCGATCGCCTGGGTGATCTCCTCGGCCCGGTAACCGACGTCGAGCGCGCCGCGCACCGACTCAGGGGTGAAGCGCACCGTGAGCGCCCCGCCGCGCGACTCGACGACGCTCGTGCGTTCCAGCAGCGCGGCCAGCTCGGGGGCGGGCCAACCGGGCACGATGGCGGTGAGGTCGGACTGGACGAGGATCGTCTCGACGGCGGCCGGCAGGTCCGCCGCGAGCGCCGCCTCCAGGGCTGCGAGGATCTCGTCATCCGACAGCGACTCGGCGAGCGCGTCGCCGCCCGCCTCCTCGGCGCGACTGGTACCGAGGAGGCTGCCGCTGAGTCCCGCGTCCTGCTCGTCGAGGCTCGCCGCCGCCCGTCGGGCGAGGATCCTGCCGGCCTCGGTCAGTGCCCCGGCGCCGGTGATCCCGAGAGCATCGGCCTCGGCCAGGACCGCGGAGATCGCCCCGCCCGGGATGGTGCGCCGGGGGCTCTCCCAGGTCAGGGCCGCCCGCACGAAGGCAGGGGTGGTGCTGGTCCCCTGCGGGAGGTCACCCAGGAGGGCGAGCACTCGGGCGCGCAGTCGCGCCGCCCACCCGGCCTCCAGGTCCGGGTCGAGGACGGCGCGCAGGGTTCCGTCGTCGTCGCGCGTGCCCGCCAGCCAGGGGGTGCGGGCGCTGCCCGACCAGGCCAGGGCGAGCGGCGCCCAGCGCTGGGGAAGGCTGTCGGCGAGCCAGCCGGCTGCCAGGGAGGAGGGCACCCAGGTGGCGCCGTCGTCGTCGAGCCCCAGGAGCCCGGCGCCCGCGGTGATCTCGACGATGCGGGCGGCCGCGTCGACCTCCAGGTCGAGGGCGTCGGCGGTGCGGGCCAGGGCACGCGCGCTCACTCCGCCGGTGCGGCGGATCGTCCCGCCCTCGCGGCCCCACTCCTCCAGGAGGGCGGCCACGAGCCGGATGGTCTCCTCGGCGTGGAAGGAGGACTCGGAGGCGACGACGTCGGCGCCCACCGTCTCCAGGTCGCCGGCCTCGGGTGCGGTGAGGGGCTCGCGGGTCAAGCGTCCGCCGCGCAGGGCGAGGGCGACCTGACGCGGCAGGATGAAGCGGGTGCGCCCGCTGGGGTCGCTGCTGCGCTCCAGCCAGCCGCGTTCGATGAGCGGGGCCGCCCCCGGCGCGGAGCCGCCCGCGCGCAGGGTGCCGGCGGGCGGCCCCCAGGTGAGGGCCTGGAGCATCTCCACGGAGGCTGTCGGGACGACCGGCTCGCCGCCATCGCCGGCGGCGTCCTCGATCAGCTCCTCCAGGGTGGGTGGCAGCTGCTCGGCGCTCAGGGGCTCGGCGGCCCAGGGCCCCAGGCCGAAGGGGTGCGGCCCGAAGGCCGCCTCCAGCGCGGCCACGGGCCTGCCCTCGACGACGAGCGCCAGCCGACTCAGCTGTCCCAGAGCCTCGGTGGCCTGCTCGGCAGGCAGCGGCAGGTGGGCGGCGACCAGCCCGGCAAGGTCAGCACTGTCAGCACTGTCAGCACTGTCCGGATTGGCCGGATTGGCCGGATGGCCTGCGGGATCGCTGGCCGGCTCGCTGCCGGCCGGTTCACCACCGGCCCCACCGGCCGCATCGGCGAGTCCATCCCCGGCTGCCTCGGCGCCCTCAGTGACTTCGGTTGGCCCGGTTCCGTTGGCCTGGCCCGACTCATCGAGCTGACTGAGAGCCACCACCGCCTCGGCCACGGCCAGCGTCGGTGCATCCAGCCCGGCCAGGGCGTGCTCGATGCTGCCCTGAGCCCCGGCGCGGGTCGCCAGCGCCAGGAAGGAGGAGGACGGCGGTGCGACCAGGTCGGGGCGCGCCACCAGCAGGGCGGCGACCTCTCGGTCCGGCAGCGCCGTCAGGTGCACGGCGAGGTCCTGGGTGGAGGCGGAAGGGCTCATCCGCACCAAAATACGCCCCCGCCCCACTCACGGACAGAGTGGGGCGGGGTGAAGAGCCTGGACTAAGAGTGAGGCCGACACCAACCGCCGGCGCCGACTACTCAGCCTCCGTCTCCTCGGAAGACTCCGAGTCCTCACTCGTCTTGAAGGCGGTTCCGAGGGCCAGGCCCATTGCCCACCCCACCGGCAGCCACAAGAACCAGGGACCCGGTGCCGCCACACCCATCGCGACCCCCAGCATAGTTCCGTAGATCATGGGCCAGAACCACGGCGTAGCCGGCCCCTGAGGCGGCTTGAAGGCATCCTCGATGACCTCCGACCAGGCAGCCCAGCGGCCGCGCTGACCGGCGCCGGACGCCTCGTGGTCGCCTCCAGTCTGATTGAGCTCATTGTTCATACCGCCACCCTAAACAGTCCGCCCGATTGGATACCTCATCCTATGGAAGGAGACCCGGCCGGGCCTCGGGGAGGGCGCTGGTGTCCAAATCGGAGACAAAGGGACCCGACCGCCCCTGAGGCCGGCAACGCGAACCGTGGAATCATGCGGTTTTCTTTCGCAGGCCGGAGCCCGTCTCGCGCCTTTGTCACCGATTTGGACACGAGCCCGCAGATGTCACCGTTTCTGGCCCCCTGTAGCGCCTCCCGACCCGCATCCAGGGCTCGAACTCGCGCCCGACGACTCACGCGCCGCCGCTGCAGCCCAGGATCCGGGCCATCCGGCACGCGGGCATGAGCTGAATGTTGGCGCAACGTCACTGTCGGTAGCGCTGTCAGCTACGCGCGCCCGGGCATGACGCCGGCTGGCTCGCCCCTCCCGCTGGAAGAGGAACGTCTCCTCCGTCACGGCGGCGCGGCGCCCCGGCTTGGGATACTCCCGCCCATGTCCGCCACGCCCAGCGATCCTGCGTCCCCGGTGTCGTCGGTCCCCGACGGCCCGCTCATCGTCCAGTCCGACAAGTCCGTCCTCCTGGAGGTCGCCCACCCCCGGGCCGGGCAGGCCCGCCGCGCCATCGCCGCCTTCGCCGAGCTGGAGCGCGCCCCCGAGCATATCCACACCTACCGGATCACCCCGCTGGCCCTGTGGAACGCGCGCGCCGCGGGCCTGGACGCAGAGACGGTCGTCCACACCCTCATCACCCACTCGCGCTTCCCGGTGCCGCACGCCCTGCTCACCGAGATCGCCGAGACGATGAGCCGCTACGGCCGCCTCCAGCTCCTCACCGACCCCGCCCACGGCCTGGTCCTGCACGCCACCGACGTGCCGGTCCTGGAGGAGGTCATGCGCTCCAAGCGCACCAAGGGCCTGCTGGGGACCCGGCTCGGGGAGGCCGACGTTGTCGTCCACCCCTCGGAGCGGGGCCACCTCAAGCAGGTACTCATCAAGCTGGGCTGGCCGGCCGAGGACCTGGCCGGCTACGTCGACGGCGAGGCCCACCCCATCACGCTGACCGACTCCCCCAGCACCTTCCAGCTGCGCCCCTACCAGTCCGAGGCGGTGGAGAGCTTCTGGGCGGGGGGCTCGGGCGTGGTCGTCCTGCCGTGCGGGGCCGGCAAGACCCTCGTGGGCGCCGCCTCCATGGCCAGGAGCTCGACGACGACGCTCATCCTGGTCACCAACGCGGTCTCGGCGCGTCAGTGGAAGGAGGAGCTCATGCGCTTCACCACCCTGACCGAGGAGGAGATCGGCGAGTACTCCGGCTCGCGCAAGGAGGTCCGCCCCGTCACGATCGCCACCTACCAGGTCCTGACCACCCGCCGGAAGGGCGTCTACCCGCACCTGGACCTGCTGGACTCCCACGACTGGGGGCTCATCGTCTACGACGAGGTCCACCTCCTGCCCGCCCCGATCTTCCGGATGACCGCGGACCTGCAGGCGCGCCGCCGCCTGGGTCTGACGGCGACCCTCGTGCGCGAGGACGGCCGCGAGGACGAGGTCTTCAGCCTCATCGGTCCCAAGCGCTACGACGCCCCCTGGAAGGACCTGGAGAACCAGGGCTGGATCGCCCCGGCGATCTGCACCGAGGTGCGCCTGACCCTCGACGCCGGCGAGCGCATGGCCTACGCGACCGCCGAGCCCGAGGAGCGCTACCGCCTGGCCGCCTGCTCACCGCACAAACTGCCGATCATCGACGCCCTCCTGGCCCGCCATGAGGGCGAGTCGGCCCTGGTCATCGGCCAGTACGTGGATCAGCTCACCGAGATCGCCGAGCACCTGGACGCACCCGTCATCACCGGCTCGACGACGGTGCGCGAGCGCCAGCGCCTCTACGACGCCTTCCGCTGCGGGGAGATCCGCACGCTCGTGGTCTCCAAGGTCGCGAACTTCTCCATCGACCTGCCCGGGGCGAGCGTGGCGGTCCAGGTCTCGGGCTCCTTCGGATCGCGCCAGGAGGAGGCCCAGCGGCTCGGCCGGATCGTGCGCCCCAAGGAGGACGGCCGCCAGGCCCACTTCTACACGGTTGTCGCCCGCGACACCGCCGACCAGGAGTACGCCGCCCACCGGCAGCGCTTCCTGGCCGAGCAGGGCTACGCCTACGCCATCATCGACGCCGAGGACCTCGCCGAGGACGGCTGAGCCCGACCCGACGGCCAACCAGGCGCACCACCAGGCACACCGGGCCGGCCGGGTCCGGCGACCCGCTCAGCGCGACAGGCGGCGGGCGCGCACGTTGCGCACGAGGACGCGGGCCAGGGTGCGGCCGAAGGCCTGGATGGCGGGGTCGACCCTCTCGGCCTCCTCGCGGGCGGCGGCCCCGGCGCTCGCGGCCGCCTCGGGCAGGTCGGCGGCCGTGGCCCCGTGAGTTCCGGCGGCGCCCGGCGCGGCGCTCCGGCCGGCGGCCACCTCCAGGGCGTCACGGGCGGCCTTGAGCGAGGCCGCGTCCATGGTGCCGGCCAGGTCGTTCAGGGCGTCGCGGGTGCGCCAGTAGGCCACGCGCGCCGGGTCGGACTCGGGGTGGTGCTGGAAGGCCAGGAGCCGCCCGGCCCGCCAGGTGTGAACCGGGGAGCGGTCGGAGGAGGCCAGCAGGATGGCGGCCTCGGGCAGGTGGGTGACGGCGTCGTGGTGGGAGACGATGACGGGGAAGCGGGTGCCGTCGGAGGTGCGGATCCCGGCGCGGTGGGCGGCGCGGATGGCCTCGGCGGCCACGGCCCCGAAGACCGGGTCGCTCTCGCCGGCGGCCGTGATGGTCAGCTCCACGACGCCGACCTCGTCATTGCCCAGCGCCGGCACGGCCGTGGAGCCCCCGAGGGCCTCGGCGGCCACCTGGGCCCCCAGGCAGATGGCGATGGCGGGGACGTCGTCGGCGACGACGCCGCGCAGCAGCTCACGCAGGTCCGCCAGCCAGGGGTGGTCGCCCTCGTCGTGGGCGCTCATGGAGCCGCCCAGCACGACGAGGCCGTCGCCGATCTCATCCAGGCCGGGAATGGGGTCGCCCCGCCAGGGACGCACCATGCGCAGCGTGGCGCCCTCGGCGAAGAGCCACTCCCCCAGGCGTCCCACAGGCGCGAGCTCCTCGGGCTCGATGACGGTGATCGTGAGCGTATCTGTCATGGACGACATTCTGCCGGTGGTTCGGTTGCCTGCGCGCGGTGACAGGCGCAGGCGTGCCGCCTGAGGCGAAACGACTTGCTCACACCCGCGCCCGGCGGGGACGATGTTCCGGATGAAGAACCAGCAGCCCCCACTCTCCCGTCCTTGGCACCAGATGGCCCTCTCCGGCGTCGCGACGGCGATCGCCCTGGGGCTGCTGGGACTCTCGGCGGGCGCCGCAGCCGCGCCGACGACGGCCGGCTCTGCGCCCCGGCCCCTGACCTCCTCCGTCCCGGCTGCGTCGGCCGTGTCGGCGGGTGCGCCCCGGGCGCTCCCGGCGGCGTCGACCACCCTGACCCAGCACGTCACCGATGAGCTCGGGATCCTGGACGCCTCCAAGGCCCAGCAGGCCGTGGACACGATGTCCTCCAAGTACGGCGTGGGCCTGTGGGTGCTGACCGTCTCCGACTCCAGCCACAAGGCCTCCGCGATCGCCGAGCAGGCCTTCAAGGACACGAAGCTGGGGCGTGACGACATGCTCCTGGTCATCAACATCCCCTCCGACGGCTCGGCCTCGAAGAGCTACAAGCTGCAGGCGCACAGCAACTCCTCGAAGTTCTCCGAGTCCGACTACAAGCGGATCGACTCGGCCCTCAAGAAGCAGCTGAGCGCGGGCAACTACGACGACGCCGTGGCCGCCATCCCGGATAACATGTCCGGCTCCAGCGGCTCGGGCAGCTCGAGCGGCTCGGGATCCTCGGCGCTTCCGCTCCTGCTGGGCGGGGGCGCGGTCGCGGCCGGCGGCGCCGCCGCCTGGACGGTGTACAAGCGCAGGAAGAACAAGGAGAACGACGACATGCTGTTCGGCAAGCGCAGGAAGCAGGACACCGCGGGCGGCGCACCCGGGAACCAGCCCGCGGGCCCCGCGGCGATGACGGTGGAGCAGCTGCGCACGCAGGCCGGCAGCGCCCTGGTCCAGGCAGATGACACGGTACGCGCCGCCGCCGAGGAGCTGTCCTACGCGCAGGCGCAGTTCGGCCTGTCCGCCACGGACGCCTTCACCGCCGCCCTGGACAGCGCCCGCAAGCACCTGTCACGGTGCTTCGAGCTGCGCAAGATCCTCGACGACGACATCCCCGAGACCGAGCCGCAGCAGCGCCAGATGTACACCGAGATCCTCCAGCACTGCTCGGAGGCGGTCGGTGAGATCCGCGCCCAGGAGGAGGCCTTCAACAAGCGGCGCGGCATCGAGGCGAACCTGCCGACGTCGATCGCGGAGACCGCCCAGCGGGCGGACGAGACCGAGCAGGCCATCGTCATGGCCGAGACGATCCTGGTGACTCTCAGTGCCGCCTACCCCGCCTCCTCCCTGACCAGCGTGGCCCAGGCCCCCGAGCAGGCCCGCCGCCTGCTGGCCGCCGGGCGCACCGCCCTGGACCAGGCCCGCGCCAGCGTCGAGGCCTCTCAGGACGCGACGGCCGTGGAGCAGGTGCGCATCGCCCAGGGCTCGATCGCCCAGGCCGGCGAGCTGGCCGCACAGGTCACCGGTGCCCGCGAGCGCCTCCAGAGCGCGGCGAAGGATCTGGAGGCGGCCATCGCCTCGATCTCCTCGGACCTGGTGGACGCCAAGCGCCTGGAGGGCTCGGTGCCGGCGGCGACCCTGGCCCCGCTCGTGGCCGACGCCGAGGCCGCCGTGGAGCAGGGCCGTCAGGCCAGCGGGGCCAACCCGACCGGCGACCCCCTGGCCGCCCTGGACCACCTGGCCCGGGCCGAGGCCGCCATCGACGCCGCCCTGGCGCCGGCCCGCGAGCGCGAGGAGAACGACTCGCGCGCCCGGGCCTCCCTGGGCTCGCGTCTGGCCCGCCTCAACTCCCAGGTGGAGTCGGTGACCTCCTACATCACCACCTACCGCGGGGCGGTGGGTCCCTCGGCGCGCACCGCGCTGAGCGAGGCCGCCCGTCACGCCACGGCCGCCACCAGCGTCCAGACCACTGATCCGGTGGCGGCCCTGGCGGAGGTTGCGGCGGCCGAGCCGCTCGTCGCCCAGGCCCAGGCCCTGGCCGAGGCCGATGTGCGCGGCTCGTCGTCGAGCTCGTGGGGCCCGCACTCCGGTGAGGGCTACTCCTACTCCGGCGGTTACGGCCGCTCGGGCGGCGGGCTCGACCTGGGCTCGCTCCTGCTGGGAGGGCTGCTGCTGGGCGGAGGCCACAACTACGGCGGTTGGAGCTCCCACCACCACGACAGCGACTGGGGCGGAGGCGGCGGCTTCTTCTCCGGAGGTGGGGACTTCATGAGCGGAGGCGGCGACTTCTTCGACGGGGGCGGCGACTTCTGAGTCGCGCCCGTCTGGCGGACGCCCCCGCTCGCACGCCCGTCATGCCCTGAGCGATGCGGCCCCCGCCGGCGTGACTCCGGGCGTTGGGACCTGCGATCATGACGCCTGGCCCGCCTGGCGACCACCCGGCAAGCGCCGAGTCCATACCTGCCCACAAACTGCCCACACCGACGTCGCAGCTCGACGGAAGGACGAACAACCATGGCTGAGAAGCAGTCGATCCTGGGGCGCATCGCCCAGCTCACCCGCGCCAACATCAACGCGCTCCTGGACCGCGCCGAGGACCCGGAGAAGATGCTCAACCAGCTGGTGCGTGACTACACGGCGTCCATCGCCGAGGCCCGTGACGCCGTCGCCCAGACGATCGGCAACCTGCGTCTGGCGGAGAAGGACCACGACGCCGACGTCGCCGAGGCCAAGGACTGGGGCAACAAGGCCCTGGCCGCCTCCCGCAAGGCCGACCAGATGCGCGCCGGCGGTGACACGGCCGGTGCGGACAAGTGGGACTCGCTGGCCAAGATCGCGCTGACCAAGCAGATCACGGCGGAGAACGAGGCCAAGGCCGCCGAGCCGATGATCGCCTCCCAGCGCCAGGTCGTCGAGCAGCTCAAGACCGGCCTGCAGCAGATGGAGGTCAAGCTCGGCGAGCTGCGCTCCAAGCGCGACCAGCTCATCGCCCGCCAGAAGACCGCCGAGGCGCAGGTCAAGGTGCAGGGCGCCATCCGTTCCATCAACGTCCTGGACCCCACCAGCGAGCTGTCCCGCTACGAGGACCAGGTGCGTCGGGTCGAGGCCCAGGCCGCCGGGCAGATGGAGCTGGCCGGCTCCTCCCTGGAGTCCCAGTTCGCCGAGCTCGAGGCCTCCGGCGCCAACCTGGAGGCGGAGGCCCGGCTGGCGGCCCTGAAGTCCGGGCAGAACCCGGCGCTTCCGGGCGCCCAGCAGCAGGCCCCCGCACAGATCACCGACGGTGACGACGACGCGATCAACGCCGCCTTCGCGGCCCTCAAGAACCAGAGTCAGCCGGCCGGCGAGGAGAAGTCCTCCTACTGATCTCACCGCGTCACTCAGGCGTACCAGCCCGCAAGCCGCCCGGTCCTCGTCATCCCGATGAGTGCCGGGCGGTTTCGTGCTCCTCGACGTCGGTCGTCGCGGCCCCTGCCGGGGACATTCCACTCCGGCCGGGGGCATCTCACGCCTCCGGGGACAGGAATTCCGCACCCGACGGCGCCGATCGTCCCCGCCAGGTGAGTTTCGTCCCCGGCCGCGTAGACCGCACCCGACGGCGTCGGATGTCCCCGCCAGGTGAGTTTCGTCCCCGGCCGCGTAGACGGCACCCGGCCGCGTCGAATGTCCCCGACCAGCGCCTCGAGTCCCTTCACTCGGGCAACTTCCCAACACGATCGGGACACACCCCGATCACGCTCAGACGAACGGGAGAGGAGGCCGGTATCGGTGCGGTGTCTTCGAGCGTCGTCGGACGCTACTGGACTGCGTGGCCGGTAGCATGAGCCTCATGAGCGTACCGACTTATCTTCTCGTCGATGGCGAGAACATTGACGCCACTCTCGGCATGAGTGTGCTGGGCCGGCGTCCCGAACCTGAGGAGCGGCCCCGTTGGGACCGAGTCCTCGCATACTGCGATGAACTGTCTTCCGCCGACGCCGCCGAGGGTGAGGGGGATGAGGCCCGGGCCCTGTTCTTCCTCAACGCCACCAGCGGCCACATGCCCATGAGCTTCATCCAGGCCCTGCTGGCCATGGACTACCGTCCCGTGCCGCTGGCCGGGTCCGGAAGCAATGATGAGAAGGTCGTCGACATCGGTATTCAGCGCACCCTGGAGGCGCTGGCCGAGCGGGTCGAGTCCGGCCAGGAGGCCCACGTCCTGCTGGGCAGCCACGACGGCGACTACATCCCCCACATCGAGCGCCTCCTGCAGGCCGGCGCCCAGGTGGGGATCCTGTGCTTCCGCGAGTTCCTCAACGCCCAGCTGGCCGCCCTGGAGGACGAGGGCCTGACGATCTACGACCTGGAGAGTGACGTCAAGGCCTTCACCATCCCGCTGCCGCGCGTGTGCATCATCCCGCTGGAGGACTTCGACCCACTCGCCTTCCTCTGACCCGACGGCGGGGCGACGGCACCTGCCGTCGCCCCGCCTCATGTCACAACGCGACTCACCGAAGAGCTGTCAGAGGTCACCTCTGTTCACGTGGCAACCACACCGTTCCCCATTTTTGTGGGATTTCCAAGACTTCCCGGGTCTACAATTGGATTGAGGTCACACCAACCACTTGACCTATCAACAGCGACCATTCGGAACTCATTCAGGAAACGACCAGAAACTGAAGGGATGGTGAGACTCATGGAGCGTTCCCAGCAGTCCCGCACCGAAGCTCACCTCCTTGTCGTCGACGATGAGCCCAACATCCGCGACTTGCTGGCCTCGTCCCTGCGCTTCGCAGGCTTCGAGGTCTCGATCGCAGGCGACGGCAACGGCGCCCTGAAGACGGTGGAGAAGACGTCCCCCGACCTGGTGGTCCTTGACGTCATGCTGCCCGACATGGACGGCTTCACCGTGGCACGTCGCCTGCGCGAACGCGACGTGACCACCCCGATCCTCTTCCTGACCGCCCGCGACGACATGGCGGACAAGGTCCAGGGCCTGACCGTCGGCGGCGACGACTACGTCACCAAGCCCTTCGGGCTGGAGGAGGTCATCGCCCGCATTCGCGCCATCCTGCGCCGCACCCACGCCATTGAGAACCAGGACGACGGCGTCGTGCGCGTGGCCGATCTGGTCCTGGACGAGGACGCCCACGAGGTGTACCGCGCCGAGGTCGAGGTGGACCTGTCGCCCACCGAGTTCAAGCTCCTGCGCTACCTCATGCTCAACGCCGGGCGCGTCGTGTCCAAGGCCCAGATCCTCGACCACGTCTGGGAGTACGACTGGAACGGTGACGCCGCGATCGTGGAGTCCTACATCTCCTATCTGCGTCGCAAGGTGGACCAGATCCAGGGCGCGGACGGCCAGCCCGTCACCCCGCTCATCCAAACTCGTCGCGGAGTCGGCTACATGCTTCGCGAACCCAAGGCCGAGTGATGGCCGCGGCGCGTGGGGGGAGCACGCGCCCGGCCAAGTCGTCCGGTAAGCAGCACCGCCCGATCAAACGGGGCCGATGGCACCCGATCACCGCGATCCAGCGCCCCTGGCAGGCGATGCCGCTGCGCACGCGCCTGACCCTCATGACCACCGGTCTGCTCGCCATCGGGCTCATCGTCGTCTCCTTCGTGGTGACCTCGCTGCTCTACAGCCACATGATGGGCCAGATCGACAGTCAGTTGCGCACCACCTCAGTGGCCATCGGGAGCCAGGGACTGGCCCAGATTCGCGAGGGAGGGACCAGCAGCACCACCTTCCCCTCGAACTACTACGTCAAGGCCGAGTACCTCGACCCCAGCCGTAACGGGGAGTGGATCTCCCCGGACACCGCCGCCACCTACGGCCGACCCCAGATCAAGGGCCTGGACTACCGGCGCGCCCTGGCCCACGCGGACAAGAACGACTTCCCGATCACGACGGTCAACTCCGATCAGCCCGGCCACCAGTGGCGGATGATCACCCTGCTCATCCGGGACCAGAACACCGGCGAGTACACCGGCGCCGTGGCCCTGGCACTCCCGCTGAGCGACGTCATGGAGACCGTGGAGCGCACCCGCCTCGTGGTGGCGCTGGCCGATGTCTCGATCATCTCGGTGGGAGCCGTCTTCGCCACCTACCTGGTTCACCGCTCGTTCCGCTCCCTGCGCCAGATCGAGGGCGTGGCCGCCCGGATCGCCCACGGCGACCTGTCCGCCCGCATCCTGGTGACCGAGCCGCGCACCACGGAGGTCGGCTCGCTGCAGCGGGCCATCAACACGATGCTCACCCAGAACGAGAGCTCCTTCGCCGCCCAGGTCGTGGCCCAGGAGCGGATGACGCGCTTCGTCTCCGATGCCTCCCACGAGCTGCGCACCCCCCTGGCCGCGATCCGCGGCTACGGCGAGCTCTACCGGATGGGCGGGGTGCCCGCGTACAAGACCGGTGAGGTCATGGGGCGCATTGAGACCGAGTCCAACCGGATGGGGCGCCTCGTGGACGACCTCCTCCAGCTGGCCCGGATCGACGAGGGCCGGGAGATGTCCATGGAGCCGGTCAACCTCACCGACCTGGCCGCCGGCGCCCTGAGCGACATGATGGTGCTGGCCCCCGAGCGCGACTGCGGCCTCATCCCCCTCGACCCCCGCGACGAGGCCGCCGGTAAGGAGGCCCCCTCGCTCCAGGTCATCGGCGACCGCGACCGCCTCTCCCAGATCCTCACCAACCTGCTGGGCAACGTGGTGCGCCACACCCCCGCTGGGACGCCGGTGGAGATCGCCATCGGTATGGCGCCCCCGCGAGCCAACCCGACGGCGCAACCGGTCGTCGTCGTCGAGGTCCGCGATCACGGCCACGGCGTGCCACCGGAGGCGGCCGAGAAGGTCTTCCAGCGCTTCTACCGCTCAGACACCTCCCGCAACCGGGAGACCGGCGGATCCGGCCTGGGACTAGCGATCGTGCTGGGTATCGTGGCCGCCCACAAGGGGACGGTCCAGATGCTCCAGACCCCTGGCGGCGGCGCCACCGTCCACATCGAGCTGCCGCCCGCACCGGCCTGGTAGGCCCCGCCACCGCGCCTCAGGCAGGGCCGGCCGCACCGCGTCGTCCACAAGAGTGGCACGCGAGACACTGTGTCACGTCGACGTCACGGCAAGGACAGTCCTACGATGGCACGCGTTCCATTTCCAACACGGAGACTGACCCATGGGTGTCATCGACGCACCGCAATGGCTCCTGCCGGCCTTCACCCGCTCGGTGAAGGCGATCGGCGCCACGCAGCCCCCAGAGGCGATCGGCTCCGCCGGCGAGCTCCTCATCGAGCGCTGGTCCACACCGGACCGTCGCTTCCACAACCTTCGCCACCTCATCGACATGCTCGCGCGGGTCGACGAGCTGGCCGAGGAGTCGCACAACCCGGACATCATGCGGGTCGCCTGCTGGTACCACGGCTGCGTCTTCTCCTCCGACGTCGAGGAGGTCATCCGCGGCAACGGCGGCGAGGATGAGACCGCCTCGGCGGCCTTCGCCGAGGCCGACCTGCGTCACCTGGGTGTTCCGATGGAGACGGTCAAGCGGGTGTGCTGCCTCATCGTCAACCTCAAGCGGCACATGCTCGACGAGCACGACATCGACGCCCAGGCCCTCATCGACGCCGACCTGGGGACCCTGGCCGTGGACCCCCAGACCTACGCCGAGTATGTGCGGCTGCTGCGCGAGGAGTACTCCCACATCCCCTTGGAGGAGTACCTGCGCGGCCGCCTGACGATCGTCTCCCGGCTCCTGGACCGTGAGCACCTCTTCCACTCGCCGTTGGGCCAGCGCTGGGAGCACGCCGCCCGGGAGAACCTGGCCGCCGAGCAACGACGTCTCAACGAGAAGCTCGGCAGGCTCGCCGAGGATCAGGAAGGGCCGGCCGATCAGGCGGCCCCCGAGATCGGAGCCGCCCAGGCGCCGGCGCGCACCGCCCCGGTCACCCCGTTGGCCAGTACCACCGCCGCTGCAGGCCCCGTTCCCGAGCGGCCGAGCGAGGCCGCGGAACGCGACCCCCGCACCCCTCCGCTGGGTTTCCAGGCGCTGCCCGCCGAGGACCCCATGGACGGCCCCGCCCAGGACGGCAACACCCTGCGTCTGAACCCCACCGAGCTCAGGGCCATGCGATCCACCGTATCGGCCACGAGCGCGGCGACAGCCGCCTCTGCGGCGCCCTCAGCATCCTCAGCGCCGGCGGCGTCCGCGTCGCCGCTCTCCCCGTCGAGCGCGTCCTCGCCACGCACCCCCGCCCGCGGGATTCCGGCCGTGGCCTCAGCGCGCCGCCCCGCCGACGCACCTGCCGAGCGAGGCGAGGCGCGCGAGGACAAGGACGGCGAGGAGGCGATGACGCACACGGCCTCCATGGAGTCGTGCATCGCGGACCTGGACCTGCTCATGATCTCGCGTCGCCGCTCCGACGAGGCCGAGGACCGCCGCGCCCGCGTCCAGGCCGAGCGGGACAAGCTCACGGAGAAGCTGCGGGCCAAGACCCAGGAGGCCAAGGAGCTGCGCGAGGCCCGTACCGGCGAGATCACTCCCATCACCGAGGAGATCATCGACGACGGCGCCCGGGACCTCTGAGGCACCCAGGCGGGCCCTTCCTCAGGAACGGCCCGCCTCCTGCGGGGCCACAGGCCGCGATCTGCGGACCCGCTCCACAGGGCCGGCTGCTCGCCCGGTACGCCACCCGGTCAGCCCCCTACCGTGAGAGGCACAGCGCGCACCTTGGTGCACCACCGGCACACCGCGCACGGCCCTCGAGCCGCCTCTCACGAAAGGACGCCCCTCATGCCCACCTACTCCGTCGACACCGCCGCGGTGGCCGACACCGCCGCTCGGACCCGTACCCGTATCGCGACGATCCAGACCGAGGTCGATGGCATGCGGGGCGACATCGGCCTGCTCCAGTCATGCTGGACCGGGACGGCGTCGGACTCCATGGCCGCCTGCGCGGCCGACTGGCACCTCACCCAGCTCCAGGTGCAGTCCAACCTCGATCAGATCAGCCTGGCCCTGGACAACGCCGCCGTCTGCTACGACGACGCAGAGACCTCCAACCGGGGCCGTTTCGCCACCTCGGCACCAGCTCCCGCCCCCGCTCCGGCCACGGGCTCGGCGCCCTTGGGCGCCTGGTAGGAGCCGACGACGGCGGGCCGCCCCTCACATATGTGAGAGACGGCCCGCCGTGATTCCCGGGGCCGGCCGACGTCGCGGCCGGGCTACCGGGTGATGACTGGCTCGCCGGGAGTCATGTCGATCAGTACATGCCGCCCATGTCGCCGGCGCCACCCTCGGCCGGAGCGGCCGGGGGCTCGGGCTTGTCGGCCACGACGGCCTCGGTGGTCAGGAACAGACCGGCGATGGAACCGGCGTTCTGCAGGGCGGAGCGGGTCACCTTGACCGGGTCGGCGATGCCTGCGGCCAGCAGGTTGACGTACTCGCCGGTGGCGGCGTTGAGGCCCTCACCGGTGGGCAGGTTGCGCACGCGGTCCACGACCACGCCGCCCTCGAGGCCGGCGTTGGCAGCGATCTGCTTGAGCGGGGCCTCCACGGCGACCTTGACGATCGCGGCACCGGTGGCCTCGTCGCCCTCGAGCTTGAGGGAGTCGAGGACCTCGGCGGCCTGGAGCAGGGCGACGCCACCACCGGCGACGATGCCCTCCTCGACGGCGGCCTTGGCGTTGCGCACGGCGTCCTCGATGCGGTGCTTGCGCTCCTTGAGCTCCACCTCGGTGGCGGCACCGGACTTGAGGACGGCGACGCCGCCGGCCAGCTTGGCCAGGCGCTCGGAGAGCTTCTCGCGGTCGTAGTCGGAGTCGGAGTTCTCGATCTCGAGGCGGATCTGGGCGGTGCGGGCCTCGATGGCCTCCTTGTCGCCGGCGCCCTCGACCAGGGTGGTCTCGTCCTTGGTGACGACGACCTTGCGGGTCTGGCCCAGGTCCTCCAGGGTGGCGTTCTCGAGCTTGAGGCCGACGGTCTCGGAGATGACCGTACCGCCGGTGAGGATCGCCATGTCCTGCAGCATCGCCTTGCGGCGGTCGCCGAAGCCGGGGGCCTTGACGGCCACGGACTTGAAGGTGCCACGGATGCGGTTGACGACGAGGGTGGCCAGGGCCTCGGCCTCGACGTCCTCGGCGATGATGGCCAGCGGCTTGCCGGTCTGCATGACCTTCTCCAGCAGCGGGAGCAGGTCCTTGACGTTGGAGATCTTGGACTCGACCAGCAGGACGTAGGCGTCCTCCAGGACGGCCTCCTGGCGGTCGGGGTCGGTGACGAAGTAGGGGGAGATGAAGCCCTTGTCGAAGCGCATGCCCTCGGTGACCTCGAGCTCGAGGCCGAAGGTGTTGGACTCCTCGACGGTGACGACGCCCTCGTGGCCGACCTTCTCCAGGGCCTCGGCGATGAAGGCACCGATCTGCTCGTCGGCGGCGGAGATGGAGGCGGTGGCCGCGATCTCCTCCTGGGTCTCGACCTCCTTGGCGTCGGCCAGCAGGCGCTCGACGACGGCCGCGACGGCCTTCTCGATACCGCGGCGAACGGCGATCGGGTTGGCGCCGGCGGCGACGTTGCGCAGGCCCTCGCGCACCAGGGCCTGGGCCAGGACGGTGGCGGTGGTGGTGCCGTCACCCGCGACGTCGTCGGTCTTCTTGGCGACCTCCTTGACGAGCTCGGCGCCGATCTTCTCGTAGGGCTCCTCGAGCTCGATCTCCTTGGCGATGGTCACGCCGTCGTTGGTGATCGTGGGGGCGCCCCACTTCTTGTCGAGCACGACGTTACGGCCCTTGGGGCCCAGGGTGACCTTGACGGTGTCGGCGAGGGTGTTGAGGCCGCGCTCCATGCCGCGGCGGGCCTCCTCGTCGAAGGCGATGATCTTGGACATTGAGTTTCCTCCACTGCGTGGTAGGGGCGGCCGGTTCGTGCCCGCGACGGACGGGTCGGTCCCGGGCGTTCACGTCACGCCCGACGCCGGCCCTCACGTTCCAGCCTGGATGAACTTGGTGCATTCAAGGATGCGTTGTCACTCGAGGAGCCCGAGTGCTAACCGCAATGCTGGCACTCTCAGCCCTTGAGTGCAAGGAGCTCAGTTCTCATCGGCACTGAATCCTCCGATGGCGAAGCAGGGAATCGCGCCGGGCCCGCGGGCGGTCCTGCCCCCGGGGCGGCGGCCCGGGTCATGAGGGCCGGCCGGCTGCCCGTGAGGCGGTGGCCAGCAGGATGAGTGCGCAGGTCCAGGCCAGGGGTGCGGGACCCGCCGGGGCGCCGTCGGCCAGGACCTTCTCCGGCAGGGCGCCGGCGCCGGTGCGGTGCGACTCGAGCCACGACAGCATCCGGGTTCCCTCCTCCTCCATCTCCAGCGACAGGGCCGACCAGGCCATGAGGGCGGTCTCCGGCGTCCAGGAGACACCGTCATCGCGCCAGCCGGAGCCGGGGGCGAGGCCCCCGGCGGGGCGTCGCATGCGTGCGGCCGCCGTCTGCCGCACCGCGCGGGCCCCGGCCAGTGGCCGGGTGAAGGGCGGCAGGACCAGGGTGATGGCGGCGTCGACGTCGTCGCGCCGCAGGTGGCGGCCCCAGGTGGGGGCGAAGTTGCGCTCCATGGCGCTGCGCACCGCCGCCACCCGGTCGGCCAGGCCCTCCACGGGGGTGCCGAGGTCGACTCCGGCCCGGGTCAGCGCCGTCGCCGCCTCGAGCCCCAGGAGCACCGGGGCGGCCGCCCCCAGGGTGAGGACCGTCTCGGCGACCTCCCAGTAGTCGGGTGAGACCGCGGGCAGGTACGAGGGCGTATCCGTGACCCCCAGGAGCCGGGAGGTGGAGCGCGCCAGGGGCGCTCCCAGGCGGTCACGCAGGTTGGCGGCGGGCACGCCGTCAGCCAGGAGCCGGCCCGCGGCCCACAGGAACCATCCGGCGCCGTCGACCTGGGCGGGGCGGCTGTCGGGCACCCGGCCGCTGCTGGTGTAGCGGGCCTCGAAGCCGCCGTCGGCCCGCTGCCAGGAGGCCAGGTTGCCCAGGACCCCGAGCGCCTCATCGGCCAGGTTCACCGCGCTGAGTGCGGCCGCGGCGAAGGCCGCGTCCCGGGGCCAGACGTAGCGCCAGATGCTTACGGGCGCCGCCACGACCGCGCCCGACGGGAAGATCTCCGCCCCCTGCGGGAGGGGGTTGCGGGCGTCGCGGCCCTCAAGGCCGGCAGGCCCCGCGGTCAAGGGAGCAGCGCTGTCGGCGGGGGTGGGAGTCGGTGACGTCGTCGGCCGGGCGGCCGGGCCGACGGGGCCGGCCATGAGTGCCGGCCCGGTCAGGGCCAGCAGGTCGGTCAGGGCGTCGTCGGCCAGGTCCGCCCACCTGCCTTGAGGAAGGCGGGCCGCCTTGCGGCGGGCGAGCGCCTGACGGGCCAGGGTGTCCCGCTGCGCGGTCGCCAGGCCCCACGGTTCAGGGGCATCGGGCAGGCGGGTCCCCGAGACGTAGGTGACCGTATCACCCGGGGCCAGGGGGTACAGGGCTCCTCCCCCACCCATGACGAGACCGCTGCTGAGCAGGGTCGGGTCGTGGCGGCCGCGGCCCAGCAGGTGGGAGCCGCCCCAGAGGGCCGCGGCGGCGGTGAGCGGGACCGCCGCGGCGAGGGTCAGGATCCGACGACGCCCGGGAAGCGCCAGTGGCCTCATGCCCCTTTACTGCGGCTTGTAGTCGTCACGCAGAATGACCGCGATCGGTGCGCCCTGAGTGCTCTCCTCCGCGCCCTCGGCCACGTTGCTGATCCCCAGGCGCTTGCCGACCTCCTCGGCGGCGGGGCGGGCCTCCGGGGAGCTGAAGTAGACCGTCGACGCGGCCGGTTCCGCGTTCTCGTAGACCCCGGCGATGACCTCCACCGAGGTGAAGCCGCCGTTGGTGAGCTTTTCACTGGCCCCCTTGGCCAGACCGTCGGTGTACGTCCCGTTGGACACCGTGACCTTGGTGTTGAAGTCGACGTTGCCGGAGGCGCTGGCCGATGCGCTGGGCTTGGCGGAGGCGGCGGCGCCCTTCTTGTCGGCAGCCTGCTTGTCAGCGGCCTGTCCACCCTGTCCGCCCTGGGCGGGCTGAGTGGAGGAGACTGCGTCCGATGAGCCGGAGCCTCCCGAGCTGTTGAGGAACAGCGTCACCGCGCCCCAGGCGAGCGCCGGGACAATGATGATGATCGCCAGCAGCGGGGCCCAGCTGCGCCACCGGGGCACCTGGGCCCGGTGCACGCCCACGGGAACCGGGCCGTCATCATCGCCGACGTCGAACTCGTCCTCGGGGTAGTCATAGTTGCTCACGCTCACAAGATACCGGTCCGAGCGCCGTTCGTCGGGTATTGCTCACCACGTCCGGCTCACACGACCGTGACATCTGGTCCGGCAAGATCCTGCAGGTGCCGGCGATGGGCCGTTAGGCTCGCGGCGTGACATCCGCCAAGCCCCTGTCCGAGATCATCGACCCCTCCTGGGCGCGCGCCCTGGCCCCCGTGGAGCCCACGGTCCATGAGATTGGGGAGCGGCTGCGTCAGGAGGTGGCCTCCGGCGTCGGGTATCTCCCGGCGGGGACAGACGTCCTGCGCGCCTTCACGTACCCGATGGACGACGTGCGCGTCCTCATCGTCGGCCAGGACCCCTACCCCACCCCAGGGCACCCCATGGGGCTGAGCTTCTCGGTGGCGCCCGGCGTCAAGCCCCCACGCAGCCTGGAGAACATCTTCCGTGAACTGGTCAGCGACCTGGGCGTGCCCCGGCCGACGTCGGGGGACCTGACGCCGTGGTGCGAGCAGGGCGTCATGCTGCTCAACCGGGTGCTC
The DNA here is from genome assembly GCF_001937665.1 of Actinomyces oris. Taxonomy (GTDB): domain Bacteria; phylum Actinomycetota; class Actinomycetes; order Actinomycetales; family Actinomycetaceae; genus Actinomyces; species Actinomyces stomatis. The sequence goes on along the minus strand of NZ_MSKL01000023.1, from coordinate 32,966 downwards.
ACCGTTCGCCCGGGGGCTCCGGCCTCGCACAAGGGCTGGGGCTGGGAGAAGGTGACGCAGCGGGCGATCGAGGCCCTGGTGGAGCGCGGCGGCCCGCTCGTGGCGATCCTGTGGGGGCGGCCGGCGCAGTCGCTGACCCCGATGCTGGGGCAGACACCCATCATTGCCTCACCGCACCCGTCCCCTCTGTCGGCCTCGCGCGGGTTCTTCGGATCGCGTCCCTTCAGCCGCGCCAACACGATCCTCACCGAGATGGGGGCCGCCCCCGTGGACTGGCGCCTGCCCTGAAAAGACGTCGGGGCGGGCCCTGCCAGCGCTCGCCCTGTCGGTCCACCACCAGCCTGGGCCGACGACGCCCAGGCCCGCCCAGTCGCAACGCGCCCAAGCCCCATCTGCGCACCCGGGCCCCATCTGGTAGACACGGCCCCATGTCCGCACGCCAGCCAGACCAGTCGGAGCACTCCGCCCAGACCGCTCACGCCGCCCTCGGCGACACCGCACCCGCCGCCCCCGAGTCGCAGCCCCCAACACCCTCCCGGGCCCGCCACGCCGCCGGCCCGGCCACCATCGACCTGAACCAGATCGCCCAGTTTCTGCCGCGCACCGGCATCGGCACCGATGTGCACGCCTTCGCCGCCCCCGACTCGGGCACCCCCATGCACCTGGCCTGCCTGGAGTGGCCCGGCGAGGTGGGCCTGGCCGGCCACTCCGACGGCGACGTCGTCGCCCACGCCTGCTGCGACGCCCTGTTCTCGGCCGCCGGACTGGGCGACCTGGGCTCGAACTTCGGCACCGCCGAGCCTCGGTGGAAGGGGGCCTCCGGAGCCACGCTCCTGAGCGAGGCCGCCCGCCGGGTGCGCGAGGCCGGCTTCGAGATCGGCAACATCGCCGTCCAGCTCGTGGGCGAGCGCCCGCGCGTGGCCGCACGCTCCGCCGAGGCCTCCCGGGCACTGTCCGAGGCCGCCTCCGCCAGGGTCTCCTTCACCGCCACCACCACCGACCACCTGGGCTTCCTGGGCCGCACCGAGGGCCTACTCGCCATCGCCACCGCCCTGGTCTACCCGGTGCCCGACGCCGTCCACGCGGTCGTACCGTAGAGCGCGCGTCCGGCCCCGGGGTGAGGGCGCCCGGTCCCGCCGCCTAGACCCCGCGGAGTCGACCAGGCCCGACACTCAGTGTCCACAGCGCTGACATCAACGATCCCGACGTCAATGCGCCCAGCGAGGATCGTTGGAATACTGCGATTTGCCTTCCGGGTACGGCGTCGATGCGGAGTTGATGTCAGCGCCATGGACACCAACGCCCCTCCAGATCTCCTCCCTCGACCCACCATCCACCCCAAGACCACCAACCCGCCCAGAACTAGCGCCTCAGAAGCCACGACACTCACACGTCTCAGAAGTGAGGAGACAGCACAACACCCTTAACCCTCGAACCCGCGGCCCAAGGTACGACCGCGACATCGGCGACCGGCGAGAACCGCAGGATTTCACTGCCTTTTCGCCGGTTACGTCAACAGTGGATCTGATTTATTTCCACTACATAGACATCAAGACATTCATACACCGAAGACCAATGGCAGACACAAGAGGTGACACCGCCGAGCACGTCTCCATCAACTTCGGTGGAGCCTCCTCAGCAGGACCACCTACACCAAGAAGAGGATTGACGGACATCAACACACTACTGATAAAAAATGTAAACAAAATTCTACAGAATCTGGGATTCGAGAAACTCAGCGAAAAAGAGAAGGGGGTGGCAGTCATTGCAGGGCGTTCAAGTTTACTGAACCCTAACGAACATTTGTCGCCGATGGGGATTTTGGTTATTTCACTGCTAACCATTACGCTAACAATTAAAAGCATCGACGACAATATTGCATTTCATGTCAAAGTTTTTGACGCCAGCGAAGACCGCCAACTTATTGTGTTCTTTCTTGCTATGGCCGCACTCACTGTTGTCGCAACTCCAGTCTGTGCGTGGCGACGCGCCGTCTGGATCGCAGTATCAGCCGTCGAGAAAAGACGCGCAAACAATCCAGTCGACCAGATACAAGATAAAACAAAAGGAGTTTAACGAAAAATCAACTTTGATGGCGCCCCAGTTGACGACGAACACGACCAAAAGCCGACAAGCAACCAGTGGACACCGGTGGCGGGCGGCCAGGTAGCCTGTGCCCGTGAGCACCACCCCCACTGAGCCCCCTGAGTCCACGGGCCCTGCCGCCTCCCCCGCCTCCGCGGGCGCGCCGGCCCTGCGTCTGTACGACTCCGCCGCCCGCGCGATCGTGCCGCTGGCCCCCACGGCCACCCCCGGCCTGGTGACGATCTACCTGTGTGGTGCCACCGTCCAGGGCTCGCCCCACATCGGCCACATGCGCAGCGGCATCGCCTTCGACGTCCTGCGCCGCTGGCTGGAGCGCAGCGGCCAGGAGGTCCACCTCATCCGCAACGTCACGGACATCGACGACAAGATTCTCAGCAAGTCGGCCGCCGCCGAGCCTCCGGTGCCGTGGTGGGCCTGGGCCCAGCGCTTCGAGCGGGAGTTCGACGCCGCATACCGCGCCCTGGGCGTGGCCGCCCCCACCTATGAGCCGCGCGCCACCGGCCACATCCCCGAGATGATCGACCTGGTCCAGCGCCTGCTGGATGCCGGTCACGCCTACGTCGGCGAGTCCGGCAACGTCTACTACGACGTGCGCTCGCTGCCCGACTACGGCTCGCTGACCAACCAGCGCCTGGAGGACCTGGCCACCACCGAGGACGAGTCCCAACTGGATGACGACGTCGAGGCCGACAAGCGCGACCCGCGCGACTTCGCCCTGTGGAAGGCCGCCAAGCCCACCGAGCCGGCCGACGCCGCCTGGGACGCCCCGTGGGGCCGGGGCCGGCCCGGCTGGCACCTGGAGTGCTCGGCCATGTCGCGCCGCTACCTGGGCGAGACCTTCGACATCCACGGCGGCGGCATCGACCTGCGCTTCCCGCACCACGAGAACGAGCAGGCCCAGTCTCACGGCGCCGGCTGGGGCTTCGCGCGCCACTGGGTCCACAACGCCTGGGTGACCATCAAGGGCGAGAAGATGAGCAAGTCGCTGGGCAACTCCCTGGTGGTGGCCGAGCTGCTCAAGCGCTACGACGCCGCCGTGCTACGCCTGGCCCTGGGCACCGTCCACCACCGCTCCACCGTGGAGTTCTCCGAGGAGACCCTCGCCGACGCCGCCGCCCTGTGGGAGCGCCTGTCCGGTGCGATCCTGCGGGCCTACGAGTTCTGCGACGGCGGGGGCACCAACCCCGTCGACGCCCCCGCCGAGCAGGTGCGTGCCCGGTCGCTGCCGGCCGAGTTCACGGCCGCCATGGATGAGGACCTCAACCTGGCCGGCGCCATGGCGGTCGTCCACGCCACCCTCAAGGCCCTCAACGTGGCCCTCACCAAGGCTGCTCCGAGCGGCGGCCAGGGGGCCGACGCCGACCTGCACGCCTCGGTGGTCGACCTCGCCCTGGACCTGCGCGCCCAGCTCGACGTCCTGGGCCTGGACCCGCTGGCCGAGCCCTGGCGCGCCCGCGTGCTCGACGGCGTCGGTTCCTCCCATGGCGGCGCCGCCATGGAGGCCCTCGACCGGCTCATCCGCCACGACCTCGAGGAGCGGGCCCAGGCCCGCGCCGCCAAGGACTGGTCGCGCGCCGACGCTCTGCGCGACAAGCTGACCGGGGCCGGCGTCGTCGTCGAGGACTCCCCCTCGGGCGCCCGCTGGCACCTGGCCTGAGCGGCCCACCCACCATCCACTACTGAGCAATTCGCACCGTCACGAACAGGAGGCCGGATGCCCGGCAACGAGCAGTACCCCGGCGCCAAGCGCCGCCCCGGCTCGAAGAAGGGCCCCACGAAGGGCTCCGGCGGCCAGCGCCGCAAGGGCCTGGAGGGCAAGGGCCCCACCCCGCGCGCGGAGAACCGCGTCGGCCACCCCAAGGCCCGGGCGAAGGCCCGCGCCGAGGCCCGGGCCGCCCAGCCCACCCGGGCCAAGCAGCTTGAGAAGATCAAGCGCCGCTTCGACGTGCCCGAGGGCCACGAGATCCTGTGCGGGCGCAATGCCGTGGCCGAGGCCGCCTACGCCTCGGTGCCCATCACCCGGGTCTTCATGGCGGTCTCCGCCCAGTCCGACGAGCGCCTGGGCGCCGTGGTGCGCCGCGCCGCCCTGCTGGGCGCCCCGGTGCTGGAGACCACCAAGCTGGACCTGGACGCCCTGACCGACTCCGCCGCCCACCAGGGCGTGGCCATCGAGGTGCCCGCCTACGAGTACACCACCGCCCTGGACCTGCTGGAGCGCGCCCGAGCCCTGGGCCGCACGCCACTGCTCGTGGCCCTGGACCAGGTGACCGACCCCCACAACCTCGGCGCGGTCCTGCGCAGCGCCGGGGCCTTCGGGGCCGACGGCGTCATCATCCCCGAACGCCGCTCGGTGGGCGTCAACGCCACCGTGTGGAAGGTGTCCGCCGGCGCCGCCGCCCGGGTGCGCGTGGCCCGCGAGACGAACCTCGTGCGCACCCTGGAGCAGCTGAAGAAGGAGGGCTGCTTCGTCGTCGGCCTGGACGGCTCGGGCAGCACTGACGTCGAGGACCTCACCCTGGCCGACTCGCCCCTGGTGCTGGTGACCGGCGCGGAGGGCGCGGGCCTGTCCCGCCTGGTGCGCGAGACCTGCGACGTGCTGGCCTCGGTGCCGATCAGCCGCAGCGTGGAGTCCCTCAACGCGGCCGTGGCCACGGGTATCAGCCTCTACGAGGTCGACCGCCTGCGGCGCCGGGCCGCCGGCAGCGGCAGCTGACCCACACCGCCGCTCAGGGCCGGCAGCCTCCGGCAGAGCCGGCCGATCCGGCCGACCAGGTCGAAAGCGCCCGGTTTACACTTCTCCATGACGGCCCCGTTGCTGACACAATGGGCCGCATCCGATCCACAGGAGGTCCCCATGGCCCAGGACGCTTCGCAGCGCTGGAACCGCACCGACGGCGTGCTCATCGCGCCGGGCACGACGCCGGAGGCGGTCGCCGACGCCTTCGCCGAGCGCGGGGTGGTCGTGCGCCTGGAGTGGTTCCCGGCCACCACCCACCTGCTCAGCCTCACCCTCATGACCGACGTCGAGGGCCGGGTCGCGGTGACGCCGCCCTCGCGCGGGGGAGTTGTGCCCGGACCGAGAGTCAGTGAGCTCGTGGAGTCCCTGGCCCGGGAGTTCACGGCCGATGTCGCCGTGGGGCCGGCGGCCTTCAACGCCCTGCCCGACGACGTCGAGCTGCCCACGATCTCCCACCACGGCTCGGCCAGCGCCCGCACCGTGGTGATCTCCCCGATGAGCGCCTACATGGTGCCGCTGCAGGCCACCCTGCTGGAGCGGCCCCTGGCGGTGGCCTCGACGCCGAGCCTGGACCGCCGCATCGTCATGTACTCCGGTGAGGGCACGGAGCTGGGCACCTTCGGCTGGGACGAGGAGTCCCTGCCGGCCCTGGTGCTGACCTCCGACTCCGAGGACATGTCCATCCGCGCCATCCCCACCGGGGACCCGGAGGATGACGCCGTCTTCTCCTGGGGCATGACGTCGCGTTACGTGTGGGGCGGGGTCAAGGAGCCCGGCCCGGCCCTGAGGTCCCTGGTGGACGAGCTCCTGGCAGACCTGACCGATGCGTCGGGGATCGTCGACGCCATGCCGGGCGCCGACCTGGAGGCCGCGGCCGCCGCCATCGTCCAGCCCGGCATTGACGGTTTCGCCGCGATGCTTCAGGCCCTGGGCCTGCCCGACTGGGTGCTGGAGGTCCTCACCGGCCGCCTGGCGCCGGTGGAGGTTCCCGGCGTCGTCGTGCACGAGCCGCGCGGGCTGTCCAACGCGGTGGGCCGCAGCGTGGGCCTGCTGCTGGCCGACCCCTCGACCCCCGGCTCGGCCTTCTGGCAGGGCTACGTGCGCACGGTGACGGACAAGCCGTGGGCGGTGCGGGGCGCCGCGCTGCTCGAGGCGGGTCTGGGCGGGGCGCTCGTGGGTGCCGCCGTGCGCCGTCGCCGCTCGACCGGGAACCTCCCGGGCGGGGTGGCGGCCGTGGGGGCCTTCCTGCTGGTGGACGCCATCACCGAGGTCTCGCTGGCCTCCTGGACGCGTCACCGCGAGCTGCGCCGCCGCGCCGACGAGGAGATGGCCCTGGTCGCCGAGGAGCTCGGCGCCTGAGAGCCCGCCACCGGGGACATCTGGCACCACCCACCGGGGGCCTTCCACGCGTCCGGGGACATTTCTCTACGTCCGGGGACCTTCGACGCCGTCGGGGACGGAAATCCTGTCCCCGGACGCGAGGGGTGTCCCCCTCCGGGGCGGAATGCACCCGGCCGCGTGGAATGTCCCCGCTCGTAGGCCGCCCCCGCAAGCCGCAGGTGCGCCGGCGGGCTACTCCGGCATCCCCAAGCTCAAGAAGATCAACAACGGCACCACGCCAGCGACGAGAATAGACAACAGCACCACCAGCGCGAAGATCAGCGATCCCTTCTCAGTTCGGGACATGCCGCGATGCTTTCCTATGCTCAGCGCCCCCGGGTCGCCTCGAAGGATCGAGGCGCGGTAGAACACCGGGACCACCTGTCCGGGCTGCACGGCGAACTGGAGGCGCGGCTTGGGACTGAGGAAGGCCGCGTAGTGGTCGACGACGACGCTCGCCGACCCCGGGGGCACCGCGATCCTCACGAACTGGCCCGCGGACAGGCGCATCGCCCAGCCGTTGATCGTGACGGACACGGTGCTCTTGCCCGGCATTGAGATGGACGGGTCGAAGTACAGGTCGATGAAGGCGCTGTTCTGCGGCGTGGCCCCGGGCAGGGCCTGGAATGCGGGCGCGTCCTCGCTCATGTCTCCGTCACAGCCCTTCTCATCGCCTCAGCTGATCGAGATCAGGCTATCAACCGGCCGGTCACCACCTGCGCCGACGACGCCGTCGCACCGCCCGGTCTGCGGAGCGCGCCCTACTCCCCCTTGAACTTCATGCCGGCGGTGAAGCCGTAGGGGTTGGCGGCGTAGTCGGCCAGGGTCTGCTCGTCGCGGGCGGCGAACTCGGCGTCGTCCTCGGGCAGCGGCTCGTCGATGTCATCGTCGACGACGATCGCCTCCATCTCCTGGGTGTCCCCGACCCCCAGGTAGGCCCGCTCGTCACGGTGCTGGGGCAGTACCGTGGCCACGTAGTCCTCCACCGCCTCCTGGGTGGTGACGTAGCGGTCCTGGGCCTCGGACATGTACCAGCGGTGCTCGAGGATCTCGTGGAAGATCTCCGCGGGCTCCAGCTTACGGCGCAGCTCGACGGGGACTGAGTGAATGGTGGGCTCGAAGACCTCCGCCAGCCAGGAGTGGGCCACGAGCTCGATGGGGTCCTCGCTGCGGCCAGTGATGGCCCGGTAGGCCTCCAGGTCGTTGAGCATGCGCTGACCCTGGCGCTCCTGGACGTCCAGGCCGGTCAGTCGCATCACCTGGCGGTGGTAGTGGCCGGCGTCGACAACCTTGGGCTGAATAGTGATGTGGTCGCCCCGGGAGTCGGTGTTCATGGTGAGCTCGGCGACGTCGTAGCCCATCTCGTTGAGCTTCTCGACCCGGCGGCGCAGGCGCCAGCGCTCATCCATGGAGAAGGACTCCTCGGCGGTGAGCACCTCCCACAGCTCGGTGTAGCGGCTGACGATCCGGTCCCCCACCTCAATGGTGTCCACGGTCGGCTCCAGCAGGGCGCCGGCCTGGAGGTCCATGAGCTCGCCGATGATGTTGGTGCGGGCCACGTCGATGTCATAGAGGCGCTTGCCGTCGGTGAGCCCCTCGGGGTAGAGCTCTCCGGTCTCGGCATCCACCAGGTAGGCGGCGAAGGCCCCGGCGTCGCGGCGGAAGAGCGTGTTGGACAGGGACACGTCCCCCCAGTAGAAGCCCAGCAGGTGCAGGCGCACCAGCAGCACGGCGAGCGCGTCGATGAGTCGGGTGGCGGTCTCGGGCCGCATGTACTGGCTGAAAAGTGCCCGGTAGGGCAGGGAGTAGGACAGGTGCTCGGTGATGAGCACCGAGTTGAGCTCCTCACCGGTGACGCTGCTGCGGCCGGTGATGACCGCCGTCGGGTGCACGCAGGGCGCCCCCAGCCGCAACAGGTCGCGCAGGAGCTCGTACTCGCGATGCGCCACGGACTCGCCGATCTCCTTGACCGCGATGACGCGCTCGGAGAGGTTGACGAAGCGCACGATATGGCGCGACAGACCACGGGGCAGCGCGGCAAGGACTTCGGTGGGCCACTCCTCCAGCGCCGTCTCCCAGGGGAGGTCGAGCAGCGCCGGGTCAATCGTTGCCGCCGTGATCTTCATGGACTGGGACATGAGGTCATTCTTTCAGGCCAGAACCCATTTTGCTTTTCGAGACATGAGCCGCCGACCACACTTTTTACAGTGTCGGCGTCGGAGCGGCTCCCATCAGGCGGTGGCCGCACCGGCCCGGTCCCGCCTCGGTGAGCGCGACGACGGCGCCGCCCCCGGGCTGGGGAACGGCGCCGTCGTGCTCAGCATCCTCAGGCAGGCAGGCGCTTGCCGGTGGAGGCGGAGAAGATGTGCTCCTGACCGGGGCGGATCCGCACGTAGACGGTCTCGCCCGGCTCGGGGGCGGTACGCGGGGGCACGCGCACGATGATCTGGCTCGAGTCCTCACCGGAGCCGAGCTTGGCCTCGGAGTCCTCGGCGCCGACGAGCTCACCGTAGATGTAGGCGTCGGAACCCAGCTCCTCGACGAAGGACAGGCGCACCGGGATGGAGTGCTCGTCCTGGGCGGAGACGACGTCGAGCGACTCGGGGCGGAACCCGATGGTCACCTTGCCTCCGTCCTCGGGGGTGATGGCGTCCAGGGTCGCCTTGGACAGCTGAATCTTGGCGGCGCCGACGGTGGCGACGTCACCCTTGACCGTGAACTGCCCCAGGTTCATGGCCGGTGAGCCGATGAAGCCGGCGACGAAGTCGTTGGCGGGGTGGTCGTACATCTCGCGCGGGGTGCCGACCTGCTGGAGCACGCCGTCCTTGAGGACCGCGATGCGGTCACCCATGGTGAGGGCCTCGGTCTGGTCGTGGGTGACGTAGACCGTGGTGACGCCCAGCGAGCGCTGGAGCGAGGCGATCTGGGTGCGGGTCTGCACACGGAGCTTGGCGTCCAGGTTGGACAGCGGCTCGTCCATGAGGAAGACCTTGGGCTTGCGCACGATGGCACGGCCCATGGCCACACGCTGACGCTGACCACCGGAGAGCGCCTTGGGCTTGCGGTCCAGGTACTCGGTCAGGCCGAGGATCTTGGCGGCCTCGCGCACGCGCTTGTCAATCTCGGCCTTGGGGGTGCCGGCGATCTTGAGGGCGAAGCCCATGTTGTCGTGCACGGTCATGTGCGGGTAGAGCGCGTAGTTCTGGAAGACCATGGCGATGTCACGGTCCTTGGGCTGAACGTCGGTGACGTCGCGGTCACCAATGAGGATACGGCCGGCGTTGACGTCCTCCAGGCCCGCGAGCATGCGCAGGGAGGTGGACTTACCGCAGCCGGAGGGGCCAACGAGTACGAGGAACTCGCCATCGGCGATCTCGAGGTTGAGAGCATCCACGCTGGGGCGGTCATTGCCCGGGTAAATGCGCGTGGCGTTCTCGAAAGTCACAGTTGCCATGAGTGGTGCTTCCCTTCACCGGCAGGTACGTGCCGGACGATCCGTCGTGAAAGGTGCCGATGCGTGTCCGCATTGACACGTGCCGCGGTCAGCCATTCGACCGCGGACGGGCTCATCTTGACACAGGTTCCCCGCTTTGACTAGTGATTCCCAGCAAACAGCCAGGTTGGTCTTCCATGGCGATGGCGGTGAAAGACCGCCGTCGGGTCAGTGGCGGGTCGGTGACGGACCACGGACGGGTCGATGACGGGCCGCGGGCGGGTCGGCCCGCCCCCGGACAGCGGCCGGTGGAGACCTCCCCATCCCCGCCGTCGGAAACCACCTGTCCCAGGACCGGCGATGTGGCTCCATCACTGGTTTTACTCCCGCGACATGGCCCACAGTCGGGCGAAGAGCCCCACAGGTTCGGGGCGCCCACGAGTGAATCCGGCCCGGTACTGTGGGGGCCATGACGCAGAACTTCGACGCGCACGCGGGCGAGCCGGTCACCCTGAGCAAGTTGCGCGCCGGCACCCTGGTGGGGGGATACCGGCTTCTGCGTCGCCTGGGCGCCGGGGGCATGGGCGTGGTGTGGGAGGCCACCGATGAGGGTGGGCGCCACGTGGCCATGAAGATCCTCCACCCGCAGATCGCCGCGGACCCCACGGCTCGGCGCCGCCTGGAGCGGGAGGCCAGCGTCCTGGCCCGCGTGAGGGACACGCGCGTGGCGCGCATCCTGGACATTGAGACCGGGGACGGCTCCCAGGGCATCACCTTCGTCATCACCGAGCTCATTGAGGGCCCCACCCTGCAGCACGAGGTGGAGCACGAGGGCGTCTACGACCTGACCACCGACGCCCGCGACCTGGCCGACCTGGCCCACGGGCTGGTCGACTCGCTGCGCGCGGTGCACGCTGCCGGTGTCATCCACCGCGACCTCAAGCCCTCCAACGTCATGCTCAGTGCGCAGGGGCCGGTTCTCATCGACTTCGGCATCGCCCAGGTGGCGGACGACGTCCGGCTCACGCAGACCGGGCAGGTCACGGGCACACCGGGATTCATCCCTCCGGAGATGCTCGACGGCGGGGAGCCGAATTCCGACGTCGACTGGTACGCCTGTGCCGGCGTGCTCCTGTTCACCGTCACCGGGCTGGCGCCCTTCGGTTCTGGCGCCTGGCAGGTGGTCTTCCGGCGCGTCTACGCGGGCACCCCGGAGCTGGGCAACCTGGAGGAGGAGAGCCCGGCGCTGGCGCGGGCGTTCACGGCGGCGCTCGCCCCCGAGGCGGACAACCGGCTGGACCCGGACGGTCTGCTGGAGGTGCTCGATGAGATCGCCGAGGGTGGGACCGGGCAGGAGGCGGTCGACCGGCTCCTGGGGCCCGAGGACGAGGAGCCGGAGTCCAGTGAGCTGGCGCGGAGCACCAGCACCTTCGTCTCGGGCTACGGCTCGGCCCCGGGTTCTCCTCGCGATGCTCGCAGCGCGACCTCGGCCTCCCCGGCCGCATACGGCAGTCCCGTCTCCGCGGCCTCCGGCGCGGAGGGCGGGTACGGTTACGCGACGCCGTCGGCCGCCTCCGGCGCTTCCGCACAGCCCCCGCCGGCCATTCCGCCGCGTTCGTGGCACCAGAGCGGTTCGGCGATGCCCTCGATGGGGGCGCAGTCAATGCAGTACGGCGTGGGTGCTCCTGCGCCTGCGGCCACGTCTGGTGCTTACCCGCGGCCGGCGCCGTCCGGGCAGGTGCCGATGTTCCCCTACTCGGGACAGCATCCGACGGCATATCAGCCCGGCTACTCCCGGGCCCTCGCCGGTCCGACGGCTGCGCCTGCAGGTGCGATGACCGGGGCGATGGCGGCGGGTTCCTCAGGTGCGCAGGTCCGCCGGTTCAACGCTCCCCGGCACCCGGGTGAGCTGCCTGATTGGGCGCAGGAGCCGGTGCGTCGCCCGCTGGCGATGCTGGCCCTGTGGTTCATGCTGTCCTCGATCGGGATCGTCAGACCGGGCTGGATGGCCATTGTCGGGGCGATTCTGACGGCGATCGCCGGTACTGTGGGCCGGGCCCAGGACGCTCGGCGCTGGAACCGGCTCCAGCGCGGCGGCACCGCTCCGTCGGACAACTCCCGCATGTGGGCAATGAGCCCGTGGTACCTGTTGCGCTCGCTGATATCTGTTGGCTTCGCTTTTCTCCTGGCCTTGGGGACCGCGACCGTCCTTCTCACGTTCTTCTACTCGGCGGGTGCGGTGAACGACGACGCCCCGATTCTCGGATCGTTCCCCCCCACTAGTCGCTACTACATCCTCTATTTCACCGAGATCGCCTCGTACCTTCTCATCCTGTGGCTGGCGCCGTGGGGGGCGGCGACGCGACGCGGTGGCGCACATATGCTCAACTCGTTCACCCCCAGCGACAGCGGCAGAAGGAACCTGGTGATGGGCATGCTGGGTGTTGGCGCCGTGTTCTTCATCCTGGCCTTCGCCGGTGCGCTGCCGATTCCGAATCTGACTCCCTTCGGGAGCTGAGATACCGCTTCGGCGGGTGACGCCGAGGTCCCTTGTGGCTTCCGCTTCCGGGACCAGGTGCAGTGGGAGCGTGGGGACCGTCAGTGATGTGGGTTGTGGTCAGCGGAAGAAGGGGATGCCTCCGAAGCGGGTGGTTTTGCCGCGGTAGGCCCGGATCGCTTGGACGGAGCACACCAGCACGTGGACCCCGACCATGACCAGCGCCATGATGATCGGGGTGCCCCACGGAATGAAGGACGGCGACTCATCGAAGTCGTTCGCAATGGAGACCACGGCGATCTGGATCACTATCAGAGCTACCTCCACCAGCAGCAGCGTCAGCCCCCAGCTCGCCGCCCGACGACGATTCGTCCGGGCCGGTTCCCGCAGATCCTTCTTGTCCCACAGGCCGATCACGATCATCGCCACCGCAGCCAGCAGCGCATTGAAGCCCGGCACAAACACCAGCAACCCGAACAGCCCCGCACCCCAGGCCTCAGCACCGGATGGGGCACGTACCTTGACGGGTGCCGGAGCCATCATCGGCGCAGGCACCATCCCGGGGGCCGGCGCACCTGGAGCCCCAGGCGCAGGGAAGGCTCCATACCCAGCCACTGGCCCCGACACGGATCGTCTCGCCGGGTCGACCTCCGGGGCCGACTCCAGCATCGTGTAGTAACCACCCGAGGACGTCACAGCCTCGGGTTCCCGCATCTCACTCACGCCTGCAACTCACTCACCAGCGCCATTGCCCTCAGGCTGGGCGGCCTCAGCCTTCTTCTTAGCCCGTCGCTCACGGTCACGCTGACGACGACGTTCCCGCCTCTCAGCCTCCTTGTGATAAGCGGCCGCCTTGGTTGCCATCCACTCCGGAATCCACTCCGGATCCCGAGGAAACTGATCCAGCTCAAACGCGGCATCACCATTCCCGACAGGTTCATCATCAATTTCCGGCTCACGCATCCAATCACACTCCTGATGCAGCACCCCCTCAGCAGCATCCACCCAAAAATGCGACCACAACCACGCACCGCGATGAGAATCGACCTGAGAGCGTCGAAGGTCGCGCACAATCAAACTAATATCACTAGGAAGATGAACTCTCGCAGACCCCTCAGGTGTATGAACCCAACAAATATAGCTACCCGCAAGCGCGATATAACTATATTCAAAATCAACTCGACTATAACCCTCTCGTTCAATCCATTCCAACAAGAGTGACTCGATCCGAGAAAACAAGCCAGCACTCAAGTCAATGGCCACATTCATCCACACTCACTCCTTCATGCTTTCCAATTGATTGGAGAACTCTGCTTGCTGAGGCATTCCCGTTCTATCGATCCACTAGTCACAGCGGAACGCCCTCGCTCATTACTTCGGTCCTCAGATCCCGATCTTCATCCAGTCGGGGATCGCGCCGGGGTCACGGGGGAAGACCTCCAGCTCCTTGGCGCAGTCCTCCGCCGTGTAGGGCGGGTCGAGGACCGGCTCGCGGTCATAGTCGAAGTCGGAGATGAGCTTGTATCCCTCGCTGCTCTTCATGGACAGCGCCGCCCAGGTCCAGGTCCCGCCACGGGGGTGGGCCATGAGCGCCCGCAGGCGCACGGCCTCACGGACCAGCTCAACGGGCATCTCGTTCTCGGCCCACTGGGCGCGGCGCAGAATGCCACGGGGCCTGAGCACGCGACTCGTCACGGCGGCGCGGGTCCCCACCCCCTCAACCTCCACCACGACCTCCTGGGCGTCTACGGACTGCATCCAGTTGCCCCAGTCGGTCGACATGTTCTGGAGCAGGACCATCTGGTCCTCCATCTGGCCACCCATAGGCCCATCCATCATGGTCACAATCCCCTCCAACCGGTCACTCCCGGACCGCTCGGTCTGATTCCCCCCGATTCTGCCCGACCCCGGCTACACGCGCCGGGACAACGACGACCGATGCGTCACAATCCGCCACCGGCAGACACCAGGCGTGGTTTCCTCCAGGATCCTCGGGCAGAATGACGTCACGACAGCAGTCACTCATTGACCATTCGTCTTCCTGGTCGTCCGCTCGTCACCGCACCACAAGGAGCACCGCGTGTCCACTAACCAGCCCCGCCAGACCAAGGCCCAGCGCCGCGAGGCCGCGCGCCTCAAGGCCAAGGAGCTGCGCGAGGCAGAGGCCCGCCGCGCGCGCCGCAACACGATCGCCCGTCGCAGCTTCATCGGAGGCGCGGGCGTGGCCGTGGCCGGCGGGCTCGGCTACCTGGCCTACCTCGGCGTCGACGCCAAGAAGAAGCCCAAGGGCTCGAAGTTCCCCGCACCGAACGAGGGCCTGGCCACCGCGAAGGCGAGTCAGAACGGTATCCCCAAGCAGGTCCTCTCGGACGCCTCCTGGACCTACGGCGAGGGCGCCGCTCTCGACACCGTCGCCGCCTCGGCCCCCGTCCTGGACATCTACTTCGACTACTCCTGCTCTCACTGCGCCCAGTTCGAGGGCGTCCACACCCAGGAGATCAACCAGCTCCTGAGCGACAAGAAGATCACCCTGGCCCTCCACCCCACCAAGCTCCTCGGCCAGGAGTGGACCAGCGTGGTCATGAACGCGATGGGCGTCGTGCTCGACGAGGCCCCGGCCCAGTCCCTGAGCTTCCACAACGCCGCCTTCGAGATCTTCTCCCAGTTCTTGCAGACCAAGGACCAGAGCAACATGACGGTGGAGGGTCTGGTCGCCGCCGCCACCAAGGTGAACGTCCCCAAGGAGGTCTCCGCCAAGTTCAAGGCGGCCATCGACTCCGACAAGTACAAGAAGTGGGTGGAGCTCGGCGACGAGGCCTTCAAGGCCAGGGAGCTGGAGGGCACTCCCACCGTCTTCTTCAAGGGGGAGAAGGTCGACCTGAACAAGCTCCAGACCCCGACCTCCCTGACCGAGCTCCTCACCGGTTCCACCGCGACGGCGCAGCCCACCCAGCAGGCAACTCAGCAGCCCACCCAGCAGTAGGGCTGATCCGCGCCGGAGCCCATCCCGGGCCCCTAAGGACCTTCTCGTAGGACCCGCGGACCCGGGCGCAGTACCGTCTCCCCCGGTTTCCCGCCCCGGGGCGGTCTGTGTCAGACTGTCCCACGCACCTGCGGCCGCCTGGCCGGCCGCGCGCCGCTTTAGCTCAGTTGGTAGAGCAGCTGTCTTGTAAACAGCAGGTCGTCGGTTCGAGTCCGACAAGCGGCTCCACTCATCACCCGTAGCCGTCCGGGGCCTGGCCGCTCCTGTCTCACCTGCCCCACGGCCCGGCCACGAGCGCACCACCGGGAGGGGACATGTCGGTGACCGCAGCACCAGCGGCGTCCTGCGCCCTCCACGACGCCGGCACCTGCCGCTCCTGCCCCCACCTGTCCCTGCCGTTGCCCGCCCAGCTGGCCGCCAAGCAGTCCCATGTCGCCGGCCTCCTGGCCGACCACGTCCCGGCCGGCCTGTGGCAGGCACCGGCCGCGAGCGCCCCCACCGGCTTCCGCAACAAGGCGAAGATGGCAGTGGCAGGGACCGCCGCCCACCCGACCCTGGGGATCCTCGACGGCGCCGGGTGCGGCGTCGACCTGCGCACCTGCCCATTGCACGCGCCTGCCATCGAGGCGGCCCTGCCGGTGCTGGCCGGCCTCATCACCGAGCTGGGCCTGCGCCCCTACGACGTGCCCACGCGCCGCGGCGAGCTCAAGTACGTCCTGGTGACCGCCTCGCCCGACGACGACCTCATGGTGCGCTTCGTCCTGCGCTCCCACCACCACCTGGAGCTGCTGCGTGCCGCCCTGCCTGACCTGCACCGGCGTCTGCCCCAGCTGGCGGTGGCCGCCGTCAACATCCAAAGCGTCCACCAGGCCGTCATCGAGGGGCCCGAGGAGATCGTCCTGACTGAGGAGGACCGTCTCCTCATGCGCCTGAGCCTGCCGTCACCGGAGCACGGCGGCCGGCCCGGTCGGCGCGGCAACGGCGTCGAGCTGCCCCTCTACCTGCCCACCCGCTCCTTCTTCCAGACCAATACGGCCGTGGCCGAGGCGCTCTACGCCACCGCCCGCACCTGGGCCGAGGAGGCCGGACCGGCCCGGGTGTGGGACCTGTTCTGCGGCGTCGGCGGCTTCGCCCTGGCCCTGGCGGCGCCCGGCCGCCGGGTGCTGGGGGTGGAGGTCTCGGCTTCGGCCATTGACGGGGCGCGTGCGGCGGCCGCCCTCATGGGCCTGGATCCCGCCCTGGTGCGCTTCGAGGCCGGGGACGCCCGCGTCCTGGACCCGGCCGCCCCTGAGGAGCGCGTCGCCTGGGCGCAGCGCCCGGATCTGCTCGTGGTCAACCCGCCCCGACGCGGGATCGGGGAGCAGCTGGCCGGCAGGATCGAGGCCTCCGGCGTGGAGCGGGTGCTCTACTCCTCCTGCAATCCGCGCACGCTGGCGGCGGACCTGACGCACCTGCCCTCGATGCGGGTGACGCGCTCCCGCCTGTTCGACATGTTCCCGCACACCGAGCACGCCGAGGTGCTCGTGGAGCTGGTGCGGGCCTGAAGGCCCTACTCGAGCTCGGCCAGGGCGGTACGCACGTCGGCCAGGGCGCTGTTGATGGCCTCCGCCTCGAAGGGGACCTCGAGGTCGCGCACGCGCACGGCCAGGTCGGCCAGATCCCGGGCCTCGGCGAAGCCCTGTCCGGCCAGGGTGCGCGCGGTGGTCACGGAGTCGGCCTGTCCGGCGCCGGCGGCCGCGGCCGCCTCGATGAGCTCGAGGATCGGGCCCTGGAGGACGCCGAGGTCCTCGGCCACGACATCCAGCTCGCCGCCCACCAGCTCGCGGCGCGCGTCGAGCAAGCCGACGCGCTGGGTCAGGTTGTCGGCGCCGTCGCTCAGCGCCGAGCACAGCTCGGTGAGGCTGCCGACGGCGTCGTTGGCGTCGACCTCGTCCTGGCCCTCGATGATCTGGACGGCGAAGATCCCGGCGGCCAGGTTGTGCAGGCGCG
This sequence comes from Actinomyces oris, assembly GCF_001937665.1. Lineage (GTDB taxonomy): Bacteria > Actinomycetota > Actinomycetes > Actinomycetales > Actinomycetaceae > Actinomyces > Actinomyces stomatis. The sequence goes on along the minus strand of NZ_MSKL01000023.1, from coordinate 15,841 downwards.
CCAGGGCGATGCGGAAGCTCACCGAGTCCAGGTCGCCGCGCAGCGCCTCGATCTGGCTGCTCAGCGGGTGGAGCTGCTCGGAGCACTCCAGGACCAGGGCGTCGACCTGCTGGCAGCGCGCGGCGACGTCGTCGGCCTGCTCGCCGTGCCCCAGGACCTCGACGTCGGCGCCGACGGCCCGCATGGCCTCGCGCAGCGCGCCCAGACGGGCCGAGAGGGCCTCGATCTCGCCGGCCCGCTTGCCCAGGAGGTCGACGAGCCGCTGCCCCTCCTGGAGGATGCCGACGAGCCCGGCGGTCTCGGCCTCGATCCGGCTCATGGCGTCCAGGATCCGGGCCACGGGGCCGTCGGCCTGCGGGCTGTCGGGGATGCCGACGCCGTGGGCGAGCAGCTCGCCGACCTCGGCGACCAGCACCCGGCGGGTGAAGTCGATGGCGTCGGCGTACCCCAGGGCCTGCAGCTCGGCCTGGAAGGCGGCCTGCCCTGCGGCGGCCACCTCCCGGCGGGTGGAGCCGGCCGCGGCGGAGGCCTCCTCGACGTCACGGACCCGGGCGTAGGCGGCCTCGACGTCGTCGCGCAGGTCGGTGAGCATCGGCAGGGTGCGCACGGACAGGTAGCCGGAGCCGGAGGGGACGATCGTGGCGAAGACGCGGTAGTGGCCGTCGTCGGAGGAGCGGTTGGTGATGTAGGCGCTGGCGGCCCGGCCCGCCTCGATGGCGTCCCAGATGGATCGGAACAGGCCGGCGGGCATGTCCGCGTGCCGCACCACGTTGTGGGCCCGCCCCACCAGGGCGCCGCGCGGGTAGCCGGACAGGCGCATGAAGGTGGAGTTGGCGCGGCGGATGCGCCCGTGGGAGTCCGTGGTGGAGAAGAAGAGCTCGTCGGCGGCGAAGACGTGCTCGACGGGAGCTGCGGACTCGACCATGAGTGACCTTCCTTGGGGCTGCAGCGGCTGCGGGGCGTTGTGGGACCTTGGTCGGAAGCCTACTCTTGACCGGCCTTCGAGGCCGCCGATCCCGGCGGGAGGACGCGTCACAGTGAGCGAGACCGGATCGGGCCGTTTTCTGCCGATCGAGCAGTCGTGGACGGACGCCTGAGCGGGCCCGCCGGCAGCCGCCCGGGGATGACTCCCCATGATGGAACCGCACCAAGGCCCTGACAGGTCCAGGCGGGCTCCCTAACCTGGCTTCATGACCCCGCCTGACCCCATGAGACTCTCCGCCTCCGACCACTGCGGCCCGACCCGCCGCCAGCTGCTGGCACTGGGCGCCCTGGTTCCCGCAGCAGTGGCACTGCTGGGCGGCTGCTCCTTGGCATCGGGCAATCAGCTGACCTCCAAGGTCACCCATGAGACGGTCCATCCCTCCGACGTCCCGTCCCAGGTGACTGGCGCGGCCGCCGCCTGTGACCAGCTCGGGGGCAAGCTCCTGACCCACTACCTCAAGGCCGACCCCGAGACGACGGCGATGGCCTCCCCGCTCAGTCTCGCCCTCCTCCTGGCGATCCTGGCCGACGGCGCAGGCGACGCCAAGGCCCAGGGATTTGACGCGCTCCTGGGGCTCTCGGGTGAGGACCGTGACCGGGCCTGGTCTGCCATCCAGAACTCCCTGAACCGCCACGACGGCGACCTCAAGGGCTTCGACCCGGACAAGATCCCGGCCAAGCCGCTCGTTCACCTGGCCAACCACGTCCTCATCGCCGACGAGAAGAAGTTCAAGGTCGAGCAGGCCTACCTCGACACGGTGCTGCACTGGTTCTCCGCCGAGATCGAGCAGGTCGGCGTGGGCTCCATGAAGGAGAACCTCGACAGCTGGGCCTCGCGCAACACGGCCGGCCTCATCCCGAGCAGTGGCATCAAGGTCACCCAGGACACCCGCCTGGTGGTGCAGAACGCACTGCTCTTCGCGGCCCAGTGGGACTCCCCCTTCAAGGCCGAGGGCACCGAGCAGGAGGACTTCACACTCGCCGGGGGCAAGACCGTCAAGGCCGACCTCATGAACGGCAAGCACAACATCCCCTACGCCACCGGGAAGGGGTGGGCGGCGGTGCGCCTGAACTACGCCAGCGGCGAGGACGGCAGGGACTCCGACCTCGCCCTCGACGTCGTCCTGCCCGACGCCGGCACCCTGCCCGGCGCCATGGGTGCCGGAACGTGGGCGGAGGCCTCCAAGGCCCTGGACGCCGCGCAGACCCGCGAGGTGCTGGTGTCCCTGCCCAAGCTGGACCTCACCTCCCAGCCCAAGGAGCTCCTCACGTTCCTCATGGAGCAGGGGCTCAAGCCCGAGGGCCTGGACCGGATCGCGCCCGAACTCGCACTGACCCAGGTCGTCCAGCAGATACGCCTCGTCCTGGACGAGGAGGGCACGGTCGCGGCCGCTCTGAGCGAGGGCGCAGCAGTGGAGATGGCGGCACCGGCGGAGCAGATCAAGCCGATCGAGTTCACGGTGGACCACCCCTATGTGCTGCGGCTGCGGGACCTGACCAGCGGCACCGCACTGCTGGAGGCCGCCGTCATGGATCCCACCCTCAAGACGGTCGGCGCCTCGGCCAGCGCCTCGGCCTGACCGGGCCGCCTTCTGCCGACCGGGGTGCACCGGTGGATTCTTCCGGTCGGTGGGACGTCTCGCCGCCCGGAGCGCATCCAGGCGGTAGGCTCCGGGGCTGACAGAACCGTCGCGGGATCCGCCCGCTCGGCCCGCAGCCTCTTTCCAACCAGCAGGAGAACTCCTCATGACCGTTGAGCTCGTCACCACCTCCAGCCCGGAGATCGTCGAGGCCATGGAGCGCCTCATCCCGCAGCTCTCCCGCAGCGCCCCGGCGCTGAGCGCCGAGCAGTGCGAGGCCTTCATCGCTCAGGAGGGGGTATTCCTCTTCGTCTTCCGCCCCGAGGCCGAAGCCGGCCAGAGCGCCCCGATCCTGGGCATGCTCACCCTGGCGACCTTCACGATCCCCACGGGCCTGCGCGCCTGGGTGGAGGACGTCGTCGTCGACGGCGAGGCCCGCGGTCAGGGTGCCGGGCAGGCCCTTGTGGAGGCCGCCGTCGAGTACGCCGGCAAGATGGGGGCGCGCACCGTCGACCTCACCTCACGCCCCTCGCGCGAGGCCGCCAACCGCCTCTACCGCCGCTCCGGCTTCGAGCTGCGGGAGACCAACGTCTACCGCTACGCCCAGGTCTGAGCAGCCAGGCACGCCCCCGCTGAGCAGCACTCCCCCGCGGCCTCCTCACCGCCTCCTCTCCACCATCGCCACATCACTTCGACAGAATCTTCATACATGACGCGGAGCCGCGTCGCTTGTGAAGATTCTGTCGAAGTGCGAGCGCGAGGTGGCGGGTGTGCCGACGTGGTGGGTGCGCAGGCAGCCGGTCGGAAGCAGCCTGCGGGGTGCGCACCCACCGTCCGCGTGCCTTCAGGCCAGGAGGGCGTCGATGAAGGCGGCCACGCTCGGGGTGGTGCGCCCACCGGTGGCCTCGACGACGTCGCCCGGGGCGCCGACCATCGCGCAGGGAACATCGGCCCGCTCGAACATCGAGATGTCGTTCCAGGAGTCGCCCACGGCGGCCACCTCACTGATCTCCTCGCCCTGATCGGCCAGGAGCGCGGCGAGCCGGCCCAGGCCCGTCCCCTTGGACTCCCCCGCCGCCGTGACGTCCACGAAGCCGGTCGAGCGGGTGCAGCTGATGCCGTCGACGGCCTCCTCCAGGCCGCGGACCAGCGCCGCGGCGGCCCGGGCATCGGGGATGTACAGCGGCATCGAGGTGATCCCCAGGCCCGCGACCTGCGACAGGGGCGCCGCGGTGAAGCGGTCGGGCGGCGTGCGCTGGTCAGTGGACAGGCCGATCGGGTCATCCAGCACGTAGTCGCGCTCGAGGGTTGAGGCGAACACGGAGACGGGGGCCTGAGCGATGTCGCCGATCGCCCGGACCACCTCCCGCACCTGATCGGCCTCAAGCATCCGGGTGCGATGCACCTGACCGGCCGCGTCGATGACGGTCGTGCCCGTGGCGCACACGGCGTAGTCGTAGTCCAGGCCGATGGACGTCGAGGCCCGGGCCACCTCGACGGCGTGCTGCACCAGCCGCACCGAACGCCCCGTGGCCAGAACCAGGAGGTTGCCGGCCTCGCGCCAGCGCACGAGGGCCTCGGCGTCGGCCTGCCCGACGACGTGGTGGAAGACGAGGGTGCCGTCAAGATCCGTGGCGAGCAGACGCATGCCGGCGAGCATAGCTCGCGCTTCCCGAGCCCGCCCCGCGCGTCGGTACATCGATGCCTCAACACTTCGACAGAATCTTCATACACGACCCGGAGCCGCGTCATTTGTGAAGATTCTGTCGAAGTGTGGGCCTAGATCGTCGGTCGCCCCATGAGGGAGTCGATGAGGTCGGCGAGGCTGGAGACCGTGCCATCGCACTGGGCCACCACCTCCGGCGGCGACCAGGGCAGGGCGTAGGAGTGGTCGGCGGCCTGGTGCATGGAGATGTCATTCCAGGAGTCCCCGATCGACCAGGTCTCCATGGGCTCCGGCGAGCACGAGCCGACGCCGAGCCCCACCGAGCCACCGGCCGGGACCTCTCCAGCCTCCCCGGCATCGCCGGACGTCTCCGGGGCGGGCGGCTCAGCAAGGCTCGCCACCAGCTGCCTGAGACCCGCCCCCTTGGAGGCCGAGGCGGGCACGACGTCGATGAAGTCCTGGTTGCGGAAGCCCACCGCCTGCCCCTCCCAGCGCCGGTGCAGGTAGGTCTCGGTGCGCGCGGCCATCTCCGGGTCGGTGAAGCGCATCGGCACACCGATGAACTCGCGCCCGTCCAGCTCTCGCCGAGTGGCCGGCCGGAACAGGGTCAGCAGCTCCGAGCCGGAGCCGATCGTGTCGTAGACGAGCAGGTCCTCGTCCAGCCCGGTGGTGAAGACGGTGACGCCCGGCGCCCCTTCAACGAAGTCGAGGATGTCCTCGACGAC
>NZ_MSKL01000023.1:0-10819 GCF_001937665.1 Actinomyces oris | reverse complement strand
CCCGTGTAGAGGATGGCGTTGTCGAACTCCAGGCCCATGGGCACCACGACGTGCTCCAGCGCCGAGACCGACCTGCCGGTGTTGATGACCAGGAGGTTGCCGGCCGCCCGCCACCGGGCCATGGCCTCGCGGTCGCGCAGCGAGATCGTCCCGTTGAAGACGATGGTGCCGTCCAGATCGGTGGAGATGAGCCTGCGTGGCATGGGAGTCCTTTCCGTTCAGGTCCCGGGGGATGTCGGTCGCCTCGGAGTCGTCGGTCTGCGCCTCACGAGCCGCCTAGGAGACGTCGAGGACTTGAGTCTTCACCTTGCGGGCCTTCTTGGCCTGCTTCTTGGCCTGCTTCTTGGGCTGGCGCTCCTGGCGTTCCTGGCGCTCGCGGGCCCACTGGGCGTAGCCGTGAAGGAGGCTGCGTGAGTCGGGGGTGAGGATCTTGTTGTCCTTGAGCAGTCCCTCGGCGTGCTGGGTCATGGACCGCAGGTACTCGGGGTTGCGGGTGAGCTCGTACTGGCGCTCGGCCTCCTCCAGGTCACGGACCTCACGGCGCACCTGCCGCTCGATCACGGCCCGTCCTCCCATGAGGAGGATGGCCACGAGCAGGAACGGGATCGAGGCGATCCCCCGGGTGACGGGGTAGAGGATGCAGGCGATGACCATGAGCCAGGTGACGTACCTGCCCATGGAGTGGGTGTACTCGCGCCGGCGGTCATCCTCCCCGGAGGCCCCGCCGGCCTCGGTGGCCCCGGCGTCGGTCTGGCTGTTCTCACTCATGCTCGGTCACGCTGGTTCCTTGCTGCTGGGGCGGGGACGACGTCGGAACGGGGCGGGTGCCGACCGAGCCCGGAAGGGGCCTCGCACCCCAACCGAACCGGTCGCTTATGCCTCACCTCACACTACAGGACGGTGACCCCGGTTCCTCGCGGGGCCTCACACTCGGGGCACGTTGCGCTCGAGCTCGGCCAGCCAGGCGGTCGCGGCGGCGTCGGAGGGCATGCGCCAGTCGCCGCGGGGGGACAACGAGCCGCCGGCGACCACCTTGGGCCCGTTGGGCAGGGTGGAGCGCTTGAACTGGTTGGTGAAGAAGCGCCGGTGGAACAGCTCGAGCCAGCGACGGATCTCAGGGAGGTCGTAGGCGACCCTCTCCGTCGGCGGCAGTCCCTCGGGCCAGTCCCCGGCCTCCGCGTCCGCCCACGCCTTGTGCGCCAGGAAGGCGATGCGGCTGGGGCGAGAGCCGCGGCGCAGCACGTGCCACAGGGTGAAGTCCTGCAGGGCGTAGGGGCCGATCTTGGCCTGGGTCGACTGGATGGCGCCGCCGGCCTCGGCCGGGACCAGCTCGGGGCTGATCTCGGTGTCCAGGATGGACAGCAGTGTGCGCCCGACGGCGTCGTCGAACAGCTTCTCGGCGACCACCCAGCGGATGAGGTGCTGGATGAGGGTCTTGGGGATGCCGGCGTTGACGCCGTAGTGGGCCATCTGGTCGCCCACCCCGAAGGTGCACCAGCCCAGGGCGAGCTCGGAGAGGTCCCCGGTGCCCAGGACGATGCCGCCGCGGTGGTTGGCGATGCGGAAGAGGAAGTCGGTGCGCAGCCCCGCCTGGATGTTCTCGAAGGTGACGTTGTAGAGCTCGCGCTCGCTCACCCCCTCGGGCAGGACCCCGGTGCGGGCGTACTCGCCGTAGGGGTGGCCCATCTCGGTGAGCATCTGGGTGGCGGTGGCCCGGATATCGAGCTCCTCGAAGGTGCAGCCCAGGCCGACGGCGAGGTCCTCGGCGTTGCGGCGCGTGCCGGCGCTCGTGGCGAAGCCGGGCATGGTGATGGCGTGGATGTCCGAGCGCGGCCGTCCCAGGCGGTCCATGGCGCGGGCGGCGACGATGAGGGCGTGGGTGGAGTCCAGGCCCCCGCTGACGCCGATGACGATCTTGGGGTTGCCGATGGCTCCCAGGCGCTGGACGAGGGCGGCCACCTGGATGTTGTAGGCCTCGTAGCAGTCCTGAGCGAGGCGGGCCGGGTCGTCGGGCACGAAGGGGAAGCGGTCCACGCGGCGGCGCAGGCCGATGTCCGCGCGCGGGGCGGCCAGGTCGGCGGCGCTGATCCGGATGCGCCGGAAGGCCGCCGGGTCGGTGAAGATGGTGGCCGCGGCCGGGGCGCCGGCGACCGGGGGGCTCAGGGTGCGGGCGTTGTCGGCGAAGGTCCCCTGGCGCAGGCGCTCGGCGCGCAGGCCCTCGATGTCGACGTCGACGACGGTGGCGCGCGGCCCGTCGGGGAAGCGCTCGGTGGAGCCGAGCAGCTCCCCGTTCTCGTAGACGAGGGTCTGACCGTCCCAGGCCAGGTCAGTGGAGGACTCGCCCTGACCGGCGGCGGCGTAGACGTAGGCGGCCAGGCCCCGGGCCGACGACGAGCGGGCCAGCAGCTCACGGTCCTCGGCCCGCCCCACCGTGATGGGTGAGCCGGAGAGGTTGACCAGGACCGTCGCCCCGGCCAGCGCCGCCACGGAGGAGGGCGGGACGGGCACCCACATGTCCTCGCAGATCTCGACGTGGAAGGTCAGGCCGGGGACGTCGTCGACCTCGAACAGGAGGTTCGCCCCGAAGGGGACCCGGGCTACCGGCTCGACGCCGTCGACGCCGCCAGTGCTCTCGGCACTGGAGCCGTAACCGTTGTGCACGCCGGGCAGCTCGATGCTCTCCACCCCGGCGGGCAGGGCGTCACCGGGGGCGAAGTGCCGCTTCTCGTAGAACTCCCGGTAGGTGGGCAGGTAGGACTTGGGGGCGACGCCGCGCACCCGTCCGCCCTGGATGACCAGGGCGCAGTTGTAGAGGCGGTCGCCCAGGCGCAGGGGCGCGCCGACGACGAGGGCGGTCAGGAGGTCGGCGCTGGCGGCACGCAGGGTCTCGATGGCGGTGAGCACGTCGGACAGGAGAACGTCGGACAGGAGGAGGTCGTCGATGGCGTAGCCGGTCAGGCACAGCTCGGGGAAGGCGGCCAGGCAGACACCGTCGTCGGCCAGGGTCCGGGCCTGCTCGATGATGGCGGCGGCGTTGGCGGCCGGGTCGACGGGCACCACTGGGAGGGTGACGGCGGCGACGCGGGCGAAGCCCTGGTCGTAGGCGGACAGGAACTCGATATCGGTCGCAGGAGCAGTCACGGTGTCGGTCACGGCTCGATCCTCCCATCGACGGCGCCTTCCCGCGAGACCGCCGCCCTCGTGTCACGGCCGGAGTGGGCACTCGGCGCGTCATGACGCACCCGCCCAGCAACACACTGCGCCCGCCGCGTCACCCGTGGAACCGGGGGTGACGAGGCGGGCGCAGCCCCGATCAGTCAGTACTGGGCGGGGGCGGGCTCGTCGAGCATGAGGCACCAGGCGCCGACGTAGACCAGGAACATGGGGCCGGGCAGGAAGCTGGCCAGGATCACCCCGACGCGCACCGCGGTCACGGGCATGCCCCAGGCCTCGGCCAGGCCCCCGCAGACGCCGCCGAGAATGCGGTGCTCACGGGAACGACGGGGCAGGGAGGACCGAAAGCGGGAGAACTCGCCCGACCTGCCGGAGGAGGCGCCCTCACCCTCGGATCGGGTGGACTGACTGAACTGACCGGGGTACTGCTGCTGCGTCATGTCCGCAAGTCTGGGCGACAAGGACTGTCCCCCACCATCGGGGAGCACCCTGAGATGTCCCCGATGTTTCTCGAGGCCCGCCCTGACCGCCCGCTCGCCCCGATGGGGCCGCGGCGTTCATCCCGGCTCTCCCGTGCAGGTGGGCCGACGCGGGAGGCGGGCCCCATATGCGCCGCGCACCACCGCCGAAGTCCACCTGAGCACCGGCGCATGCGACCGTTAGGCTGGTTGACGTGACTACGGCCTCCTCCCCCGGTTTCACGGTGCGCGCTGTCCTGTGGGACATGGACGGCACTCTCATGGACTCCCAGCCCTTCTGGGACGAGGCCTTCATCCACCACTGCCAGGCCCTGGGCGGAGACTCGCGCCCCGAGCTCGTCGCCCAGATGACGGGAGCCTCGATCCGTCAGGCCCGCGAGCTCATCGCCGCCACCGGCGCCACCCGCTCCTGGGACGATCCGGCCACGCAGGAGACCTTCGAGGCGATCGCGCACGACGTCGAGGCATCCGTGAGCGCCGCCCCTCCCCTGCTGCCCGGGGCGCTGCGGATCACCTCGGCACTGTCGGAGGTGGGACTGGCCCAGGCGATCGTCTCGGCCTCACCGCGCCGGATCGTCGAGAAGGTGGCCTCCGCGCTCGGCAACGTCTTCGCCGTCCTGGTCTCGGGTGACGACGGCGTCGGGGCCAAGCCCGATCCGTTGCCCTACGCCACGGCGGTCGAGCGCCTCGACCTGCGCCCCGAGGACTGCGTCGTCGTCGAGGACTCCCCGACGGGGGCGGCCTCGGCCCGGAGCAACGGGATCCACGTCGTGCAGATCGGGGCGACCAAGCACTTCCCGGCCGACCCCGGACTCGTCGTCGTCCCGGACCTGGCGTCGATCACCCCGCACCTGCTGCTGTGGGCGCAGCGCTGAAGCGGGCCGACGCGGGGCAGGACATCCGCTCACGACCGGCGCCCGCACATAGGACCGGCCCGGGAACACGAGGTTCCCGAGCCGGATGGGATGAATAGGGATTCTGATGAGGATGCGTTGAGGGGCCGAGCGCGGTGCGACGCGGCGCCTCAGACCGTCAGGCGGCCTTGGGCCGCTGAGGGGTCTCCGGGGTCTCCTGGACCTCCCACTGACTGCGCAGGCAGTCGGCGTAGAGGCGGATCTCCGCCACCAGGTCAGTGGACAGGGCCTCCGCGGCGGCCGTCCCGGGCGTCGTCGAGCACAGCCACTGCAGCTGGAGGCCATCGATGAGCGCGACCAGGCTGCGCGCCACGAGACGCGAGGGCATCTGCGGGTCCACGAGCCCGGCGGTCTTGCCGGCCTCGAAGCTGGACTCGAACCGCTCGACGGCGCCGTTGAGGTGGTTGGCCATCCACCGGTGCGCGGGGTGCTCGGCGTCGAGGACCGAGACCGCTGTCGCGGTGTAGATCGCCGTGAGGTCCCGGTGGGCGACGTTGCGCTCGAGCAGCTCGATGTAGCGCTCCAGCAGGGCCCAGGGGTTGCCGTCGAGGTCGGCGACGCCGGCAACCTCGAGGGTGTCCAGGTTGCCGACGGTGTCGACGGGGACCTCGGTGGCATCGTCATCGACGGCCGGCGACTCCACGAGAATGCTCAGGGCGTCCTCTCGGTCACGACGCTCCAGCACCTTGGCGAAGAGCTCGTCCTTGGAGGAGAAGTGGTGCAGCAGTCCTGCTTTGGAAATGTCCGCCGCATTGGCGATGTCGGCCAGGGAGGTGCCGGCATACCCGTGCTCTCCGAAGAGAACCACGGCTTCGTTGAGGATGCGTGCTCGCTTGTCCTCGCTGCCCGCTCGGGGGCGCCCGGGTCCGCGCCGCCTAGCCGGGGCAGCTTGGGGCGAAGTCGGGGTACTGACAGTGTTCATGGCCGAATCATGGCACCTTCCAGTAAGGGAATTGCAAGGCAGAAAGGCCCTCTTCGGAATAATCCGCTCAAGTGTGACCTCTATGTGCCCTCCCCGTGACGTGAGTGACGACTTGGTCTCGGTTTTTACACAATTAACCGGCTCCTACCAGCACAGAGTTCTTCGACCGCACGGTCTGTTGTGGCTACTGGGTTTGCCGGCCACCACTCCTCTCCGTTAACGTCCAGAACTTCTTATGACTTCACCCAGGTTCGCACGGCAGCGCCACAGTGATCACAGTTCTGTAACACTTACGAGAATCTTGTTTCCGGTTCAAATACCGACCGTGAATCTCTCCGGCCGCGAGTCACGCCCGGCCCGCCCCGGAGAGAGCCGACACCACGCGTGCGGGGTCACCACCACCCCTCAGGACATGGCGCCGCGTGTGACCTTGAGCGCGCGGCCGCCCTCCCGACGGGTTGGTCGGGTGCGCACCCCTACGATGGTCGTATGCGCCCCTCGACCCCGCAGCCGCCGCGGCGCCCCTCCCGCCCCGGCAGCGCCCCGTCGTCGGCATCTGGACGCCGTCGGACTTCCGCCGGTCATCGACGCAACCCGGCCGGCCAGCACTCCACGCATCGTCGTTCATCGGGCGCCCCCGATCCCTCCAGCCGGCGAGCCCTCGCCATCGATCGCCGAGAGCGGCGACGCCGACGCTCTCGCAACCGAGTCCTCTACGGCACGTCCTTCGTCGTAGCACTGGCCCTGATCGTTGTCGGCCTGCGAGTCTGGGGGCTCCACCCCGGTTTCGCCCTGCCGTTGAGCCCCTCCGCCAGGACATCGACGACGCCGGCGAAGGCCGCTGCCCCGTCCTCCGCCCGGGCGTCCGCCAGCCGTACGGCCTCGCCATCACCGTCGGCCACCTCCTCCGCCTCACCGACACCGTCGGCCTCGGCGCTCCCGTCCCCACGACTGGACGCCGAGGGCTTCGCGCACTCCGGAGCCGTCGGCAACGGCACCTGGACGATCGCGCCGGCCGTGCCCGTCTCCCAGCCCGCGGCCGCAACCGTCTACCGCTACGTGCTGCGGGTCGAGGGTGGCACACACGTCGACGCCGCGGCGGCGGCCCCCATCGTGGAGCGAATCCTCAATGACAAGCGTGGCTGGTCCACCGCGCAGAACACGTCCTTCCAGCCGGTGGCCGACCCCGCCGCGGCGGACTTCACCCTCAACATCGCCACGCCGCCCAGCGCCGACGCCCTGTGCTCGCCGCTGGACACCGGAGGCATGTGGAACTGCCGCAACGCGAACAACGTGGTCATCAACTCCGACCGCTGGAACTGGGGCGCCGTCACCTTCCCCGACGTCGACTCCTACCGCACCTACGTCACCAACCACGAGGTGGGTCACTTCCTCGGGCACGAGCACGAGTTCTGCGCCGGGGCCGGCCTCAAGGCCCCGCTCATGGCCCAGCAGAGCCATGACCTGGCCGGCGGCTGCGTGTACAACGCCTGGCCCACCGAGGACAACAAGCCCGGCTGAGGCGCACGACGACGCCGACAGCGCGAGGGGGCGGGCCCACCACTCAGGTGGGCCCGCCCCCTCGTCACTGGCCCGTCACTGGCCCGTCGCGGCCACTGGCTCAGTCGGTCGTCTCAGTCGGCGGGCCGGGCTCAGGCCGGCGATGCCGCCGAGGACGCGGACGGCAGGTGCGCCTCGCCCTCGGCCCGCAGCGTGAGCCCGTCGGAGCCATCGACCTTGTCGACGACGACCTTCTGCCCGTCGAGGACCTCCCCGGCCAGCAGCATGCGGGCCAGACGGTCGCCGATCTCGCGCTGGACGAGGCGGCGCAGCGGCCGGGCCCCGTAGGCGGGGTCGTAGCCCTCGTCGGCCAGCCAGCTGCGGGCGGCGTCGGTGACCTCCAGGCTCAGGCGCCGGTCCGTCAGGCGCCGGGCGATGCGGGCCAGCTGGATCCCGACGATCTCGCCCAGCTCCTCCTTGGAGAGGGCCTCGAAGACGATGATGTCGTCGAGGCGGTTGAGGAACTCCGGCTTGAAGGAGGCCTGGACCACGCTCATGACCTCATTGCGCTTCTCCTCGGGGCTGGTGAGCGGGTCGGTGAGGAACTGGCTGCCCAGGTTCGAGGTGAGCACGAGGATGACGTTGCGGAAGTCGACCGTGCGTCCCTGGCCGTCGGTGAGGCGGCCGTCGTCGAGCACCTGCAGAAGGATGTCGAAGATCTCGGGGTGGGCCTTCTCAACCTCGTCGAGCAGGACCACGGAGTAGGGCCGACGCCGCACGGCCTCGGTGAGCTGGCCGCCCTCCTCGTAGCCGACGTACCCGGGAGGAGCACCCACGAGGCGCGCCACGGAGTGCTTCTCGGAGTACTCGGACATGTCGATGCGCACGATGGCGCGCTCGTCGTCGAAGAGGAACTCGGCCAGGGCCTTGGCCAGCTCGGTCTTGCCCACGCCCGTGGGGCCCAGGAAGAGGAAGGAGCCGGTGGGGCGGTCGGGGTCGGAGATGCCGGCCCGCGAGCGGCGCACCGCGTCGGCCACGGCGGCCACGGCGGCCTTCTGCCCGATGAGCCGCTCACCGATGACCTCCTCCATGGTCAGGAGCTTCTCGGTCTCCCCCTGGAGGAGCCGGCCCACGGGGATGCCGGTCCAGGAGCCCACGACCTCGGCGATCTCGGGGGCGCCGACCTTCTCGGCGATCATCGGCTCGCCGGCGGCCTCCTCAGCGGCGTCGTCGGCGGCCTCGGCCTCGCGGATCTGACGCTCCAGGGCGGGCATGTCGCCGTAGCGCAGGCGGCCGGCCTCCTCGAAGTCGCCCTCGCGCTCGGCCAGGTCGGCGCGGGTGCGCATCTCGTCCAGGGCGGCGCGCAGCTCACCGACCTTGTTGTGGCCGGCCTTCTCGGCCTCCCAGCGAGCGTTGAGCGAGGCCAGCTCCTCCGAGGCGTCGGCCAGCTCGGCGCGCAGGCGCTCCAGGCGCTCGACGTCGGCGGGGTCGGCCGTGGAGACGTCCTCGATGGACTCGTCCAGGTAGGCCTCCTCCATGCGCATGCGGTCCACGCGGCGGCGCAGCTCGTCGATCTCGACGGGGCTGGAGTCGAGCTCCATGCGCAGCCGGGAGGCGGCCTCGTCGACCAGGTCGATGGCCTTGTCGGGCAGCTGGCGGCCGGTGATGTAGCGGTCGGAGAGGGCCGCTGCCGCCACGAGGGCGCCGTCGGAGATGGTCACCTGGTGGTGGGCCTCGTACTTGGGGGCGATACCGCGCAGGATGGCGACGGTGTCCTCGACGCTGGGCTCACCGACGAAGACCTGCTGGAAGCGGCGCTCCAGAGCGGGGTCCTTCTCGATGTTCTCGCGGTACTCGTCCAGGGTGGTGGCGCCCACCATGCGCAGCTCGCCGCGGGCCAGCATGGGCTTGAGCATGTTGCCGGCGTCCATGGCGCCCTCGGAGCCGCCGCCGGCACCGACGACGGTGTGCAGCTCGTCGATGAAGGTGATGACCTCGCCGTCGGAGTCCTTGATCTCCTTGAGGACCGCCTTGAGGCGCTCCTCGAACTCGCCGCGGTACTTGGCGCCGGCCACCATCCCGGACAGGTCCAGGGCGATGAGGCGCTTGCCGCGCAGGGACTCGGGGACGTCGCCGGCGACGATGCGCTGGGCCAGCCCCTCGACGACGGCGGTCTTACCGACGCCGGGCTCGCCGATGAGGACGGGGTTGTTCTTGGTACGCCGGGACAGGACCTGCACGACGCGGCGGATCTCGGCGTCACGGCCGATGACCGGGTCGAGGCGCCCCTCCCGGGCGGCCTCGGTGAGGTCGGTGCCGTACTTCTCGAGGGTCTTGTAGGTGCCCTCGGGGTTGGCGGAGGTGACCCGCGAGGAGCCGCGGACCTGGGGCAGGGCCTCGATGAGGGCCTCCGGGGTGGCACCGGCGTCGGCCAGGATGCGGGCCACGGTGGGGGCGGAGCCGGAGGCGTCGCCCTTGGCCAGACCGATGAGCAGGTGCTCGGTGGAGATGTACTCGTCAGACAGCTCCTTGGCGACCGTCGAGGCGGCCTCCAGGGCGGCCAGCAGGGAGCGCGAGGGCTGAGGCTGGGTCATGGAGGAGCCCGAGGAGGCGGGCAGCTGGGTCAGGATGCGGCGCGCGGAGGCGCCGACGGCCTGGCGGGCCGCGGTGTCGGGGCAGACGGCGGCCAGGAGTCCGGCGGCGACGCCGTCGGGCTGGGAGAGGAGCTCAACGAGCAGGTGCGCGGGCTCGATCTGGGGGTTGCCGGCCGCGGCGGCGGCCTGCATGGCCCCGGAGATCGCCTCCTGCGACTTGGTGGTGTAGTTGGTGTCCATACGGATCTCCTTCGAGAGGTGGTCACGTGTTACGTCTTCTGGTCACCACAACCTTCGCAGAGTTGAGTCTATTCCACTCAACTTCCAGGAACGGCAGTGACGTGGGCTACTCCTCGGGTCGTTATCGCCAGAATCCCACCGGCCATCTCGGCCGCCCACGACATGCCAGCCGACCACTTGAAACACCACTGTCAGACGACGCCGCTATGGTCGCGTCACGATCACGCCCTCACCTCGGAGACATCATGAGAACCACGCGCGCCGCCTTGGCCCTGGCCACCCTTCTCATCCTGGCAGGCTGCTCGCAGGGCAGCCCCTCATCGACGGGATCGGCCACAGCAACCGGCCCGGCCGGCGCGGCCGCAGCGACGTCGTCGAGCGGGGCCGGCGCAGCCGCGCAGCCCAGCACGAGCACCTCCGGCAGCGCCGCCCCCTCCATCCCGGCAGGCCACCAGGCGATCACCGCACCAACCTCCGGCCTCACCTTCGCGGTCCCCGAGGACTGGCAGGACATCAACGCCCTTCCCGAGGCCCAGAAGGCGCTCCTCGCCCGGGCCCAGGGGCAGGATCCCTCGGCCCTCTCCCAGCGCCTCAGCGGCACCGACGCCTTCTACGGCCGGTTCTCACAGAACGGCGGCACGTCCTTCAGCAGCGCCGCGGTCGCCAAGGAGGCCGAGGCCTCGTCGACGCCCCCGTCCCAGGAGAGCCTGGACGAGACCATCACCCGGCAGGGCGGCACGCCGACGGGCTACTCCACCAAGCAGTCCACCTACGGGCAGGCCGCCGTCGACACCTCGACCGCGCAGGTTCAGGGCGTCCAGACAGCAGGCGCGGTCGTCGCCCTTCCGACGTCGTCGGGCACCTACGTGCGCGTCGCCGTGACGGCCGGTAGCGCCGAGGAGGTCGACACCATCGTGTCCACCATCCTCACGACGGCCCATTGAGGGACGGTCCGGCACCTCACGCCCTCCCCTCAACCGCCGGTAGGGCCGTAAT
>NZ_MSKL01000022.1 GCF_001937665.1 Actinomyces oris | reverse complement strand
TCTCAGTGGCGGACACGGCGGCGGCGCGCACCCGCGGGTCCGCGTCCTTGACGGTGTCGATCCACTCGATGAGCAGACCGGCGATGACGAGGAAGACTGCGACGAAGAGCATGGCGTTGACCGGGTGATCGCCGAGCAGGTGCTTGTAAATGGGACCGAAGGTGAGGGTCTGGATGAACTGGGGGATGACGATCATCATATTGATAACGCCCATGTAGACGCCTCGGCGCTCCTTGCGGATCATCTCAATGGCCATGATGTAGGGTACGCCCGTAATAGAAGCCCAGGCCACACCAATGCCGATCATGGGCAGGTAGAGGACCGCGGTGTGGCCGGGGCTGCCGATGCGGGTGAGCAGGACCAGGCAGACGGCGGCGAGGCACAGCGCCGCGGTGTGGACGTGCTTGGGGCCGATGCGGTTGGACAGTCGCGCCAGGAAGAGGGCGACGACCGTGCAGGAGACGTAGTAGGCGACCATGAGCCCGGTGGCGAAGCCGGAGGCGTTGTTGAAGGCCTCGGTCTTGGCGTACCCCGGGTCGGACAGGTTCACGCCGAAGTAGGTGACGGCGCACATGAGGCCCAGGTACTGCCAGAAGACGTTCATGGCGTACCACTGGAAGAGGTAGACCAGGGCCATCTTCTTCAGGCCGCGGGGCATCTCGACGATGGCGACGCCGATGTCCTTGACGAAGCCGAAGGGGCCCTCCTCCCGCTTCTTGCGCTCGAGCTCGACCAAGCCCTCCGGCGTGGGCGGCAGCTCCTTGGTGGAGAGCACCGAGATGAGCACCGAGCCGATGGAGCACACCGAGCCCACCATGAAGGCGCCGAAGACCCAGTAGGGGATGCCGGCGGCGGTGGCGC
This sequence comes from Actinomyces oris, assembly GCF_001937665.1. Lineage (GTDB taxonomy): Bacteria > Actinomycetota > Actinomycetes > Actinomycetales > Actinomycetaceae > Actinomyces > Actinomyces stomatis. Next base: position 47,450 of record NZ_MSKL01000022.1, on the reverse strand, counting down.
CCGCCAGGGTCTTCTCCAGAACGACGAGGGTCCCGGCGGCCAGGGCCGAGCCGGCGCCGATGAACAGGGACTGGGCGAGGAAGCCCTTGGCGAGCTGCTTGGAGGGCAGGCGGTCGCCGATGAAGGCCCGGTAGGGCTCCATGGCCGTGTTGTTCGAGGCGTCCAGCAGCCACAGGCACAGCACCGCCATCCACACGGCGGTGACGAAGGGCATGAGGAACAGGAACACGGAGCAGCCGACGGCCCCGATCAGGAAGAAGGGCTTACGGCGTCCCCACTTCTCGCTCCAGGTCCGGTCCGAGAGCGCCCCGATGAGCGGTTGGACGAGCAGGCCGGTGACGGGTCCGGCCAGATTGAGGATGGGGATCTCGTCAGCGGAAGCCCCGAGGAACTGGTAGATGGGCGACATGGCGTTCTGCTGCATGCCGAAGGAGTACTGGATGCCGAAGAATCCGACGTTCATCAGCAGGATCTGAGCAGTGCTCATCATGGGCTTGTGCGCGATGTCCGCCGCGCTATTCTGGGAAGTCTGTGCCATAGGTCATCCTTGTCCTGGGCCCTGTGGAACTCTGTCGACGCCGCCCGAGACGGACGCCGCACTTCCTGCCCGAGAGAACGCTGTACGGGACGGCGGGGATCTCAGGAAGTCAAGCAGGTCAATGATCCACCCAACATGACTAACGTTTGACAGGTCTTTAGTCCCATTATCGGATCTCGCACAAGCCGGACCGGGTCATGACTCAGGCACGCAGGGCAATCATCCCACGATGCGCGCTGAGGCGCACCTCCAGAGCCAGCGCCTCACCGTCCGGGTCCCCGGTGGGCCCCGGTGACCTGAGGCCCGCCGGGAGACGCACGGTGCCGCCTCCCTCCTCGCCGAGCGCGACGGCGGCCACTCCGCCCTCGAACTCGCGCACCCAGGCGCCCGAGGTCCTCCGGGGCCGTCCCAGCGGGCGCCCCAGGTCGGCGTCGAGGGCGGGGAACCAGGGAGTGCGCGAGTAGTCGTCGTGACCGGTGGCCGTGTAGGCGCCCTCCCCTCCCCCGAAGACCCAGAAGGCCGCCAGCCCGTAGAGGCCGGGGGACGTGCGGGCACCGGACATGGAGCCGCCGCCCCCGCCGTCGGGCGTGCGCACGATGGACAGGCCCGGCCCTCGCAGCTCGTGAATCTGGGCCAGGGCCGTGGCCTCATCGAAGAGGTGATGGTCCCCCCAGCCCAGCCAGCACTCGTCGAAGCCACCACCCCAGGCCGAGTGGCGCTCCCAGCGGCCGGGTTCCCGGCGGGCCTCGGCCACGTTCGGGATGAGGATCTTGCCGACGCCGTTGAGGCCGGCACCGGCCTGGTCCACGAAGATGTTCAGCTCGGCGCGCAGGGCGGCGGTGTCGGCGATTCCGTCCAGGGGGAGGTCCAGGCCGTAGTAGTCGTCGAAGACGTCGTTGTCCGCCATGACGCCGTCGAAGGCGGTCTCAGCGGTGGCCTGGCAGACCTCCTCCACCCAGCGGGCGCGGTAGTCGGGGTCCCACACACGGGCCTGGAAGTGGCCGGGGTAGGTGTTCCACTCGACCAGGTCGCCGTTGTCACGCCTGGCGAGCCAACCGCGGCGGAGGGCCTCGCGGTAGGACAGCCCGGAGGCGCGCATGGAGTCCGGCTCGAAGTCCCGCGTGGAGGACAGGCACCGGTAGGCCAGGACCGTCATGTCCGGTCGCGCCTCCTTGAGGCGGGCGGCCGCCTCGGTCTCCCAGGGCTGGAGGATCGCGGCCCGGTAGTGGGCGATCGCGAAGTCCAGCTCCCCGGGCTCGAGCGGGTTGCCGTAACGGATCCAGGCTCCGACGCCGCCGGTGCTGCTCCTCATGCTCCTCCTCGGTCGGCGCGGGTGCCGGCCTGCTCGCCGGCACCGCCCTGACGGTAGATCTTGTTGTAGGAGGCGTTGACCTTGACCAGGTCGTAGGCCGCCTCCACGCGGCCGCGGGCGTTGAGGCTCAGGCGCTCGTAGAGATCGACGTCGGAGATGACCTCCTGGACCTTGTCCGCCATGACGGTGGGGTCGCCGGGCTCGATGATGATGCCGCAGGGGTCCCAGGTCTGTCCGTCGTCGGTGACGATCATGTCCTCGACGACGGAGCGCACGGCGCCGACGTCGGTGCTCACCGTGGGGATGCCGGCGCCCATGGTCTCCAGGGAGACGACCGGCAGGCCCTCGTTGTAGCTGGGCAGGACGAACAGGTCGAACTCGGGCAGGAGCTCACGGACCTTGACGGTGCCGCGGATGGTGATGACGCTCTCCAGGCCCTGCTCGACGATGCGGGTGAGGCACTGCTCGAAGTAGGAGGGCATATGCTCGGTCGGCCCGCACACGTCCAGGTGGATGTTCAGGCCCCGGTCCACCATGAGGCGCACCGAGTCGATCATGTCCAGCAGCCCCTTGATGGGTACGACGCGGGCGATGTACACCAGCTTCCACAGGTGCTTGTCCGCGCCCTCCTTCTTAATCTCCTCGATGGCGGCCAGGCGCGCGGCGTAGGAGGCGTCGAACTCCTTGGTGACAATGCCGTTGGGGATGACAATGGCGCGCCCGGCGTCGCCGCCGAGCTCATTGGCCTCGGTGATGGCCCGCGGGTAGAGGTAGGTGGAGGCGTAGGCGTAGGGGTAGCACAGGCGCCCCATCTCCAGCCACCAGGCCATCCACATGCGCTCGCGCCCGGTGACGTCGAAGGTGCGGTAGTCGGTGAGCTTGACGTTGAGGTCCAGCCTGCGTTCCAGGAGGGTGTTGACGGTGTCGCGCACGTAGAGGTTGTGCTCGGTCAGCAGCACCTTGGTGCCGTGCTCACGGGCGGCGTTGACGCCCAGCAGCATGGCGTAGCCGGTGGTGTGGGCGTGGTAGACCTGGGCGCGCGGGACCGGCTCGGCCAGGACCGCGTAGGCCAGGGAGAAGAAGTCGCGCAGGCACCAGAAGATGTCGGTCATCGACATCCCCAGGTCCGGCATCATGTCGTGGTAGGCCTCCATGAACTCGCGCGTGCCCAGGATCGCCCAGACCGGGTATCGACGTGAGGCACTCAGGCCCTCGCTGATGATGTCCCACAGCGGCTCGGTCCGGCCGTCCTGGGCCAGGGCGAGCAGGGCGCCCAGGATGCGCCGGGACAGCTCGCGGCGCTGGCGGCGGTTCATGCGCAGGTCGCGCGGGCGGGCGCGCAGGAAGTCCTCCTGGTGCTCCTCCATGGACAGGTAGAGGACCTTCACCCAGGCGACATTGTCCGGCATGCCGTAGAGGTCCTTGAGCGGCGAGTGGGAGTCCCAGGTGATGTGGATGATCCCGAAGGTGAGGTCCGGGTTGCCGGTGATGATGTCGTGGACCACCGCGGAGACCCCGCCCTTGAGATAGGGGTAGGTGGACTCCATGACGATGGCGACATCGACGTCGACGTACACGCCATCCTCGGGGACGCCGTCGGGCAGGGCCTGGGGATCCGGCTCCGGCTCGGGCTCCTCGGACGGCAGCGCGATCTCGGCCGCCCCGGCCGGGGCGTCCTCCGCCTCCTCCTCGTCCTCGCCGGTCTGCTGGGACAGGGGAATGGCGGCGGCGTGGGAGGCGGCCGAGGCCACGGACTCCCAGGCGATGGCGGGGGGAGCCGACGGGGTCGAGAAAACCTCTTGCGCTTCGTTGTCGGAGGCGCCGGGACCGTCGGAGCCGGTGACCGGGGCGGTATACCCCGGCAGGATCGGTGCCGTCTCCTGGAAGGGGCCGGCAGCGGTGGGCGAGGGCTCGGCAGCCCCATCGTCCCTCTCCGCGAAGGGCTCATCGGGAGCCGACGGCGCGGCCGGGGTATCCGGGGAGGCGGTGGGTTTGGGGAAGGCCGCGGGAGCCGGGGATGCCACAGGCCTTGGGGAGGCAGCGGGCCTTGCAGGGGCGACAGGCTCGGGGGAGGCCGCTGAAGCCGCGGGGGCGGAACGCACGGTCCCGAAGATCGGGGAGTCCAGGACCTGGGCATCGCCTGGGGAGGCGGGAGGCTCCGGGGTCCTGGGCCGCGGCTGGACCAGGCCGTAGCCGGCTGGGGCCGGGGTCTGCACGACGCCGTAGATCGGCACCGCCGGCACCTCAGGAGTGGAGGCCGATCCGCTCGAGGAGGGCGTGGCGTGGGCGGCCGCCGCCCTGGAGGGCGCGGGGGCCGCGGCATCGGCCTGTTCCGGAGTGCCGGCCGACGCCGTCGCGGCTGAGGGCTCGACCCGTTGCCGGCCGTGATCGGCTCGCCACCCTCTGGAGGCCTCGGGCGCAGCCGGGGCACTGTGCGCGCTGCGGGCAGTGACGGCGCTGGGTGCCGAGGGACCGCTCGGGGCACTGGCCCCACCCGTGGTGACGACGACGCCGTAACCATCGGGGCCGACCTTGATCCTGGGGCCGGTCTCCTGGCCCCGGTCGCCGATGCCGGGTGCGTCGTCGGGACTGGGCATCGGGGCGTAGCCGCCGGCAGGAGCCGAGTAGCGCAGCGGGAGGCTCTCCAGGCGGGCGCGGAAGGAGGATGACGAGCTCACCAGGACATGGCCTTTCCCCAGAAGAAGGAGTACTCGGGCGCGGCCCACCGCTTGCGGTAGAGCAGCAGCCCCAGCGCGCACAGCACCAGGTCGACGCCGGCCAGCGGCAGATAGGCGACGGCGTCGGCCAGCTTCAGCAGCAGGGCCGCGGCGATCGCCACGTGGATGCCGGACAGGAGCAGGGCGGTGGTCGAGTCGCCGACATGGTCGATCTCGTAGCTCAGGAGCGTCAGCACCGTGAACAGGGTCGAGGAGAGGCACACCTCGAGGACCAGCGGGACCTGCTCGGGGGACATGAGCGCCATGGAGCACACGACGACGATGACACCGGCGACCCCGACGACGCAGGCGCGAATGAGGCTGGCGTCCAGCAGCCGTCGCAATGTGCGCCCACGGTCGCGCAGGCTGGCCATGCCCTCACGCTTGAGAACCGTCTGGAACAGTGCGATCTCGGTGTTGACCCGGGGTGCGGTGACCGCGAAGTAGTAGCAGTAGGCGACGACGGCGGGCTGGAGGCACAGGTAGACCAGCGCCACGTCGAAGTCGCGACCGGCGCCCAGGAAGAGGAAGAACTTGTCCGACCACAGCACTCCCCCCAGGATCGCACCGCGGAGCATGTCCTGCACGAGGATGCCGGTGGCGACCCCGCGGGGCCGCAGAATCCTGCCCAGGGAGCGCCCCATGGACAGGAACTGACTGAGGGCTCCCACCAGCGGAGGCAGGTACCACCAGGTGGGCTCGGCGACGAGTGCGACGGCGTAGCAGAGCCAACCCACCGACCACAGGCGGCGTCGCCCGGCGACGTCGGCGACGATGAGCGACTGGACGAAGACGACGTGCAGGAGGAGCAGGGCGGTGTGGACGCCCAGGACGTGCAGGTTCCAGCCGGTCACGGCGGCCACGATGAGGATCTCCAGTGCCGTGGGGACCAGCGCCCACAGGAACAGTGCCGGCCAGATGGAGCAGTAGCGCTCCAGGACCGCCCGCGGACCGCGACCGATGGAGTCGCCCAGGAGGCGGTAGACGGGGGTGCCGATGATCTGGCTGAGCCAGGGAACCGCCACCGACACGCTCAGCACGATGACCGGCAGACCCGTACCGCTCACCGTGCTGGCGGCCATCTTCTGGGAGACAACGGGGAAGCTCAGACCCAGCAGGATCGCCGGGGACATTCCCAGGAGCATCGCCGCGCCCCAGTGCCAGCGGGCCCCCGGGGCGATACCGCCGCGCTTGAGCGCCCGGGTGGGTGGCGCCGTGACCAACCCCAGGCCGATGAGGACAGTAACGACCAGAACACCGATGGTGACCTCCACCGGCCAGCCGATCCAGGGCAGCACCGCTGTCACCACGCCGACGACCCCCAGGGTCGCAGCAGCGTTAGCGGTCCGCAGGCGCGGGAAACGATGCTGGTGGAAATGTCGCGGTTCGTATCTGAGTTGGGTCATGGGAGTAGCGGCACCAAGAATCCGTGAGCACGCACGGGCGATCCGAGCCGGACATTCGGGCACCGCGGTCGAGGAGCGCCACGGCGGTCTGAATGAGGGCGGACAGGTACGGACAGTGAGGACGAGTAGGGGCTAAGACGGTTGAGACGGCCCCGCGCTGCGCGGGGTGACGACACCGACCGACCATGTCCGAGGGACGACTTTCGACGGATCGTCACTCAACTGTATCCGGCAGAGGACAGACATGAGACAGCCAAGCCAAACTCCCAGAACATTCTCTTGCTTCACCCAGATTTCATTCAATTTTCATTCCCTTGCTTCTCCACGGCGGCAGCCTCAGGCCCCGTGCATATTCACAATTCCGAACCACACCCCGCAAACTCTTGCGCCCAAGATAATGGTCGCCACCTGGAAAAATGGAGGCCGAGGCAATGCGGCCCCACTTCCTCTCCCGTGATTCACACCAACGCGTCTTGCAGGCCGAGGCGCCCGCCGTGCAGCGACAACGATGGGCCGCAACCCCAGCGGGGTTGCGGCCCATCGTATGGAACTGATAAGGGGACTTGAGGCCGCCGGGGCGGCACTCGCGCCCCAGCGACCTCAGTAGGACCCGGCCTGAAGGCCCCGGGATCAGCGCCCGGGCTCAGCGGCCGGTGAGGCGCCGCCGTCGCGACTGATCGGCGTCGAGGAGATGCGCAGAGGGCTGGAGACCCCTCCCCCACCGCCGGCCGCAGCATCCTCGGCCTCACGCAGCGCGGCGACCTCGGCCTCGCCCTGCTCCCAGGGCTCGCCACGGAAGATGAACTCACCCAGGATGGACTCGCCCTCGGCGTCGACGATGACCTTCTGCCCCCGCTCGATCTCCCCGAAGAGGATCTTCTCGCTCAGGGCGTCCTCGATGTCGCGCTGGATGGCACGGCGCAGTGGACGGGCGCCGAGCACCGGGTCGAAGCCGCGCTCGGCCAGGAGATCCTTGGCGGCCTCGGTCAGCTCGATGGTCATCTGCTGCTCGGCCAGGCGCTTGTCGAGGCGCACGATCATGAGGTCGACGATCTGGCGCACCTCCTCCTTGGTCAGCTGCGGGAAGACGATGAGGTCGTCGACGCGGTTGAGGAACTCGGGCCGGAACTGCTGCTTGAGCTCACGGTTGACGTGGGACTTCATCTCCTCGTAGTCCATGGCACCGGACTCGGTGGACTGGAAGCCGGTGGCCACCGACTTGCCGATGTCCTTGGAGCCGAGGTTGGTGGTCATGATGATGACGGTGTTCTTGAAGTCGACCACGCGGCCCTGGGCGTCGGAGAGGTGTCCGTCCTCCAGGATCTGCAGCAGGGAGTTGAAGATGTCCGGGTGGGCCTTCTCGACCTCGTCGAACAGGACCACGGAGAAGGGCCGGCGGCGCACCTTCTCGGTGAGCTGTCCGCCCTCGTCGTAGCCGACGTAGCCGGGAGGGGCGCCGAAGAGGCGCGAGACCGTGTGCTTCTCGGCGAACTCGGACATGTCGAGCTGGATGAGGGCGTCCTCGTCGTCGAACAGGAACTCCGCCAGGGCCTTGGCCAGCTCGGTCTTACCGACACCGGTAGGGCCGGCGAAGATGAAGGAGCCGCCGGGGCGCTTGGGGTCCTTCAGGCCGGCACGAGTGCGGCGGATCGACTTCGACAGGGCCTCGATGGCCTTGTTCTGGCCGATGATGCGCTTGTGGAGCTCGGCCTCCATGTTGAGGAGCTTGGCGGACTCGGCCTCGGTCAGCTTGACCACCGGGATGCCGGTGGACATGGCCAGGACCTCGGCGATGAGTGCCTCATCGACCTCGGCGACCTGGTCGAGGTCGCCGGACTTCCAGGCCTTCTCCTTGGCGGCCCGCTCGTCGGCCAGGCGGCGCTCGTCGTCGCGCAGGGAGGCGGCGCGCTCGAAGTCCTGGTCGTCGATGGCGGATTCCTTCTCCCGCTTGACCTGGGCGATCTGCTCGTCGATCTCGCGCAGCTCGGGCGGAGCCGTCATGCGGCGGATGCGCAGGCGGGCGCCGGCCTCGTCAACCAGGTCGATGGCCTTGTCCGGCAGGAAGCGGTCGTTGATGTAGCGGTCCGCGAGCTTGGCGGCGGCCTCGATGGCCTCGTCGGTGATGACGATGCGGTGGAAGGCCTCGTAGCGGTCTCGCAGGCCGGTGAGGATCCCGATGGTCTCCTCGATGCTGGGCTGGTCGACGGTCACCGGCTGGAAGCGGCGCTCCAGGGCGGCGTCCTTCTCGATCTTGCGGTACTCGTCCAGGGTGGTGGCCCCGATGGTCTGGAGCTCGCCACGGGCCAGCATGGGCTTGAGGATGGAGGCGGCGTCGACGGCGCCCTCGGCGGCGCCGGCACCGACGAGGGTGTGGATCTCGTCGATGAACAGGACGATGTCGCCGCGGGTGCGCACCTCCTTGAGGACCTTCTTGAGGCGCTCCTCGAAGTCGCCGCGGTAGCGCGATCCGGCCACGAGCGAGCCCATGTCCAGGGAGTAGAGCTGCTTGTCCCGCAGGGTCTCGGGGACGTCGCCGTGGACGATGGCCTGGCTCAGGCCCTCGACGACAGCGGTCTTGCCCACGCCCGGCTCCCCGATGAGGACGGGGTTGTTCTTGGTACGCCGGGAGAGGACCTGCATGACCCTCTCCATCTCCTTCTTGCGGCCGATGACCGGGTCCAGCTTGCCCTCGCGGGCGGCGGCCGTGAGGTTGCGGCCGAACTGGTCCAGGATGGCGCTGCCCGAGGGCGTGCCCTCCTTGGAGGGGCCGCCGGCATTGACGGTCTCCTTGCCCTCGTAACCGGAGAGCATCTGCATGACGGTCTGGCGCACGCTGGACAGGTCCCCGCCGAGGTTGGTCAGGACCTGGGCGGCCACGCCCTCGCCCTCGCGCAGCAGGCCGAGCAGCAGGTGCTCGGTGCCGATGTAGTTGTGGCCGAGCTGGAGGGCCTCACGCATGGAGAGCTCGAAGACCTTCTTGCCGCGAGGCGTGAAGGGGATGTGACCGGTGGGGGCGGACTGCCCCTCGCCGATGATCTCAATGACCTGGCTGCGCACGGCGTCCAGGGAGATGTCCATGGACTCCAGGGCCTTGGCGGCCACCCCCTCGCCCTCGTGGATGAGGCCGAGGAGGAGGTGCTCGGTGCCGATGTAGTTGTGGTTCAGGGCCCGCGCCTCGTCCTGCGCGAGCACGACGACGCGACGGGCGCGGTCGGTAAAGCGTTCAAACATCAGTAATTCCTCCTCGGCACGCGCTCAGTGCGGGACCGCTCGTCCGGTGGTGGCGAGGGATGTCGCAGCGCCGGGGAGAGATGGCGCTGAGAGCACGTGCTGACAAGGCTAACCAGGCCGACGCCTGGGCCATGCCCCTGTTCGCGGTAGGCGTGAGTAAGCCTTGAGCCGGGTCGACTCAAGATGCGGAGCCGCACGCTTGGGCGCACGCACATACCCTGGTGAACACGGAGACAGTTCCAGCGAGGACAAGGAAGGAAAGTACCCATGGCAACGACCACTCGGACCGTCGTCGGACAGCTCAGTGAGGTGGTCCCGTTCCTTGAGGCCGGAGTACTGGGCCGGTCCCGCTCGGCCTCCGCAGAGGCGGCTGTGGACCTGGGGACCTCCGCCGGAGGTATAGCGGTCAGAGGTTACGAACGCTTCAGCATGATGGGGAACAACCGTGTGGGAATGTCCGTCACCGCTATCCAGGACGGGCCCTACGTTCACATCGTCGGGATCACTCTGGGTGGCAGTCAGGCGGTGTTCCTCAAGCTCAACACCATCGGCGAGGAGGAGTTCCTGGCCACCCTCAACTCCACGATCTCCCAGTGGGAGGAGGAACACCCCGACGGATGAGGGAGCACCTCGCCAACCAGCCCGACCCGGCCGACCAGAGCCCCTGCTCTCGCCCCGTCGCAGTCGCAGGGCAGGTCTCGCGTTCACGCCCTCTGCCCCTCGAACGCGTGCCCGCAGGTACGAACTCGCGGGGTCGCGGCCGAGGTGAAGAGCCCGGGACGCAGCGACGCGGCTCAGTCCAGCTCGAGCAGGCCACGGCGCAGCGCCTCGGTGACGGCGGCCGTGCGCGAGTCGACGCCGAGCTTGGCGTAGGCGCGCAGCAGATGCGTCTTGACGGCGACCTCGGTGATGTAGAGCTCGGCATCGATCTGGCTGTTGGACAGTCCGCGTGAAGCCACCTGGAGCACCTGCCTCTCACGTGGGGACAGAGTCACCGGCGTCTCTGTCCAGAGCGTCGCCGCAGTGGGAGCGACCGACGCAGCACCAGTAGTCCAGCCCGCTGGAGTGCTCCACCTGGCCCGTCCATCCGAGTGATGGCCTCGCAAACACCTGACATAGTCACGGATGGGTCATCACAATAGGCTCATGCCTCCCATGCCCGATACCGACGACAACGGCAACGATCAGCCCGGCATCGATCCCAGCAACCAGCCAGGCGCAGCCGCCTTCAGCGACGAGACCTCGAAAGAGCCGGACACGGGGGAAACCGAGGACAGCGCCGACCACGATGCCACTGAGGCCAGCCAGGCCGCGACCGACACCGGCGACAGCGAGGACGAACCCTTCCCACCGCGCGGTGTCCTCACCCTGCGCGCCCTGCGCTGGGGCGGACTCATCGGCGGCGTCGTGTTCGCAGTGACCACTCTGGTGCTGCGCCGGGGGCTCGTTGGTACTGGCGACCTGATCCCGGACAAGGTCTCAGCACTGACAATCTGCATGATCGTCGGAGGGATACTGGCCTGGCCGTCCCTCACCTTAAGGGACAAGAAGCGCCCCGTCCTGGTGACGATCCTGACCACGATCATGGCGGCCCTGGGCGTGATGACCTCAGCATCCCTGATACTGGCGTGGTGGGACACCTACCAGGAGACAGGATTCTCCGTCCTGTTCCTCCTTACCCTGACTGGAGTGGCGCTCTCAGCCACGCTCTTCCTGAGCATCGGACCACTCCTGCACTACCTGCGCAGCACCGCGGTAGGTAGCAGCGATCCCGATGACCCGAGCCGCTGGGCTCCTCTCCAGCGCAAGACGGGAGAGAAGACCGACAATGGACTCCCCCGGTACGAGCGCGTGCGGGTACCTCACCGCACGCGCAGGTACCTCGCGGCCCTGGTCATTGCCCCAGCACTGACACTTGGTTCCGTCATCGCGGGAACATGGGCACTCATTAACCCGGTCCACCATGTCATCGCCAAGGCCACCGCCGACGTCTCACTAGCGCCACCCACGTCGCTGGCGCCGAAGGCCTCCTGGAGTAAGGAGATATCCTCCACCGAGCTGACCACCGCTGCGGGCGCCGGCGGCCCCATTTTCCTCACCGACGACGGCATCATGGCGCTCAACTCCAAGGACGGCAGCGTCCTGTGGAGCTACGAGCGCAAGCGCGCCACATTCGCCCCCAACAGCTACTCCGACAGCCCTAAACTCATCACCAGTCCTGACAGGAAGTACGTGGCCACTCGAATCAAGTTGCCCAGATTCGTTGCATCTCCTCAAGAGGGGGAAGCCGCTATCACCCTGGTCTTCGATTCTCTGACCGGCAGAATCGTTTTCGAGCATCAGAGTACCGCCGGCAATCTTCAGCTGACCGATTCCGCGGTCCTCGACGAGGATACTGCCTTCTCACTGACCGACGGAGCCAAGATGTGGACTCTCCCGGAGAGGTCCGGCGTGTACTACTCCGGTCCTGCCGGACACGCCTCATTCATCCTGGACTACGACGAGGACCACACCGCCGAAGTTACCCCGTCCGGAGTGAAGAAGGCAGCAATAACCATTACGGTCTGCCCTCAGAACGATCCCACCGCCGAGGTCGAAGTTCAACAAATCCTGTCAGAATTTACCTTCGAGGAAGGGGTCGTCAACAATTTCAGTTCCTTCATCGAAGGCTGGGGTGCCCGCTACACCGGCGAGATTGATTCCTCGGGTAGCCCCATAGCTGAAGCGATCAGCCTGGACGCACTGGCCAAGGTCAACAGCGCCGACACCACAACCTTCTCCCTAGGAGCGACCTCGGGGATCAATACGGAGGCATCGCACCTCTCAGACAGCATCGTCACCTACCCCGCTATCACTGCGGACGCAGCTTTCAAGCGTCCCCACGAAAATACACGGGCCGCGGCAGTCTTCGACCCCTCCACTCGCACAGTCACCCCGGCGTCACAGGATCGGAGCCTCGCCAGTGCGCGCACTGGGATCGTTGAAGTATCAGCCGACGACGGCTCCACCTTCGCGACACTCGTCATTCGTCCCGGTGACGACTCACCCGGCACCACCATTCCCATCACACCTGGTTCCACATTCCAGTCACCCCGCGAACTGGCAGACTACTTCAACACACCGGCCCAGCCGCTATTCTCCAGAGGCGTCGACTCCTATAGACGAGTAAAGGCCATACGGACGCCTGGCGCCACCATCGTTACCCTCAACACAACTAGCATAGGTTACGGACACTGCAGTGCCGGACCAAAGGATGACGGCCAGAGATGCCGAGACACCTATCGGATCTTCGGAGTCGCAGGAGGACAGGAATGAGAGTCGCACATCCTCTGAGTCCCCGCACGTCTTCCATGCTCCGGCGACTGTCAGCACTCACCGCAACTGTGACGCTCGCGCTCACCATCGGTTCATGCAACATTGGGGAGGACACTCAAAGACTCGTCGTCTCCTCCCTCAATGAGCAGGAAGCAGATGCTGCCAAGCCGAAGGATTCAAGTGGCAACATGGACAATAGACCATTGTCAACCGCCAGTGGCGTCGTCACCATGAACACATCATACGTAGCCGGAAGGATAGGCTTCACTTCCGGAGGACTGACGACCACCGTGGTGAGTCGAGATCCTTCCACCGATAAGTTCCAGTGGGCGGTTTCCATCAAGCCCGAAGTCGCCGACCAAGAGAGAACCGAATACAGAAATAGCGCCCAAAATCCGCTTCACAAACACACGGGACGGTCATCGACGGGAAGCACTGTCGTCAGTCCTGACGGACACCACCTGTCATTGATCCTCCTTCCCGCCGAGCAGCAGGCAGGAGAGACGGCAGCCGATCAACGCACGCATATCGTTGTCCTTGACACCAAGACTGGCAAGACGGTCAGGGACGACACAGTCTCCGGGATCATCCTGGGGCAGGCCCTCACCAACAGTACCCTCGCCGTCGAGACCGCTCAGAACTACTTCCCGGCCGACTCCGGGAAGGGAACCATCAACATCTTCTCCCTGACAGACACGAGCGCTCGACCCTCCTCCGTCCCCAGCGACAAGTGGCTGGTGGGTGCCACCCGGGAGAACCTCACGCTCGCACCCAACCTCCTCCCAGACAACTGCTTCGATAGATGCTGGCTGACGACCATCTCCCTCACCAGCATCGATGGGTCCACGACCGAGAGTGTCTCCGGAGCTACTGCGGTCTACCCCGGCGGCTGGATCCGCCGGTTCGCAAACCCCAAAGCAGCCAGCGATTTTCAGCAACGCTCGAAGGCGGCATCAGAGGACGAGCGGAAGTCACTCAGTCCCTCCCGGGAGGCAGTTGAACAGCAACTCGTCAATCCCAGCATCAAGAAGACAATCGACATCACCGGAAAAACCGTTCTTGAACGCGGCGTATCCACCGGCCCCGGACTGCTCGTCAAACAGGACGTCCCCAACGGGAAGGGCTCCACGGAGTCCAAGCCCGCCTTCTGGCTCAGCGCCACCGATGACGGCCACCCGCACACCGAGAACCTCGAGCAGTTCAAGGACGAATGAGGCGCGGGCCGGCGGGCCAGTCTCCTGTCACCGGAACCTTGAGGCGCACAGCATCCTGCTGCCACCGCGAGCAACCTCGGCTCTCTCGCCTCGCTCGTCAGGCTGTGCTCACCCGAACTGCCGCTCGACTGCGGCAATGTCCCCGTAGGAGGCCTGCGCCCCCACCGAGGTCGTCGCAAAGGCGGAGACGGCCGAGGCCGCACCAGCCGCCTCCTTGAGCCCAGCGCCCGCAGCGAGCGCCGCCAGCAGCGTGCCCAGGAAGGAGTCGCCGGCTCCGGTGGTGTCCACGACGTCGGCCGGGAAGGGATCGATCGGGGTGATCTCCTTCCCCTCGATCACTATGGATCCGCGGCCCCCCAGGGTCACCACCGCGGAGGGGATCCCCATCGCTGCCAGTCTCCTTGCGCAATCACCCCAGTCCGTGGCGTCGTCGCCTCGCTCGTGCTCCGGCTCGGCCGCAGTGTCGCTCGTACCCGGTTTCAGCATGTCGGCGAGCTCATGCTCGTTGACGACCAGGACGTCAATGGCCTCCAGGAGCCCGGCGGACAGGACGGGGTGGAACGGAGAGTTGTTGAAGACCACGCGGGTGCCGGCGTCGTGGGCGATGCGGGCCGCAGCCTCCACCGCCTCGGGGCTGACCTCCATGCACAGCCCCAGCACTCGGGCCTCGCCGATGACGCCGCGGTGCCGCTGCGCCGTGGAGACATCCACCTTTCCGTTCGCTCCGGGAGACACCACGATGGTGTTGTCCCCCGTGGAGTCCACGGTGATGATGGCGGTGCCGGTGGCCACGTCCTCGCGCTGGACCGCGGCGGTGTCCACGCCGGCGCGCTGGAGGGACTCGATGAGCAGGTCGCCATGACCGTCCCCTCCGACGGCCCCGATCATCCTCACGCGAGCGCCGAGAAGACCGGCCTGAACCGCCTGGTTCGCGGACTTGCCTCCCGGCAGGATCACGAGGTCCTCCCCGCTGATCGTCTCTCCGGGCTTGGGGAAGCGCTCCGTTCGGACCGTCAGATCAGCGTTGAGCGACCCGAAGACGGCGACCTCGCCGGATACGTCACCCAGGACGGCTCGTACACCAGCCCCCATTCCCGATTCCTCTCTGCGATGCAGCACGGATACACGCCCCATCACACCACACCTCACCGAGAGGCAGCACTCCCGCCGGCCCTGACCGCGGGTCGGCGCAGGCTCGTGCGGCGGGTCGCCGTCCGGCAGGCATCCACCAGGACGTCAATGGCCAGCGGCCGGGGCTGCTCGGCGCGAGTGACCACTTCGACGCGCCGCTGCTCGCGGGCCAGCGGCCGCACCTGGACCCCCTCGTGCCGGTAGGCGCTCAGCGCCATCCCGGGCAGCAGGGCCGCCCCCACCCCGGCAGCGACGAGCGCCTGCACGGCCACGTAGTCGTCGGAGGCGTAGGCGGTCTCGGGCGTGAAGCCGTTGGCCCGCCCCACGGCGATGAGCTCCTCGTGGCAGCGCGCGCAGCCGGTCACCCACCGGCACTGGGCGCCGTCGGCGATGCGAGTGATGCCGCCGGGGTGGGTGACGAGATAGAGGACGTCGTCGAACAGGTGCTCGGCGTGAAGCCCCTCACCGGCGTCGTCGTCGATGTAGGAGAAGGACAGCGCCGCATCCACTCGCCCGCGCCGCAGCGCGTCGAGGGCCTCGGGCGGCTCGGCGTCGACGAGCTCGACCTCCAGGCCCGGATACTGCTGGCCGACGACGTCGAGCACCCCCGGCACCAGGGAGGCCACCGCGGAGGGGAAGGCGGCCAGCCGCACCCGCCCCGACTCCGCCTGCGCCATGGAGACGACCTCGCGCTCGGTGCGATCCAGCAGGTCGAGGACCTCCTGGCCCCGGATCGCCAGCGCCCGGCCCTCCTCGGTGAGCCGCACCCCGCGTCCGGCCCGTGTCAGCAGTACTGCGCCGGTTGCGCAAGACAGGGCGGCGAGCTGGTGGGAGACGGTGGACTGGCTGAACCCCAGGGACTCGGCGGCCGCGGAGACGGTTCCAAGGCGGGAGAGCTCCACGAGGGCCCGCAGTTGCTGCACATCGATCACGCCACCAAGTATGTCTTGAATCGATGGGTATTCGTCAAAACATTCATTGGACCGATACTCCGGTCGCCCTCATCATGGAGCCATGACCGCGACCGACACCCTGCCCCAGGCACCCGCCACGACCCGGACCATTTTCGACTTCGACGCCGTCCTGCGTACCTACGAGGCCGTCTCGTGGGCCCTGCCCGAGACTCCCGCCTGGTCCTACCCACTGCTCAACGCCGAGGCCGGGGTGGAGGTCGTGGTCAAGCACGAGAACATCCAGCCCACTGGCGCCTTCAAGGTCCGCGGCGGGGTGGCGCTCATGGCGGCGCTCAGCCCCGAGGAGCGCCGCCGCGGCGTCGTGACCGCGTCCACCGGCAACCACGCCCAGTCCCTGGCCTGGGCTGGCGCCCGCAGCGAGGTCCCCGTGACCGTCGTCGTCCCGGTGGGCGCGCCGGCCCGCAAGGTGGCCGCGGTGCGCGCGCTGGGGGCTCGGGTCGTCGTGGAGGGGGAGACGATGTGCGAGTCGCTGGCCCACGCCGAGGCCCTGTCTCTGGCCGAGGGGATGCGCATGGTTTCCCCCGGGGATGAGCCGGCGATCGTGCTCGGGCACGCCACCGTCTACCTCGAGCTCTTCCGCCGCCACCCGGGCCTGCGGGCCGTCTACGCGCCGGTCGGCTCGGGCTCCGGGGCCGCCGGCGCCTGCCTCGTGCGCGACGTCTTGGCCCCCGAGTGCCGGGTCATCGGTGTCCAGTCCAGCGCCGCCCCGGCCGCGCACCGCGCCTGGACGTCCGGGGAGCCGACCACCGTCCACAGTCGCACCCGCGTAGCGGGCCTGGCCGTCGGGGCGAGCTTCGCCCTCACCCAGTCCGTGCTGGGCCGCAGCCTCAACGACTTCATCCTGGTCGATGACGACGCGATCCAGCGCGCCGTCGGCCTCATGTCCACCCACGCCCACACCCTGGCCGAGGGCGCCGGGGCCGCGAGCCTGGCCGGACTCATGGCCGACCCCGCCCGCCAAGGACCCTGTGCGATCGTCTGCACCGGCGGCAACGCCGACGACCACGAGCTCGCCGGCATCTCCGCCACCGACACCACCGTCGGCACTGACGCCACCCTCAACTGCTGAACCCGTCCACCCCATACCTGACAGCCGGTTGGGGAATACTCCCCGTTGAGCCGGGACTGCCGGCCGAGTGACACTCGAGTGAGGGCCGGGAAGCGCAGTCGGGGGCGCATACCCGGCCCTCCCCCGTGCGCCAACGGCGCCGACCAGACTCACCGGGCCATGCCGCGGCCACAAGTGTCCACAGCGCTGACATCAACTGATTCGGCCGGCCGGCACCATCGGGAGAACCGCGGAATCACGCGGTTCCAAAACCCGGGTCGACGACGTCGGCGGCCTGATGTCAGCGCTGTGGACACTCGCCGCGGGAGCTATCGCCCAGCAGGGACCGCGTGCACAGCAGAGCCGGTAGCCACGGGCCGGCTCCAGCGCAAGTAGGCGATCGTTGCAGCCAGCACCAGGATCCCGCCCATCCAGAAGTGAGGCATCCAAAGAACCAGCCGCCACCATCCATAGTGGGAGAGCGGCTCTCCCGCCAAGATCGTCGGGATCGCCGGCACCGAGCCGACCACCCCGTACGCCACGAGTAGGGCTCCCGAGACCCAGCCGAAGGCCAGGCGCATCCAGCGCGGCACCCTGATGACATCCGGACGCAGGAGGGCGAAGCCGAAGACGACGAACCCCAGCTTCACCAGCCCGGAGACGAGGACGACCACGACGAACCAGGTGGGCCGCTCTTGGGCGAGCCTCAGCCCCTCACCCTGAAGGACCGTGTCGACCAGCCACGGGGAGCCCAGCGCCCAGGACACGCTGACACAGCCGAAGAAGGCCCACCACAGCATCATGGCGATGACCACCGCCCGTGAGCGTCCCGTCATCTCAGCGCCCCCTTCTGCGGCCTCCCCGAACTACTCGGCCTCGACCAGGATCGTCACCGGGCCGTCAGCCTCCATGTCGATCTTCATGTCGGCACCGAAGCGGCCGGTGGCCACCTCCAGGCCACGCCCGCGCAGGTCTTCGGCCACAGCCTCCACCAGGGGCTCGGCCACCTCGCCGGGGGCCGCCTTGTTCCAGGTGGGGCGCCGACCCTTGCGGGTATCGGCGTACAGGGTGAACTGGGAGACGACGAGCACGGGCGCTCCGGCGTCGGTCACCGAGAGCTCGTCCTCCAGGAGCCGCAGGTCCGCGATCTTGCGGGCCACCGTGGCCACCTGCGTGGGGCCGTCGTCATGTGTGGCCCCCACGAGAACCATGAGGCCGGGGCGGGTGATCTCGCCAACCACTTCGCCGTCGACCCGGACCGCCGCCCGGTTGACCCGCTGAATGACCGCACGCATCAGCGACCAGTGCTCCAGTCGCGCGGGCCGCGACCTGCGCCGCCACCGCGTCCCGGCCGGCGCTGCGAGGCCCGCCCTGGGATGCGGATCGAGGAGCGCACTCGCACCGGCGCCAGCGCTTGCAGGGCGGGGCGCACGTCCACCAGGTAGACGGCGCTGGCCACGACGCCCAGCAGGCCGAACATCGAGGCCGCGCCGAGGAGGCCGACAACCGCCGTGCCCACCGCGTTGACCGCGTTCCAGAATCGCTTGGTGTTCTTGCCGGCCGCCGCGTAGTGCTCCGCGGGCCGCATCAGAGAGTCGATCAGCGCCCAGACTCCCATGACGAGGGAGACGGCCTGGGCGGCGATCCAGGTCCACCTGACCGCCTCGGAGAGAAAGAATGACACAGCATAGAGGACGCTCACGCATCCCAGGCTACCGGTCGCGGGTCACCGATCCCAGAGCGACGGCCACGCCCAGCGAGAACAGTTGACACCTCATGCAGCAGCCGGCCCGGGAGCGCCCGGGGCCGGGCCCCCGACCGCACCGGTCAGAGCCGCAGGCCCTTGCGCAGTCCGGCACCGGGCCGCTCGGCGGGGCTGGCCTGGGCGCGCCCCTCGGGGGAGACCAGTACCTCCTGGGCGGCGTCGACCCGGCCGACGGTGACGGACTCTCCGGTGGCCTCGTCGACCTCGGTGATCTCCACGGTCAGCTGCTCATCCACGGGAACGGCACGGCGCAGCAGGGCCAGGGCGATGGGACCGAGCTCGTGGTGGCGCGCCACGGAGGTCACGGCGCCCACGACCCGCTCCCCCATGCGCACGCTCGCACCCGGCCGGGGCAGGTCGCCGACGAGGCCGTCGAGCTGGAGCACGGTGAGGCGTCGCGGAGGACGGCCCAGGTTGAGGGTGCGCGCGATCGTCTCCTGGCCCGGGTAGCAGCCCTTCGTCAGGTGCACGGCCGTACGCAGCCAGTCCAGCTCGTGGGGGATCGCGCGGGCGTCGGCCTCGCGGGCGCGGCGGGGACGTCCGGCCTCAATGCGCAGGGCCTCCCAGGCCAGCGCACCGGCCAGGCGCCGTCCCTTCCCGGCGGTGAGGAAGGTCCCCGCCACGGCGTTCACGCTCTGGGCGGGCACCAGGACGAGACCGCCCCGATACTCCTGGCCGGGATGCGGCCGGTCCTCTCCGACGTCGTAGCTCGTGCCGCCCTCGACGACGCCCGGCCACGGGTCGCGCCACAGGCCGATGAGCGAGCCCTGAGGCTCGGCGCCACCGGTCTCGGCGGCGCCGGCCTGAGCGTCGGAGGAGTCGGGAGCGGCCGGCGAGTCCGGCGCCGTGTCGCGCGCCGCCCGGGCCAGGGCCTCAAGCCCCTCCCCGAGGGCGCCCAACGCCATGACGTCGGGCCGTTCGGTCACCTCGACGCGCAGCATGAAGCGCATGGAGTCCAGGAAGGTCGCCAGTTCCTCGCCGCTGCCGGCCTCGGTGACGAGCCAAAGAGTGCGGCCGTCGTCGAGGGCCGCGAGCGCGTGGGTGATGTGCCCCTGGGCATCGAGGAGCAGCGTCTCCGCTCCGCCGTCGCCGGGCTCCAGGCCGGTGAGCACCTGGCTGGACAGTGTGGTCAGCCAGCTCAGGCGGTCCGGCCCGGTGACGGTGACAACGTCGCGCGCCAGGGCGCAGGCCGCGCGCCCCTCGGCCAGGGCGGCCTGCTCGCGACCGGGGTCACCGAGATGGGCGGGAACGGCCTGGTCGGGGTCGTCCGGGGCGGAGGCGACGGCGCCGGGTCGGGTCAGCAGCGGAGAGGGGCGCATCAGGCGGTCGGCTCGGCGTCGTCGGAGGCGGGCGTGTTGGAGTCGGAGGACTCGCCGGCCGGTTCGAGGGCGGAGCCGGGCTGGGCGGCGGGATCGTCTACGTCGTCGACGCGGCCGAGGCGCCCAGAGGCGTAGGTGCTCACCTCGCTCTGGCCGAAGGCGGCCATGTCCTGGGTCCACATGAGGTCGCCGCCCACGAGCCCGAACATGCGGGTCATCTCCTCCACGGGGACGGCGGTACGGGCCCGCCCCACGGCCTGGGTGCCGACCTGGGCGCGCGGTCCCTGGATCCAGCCCTCCCAGACGCCGACGTGACCGGCGGGGTCGGCCGAGACGAGCTCGAGCCGGGTGATGGGGGTGAGCGGACCGCCGGCGCTCTCAGTGTCGGCCGGGCCGGTGGTCTCGGCGGAGTCTGCGCCGTCGGGCTGCTCCTGGCCGACGGGCCGCCAGTAGGTCGTCTCGGTAGACCAGATCTGGGCGGGGGCCAGGAGGGAGGCGCCCTGGAGGCCGGGCATCTCGAAGTCGAGGTTCTTGGAGCGGGTGGCGTCGACCGTCCAGATGGTGGTGGTCTGGCGCAGGTAGGGGCCACCGTCGTGGTCGAAGGTCATCTCCTGGTAGACGGCCTGCTCGGGCACGGTCTCGCCGTAGGTGAGGATGCCGTAGCCGCGCCAGGTGCCGGCCAGCCAGGCCAGCGGGTAGAGCTCGGGGGGCAGGTCGTCAGGAAGCGTGAATGCCATGCCCGCAGCCTACGACGTCACCCCGGCCCGGGACACGCGCCGCCCGCCCGGGCCGCACGGATCCGCCAGCGCCCCGAGTGTCCGGCGCGGTCCGGAGCCGCAGATCCGGGCAGGATCGGCGCCGCAGTGTCCAAATCGTTGACAAAAGCGGTGAAGAGCGCTGAGCGCGCCAGATGAAACCGCATGATTCCGCGGTTCCTTCGCTTGACCGCAGGGCCTCGGAGTCTCTTTGTCACCAATTTGGACATTCGGACGCCTTGATGCGGGTTGTCGGGCCCTCGCGGGGCTGGGCGGCGGCCGTCAGCCGGCGAGGAAACCGCCCAGGAGGCGGGCGATGGCGTAGACCGGCACACCGACCGACAGGATCGGCACGAGTGCGGAGGCCACAGCCGCCCGTCCGCCGGGCACCCACCGGTGGGTCCACAGGACACGGTTGCCGGCGGCCATGAGAACCCCCGCCACGAAACCGACGGCCACGCAGGCCACGGCGCTTTGCAGGGCCGCCGTCGCACTGATGTGGGACAGGCCGAAGAAGCCGGCCGAGGCCAGCACGTAGCCGGCACCGCCGGCGAACAGCGCCGGAACCGTGACGGTGAGGGCCTCCAGCATCCGGGCGCGCACGTTGAGGACGGTCAGGACGGCACCGACGAACAGCGCCAGGCAGGTGGGCACAACGATGGCCGGATCGGCCAGCCCCGGTTCCAGGGCGCACCAGGCCGACCCGGAGACCGACACGAGGCAGCCGGCCACCGTTGCGGACAGGTCCTCGACCAGGTTGTGCCGGCCGTCGCGCCGCAGCATCTGGCCGACGAAGGCCACCAGGATCGAGAAGGCCATGACCAGGCCCGCCATCCCCATGTCTCCAAGGAGGTAGACGCTGGCGGCGGCCGACAGTCCAGTGATCGTCATGACGATCGTGCCGCCCAGATCGTGCCGGGCGCGCACGAGTGCGGGCCAGCCCTGCGCGGCGGCCGGCACCAGGGCGGCCACAAGGGCCAGCCTCACCCATCCGGGCAGCACCGAGCCGACCGCCAGCAGCAGAGGCACGACGCCTGCAAAGGCGAGCCGGGTCCAGGCCGGATCCACCAGGCCCGGCTCCTTGGGGCGGTTGGAGGCGCGGCGAGTGGCGTAGCCCAGGTCCTCAGCAAGGTCGGCAGTGTCACCCGAGTCCGCTGAGAGGGCAGTTGCCGGAGCACCGGAGGAATCGTTCGGCTCACCGGAGGGACCCGACCCGCTCGAGCGCGAGGCGGACTCCGATCCGGTCCGCCCGGCCGAGGCGCCGGAGTCGCCTACGCCGATGACGCTGGCCCAGTCCGCCGCGCCGCCGGCGGCCATCGGAACGGCTGCGGCATGGGAGTCGTCGCGGGAGACACGGGAGGCTCCGCGGGTGCGCGCGGCCGGCTTGGCTCGTCGGTGGTGGGTAGTCACAGCACGCATCGTCCCACACCCGGGCGGCCGCAGCGCCCTCTCCAGCCCCGCCCCAGCATCCTCCCGGATGGTCAGTATCCGGTCAGTTGCCGCCTCCGGGATTTCGCCTGCGATCAGGTGTGGTTGACTTGTCCCAACAGTCTCGCCGCTGGTCATCTCGACTGAACCAGCGAGTCCAGGTCGAGAGCCATGGAAGGAGCAGCCATGCGGATCATCATGTTCACTCGTGAGAGTGACGCCACTGACGTCCTGCCGGCAACCGCCTTCCTCGACTCCCAGGTGGAGTGCCTCGCCCCGACCCCCTCGTCCTACGCGGAGGTGGACAACGCCGACGTCGTCATGATCGACGCGCGCGGGGACCTGACCCGTGCTCGCGCTCTGTGTCAGCTCTTCACCGGCCCCATGGACTGCCCGCCCATCATCCTCATTGTGGAGGAGGGCGGCGCCGCTGCGGTGCAGATCGACTGGGGCGCCGCCGACTTCGTCATGGCCGGCGCCAAGCCCGCCGAGCTGTCGGCCCGACTGCGGCTGCTGCGCGCCCATGTCCCGGTCGTGGACGAGGCCGACGACGACCGCATCGACGTGGGCGATCTCGTCATCGATGTCACCGCCTACACGGCCCGACTGCGCGGCACGATCCTGGACCTGACCTACAAGGAGTTCGAGCTGTTGAAGTTCCTGGCCGCCAACCGGGGACGGGTCCTGACGCGTGACGCGCTCCTGCACGAGGTGTGGGGCGAGGACTACATCGGCGGCTCGCGCACGGTGGACGTTCACATCCGTCGTCTGCGCGCCAAGCTGGGCACCGAGCACGACAACCTCATCGGCACGGTGCGCAACGTCGGCTACCGACTGGACGCCCCCGAGGACGCCTGAGCGCACCGGCCCCGGAGAAGACCGGGAGGGTCAGGCACCTCTCCCGACCACCGGGTGGATTCACTGGGCGGACACCGGGACGGCCGGGAGCCCGGACCTGTAGACTCGTGGGCGGCGTCGGGCCGTGACGGGCCCCGGGCTCCAACTCAAGCCGCCGCGAGCGGCATTCGCGCCGACTGGCGCTCTCCGGCCCGACGTCCTCATCCCTCCTCGCCCCTCAGCCGAAGCGGCCGGAGATGTAGTCCTCGGTGGCCTGCTGGCTGGGGGCGGAGAAGATCTTGTCGGTGGAGTCGTACTCGACGAGGTGCCCCGGCTTGCCAGTGGCCTCCAGGTTGAAGAAGCCGGTCATGTCGCTCACGCGCGAGGCCTGCTGCATGTTGTGGGTGACGATGACGATCGTGTAGTCCGCCTTGAGCTCGGAGATGAGGTCCTCGATGGCGAGCGTGGAGATGGGGTCCAGGGCGGAGCAGGGCTCGTCCATGAGCAGGACGGCCGGCTTGACCGCGATGGCGCGGGCGATGCACAGGCGCTGCTGCTGACCGCCGGACAGGCCCAGGCCGGGACGGTCCAGGCGGTCCTTGACCTCGTCCCACAGGTTGGCCCCACGCAGGGAGGCCTCCACCAGGTCGTCGGCGTCGGACTTCTTGATGCGGCGGTTGTTGAGGCGCACGCCGGCCAGGACGTTCTCGGCGATGGACATGGTGGGGAACGGGTTGGGCCGCTGGAAGACCATGCCGATGGCGCGGCGCACCTGGACGGCGTCGACGCCGGGGCCGTAGAGGTTGACGCCGTCGACGATGACCTGGCCCTCGACGCGGGCGCCGGGGATGGTCTCGTGCATGCGGTTGAGGGTGCGCAGGAAGGTGGACTTCCCGCAGCCGGAGGGGCCGATGAGGGCGGTGACGGACTTGGGCTCGATGACGACGTTGACGTCCTTCACGGCCAGGAAGTCGCCGTAGTAGATGTTCTCGCCGATGACGTCGATGCGCTTGGACACGTCGGTTCCTTTACCTGAGGAGGACTGCTGAGGGCTCTGGGGCGCTGCGGGCTGCGGCTCCGGCCGGGCTAGCGCCGGCCGCCCTTGGGGCTGAAGTACTTGGAGATGAGGCGGGCCGCGAGGTTGAGCAGCATGACCAGGATGATGAGGGTCAGCGCCCCTGCCCAGGCCCGCTCCATGGCGGCGGCCTCCCCACGGGAGTACTGGTCGTAGACGAGTACCGGAAGGGTGGACATGGAGCCGTCCAGCGGGTTGGTGTTGGTGCGGATCGTCAGGCCCACGGTGATGAGCAGCGGGGCGGTCTCGCCGATGACGCGGGCGATGGCGATCATGACGGAGGTGGTGATGCCGGCCACTGCGGTGCGCAGCACGACCTTGACGATGGTGAGCCACTTGGGCACGCCCAGCGCGTAGGAGGCCTCGCGCAGGTGGGAGGGGACGAGCTTGAGCATCTCCTCCACGCCGCGGATGACCACCGGTGTCATGAGGACGCTCAGGGCCACGGCCCCGATGATGCCGGCCTGGTAGCGGGGGCCGGCCGCGATGAGGAAGATCGAGTAGGCGAACAGCCCGGCCACGATCGAGGGGATGCCGGTCATGACGTCGACGAGGAAGGTGATGGCCCGGGCGATCCAGCCGCCGTTGTACTCCACGAGGAAGACGGCGGTGAACAGCCCCAGGGGCACGGAGATGAGGGTGGCGATCCCGGTGATCTGGAGGGTGCCGACGATGCC
The DNA here is from genome assembly GCF_001937665.1 of Actinomyces oris. GTDB lineage: Bacteria > Actinomycetota > Actinomycetes > Actinomycetales > Actinomycetaceae > Actinomyces > Actinomyces stomatis. Next base: position 22,708 of record NZ_MSKL01000022.1, on the reverse strand, counting down.
GTGGTAGAAGCCGCCGTTGGAGGCGTCGGCACCGCGCATGTTGGTGGTCAGGAAGTCGTAGCCGAAGCGGGCCGAGCCGCCGGACAGGACCATCCACACCAGGGAGACCAGCGGCACCATGACGACGGCGAAGGACAGGTAGATGAGGAGGGTCACCAGGGTGTTGCGCCCCCAGCGCTCGCCCTCACGCACCCAGGACACGGCGGTGGCGCCCACCACCCACACCAGGGCGGTCAGGGCGACGACGGCGGCGATGCTCCACCCGGCCAGCAGGCCGATCCCGCCGACGACGACGAACGCGGCTCCCAGCGCCGCCCAGATGAACCAGTCGGGCAGGCGGTAGGAGGTCAGGGGCACGCCCTCGATGGAGGGCGGGTCGGCCAGCGGGTCGACGGGGGCTGCCGGGGCCTCGGCGGCCGCGAGCGCGGCCTTGAGGGACTTGGGCGCGGGGGCACCGGTCTCTCCGGCTGAACCGGCAGCACCGGTGGCCGGGACGGGGCGGGAGGCCTCGCTGCTGGAGGCGGCGCCGTCGGTGGGCTCGGGTGTGTTCGTGGGCGTCATGTCAGCTGGCTCCTGAGAACTCGGAGCGGCGCGCGATGATCCACCGCGCCAGGGAGTTGACCGCGAAAGTGATGATGAACAGGACCAGGCCGGTGGCGATGAGCACGTTGACGCTCAGGCCGTAGGCCTCGCGGAACTGCGAGGCGATGTTGGCGGCAATGGTCTGGTGCTGGCCGGCCTGGAGGACTCGGAGGTTCAGACCCATGCCGGGCGAGAGGATCATGAGGACGGCCATGGTCTCCCCCAAGGCGCGTCCGAGCCCCAGCATGGAGGCGGAGATGATGCCGGAGCGGCCGAAGGGCAGGACGGCCTGGCGGATCATCTCGTAGCGGGTGGCGCCCAGGGCCAGGGAGGCCTCCTCCTGGAGCGTGGGCGTCTGGAGGAAGATCTCGCGGATGGTGGCGGTGATGATCGGCAGGATCATGACGGCCAGGACCAGGGAGGCGGTGGTGATGTTCTTGGCCGGGGCCGTGTAGTCGGCGAACAGCGGGATGAAGCCGAGGTGGTCGCTCAGCCAGGTGTTGATGGGGTCGAGCAGGGGCACCAGCCACAGGAAGCCCCACAGGCCGAAGACCACGGAGGGGATCGCGGCCAGCAGGTCCACCATGTAGCCCAGGGCCTGGGCCAGGCGGCGCGGGGCGAAGTGGGAGATGAACAGGGCCACGCCGATGCTCAGCGGCACCGCGACGCCCAGGGCGATGGTCGAGGACAGCAGCGTTCCGAAGACGAGCGGCGCCACGTAGCCCCACAGTCCGCGATCGCGCATGAAGGAGACCGACTCGAGGGTCTCGCGCGAGGCCGTCAGGGCGGGCAGCGCCTCCCGGATGAGGAAGGCGGCCACGAGGGCGAGCACCACCATGATGAGGGTGCCGGCGCCGAAGGACAGGCCGGTGAAGATCCGGTTGCCGGTCTGCCCGGGGGCCTTGCCGGGCTGGATGATGGCGTCATCGGCGCTGCTGGAGGCGGTCGCGGCGCCCGCTGGGGGCGGCGACGACGGCGGTGCGGTGGTGCTGGCCACGGCTGACCCTCCTCGGGGTGTCTGGGGCGGCGGCTGGGCGGGTGAGTGCTGGCTGGACATGTGCGGTTCGGTGCGGCGGCGTCGTGGTGGCCGGCCGGGAGGCCTCAGGCGGCGATCTTGTCGATGGCGGCGTTGATCTTCTCGCGCATCTGGCGGGTGATGGGGGCGCAGCCGGTGGCCTTGGTGGAGGCGTCCTGCCCCTTGGTGGAGGCGGCGAAGCGCAGGTAGGCCTTGACGACGGCGGCGATCTGGGCGTCGTCGTAGCGCAGGCGGGCGGCGAGGTAGGAGACCAGGACGATGGGGTAGGCGCCCTCGGTGTCGTGGCTGGGCTGGTAGAGCAGGCGGGTCTCGTCGGCCTCGGCGCCCAGGGTGGCGGCGTCGAGGGCAGCGGCCGCGGCTTTGGCGGAGACGGGCACGTAGGCCCCGTTGCTGCCGACGGCGACGGTGCCCAGGGTGGCGGGGACCTTGGAGGCGTCGGCGTAGCCGATGGTGCCGGTGGCCGCGGAGACGGTCTGGATCATGCCGGCGGTGCCGTCGCCGGACTGGCCGCCGCGCAGCGGCCAGGTCTCCTCGGGCTCGTGGGGCCAGGCCGTTGGGGCGACGGTGGCCAGGTAGGTGGTCAGGGCCTTGGTGGTGCCGGAGTCGTCGGAGCGGCCCACGACGATGATCCGCTGGTCGGGCAGGGCGACGCCGGGGTTGAGGGCGGCCAGGGCCGGGTCGTTCCAGCGGGTGATGGCCCCGGAGAGGACCTTGGCGAGGACTTCTCCGGTCATGTTGACGTGGGACTCTCCGGTGAAGCCGGGAAGGTTGTAGGCCACGGCGATCGGGGAGATGTAGAGGGGCAGCTCGACGGCGCCGCCGATCTTGCTGATCTCGTCGACGGTCATGGGGGTGTCGGTGCCGGCGAAGTCGATGGCGCCCTCGACGAGCTTGGTGCGCCCGGCCCCGGAGCCACCGCCGGCGTAGTCGACGGTGGCGCGCAGGTTGGCGCCCATGAAGGTGTTCATCCAGGCGTCCTGCGCGTCGGACTGAGAGGTGGCGCCCGCGCCGCGGATCTGCCCCACCAGGTCGCTGGAGGCGTTGGGGTCGGCGGCGCCGGCGTCGCGCCCGCAGGCGGTCAGCGCGGTCAGGGTGGCCACGCTCAGGGCGCCCAGGGCGCCGCGACGGGTCAGGAGCACGGGCTCTCCTCGCTGAGTCAGAGGGTGTCGGAGGGTTCAGTCGGATACCGGGTGAATGTCAGGCAACGGTCACGATAGGCACCCCGGATGAAGGTTCCGGGTGACCGGGGTAAACGGTTGGTAAACACCCTCTGTGAGGACCATCACCGGGCAGCTCGGTACACCGGCCGAAGGTCCGGCCGGCGCTCCGGTCAGCGTCCTTCGGACAGGACGGGGCGCTGCTTCTCGATGGCGACGGCGCGGATCTTGCCGCGGGGGCGGCGGGCCATGTGGACCACGAGGATCTCCCCGGTCTTGAGCCAGGGGTCCCGGTCGGGCACGGAGCGCAGGAGCTTGCCGGGGGCGTACTGGGAGACGACGTCCATGATGGTGGGCAGGACGGGCCGGTGAGTGCACAGCGCCGTCGGCTCCTCGCGCACGCTCAGGACCTTCTTGACCACGGAGCGCACGCCCTTGGGGTTCTTCGCGTGGGCCATCTCGGTGAAGGCCCCGGCCATCTCCAGGGTCAGGCCCGCGGCCGTGGCGTAGGGGGCGACCGTGTCCACGCAGCGCTTCCAGGGGCTGGTGAGGACGCGCCCCACCCCGTAGGCGGCCAGGATCGGGACGAGGGCGCGGGCCCGGGTCTCGCCCTGGTCGTGGGTCAGGGGCCGAGTGGCCTCGTCGGTCTCCTTGTCCCGCTCCTTGGGGCGGTTCCACACGGAGCGCTTGACGGCGCGGCCGTGGCGCACCAGGACCAGGGTCCAGGTGTCGAGCTTGCCGTCCTCCCACAGGTCGACGAGCTCGCCGAGCAGGTCGCGGTCGTAGGGGTAGGTCAGGCGCTTGCGGGCCTGCCCCACGCGCAGCCACTCGACGGCGTCGATCTCCTTGGCGGAGGCGGGTTCGACGGCGCAGCGGGCGGCGACAGCGGCCGAGGAGTCGGGGGCGACGCGGGCGGCCCAGTAGTGGACCTTCTTGCGGGAGCCGTCGGCGATCTTGTAGTGCACACGGCTGAGGGGCTGGCCCAGGATCACCTGGACGCCGGTCTCCTCGGCGACCTCGCGCACGGCGCAGGTGCGCACGGACTCGCAGGGCTCGACCTTGCCCTTGGGGATGGACCAGTCGTCGTAACGGGGACGGTGGACCAGGAGCACCTCGAGGTGCTTGCCGTTCTCACGCCACACGAGGGCGCCGGCGGCCTTCACGGTCTCGCGCGAGCCGTTCTTCCTGCTGGACGAGCTCATGGCACGGCCGTCTCAGTGCCGGCCCTTGACGCGCGAGCGCGCCCGGGCCATGAGGCTGGTTTGGATGTCCTCGAGACGGTTGCCCTCGGCGTCGACGAGGTGACGCTGCCAGGAGCCGTCGGGCTGGAGGTGCCAGGAGGAGACGTCGTCGGAGGCGCAGTGGGTGACCAGCCACTCGAGGTCCTCGACCATGGCGGGGTCGGTGATGCGCACCAGGGCCTCGACGCGGCGGTCGAGGTTGCGGTGCATGAGGTCGGCCGAGCCGATGAACAGCTTGGTCTGGCCGCCGCCGGCGAAGGCGTAGATGCGCGAGTGCTCCAGGAAGCGCCCCAGGATCGAGCGCACGCGGATGTTCTCGCTGAGGCCCTCGACGCCGGCACGCAGGCCGCAGATCCCGCGCACGACGATGTCGACCGGCACCCCGGCGCGCGAGGCGCGGTAGAGGGCGTCGATGACGGTCTCGTCGACGATGGAGTTGACCTTGATGCGGATCCAGGCGGGCAGGCCGGCCCGGTGGTTGGCGATCTCCTGCTCGATGTGCTCCACAAGCCCGTCGCGCAGGCCGCGGGGGGCCACGAGCAGGCGGCGGAAGCGGGCGCGCGGGGCGTAGCCGGAGAGCTGGTTGAACAGGGTGGTCAGGTCCTGGGCGACGTCGCGGTCGCAGGTCAGGAGCCCCAGGTCCTCGTAGCCGCGGGCGGTCTTGGGGTGGTAGTTGCCGGTGCCGACGTGGCAGTAACGGCGCAGGCCGTCGGACTCCTGGCGCACGACGAGCAGCAGCTTGCAGTGCGTCTTGAGGCCGACCATGCCGTAGACGACGTGGACGCCGGCGCGCTCGAGCTTGCGGGCCCAGGAGATGTTGGCCTCCTCGTCGAAGCGGGCCTTGATCTCCACGATGGCGACGACCTGCTTGCCGGCCTCGGCGGCCTCGATGAGGGCGTCCACGATCGGGGAGTCGCCGGAGGTGCGGTAGAGGGTCTGCTTGATGGCCAGGACCTTGGGGTCGGCGGCGGCCTGGGCCACGAACTCCTGGACGGAGGTGGAGAAGGAGTCGTAGGGGTGGTGCAGGAGGACGTCGTGCTCGCGCATGGCGGCGAAGACGTCCGGCGCGGAGGAGGACTCGTAGGCGGCCAGGCCCGCGGCCGTCACCGGCACGAAGCGCGGGTACTTCAGGTCGGGGATGTCCAGGTCGTGGAGCTGGTTGAGGCAGGTCAGGTCCAGGGGCGCGGGGAGCTCGAAGACGTCGTCGCCCTTGAGTCCCAGGGCGCGCACCAGGTAGCGGCGGGTGAAGGAGGAGATGGTGTCCTCCACCTCCAGGCGCACGCAGTCGCCGAAGCGGCGCCGTTCGAGCTCCTTCTCCATGGCCTTGAGGAGGTTCTCGGCGTCGTCCTCCTCGACCTCGAGGTCCTCGTTGCGGGTGACCCGGAAGAGGTGGTGCTCCAGGATGTCCATGCCCGGAAAGAGGTGGTCGAGGTGCTGACCGATGACGATCTCGATGGGGATGACGGCGCAGCCGGCCGCCTTGTCCGCGGCGTCCAGCTCGCGGCCGGGGACCTGGATGAGGCGCGGCAGGGAGTCGGGCACCTTGATGCGGGCGAAGTGCTCCTTGCCGCTGCGCGGGTTGCGCAGGATGACGGCGAGGTTGAGGGACAGGCCCGAGATGTAGGGGAAGGGGTGGGAGGGGTCGACCGCCAGCGGGGTGAGGACCGGGTAGATCTGGTGACGGAAGTAGCGGGTCAGACGCTCCTGCTGGTCGGAGTTGAGCTCGTCCCAGCCCAGGATCTTCACGTTGCGCTCGGCCAGGGCGGGGCGGATGTCCTCCTGGAAGAGGGCGGCCTGGCGGGCGGTGAGCTCCTTGGTGCGGCTGGTGACCTGGGCCAGGACCTGGTGGGCGTCCAGGCCGGAGGCGCGCACCGGGGTGATGCCGGCCTTGATGCGGCGCATGAGCCCGGCGACACGCACCATGTAGAACTCATCCAGGTTGGAGGAGAAGATCGACAGGAACCAGGCGCGCTCCAGCAGGGGCAGGGTGTGGTCCTCGGCCTGCTCCAGGACGCGCTCGTTGAAGTCCAGCCAGGTCAGCTCCCGGTCGATGAAACGGTTCTTGAAGGACTTCAGGGGCGGCAGGAGGCTCTCCGGATCCACCTGGGCGGTATCGGCGGAGGCGGCCGAGGCCGCGGCGTCGGCGGCACTGGCCGAGCTCAGCGAGGAGGCGGCGCTGGCGGGGCTGACGGCATGGCCCGAGCTGGTGGCGCTGCCGGGAGCGGAGAGGCCCCGGTCCCCCGGCGTCGTGGTCGACGGAGTCGCCAGGGCCTCGGCGGCGGAAGGGGCCGACTGCGAGCTGGCGGAGGTGATGGAGGAGGGTGCGATGGCGGGGGTCGCGGTGCCGATGGGGCCGGGGGCGGGGGCCATCTCACCGTCGACGATGTCGTCGAAGTCCTCGTCCTCGTACTGGGGGCCGGAGTCATCGGCGAAGTCGCGAGGGTCGGCGACCTCGATGACGTGCTCCTCCTCGATCGCCCCCTCGGCGCCCTCGGGGCCGTCAGGGTCGCCGGCGTCATCGGAGCCATGCGAGTCGGCCGGGGCGGCTGATTCCCCCGGGGCCTCGGCGCGTTCGGAGGCCCCGTCGCCGGTGGAGGACCCGCCGGGAGCCACTGGGGCGGCCTCGGGGCCGGCGACCTCGGCGGAGACGGCCGGCCCGTCGGTGCTCGCGGCCTCGGGCGAGACCGCCGACTCGGCGGCCTCAGTGGCTTCAGCGGCTTCGACAGTCTCGGCAGCCTCGGTCACCTCGGCGTCGTCGGTCACCTGCTCGGGCTCCTGGGGGCTGGGGTGACGCATCCACCCGCCCAGGAAGCGGGAGAGCGGCGTGGGGGCGGAGTGGGGCGCGTCGTTGGTCATGGCCACATGGTCCCACGTCCGGGCGGCCTTGTGGGGCGGTGATCCGCTCCGGTTCGGCGAATACGTGAGGCGCCGCCGCTTCCGCCCGATCTTCGGGACTCACGGCTGATAGGCGCCCCGCCGCCTGGGATGCGACCCCGCTGGGCGCTCCCCCACGTCTCGTCCAACGAAGCACGCATGATCTCGCCAATCGTGTCCAAATCGGTGACAAAGGAGCTTGCGCACTCTTCACGCCTTCAAGAGAACCGCGGAATCATGCGGTTCTGATCTACCTTCACACACTTACTTCGGGCCTTTGTCACCGATTTGGACATTTCGCGCCCGGATAGTCCCCGCGCAAGGCCCTCTCAGTCGAGGAGTCCGGCGGCGGCGCGGCGGGCGGCGTCGGTGAGCTCGTCGGCGGTGGTCAGGAGGGCGGAGTCGCGGCGGGTGACGCGGTCGGCGAGCTCGTCGGCGTCGTCCTCGATCCACACGGGGTTGGAGCCGGCCGCCAGGGCGCGCAGGAATCCGGCGGTGGCGCTCAGCAGTGGGGCGATCTCGGTGACGGAGCCCTCGACACTTCCGGCCAGAACGGCGTCGAGGCGCTCGCGCAGGTTGTTTGGGGAGGGCACGGGGCGCGCCTCGCCGAGGGCGGACTCGAGGCGGGCGTTCGCGGTGTCGTCGGCACCGGTGAGATCGATGACGGTGGCGTAGCGGCGGGCGACGAGCTCAGGGTCGCGGCGGATCCACTCGCGCACGAGGAACAGGCGCCACAGGGTGCCGGGCAGGGTGGTGGCCGGGGAGTCGGCCCACAGCTCGGCGATGTCGTCGATGCCGTTGGTGGCGACCGCGGCGACGATGCCGGAGCGGGTGATGGGGTCATCCTCGGTCTCGGTGCCGGGGAAGCCACCGATGAGGGCCTGGGCGGCGCGGTGGGCGAGCTCGGAGGCGACGGCGGTGTCGGTGCTGCCCTCAATCTGTTCGGCGGCCTCGGGGTCGAGCCGGGCGGGGCGGTGGAACTGGCGGGCCATGGGGACTCCTCACGCGGTGCGGGCGCGCCGGCGACGACGCGCGACCCCATTGTCTCGCGTTGTCTCGCGCGCGGGGAGCCCGTCCTTCACCGGTTCACTTCCGGCCGACGGCGAGGCGGGTTCAGGGAGCCCGGAGGCTTGCCGGCGGGGGGACGCGACGAGTCTTGAGCGGTGTTGGATGAGCGAGACCATCGGGAACGCGGAGGCCGACGGTGCGGCCGGTTCGACACGGCGGTCGGTTGTCCGGTTATGCTGGCCCCCTGCCGACGGCGTCTGGACTCTGCTTCCGGCCGTTGGTACGCCCCCTTAGCTCAGTTGGTCAGAGCTGCGGACTTTTAATCCGAAGGTCGTGGGTTCGAGCCCCACAGGGGGTACCGCACCGGCCTCGGCCCCGGAAGGGACCGAGGTCTTCTTCATGCCCGGGACGTAGGCCGCCGGCGCCCACGTACCATCTTCGGAACGAACTGGCGCAAACGAGTCCAGGCTGAGCCCAAAGAGATTAGCCATAAGAGACAGCTCTTCAGCACTCCATGAGACCTGGCCTCGCAGCTTGCGAGTGATCACAGACGATGTGACTCCGAAGTAGGTCCCAAGCTCCTTGCGCGTCATCCGATGCTCGAAGAGCAGCTGATTGACGGTCATACCCAACGCCTCGTTGTAGGCCGCGTTCGTTGCTCGCGCTGCTGTCCTCATGGCCTTGACTCTACCTCAAGTCGTGCATTGCATGCAACTCATGTCTTGATAGTCGGTTAACCTCATCGTATGCTTCATCTCATGAACGTTCATGAGATGAAGGAACCAGACGTTGGTGAAGCGTTGACTCCTTCCCAGGCCGCGGCTCTACTGCCCAACACAAGCGTGGACTCGATCCGTCGATGGATCCGCAGCGGTGCTCTCCCCGCACAGAAGCTCCCAAACGGCCGGTACTTCGTGCGGCGTGGTGACGTCGAGGCGCTTCTGAGTCCGGCGCTTCCCTCAACGCCTTCGGTGTCATCGGTGCCTGATGTTGAGGGTGTGGAGCTTCCTGGTCAGGGTGCGCTGCTGTGAGGGAGCGAGGTGGTCGTGGTGGTGTTTTCTCCTGAGTTCGGCTGGCGTGTGCTGGGTCTGGTGCCGTGGTGGTGCTGGTTGCTCGCGGTCTCGGCCCTCCTGGTGGTGGCTGGGGTGGCGGAGCTGCTGCACGCCCGGGCTGCGCGCCGCGAGGCTGCGAAGTCGTCTGGGGCGGTTGAGGCTCGGCCTGAGGGACGGACTGTCCAGGTGGAGTCGAGGTCATGAGCTCGTCGGTGGCGGCCGGCTTGTGGGTGGCGTTTAGTGTCGGCCTGCTCGTGGGCCTGTGGGCTGAGGAGGCGGAGGGGGCGGAGCAGCGCTCACTGAGAGACCTCTCGGTGTCCGAGTGGGTGCCGGCGGCGTTGGGGCTGCTGCGTGCAGAGCTGGTTGTCCTACTGGGGCTGATGGTTCTGCTGGTGTTGCAGCCGGTGTCGTGGGTTCCGTTCGCCGCGCTGGTGGTGATGGCTGGGCTGGTCGGGCGTGTGCGGTTCATGCGGCTCGTCCGACGTCGTTGCTGGTGGTGGTTGGTGGCCGGCGTGGGGATGGTGCTGTCGTGGCCGGCGGTTGTCGCGGTGTTCCTGCCTGCAACCGCACCGTTCGGCGTGCGGGTTGGGGCTGCGTACCTGGTGATGATCGTCGCCTGCTGGGTCCTCGGTGTGGCGCGGTTTGCGGCTGGCGTGATGGCCGGCGCACGGGTCCGACCGAGTCGGCCCGGTGAGTACGTCGCGGTTCCCGAAGAGGCCTGAGGGGCCCTCACTATTTGTTCTTCATTTCTTCTTGTTTTCTTGAATCACATTGGTGTCGTTTAAGAGTGGGAGGTTTCCGTGTTTGAGGAGCTGCGAGCGGCGGCGCCACGGCGCTGCGCCTGGGTGCTGGGAGGTGAGTTCTCGTGAGTTTTCGGGCTGTTCACTGGGCTCTTCATGAGGTCAAGGGCGTGTCGATGGGGCACAAGCTCCTGCTGGTGACGCTGGGTGAGTATGCGGATGACGTGGATTGTGCCTGGCCGTCGCAGGAGACGCTGGCGGGAGTTCTTGAGTGCTCCGTGTCAACGATCAGGAGAAGTCTCAAGGCGTTGGTCTCTTGGGGTCTGATCGACCGTGAGGAACGGTGGGTGATGGACGATGATGGCAACACTCATCGGGCGACAAACGTCTACCGGTTGCATGTGGGCGCTCAGCCCGTGCAGGGGAGTGACGATGTCCCAGAGGGTCCTTCGGGTGACTCCGAGCCTGGCGACGTTTGCGCAGGTCAGGGCATACCGGTCAATCTGACCGGTATGGGTGCAGGTGGATCGCAGTCACCTGTGGATAACTTGTCTGATGATCGACTTTCCGTTGCAAACACTGATACCGGTCAATCTGACCGGTATGGGGCCTATACCGGTCAAAACCGGGGGGCATACCGGTCATCCATGGTGACCGGTATATCTACTCCAAACCACCAAGAGAACCACCAGACCCAACCAGGCCAGTCTGAGATGACCTCACCGGGCGGCCGCGCTGCTTCGCGGTCGGGTCCGGTCGGGTCCGGTGGGGGTGATGCTCGATCGGGGGCGAGTGCTGGCCGGGCTCGGCGGGACGCCTCGCCGGCTGCGGGCGCGCCTGGCTCGGTGGCGGCGGGGCTGCCGGCTGAGGTGGCTGAGCTGCTGGGCGACTGCCTGCCGGATTCGATGCAGGACGGCTTGGATCGTCAGGGTGCGTTGCGGATCGCGGGGCTGCTGCGTGAGCGTCTTGATGCTGGTTGGAGGCCGCATCAGATTCGGCGGGTGATGGATCAGGCGTTGCCGGCGAGGGTGTCGCGTTTGTCGGGGCTGGTGGCGTCCCGGCTTGAGGCGAACGTGGATCCGGTGCTGGCGCCGGACAAGGTGAAGGCGGCGGCTGAGAGCCGGCGCCAGGAGGCGGCTCGACGCCGTTCGGAGGAGATCGCGGGCATAGACAGGCCGGCGGCTGATCCGGCGTTTGAGAGGGCTTTGGCGCTGGTGCGTGAGCAGATGCCGGGGGCTTCGTTGCTGGAGTGCTCGAGGGCGGCTGCTGAGCTGGTTGAGCGTCGTGGTGATGGGACTGTGGGGGTGGAGTCGTGAGTGATTCTCAGCGGCGGAGGTCGTGGTTGTTGTGGGCTCGTGACCTGGAGGGGATGGCTCCTGCGGACACGGCTGTGGTGATGGAGCTGGCGCACCTGGCTGACTGGCGGGGTGAGTCGGTGGTGAGCGTGGCTCATCTTGTGGATCGGACGCATCTGGGGGTGCGGACGGTGAAGCGGGTCCTGGCTCGTCTGGAGGCTCGTGGTGTGCTGCTGCGTCGGCGTCGTCGGGTTGATGGTCACCAGGGGGCGAGCCTGATTCGTCTGCTGCCTCAGGCGGCGAGCGCTGCCGCTGAGGATGACGTGGAGGAGATTCGGGTGTACCGGTTCCCGTTGCCGGAGGTGGACCTTGAGGGGCGCTGGGTGGAGACCAGCGACAATGAGGGGCTGCGTGAGGCGATCCTCGGCGCGATTGATGAGTCCTGGCGCGGTGAGGAGATGGGCGTGGTGTACCGGAGCCTGGATCGGGCGGTGACTCAGCAGATGGCCGGGATCATTCATGAGGGGATTGAGTTCGCGCGTCTGCGACCGGATGAGTCGAAGGCGGATACGACGTCGTGGGCGTGGCAGGTGATTCGGGAGTGCACCGAGAGGATTGTGACGGCGGACTGCCCGTGGGCGATGTGGACGGTGATCACCAAGAGGGCTACCCGGTCGGGTCGCGATGACGTCCTGCCTGAGGGGGTGAGGGTGGATGAGGTTGATCCGTCGTTGATGCCTGAGGGGGTGAGTCTTCCTGGCGAGCTGGCGGTGGACGCGGTGGCGGTGGATGACTTCGAGCGGGTGCTGCGTGATCCGGTGGATGCCCTGGTGGCTGCGGGGATGGATGAGACGACGGCGTGGGCTGGCACGAGAAGGGTTGCTGAGCTTGCGGTGCTGAAGGGATCGTCTCGGCGTCATACGGCGGCGGCTGAGGACGCTCGTCTGGAGGACCTGGGGGTGTCGGCTCCGTGTGCTCGGGCGTGGATGACGCTTCTGGTGGGTAGCCGGCGGGGGACGCGGGGGTCTGTGCTGGAGATGGCGCCGGAGGAGGTGGAGGGTATGGCGGCTAAGGTCGTGAAGGCGTACCAGGACATTTAACCAGTGACCTCAGACACATTTTAGGGCAGGGTGCCAAACTGGCACCCTGCCCTACTGCTTGTGTGGTCAACGTTATTTGGGGTTGGTGAGTGTGTCGTAGAGGGTGGTGATGATGGCGTGGGGGTCGGCGTGCTGGGTGTCGGTGTACCAGGGGCTGTCGGCGGTGGCTTGGAGGCTGTGCCAGAAGGTGAGGTCGGTTGTGGGTTCGGGTGGTCCTGGCATGTCTCGGAGCTGCTCGGCCATGGATAGGTAGAGGTTTCGGGCCTGGGTGTAGGTGTTGATGTTGGGGCCGAAGACGGGGCAGTACCAGATGTCGTCGCCCGTGGTGGGGTTCTGGCCGTGCTGGGTGACGACCCAGAGGCTGCGGACGTTGACCTTGGTGTCGTGGGGTACGGGTTCGGCGGGGTGGGTGGCTGGGTGGTCGCCGACGATGCGGGGGCTGGGGCGTTTGGCGATCTCGGTGCGCGCGTCGGCCAGGACGGTGTTCTGGTCGTCGTCTGGGGTGACGAGGGTCCAGGCTGACTCGACGATGGCTGTGTAGCTGTACCAGTAGGTCGCGTCCTGCTCGGGGATGACGACGGCCTGGTCGGCGAGGCGGGCCCAGTGGTCTGTGGCGTCGTCGGGGATGGGTTGGAGGAGGCGCTTGTAGAGGTTGACGGCGGCGCCGTAGCGGGCCTCGTGGAGGGGGCAGTAGTAGGGCCGGTCGTCTGGGTTGTTTCCGCGGGTGACTGCCCAGCGGTGGTGGACCTCAGCTCTGACGACCATGGCTTGTTTCCCCCTGTTTTCGGCGTGTTTTTTGCGTGTGGTGAGCACCACGGTACCGGAGGGTGGTGGTGTCTTCCCTTGTTGTAGGCGGGTGTCGTGCGCCCACGTTCTACGTGATGGGCATGGGAAGCAATCCGTGGGTGCAGGAGCCTGCACCTCCTGAGCCGGTCAGTGACGGCGTGGAGGTGCTGGGCGTGGACTATCGCAGGTGGGCCAGTGGGGCTGAGGTGTCGGCGTCGCGGCGTCTGGGGCGTGTGCAGGTTCGGGGGTCGGCGTTGTGGGTCGTTGGGGCTCATGGTGGGGCTGGGACCTCGACGTGGGCGGGCCTGCTGGACGCTGGGGACGCGGGGTGCTCGTGGCCGGTGCCGGCAGTACCTGGTGAGCAGGTGCGGGTGCTGGTGGCGGCGCGGACTCACGCCGCCGGGTTGGAGGCTGCGCGTGCGGTCGCCGTGGAGTGGCTGGAGGGCACGGTTCCGGGGGTGGAGCTCCTGGGACTGGTCCTGGGGGCGGACGCTCCAGGCCGGCGGCGCCCTAAGCCTCTTGCGCGGCTGGTGCGTGACGTGAGCGGGGCATTTCCCGTGGTGCTGCGAGTGCCGTGGCAGGCGGCGTGGAGGCTGAGCCAGCCGAGCGAGGCGCACAGGGGTATGCGCGTGCGCCGAATCATCAAGACCATCGACAAGATCAACAACGATGAGAGGAAGAACTCATGAATGATGTCGTTCTCGGTGCTGTGGCGAACGTGCACACGACCCTGTTACAGGCGGGCCTGGCGCCCATGGACTCAGGACCGGTGGCGCCTCCGGGTGTGGCGGCGAAGACCAACACGGTCATCGGGTGGACCAAGTGGGGCTGCTTTGCCGTCTGCATCTTCGGGCTCATTTTCGTGGCCGCGAAGCTTGCGATCAACAACAGGCGCGGTGAGAGCGAGGATCACGCCAAGTCGCTTGGCGCTGTCATGGCCGCCGCGGTCGTGTGCGGCGCTGCTGGTTCTCTGATTGCGGCGTTGCAGTCATGAGCGGGGGGAACATGACGGCTGGAAGCCCGGACGGTGCCAGCCAGAAGAGCAACGAAGGTAGTGGTAGTCCATTCTCGTCGCCGTGGTTCATCGCCGCGGCAGTGTTCCTGGTCGTCGTGCTTGCGCTTGGCGCCTGGGTGGTGGGTGGCCGCGCCGGTGGCAGCTCACCGGCCCCATCGGCTACGCACCCGCCGGCCTCGGCGAGTGCTGCGGGGACTGGTGCGGCGTCTGCCGGCTCGGATCCTGCGGCGTCGGCGTGCGGTCTGGCCGCGGGAGACCAGCAGGTCCCTGTTCAGGCGCCTGTCGGCCGTACCCATACGATTGCGCCGGGGCTAGACATTCCTGTCGTTGATGGCGTGGGACCAGATATGCGGTCGGGTATCAGCAGGTGCTTCGCCCACTCCCCTACGGGCGCGGTCCTGGCGTCGGCGAACTGGATGAAGTGGTTCTCGAGCGAGCAGCGTCTGCCTGAGGTCATCACAGCGTTGATGGCTGAGGGGCCGGACAGGGATCGTCTGGCTCGTCAGGTTGATGACGGATGGGACGGGTCGACCTCCAGCCCTTTGAAGATCAATGGGTTCAAGGTCGACGTGCGTGGCCCTGACGAGGTTGTCGTGACCCTGGCGGTCAGGACGGGGCGTTCCTCGGATGAGGGCCTGGTTTCCTGGCCGGTTCTCCTGCGTTGGGAGAAGGGGGACTGGAAGGTCGTGGCGCCTGCGTCCAACTCCTGGGGTCAGGAGCCGGTGGACTCTGTCGCCCAGGGCGGTTTCACGGAATGGGACGTCTGACATGAGTGACTGCCACTTCTGGGAGCTGACGTGCAAGGCCGGCGAGGCGGTCGCTAAGGCCGGGGACGATATTGTCTCGAAATGGGCTGAGCACGTTACGACTGGAGTCAATAAGACCCTCGTGTCCTTGGGGACGATCTGGGTCAATGTCAAGGCTGATGTCGGTGGCGATGAGTCGGTGGCGTCGTTCATTCAGGATCACCAGCGGTGGCTGACGATCGTCATAGCCATCGTGTCCTTGGTGTTTGCGGCTATGCAGATGGCCTGGCGGCAACGGATGGAGCCGTTGCACGAAGCGCAGGGGGGCCTGCTGCGCCTGATCGTGGTGTCGGCGGCCTTCCCGACGATCACGCAGCTCCTGCTGGAGATCGGGGACCTGTACTCGCCATGGATCATTGAGCAGGCCGGATCCAAGGATGATGGAAAATTCCTGACGAAGATCCTGGACATGAGCCTGTTTCAGACTGGCCAGCTGGGCATGATCATGCTCATCGTCGGGGGCCTGATCGCGCTGCTGTCGAACATCGTGCAGGTTTTCTTGATGTTCGTCCGCTCGGGGCTGCTAACTCTTCTGACTGGTTTCTCGCCGCTGGCCGCGGCTGCGTCGACGACGTCGTGGGGGAAGCAGTGGTTCAACAAGTACGTTGCCTGGACAATGGCCTTTGTCGCGTTCAAGCCCACCGCCTCGACGGTCTACGCGGCCTCGCTGAAGCTGCTGTCTGGGGACAGCTACAGCTTTACCGACGACATCGGGAAGTTCCTGATGGGGATCATCTTCCTGATCCTGGCGATTGTGGCCTTGCCTGCACTGGTGATGTTCCTGGTGCCGGTAACGGCGAACATCGGTAATGGTGGTAGCGGCGCCATCGGCCTGGTCGGCGGGATGCTGGCCACGGGTGCGGTGAACGTCGCGAACCGTTCGATTCGCCGGGGTGGTTCCGGTGGTGGCGGTGGAGGTGGGTCGTCCTCCAGGCCTCCGAGTCAGCCTCAGTCGACGCAGGCTCCTACTGGCGCGGCGCCCACCGGCGGCGCCAGTAGCGGAGCTGCCAGCAGTGGTGCTGCTGCTGGTGGCGGCGCGGGTGCCGGTGCCGCTGGTGGTGGTGCGGCGGGTGCCGCTGGCGGTGCTGGTGCTGCTGCTGGCGGACCTGTGGCTGCTGGGATTGTCGCGGGAGCGAAGGTCGTGGGTGCCGGCGTGGGTGCGGCCAGGAGCGTGGCCGATCAGTCCACTGGAAACTCGGGGGCGGCCCCGGTGGCGGCGCCCAGCGCCGCAGGTCCCTCCGGCGCTCAGGGTGGCCGGAGCTACTCAGGCGCAGGACGTCCTAGTGGTGGTTCACCGAGTAGCGGTGGGGGTAGTCAGTCAACGGGAGCGAGAGAGGTGCATAGGAGATGAGTGCTGCTGTTCAGGCGCAGGCGAAGACGGAGGTACGTACCTACGGTGGGTGGCGTGAGCCTCGGTCTGCGGGTATCGGCGCGTTGACCATGCGGGAGACGATGGCGGCACTGGGTGGGCTCATTGTCGTGATCGCGACGATGATGTTCACCAATGTGCTGTGGGCCGGTGGGGTGCTGGTGGTCGAGGCCGGCGTGCTGTATCTGGTGACGACGAAGGACAAGCACGCGATGTCACTGCTGGACAAGGGCGCTGAGAGGCTGCGGTTCCGTCGCGCGGCCCGCAGCGGCTCCACCCGGTACGTCTCGGGGCCGTTGGCGCCGCGGTACACCACTGGTGGTTTCCGGCTGCCGGGGGTGCTGTGGCGCTCGACGCTCAGTGAGCACACGGACTCTGTGGGGCGCCCGTTCGCTCTGGTCCACCATGGGGACAAGTCTCTGGCGGTGGTGATGGCCCTGTCCCCACCGGGAACGGGACTGGTGGATCTGGACCAGGCCAATGACCTGGTGGCCCTGTTCGGTCACTGGTTGGGCAACCTGTCGGGTGAGGCCGGTGTTGTGGCTGCGTCGGTGAGTGTCGAGACGTGCCCTGACTCCGGGGAGCGTCTGCGGCGGGCGATGGCACGCCAGTCGGCTCCCGGGGCGCCGGAGGTGGCCCGGCGGGTGATCAGTGAGGTGGTGGACTCCTCCGCACAGGGTGCGGTCGATATCAAGGTGTGGGCGTCAATGACGTTCAGCCCGTCGGCCATGGGGGCTGGTAAGCAGGGCCTGGCTGAGCAGGAGATCGCGACGCGGCTTCCGGGTCTGACGCAGACGCTTCAGCATGCGGGTACCGGGCCGGTGCACCTGATGACGGCCAGGGAGCTGTGCCAGATGGTGCGTATCGCTCATGACCCGGCTAGTGCCGCTCTGTTTGATACTGCGGCCTCTCGAGGTGAGACGGTGGCTCTTGAATGGGGCCAGTGCGGGCCTGCTGGTCACGACGCGCAGCGTGACCGGTATGAGCATGACTCGGGTGTGTCTCGGGTGTGGACGATGTCCTCGCCGCCGTCGGGGACGGTGCAGTTCCGGGTGCTGGAGCCCATCTTGGGCCTGCACCCGAACGTGGAGCGCAAGCGGGTGACGTTGCTGTACCGTCCGATTGACGCCGCTGTGGCTCCGTCGATCATCGACGATGATGTCAACCAGGCCACCGCGCGTCTGACCGGCGTCAACCCGAGCGCGCGTGCTGTGCGTGAGGCCCAGGTGGCTCGTCAGATGGCTGATGAGGAGGCCGCTGGAGGCGGTCTGCTTGACTTCGGTGCGGTGATTACCTGCACGACGACGTCGGGTGACGTGGAGGACGCGGCCGCGCCGGTGGAGTCTCTGGCCTCTTCCAGCCGGCTGCTGATCCGTGAGGCGTGGGGCGCTCAGGACTCCGGTTTCGCTGTGGGGCTGCCTCTGGGGCTCCGGCCCGGGGACCAGGCCATGGGGAAGAGGGGACGCTGATGGATGCGTTGAAGGCGTTGGCTAACGCGGGTAGGGCGGCGGTCACGGTCGCCACTCAGATGGTGGGGCTGTTGACCGGGGGCAGCGCCTCTCCGGCCGCCGGCGCCCTGGGGCCGGCGGGACCGGGGTGTGGCCGGGCCGCGATGATGCCGAGGGTGCGGATGTTTCGCACGACGTCGGTGCAGGGGTGCGGATTATATCCGTTCGTGGTCGGCGGGGCCACTCCTTTGGAGGGGGTGATCCTGGGTGAGAACCTCAACGGTCCGGGCACCTTGTGCGCGGACCACATGGCGTGGTTCGAGCGGCGGATCATCTCGGCGCCGTCGGCCATGGTGATGGGTCTCAACGGCTTGGGGAAGTCGACGCTGATCCGGCGGATCATGCTGGGGCTGGCCAACCGCGGCATCCACTCCATGGTGGTCGGAGATATCAAGCCGGACTATGGCGATGTCGTGCGTGCGCTTGGAGGCCAGGTGGTGCGGATCGGTCACGGGCTGGCGGGGATCAACCCTCTGGATGCCGGCAACGTGGCCGAGGCGGCTCGGCTGCTGACCGATCATCCGCAGGAGCGGGCAGCGCTGCTTCAGGCGGCGCACGAGCGCAAGAAGACCCTGATCATCTCCCTGATCCATATCGTGCGCCGTCAGGCCCCCACGGACAGGGAGGAGGTGATCCTGGACGCCGCAGTGCGGATCCTGGAGGAGCGTGGTGGGTCGCCGGTGCTGGCCGACCTGCTCGAGGTCGTGCGCCAGGCGCCTGCGGAGCTTCGTGCCGCCGCCCTGGACCGGGGGTCGATGGAGCGCTACCGGGATGTCACGGAGAACCTGGAGGCATCGCTGATGGCGCTGCTGTCGGGCCGGTTGGGTGGGATCTTCGCCGCGGCCACGACCACGCCGATGATGATGGACAGAAGCGTTGTCTTCGATGTGTCGGCCACGCAGGCAGAGTCCAGTGACGTGCAGGCCGCGACCCTGCTGGCCACCTGGAGCTACGGGTTCGCCACGGTGGAAATTTCTCAAACCTTGGCTGACGCGGGGGTGGCGCCACGGCGTCACTACAACGTCATCATGGATGAGATGTGGAGGATCCTGCGCGCCTCTTCAGGCCTGGTGGACCGCATCGACGCACTGACGCGCACCAACCGGTCGCTGGGCGTGGGACAGGTGATGTGCACGCACTCCATCACCGACATGGACACGCTGCCCAACGAGGAGGACCGGGTCAAGGCGCGGGGCTTCGTGGAGCGGAGCAAGATGCTCTTCACCGGCGGCGTCCCGCCGCGGGAGATGCAGATGATCGCCACGGTGTTCAACCTGAGCCTGGAGGAGCAGGCCCTGCTACGTTCCTGGAACGCTCCGGGGAGCCTTGACCCGACGTCTGGGGAGCAGGTTCCGCCGGCCGGGATGGGGAACTTCATGCTCAAGACGTCGGACGCTCCAGGATTCCCGTTTCACCTGCACCTGGCTGACTCCGAGGTGGATATCAACAACACCAACAAGCGGTGGGCGATGGCCGCCGAGGACGGTGAGACCGGTGCGGCTGCGTGATGAGATCAGGACGTGGGAGCCGTCCACGATCCTGCTGTGGGTGGGGCTGATCGCCTTCGGTGTCTTCTCGGTGTGCCTGGATGGGGGCGTGCACCTGTGGGCGTGGTGGACCGGCCAACCTTCACCGTCGTGGAACCCCTTCACCCTGGTGATAGCGCTGCTGAAGGGCTCCTTGAAGGCGAGTACCGGCATGTGGGTGTGCATCGGGCTCGTGGCGGCGCTCCTGCCTGCGGTGGTGCTGGGGGTCCATCTGGCTCGTCGGCGCGTGCGTGGCCGGCGACGTCGTGGGGATGAGGCGGCGGCCCTGGTGGGCCACAGGTCTGACACGGAGCCGCTCAGCCGTGGGCAGGTGGAGGCCACAGCCCGGCGCCTGGGGGTGGCGACCGACAGCTTCGGGCTACCGATAGGCAGGGCAGTTAGTGACAACCGGCCCCTGTACTCCGATTTCGAGGCGGTGGGTGTGGGTATCGCTGGCCCTAGGACGGGGAAGACGACCTGCTGGGTGGTGCCACGGATTCTGGCGGCACCGGGCCTGGTGGTGGCGACGTCAAACAAGCCCGACATCGTTCAGCTGACGCGAGAACAGCGCCAGGAGCGCGGGAAGGTGTGGGTGTTCGACCCGCAGGAGATCGTTGGTGAGCCCCAGTCCTTCTGGTGGAACCCGTTGAGCTACGTCACCAGCTCCGTGCGTGCTACTGCGATGGCGCAGGCGCTGATGGACGCCAGCCGGCCCGCCGGCGGCCAGTCCAATCCGTTCTTCGACACCGGTGCTCGTGACCTGGTGGCGCGTCTTCTGCTGGCCGCCGCCAGGTCAGGGCAGTCTCTGGATGAGGTCAAGCGGTGGGTCAACGACCCCAGCGACGACGAGCCGGTGCTGCTTCTGCGTCAGGCCGGGGAGTACGAGAAGGCCGATGAGCTCCAGGCAACGCTCAACATGGTGGAGGTGACCCGTTCGGGCATCTTCGCCGGGGCGCAGCAGATCATGGGGTTCACGGCTGACGACCGGACCATGTCGTGGGTGAGGCCGAACAACTGGATCCCGGAGCTGCGTATCGACGATCTTGTGCGCAGCTCTGACACTCTCTACCTGCTCAGCCAGGAGGGGCCGGTGAGCGCTGCCCCTGTGGTGACGGCCTTGACGATGGTCTTCACCGAGACCGCGATGGAGCATGCCAAGCGTCACAGCGGCGGCCGGCTGAGCGTGCCGGCGCTGGTGGAGCTGGACGAGGCGGCGAACGTCTGCCGGTGGAGTCAACTGCCGGCCCAGTACTCGCACTTCGGGTCACGGGGGCTCCTGGTGGAGGCGATGCTCCAGAGCTGGTCCCAGGGGGTCGCGGCGTGGGGCCGTGAGGGTATGCAGACGCTGTGGTCTGCGGCGAACGTGAAGGTCTACGGCGGAGGCGTCGCTGAGCCGGAGTTCCTCTCGATGCTCTCGGACCTGATCGGCTCGCACTGGGTCGATCAGGTCCAGACGACCAGCTCGCAGGGTGGCTCGTCGTCGACGAGGTCGCTTCAGGCCCAGGAGCGCAAGATCGCGCCGGTCGACCAGCTCGGTTCCCTGCCCCGTGGCAGGGCGTGGGTGCTGGCCTCCGGGGCGACCGCGCTACTGACCAGGCTCGTCCCTTTCTGGGAGGAGACCATTCCCACGACGAGTAGCTCGATGAGCAAGGAAGGTGCACGATGAGTGACGACGTCCTGGCTGAGGCCAGTCAGGAGATCATCAAGGGCTGGCGTGCCGGTATGCAGGTTGCCGAGTTCATGGCCAGGCGCCGTCAGCGCGACCTGGCCCGGGCCGAGAGGCAGAGCGTCGAGGACGAGCGGCGGGTGCGTCAGTTCATGGAGGGTGAGCGGCGCCTGGCCGCGCCCGTCTACCGGTCGGCCCTCGATGAGGGGTGGTGGGAGACCGCCACGGCCGAGCAGGCGGCCCATGTCTACTCAGTGGCCGGAAGGTTCTCTTTCCTCGACCCTGAGGCTGCCCGAGCAGTGGTCGAGTGCGAGCGGCAGGCCCAGCTGCGGTGGAGCATCGACCTTGCCCAGCCCAGCCAGCCGCTGACGAGCCAGGACGTGGACCCCGAGGTCCTGGCGGCGGCTGCGCCGGCGATCGCCGGCGAGGAGCGGGAGGACTGGGGACGGCGTCTTGATGAGTCCGCCCAGGAGCACGACCGTCAGGACCGGGGCAGTGATGCCGCGTCCCAGGAGCCTCCGGCACGCTCAGCCTCCCGGGTCGACGCTATGGAGGCCGAGCAGGCCACGGCTGTGGCCTGGGTCAAGGAGCACTACAGTACCCATGACGCGCCCTGGGTGGCGGGCCTTGATGAGGACTCCTCCAGCAGGCAGTGGGCCCACAGGCTGTACTCCTCCCTGGCGGCCGAGGGCTACGACCTGGACGCGCCGCCGGCCCTGTCGTCCCTGGACGGTCGGGTCAGGCCCGACATTGAGTCGCAGGCGGCCGAGGGCTACCAGACAGCGCTGGCGGACGCCACGGGCGCTGACCGCAGCCAGGTCGATATCGGCTCAGTGATCGGTGCTGACAGTGCGGCGGCGCTCAAACGGTCCTGGCAGGTTGAGCACGACGGGGCCTATCCCGATCCGCAGCAGTGGCTTGCGCACTTCGTCTACCAGGGAAGCCGGGTGGCGCAGACGGTGCCCGGGGCGGTGCAGCTCGCCAGCTCACCTGCCCGCAGCGGCACGTACACCGAGCTGGCCAGGCGCGCGGCCGCTGGGGAGGCCGAGCAGGCCGGTTTGACGCCGGAGGTCTACCTTGACAGTCTCCAGCTGCACCAGCGGCGCGCCCTGGTCACCAGCTTCGGAGTAGATGGTGGGGAGAACGCGGCGTCCAGGGGACGTGTGGCCGCGTACCGCATCGCCTACGCCGGCGCTGCCGCTGAGGCGCGTGGACGGGCCTCAGCGGCTCACGCGCGCACCACCCTGGAGGCAGGTGAGGCGCGTGAGGCTCTGTACGCCTCCGGAGGGGCACCTACCGCGACGACGAGCAGGGAGCAGGCTGATGTCTCCTGGGCTCGTGCCAGTGAGACGGTCTGGGACTCGCAGGCCGCTCGAGAGGAGTGGGCGCAACAGCAGCTCGAGGCCGGCGCCCCACCGGAGGCGGTACGCGCGGCGGTCACGGGCCAACAGGGCCTGCACGAGCCGGCTTCCCGCGCCACGCGAGCACCGTCCAAGCCTCGCCAACGAGGCCGCTCGCAGGGCGTACGCCAAAGTGGTGCACGCAGACGTCAGCGTCACCGGTAGGCGACCGATCACAGCCAGAAGGTGGGGCCCACCACGATCATCGTGGTGGGCCCCACCGCATGCCTTGGCGCGACCGAGCGAAACGTAGTCAGGTGCGCTCGTCGAACAGGCCGGCGGGGGCCGGCTCGCAGGGTAGGGCGGCGTTCTTGTGGGGGCGCAGGTGTTTGTGTCCGCGGTCGGACTTGCAGCCCCGGAAGGGGCCGGCCTCGGCGTCCAGGACAACGCTCATGATGGGGTCGGCGTACTCGACGAGCCAGGCGGCCATGGCTGTGGGGCCGTCGTGGACGCGCATGTGCTCCCAGGCCGTCCACAGCGCTGTGAGCCGGAAGACTGCCTCATCGTGGCACCACCACCTCGGGCACCACGTCAGGGTCTGGGAACC
>NZ_MSKL01000021.1 GCF_001937665.1 Actinomyces oris | reverse complement strand
CATCTTCAAGATAAGGTCTCCGCAGGGCACCTCGGTGTCCTGGTAGGCCCCCAGCAGACTACTGGGTTGATAGGCCAGGAGTGGAAGACCGGCAACGGTCTGCAGAGCTGACTGGTACTAATAGGCCAACACAAACAACAACACCCCCACACCCGGGGGTAGTGAGAGTAAGAGCGAAGCGTCCACTATACGGTCCACACCCAACCCAACCACCAACCACACACAAGCACCCAGCGTGCTCGTGCGTGAGTGTGGGTTGCAAGGGCGGCCAGACAACAACCAAATAGCGGCTCACACGCCAAGACGAACGGACACACGCACCGCCCATACAGTCGTCTCGGTGGTCACAGCGACAGGGAAACGCCCGGTTACCCATCCCGAACCCGGAAGCTAAGCCTGACAGCGCCGATGGTACTGCACCCGCCAGGGTGCGGGAGAGTAGGACACCACCGAGCACATATTCACGCACCGCCCCCAGGGCCCCTCTTAGGAGAGGAACCCTGGGGGCCGGTCGTATTCTCATCCAGAACCACCAACGCCACCAGACCAACCCGCAGTAGCCGAGGCTGTGCTGTGTCCTGCCCCGATCTGACATCGGGGTACGAAACGGTGCACCATTGTTTCCGTGACTCACACCGACCTCCCTTCCCCCCATTCGGGCAGCAGCCATGAGCCGAGCCTTGACGCTGATCGGCTCATGCAACAGTCCGACGTCGTACTGCACCTGGGGCGGCTCATGCTCGCCGCCGGTGCTGGCTCCTACCGCATCAAGTCCTCTATGGCCAGAGCCGCCTCGGCCGTGGGGCTTGACCGCCACGAGGCGACCGTGACGATGACGGAGATCGTGACCTCCTCCTACGTCGGCAACCGCTTTCGTACCGAGGCATGCGAAGTACGTCGTGTCGGTGTCAACGTCGGTCGGTTGGAGGCACTGCGTCGCATCGTCCACGACCTGCGAGCCCATGAAACGGTTGAGCGCCTCGAGGCCAAGCTCGAACAGGTCGAGAAGATGCACGCCCGCTACAACGCCTTCGCCAATGCGGCCGCCTCAGGAGTCGCCTGCGCGGGATTCTGCTTCCTCAACAAGGGTGGTTGGGTTGAGTGCCTGACGGTGCTCGTCGCGGCATTCCTGGGACAGTTCATCCGCCGGCAAATGCTCGAGAGGCACTACCAGCACTTCTTCACCTGGCTCGTTTGCGGAGTCGCGGCCTCCGGCACGTACATGGGCGTTGTGACTGCGCTCGACGCAGCCGGTGTGGTGACTGGCAACCACCAGGGCGGCATCATCTCGGCGATCCTCTTCCTCATCCCGGGTTTCCCGATGGTCACCGCCATGCTCGACCTGTTCCGTCAGGACTTCTCCTCGGCGCTGTCACGCACTGCCTACGTGCTCATGGTCATGGCGGCCGCAGGCGTTGCCGTCTGGACAGTGACCTTCATCTTCCGCTGGGACGTAGCGGCGGCCAGCGGCACTGAGCTCCATGGTCCGCTCCTGCACGTCCTGCGCTGCTTCTGCTCCTTCATCGCCGCCTACGGATTCGCGATGCTGTTCAATGCCGGCGTCAAGGCCAGCATGTTGGCCGCGGTGGTCGGGGCTCTGGCCAATACCGGCAGACTGCTTCTCATCGACGTCTTCCATGTCCCGTGGCAGCTTGCGGTGGGGCTGGCCGCGGTCACAATCGGCCTGCTCGCCCAGCTCTTCGTCTCCCGCGCCTCCCTGTCCCGGGTGGCGCTCTCCGTACCCGCAGTGGTCATCATGATCCCCGGGGTTCCCTTCTACCGGGCCATTTCCGCGCTCAACACGCTCTCGGTGGACAAGGGCGGCGTCGACGTCGGCGAGGCGGCCACGAACCTTTTCGAGGTCTTCTTCGTCATTACGGCCATTGGCGTGGGGCTCGCCCTGGCACGCATCATCACCGACCACAACTGGCGCCACGATGTCGCCACCTCGGGTCGCATCACGCTCCCTCGCACACACGTCGAGGCGGCGGAGCAGCCTCTGGAGGACTGACGTTCGGTCTGTGTGCGTCCCAGGTGGACGATGGTGGCCCGCCGCTGATACGTAGCGGCGGGCCACCATTGATCGTGCAGCACCCGTGTGGCTCGGGGGAGAGGGGTCAGAGACCGCCGAGGACCTGCGCAATGAAGATCTTGACGATCATGGCCACGGGGTAGACCATCGCGTATCCCAGGGCCACCCGAGGATCCGCTCCGGTGCGCTCGTTAGCGAAGGCCAGAATCGCCGGCTGGGTCTGGGCGCCACCGATGAGACCGGACAGGCGGGTCCCTCCCATCTTGACGATCCAACGCATGGAGACGTAGATCCCCAGTCCCACGATGGTGGTGACGACGAAACCGGTGACGAAGATCCTCCACCAATCACCTCCGGTGAATGCGTGCGCGATCTCTCCGCCGGCCTTGGTGCCCGCCTGCGCCAGGAAGACTAGGAGACCGAACTCCGAGAGCACCGCTGTCGCGGTGAAGGGCATAGCGGTCACGAACTTCCCGATGCGGCCGATGCGTCCCAAAATGAGGCCGATCAGGAGCGTGCCCGCGGCCGACCCGATGGAGAAGGTTGCGCCGGTGGGCGTGAGGAACTTCCACTCACCGATGAAGATGCCCAGTGTCATCCCCAGGCCCAGCGCCACCGGGTTGATAGAGGACAACCCGCGCGAGGAGTCACCGAAGTACGTCGAAATCTCCTTCATGCGGCCGGTTGGGCCGACGACGCGAACCCGGTCCCCCTGCTGCAGCACCAGATCCGGGGTGCCCACCATGTCGACGTCGCCGCGGCGTACCCGCGAGATCGTTGCGCCGAAACGGCTGTCGATATCCAGGTCACCGATGGTGCGGCCGGCCAGCTTCGGGTCCGAGACCGTGATACGGCGGAAGTCGAGGTATTTGCGGTCCTCGATGAGTGAGTGCGACGAGCCGTGGCCCACCGCCTTGATCGCCTGGTTGACGGCATCCTGGGTGCCGACGACGGTGATGAGATCATCCTTGTACAGCCGGTCGTCATTCTTCGGTCGGGTGATCGGGCCCTTCTCGCCCCGGCGCAGACGCGAGAACCGCAGCTGGCCGGAGATCGTCTCAACGATGTTGCCCAGGAGCGGGCCGTCCTCGCGCTCCACCCGGATGGTGCGGTTGATGAGCGGGGAGGGAGTGTCCTTATCGCTGCGCCGGTAGCGCAGCGCCAGCAGGCAGAAGAACAGCATGCCGATGACACCGTAAAGGTAGGTGACGGCATAGGCCACCGTGGCGTCACCCGGCCCGCCCTTGTCGCCGGCCATGGCAGCGGCGTTACCGGCTGCGGCCAGGGCGGGGGTGTTCGTGACGGCGCCGGCGAAGGCCCCCGCGATCATCGCCGCCTTGAGTCCGAGGAGACGCCCCACGCCCACGGCCGCCAGGGCTGCCACGCCCAGAACGCCCAGGAGGATCGCCAACGGTCCGCCGGCGGTTCGGATGACGTGGAAGAAGTTCGGCCCGGACTGGATGCCGATGGCGAAGGTGAAGATCGCCAGCCCCAGTGTTCCCAGCTCTCGGGGAACCTCGATCGGCGTTGCGGCAGACGTTCCCCAGGCCGCCAACGCGATGCCGCAGAACAGTACCGCGGCAGCTCCGAGGCTGACTCCCTTGATCTTGACGTGCCCCAGCAGCATCCCGGTGCCGACCAGGAGGAACAGGACGAGAACCACGTTCTCGGACAAGTGGTGCAGGACATTGGCGTGCGCCACCTTCCAGATGAGCAGGGCGGTACTGCCGATCAGGAGGGCCGCTGCCGGGACGCGTATGCTCCTGCGTCTGGCGCGCCATAGCAGCAGCCCGGCGCCGACCATGAGGAGGACGATGACAACCGGGTTGCCTAACAGGTAGTCCAGGACCGTAGCCACGTCGCTAGTTCCGCCTTCCGTGTCTCCGCTGAAAGTGACGCAGCGGATGTTTTGTCAGGAGTAACAGGAGCATTGTGTCATCTCCGCAGGCGCGGATGGCGTACCAAGGTCCGTGATCCGCGGGGGGCGGGGAAGAATCCTCGCCGGGGGAACCACCACGCCACCGAGTTCGTGATTCCACGATGTGAGATAGTCGCTGTCTCATTATGACTCTGTGCGGAGACTGATCTAACGTTCATTACCCGGCAGGTTGCCGGGCAGTAGGCACGGAGAAGGAGAGCGAGCGATGACACGCGATGACGCTCCCGCACGTCAGGGCCAGCAGGTCATGACAGGCGCCCAGGCTCTGGTGCGCGCGCTGGAGGAGCTAGGCGTCACAGACATCTTCGGGATGCCGGGTGGTGCCATCCTGCCCTTCTATGACCCCCTGCTCGCCTCGACGAAGATCCGTCACGTCCTGGTGCGCCACGAGCAGGGTGCTGGTCATGCCGCCGAGGGCTATGCCATGGTCACCGGTCGCCCCGGGGTGTGCGTCGCCACGTCCGGACCCGGCGCCACCAACCTCATCACCCCCATCGGTGACGCCCACATGGACTCAGTGCCCCTGCTGGCCATCACCGGTCAGGTAGGAAGCCGTGGCATCGGGACGGACGCCTTCCAGGAGGCCGATATCGTCGGTGCCACGATGCCCTTCGTCAAGCACTCCTTCCTCATCACCCGTTCCGAGGACATCGTTCCGTGCGTGGCCGAGGCCTTCCACATCGCCTCCACCGGTCGCCCCGGCCCGGTCCTCATCGATATCTCCAAGGATGCCCAGGAGGGGCCCACCGAGTTCGTGTGGCCCCCGGCCCGGGACCTTCCCGGCTACCGCCTGCCGGGCAAGCCCAACCAGCGGCGCCTGGCTCAGGCCGCCGAGGTGATCTGCGCGGCTGAGCGGCCCGTCCTCTACCTCGGCGGCGGCCTGAACCGGGCGCAGGTGCCCTCCGAGGACCTGACTGAGCTCATCGAGCTCATCGGGGCGCCCTTCGTCACCACTCTGACCGCCTTGGACGTCATGCCCAGTGAGCACCCGCTCAACCTGGGGATGCCCGGGATGCACGGCACCGTGGCCGCTGTCGGGGCCCTGCAGCGCGCTGACGTCGTCGTCTGCCTGGGAGCCCGCTTCGACGACCGGGTCACCGGCAAGCCTGACACCTTCGCCACCAAGGCCTCGGTGATCCACGTCGACGTCGACCCGGCCGAGATCTCCAAGATCCGTACCGCCGACGTCCCGATCGTTGGTGACCTGGCCGACGTCGTTCCCGCTCTGAGCGCCGAGTTCCGCGACCACGTCGCCGCCGAGGGACGTGTGGACATCGCCCCGTGGTGCAGCGAGGTCGGGCGGATCCAGGCCACCTACCCCACGGGATGGACCGATACCGATGACGGGCTGCTTCAGCCTCAGGAGGTCATCACCCACCTCGACCGGGCCGCCTCCGAGGACACCATCTGGGTCACGGGCGTGGGCCAGCACCAGATGTGGTCGGCCCACTACCTCACCTTCCGTCGCCCCCACACCTGGCTCACCTCAGCCGGCGCGGGCACCATGGGCTACGGCCTGCCCGCCGCCATGGGCGCCAAGGAGGCATGCCCCGACCGGCCGGTGTGGCTCATCGACGGAGACGGCTGCTTCCAGATGACCAATCAGGAGCTGGCCACCTGCACCCTCAACAACATCCCCATCAAGGTCGCCATCATCAACAACTCCTCGCTGGGCATGGTGAGGCAGTGGCAGACGTTGTTCTACGGGCAGCGCTACTCCAACACCGACCTGAATACCGGCGCCGGAACGGTGCGTATCCCCGACTTCGTCACGATGGCCGAGGCCTACGGGGCCGTGGGACTGCGTTGCGAGCGCCTTGAGGACCTGGATGACGTCATCGCCCAGGCCAATGCCATCAACGACCGCCCCGTCGTCGTCGACTTCATCGTCTCCGCGGACGCCCAGGTGTGGCCCATGGTCGCGGCCGGGGTGTCCAACGACGAGATCCAGCACGCCCGTGGCATGAGCCCGGTGTGGGAAGAGGAGTGAGCGCCGTGAGCGAGAAGCACACGCTGTCCGTCCTGGTGGAGAACAAGCCCGGCGTGCTGACCCGGGTGTCGGCGCTGTTCACGCGCCGGGGCTTCAACATCCACTCCCTGGCCGTGGGCCCCACCGAGCACGAGGACATCTCGCGTATCACGGTGATCGCCGATGCCGAGGGGCTGGCCATGGAGCAGGTCACCAAGCAGCTCAACAAACTGGTCAACGTCCTTAAGATCGTCGAGCTGGACCCCGACACCTCAGTCGAGCGCGAGCTCTACCTCATCAAGGTGCACGCTGATGATGCCAACCGCACGGCGGTGCTCCAGGTCGTCGACCTGTTCCGCGCCCACGTCGTGGACGTCGCCCCCACGTCGGTGGTCATCGAGACCATCGGCTCAGAATCCAAGGTCAAGGCTCTACTGACGGCTCTCCAGCCGTACGGTGTCAAAGAGATTGTCCAGTCCGGTGCCGTGGCGATCACGCGCGGCCCACGATCCATCACCGATCAACTCAAGGAGAAGTGAGAAGCAATCATGGCAGCTGAGAAGTTCTACGACGACGATGCCGACCTGTCCGTCATCCAGTCCAAGAAGGTCGCCGTCATCGGCTACGGTTCCCAGGGGCACGCTCACGCTCTGAACCTGCGCGACTCCGGCGTCGAGGTCGTTGTCGGCCTGCGTGAGGGCTCCTCCTCGGTGGCCAAGGCGGAGGAGGCGGGCCTGCCCGTCAAGTCCATCGCCGAGGCCGTCGCCTGGGCCGACGTCGTCACCGTCCTGGCGCCCGACCAGGTGCAGGCCACCCTCTACCGCGAGGAGATCGAGCCGAACATCAAGGCGGGCTCCGCCCTCCTGTTCTCCCACGGCTTCAACATCCACTTCGGCTACATCAAGCCGGCCGCGGACATCGATGTCGTCATGGTGGCCCCCAAGGGACCCGGCCACACGGTGCGCCGTGAGTTCGAGTCCGGCCGAGGCGTGCCCGTGCTCGTCTGCGTGGAGCAGGACGCCACCGGTAGCGCCTGGGACCTCGTCCTGTCCTACGCCAAGGCCATCGGCGGTACCCGCGCCGGTGCCATCAAGACCACCTTCCGCGAGGAGACCGAGACCGACCTCTTCGGTGAGCAGGCGGTCCTGTGCGGTGGCGTCTCCAAGCTCATCCAGTACGGGTTCGAGACTCTGGTCGAGGCCGGCTACCAGCCCGAGATGGCCTACTTCGAGGTCTGCCACGAGATGAAGCTCATCGTCGACCTCATCAACGAGGGCGGTATCTCCAAGCAGCGCTGGTCCTGCTCCGACACCGCCGAGTACGGCGACTACGTCTCCGGCCCGCGCGTCATCACCCCCGAGGTCAAGGAGCACATGAAGGAGGTCCTCTCCGACATCCAGGACGGCACCTTCGCCAAGCGCTTCATGGACGACCAGGCCGCCGGCGCTCCGGAGTTCAAGAAGCTCCGGGCCGAGGGCGAGGCGCACCCCATCGAGTCCACCGGCCGCGAGGTGCGCTCCATGTTCGCCTGGCGCGCCGACGTCGACAAGGACTACACCGAGGGCTCCGTGGCCCGCTGAGGACTGCCGAGATCCGTTGACAACGGGCGGCGCCCCGATGACGTCAGGTCATCGGGGCGCCGCCCTCGTGTCGTCCGTGGACGCCGGGGTCAGGCGAGCCGGCGCCGCTGGAGACGAACGGCGAGGGCCACCAGGGCCAAGACCATGCCCATGAGACCCACGAGAAGCGCTGCGCCGCGTCCAGGACCGGTGCCGACGACGGCTCCCAGGCTGGTGGACAGTGACTGTCCCGGCTCCACCAGGGGCTGAAGCACACGGTCGACCAGCACCCCGGAGCACAGGTAGGCCGCCAGATAGCCCATCTGGGTGACCAGACTGATGGTGCCCCAGGTGCGTGCCTGTTGAGCGTTGTCGACCCGGGTGCGCACAAGGACCTCCGCCCCGGCCTGGGACAGGGGCAGGCAGGCGAAGATGAGGAATCCACAGGCGGCCACCCACCAGGCGCCCGGCCCCACGGGGAGCAGGGCCATGGCGGCGCCGGTTCCGGCCAGGCCCGAGGCGAGCAGCGTCGTCGGCTGGGCGCTCTTCCAGGCGGTCACCAGAGCCGCGCCCACGAGCATGCCGGTAGCGGCCACCGTCTCGACCACCCCCATCTCGGTGGTGCTCACGGTGGGCAGGAGGATCGGCTTGAGGAGCACCTGAACGACCCCAATCGCGAGAGTGGCCAAGGTCATGAGGACAACGAGCGTGCGCAGGGCGGGATGGGATGCGATGGCCAGCCACCCCGCCATGACGTTGTGGTCCTCGTACTGCCGGGGCGTGGCGTGCTGCGGTTCCTCGGCCGCCAGGGCGCGGCGCACCGTCAGGGTGCACGCCACGGTGACCAGGCAGGTACTGGCGTCCAGCAACAGGAGACCCCGGGGCCCGACCAGGGGCATGAGGAATCCCGCCACGGCCGGTGCCAGCAGGTACTTGGCCGCCGAGGCGAGCTGGAGGAGGCCGGAGGAGCGCACATAGTCCTCCTCGGTCACCAGATCGGTGACACTCGCCCGTAGCGCCGGCTCGGTCAGCGCGGCCAGGCAGGAGGAGATGACGGCTCCTGCGCAGATCCATCCCAAGGACGGTCGGGGCGAGGAAAGGGTCATGAGGATGACGCCCAGTCCGAGAATCGAGCCGGCGTCCCCGATCATCATCATGAGGCGGCGGTCGTAGCGGTCTGCGAGGACCCCGGCCAAGGGCGCCAGAAGAACAATGGGGGCGAAGGCACTCATCTGGACGGCCGCCACCGAGGACGCCGTTCCGTAGGCGCGCAGTATGACGACGGCCAGGCCGAAGGCAGTCAGCCCTGTTCCCAGCGAGTTGATGAACGAGCCCAGGACCAGCAGTCCGACGTGCTTCACGGCTCCGCCTTCATCAGGATGCCGAGGCTGCCGGGCTTGGCACCCAGCAGTGTCTCGCCGGCCCAGATGAGGCTGTCGTGGCGGCGGGCGAGCTCATCGGGGCCGGAGTTCATGATGTCGTGATCCAGGAGGATGCCCGAGGCGCTCAGCAGCAGCTCGATGGCGTCACGGGGGCGCTCGGTGGTGAAGGTCCCCTCGCTCACCCCCTGGGTGATGACCTCGGCGAGGACCGGGGTGAGGTGCTCGATCATCGCCGTGATGGACAGCAGGTGGAACTCCGCGTTACCCGGTGCGTGGAACTGGTCGACGAGCTCGGTCTCGGTGTCCACGAGCCGCATCGCGGCCATGATCGCTGCGAGCTTGTCCGTCGCCGGAGCCGATGAGGCGGCGATCTCGCGGGCCTGCTGCTCGACCTGGAGGACGATGCGCAGGACCAGGGCCCTGAGGATCTGCTCCTTGCTGGGGAAGTGGTAGTAGAGCGTCCCCTTGGCGATGCCCACGATCCTCAGGATGTCCTCCATGGTGGTGGATTGAAACCCCTTGGTGGTGAACAGGGTGTGTGCGGCGTCGAGAATCTCCTCGCGACGTTGTGCGGCAGGGCGGTGGATGCGCGGCATGGCTCCTCCTTGGTGCATCGGCAACAGAATAACCGACCGTTGGTCGAAACGCGAGCGCGTACTTCCGTTATGCGGACTCCTCGTCTCGCATCCTGATCGTGCCCTAAGGTGGCCCCATGACGCAGACCATCAAGCTGGCAGTAATCCCGGGTGACGGCATCGGTAAGGAGGTCGTCCCCGAGGGGCTCAAGGTCCTTGAGCGAGCGCTGGAGGGAACCGGGGTCGCGGTCCGTCCTACCGCCTTCGACCTGGGGGCCGAGCGCTGGCACCGGACCGGTCAGACCCTCGCCGATGAGGATCTTGAGGCCATCAAGGCGCATGACGCCATCCTGCTGGGGGCCGTCGGTGATCCCTCCGTCCCCTCAGGTGTGCTCGAGCGTGGTCTGCTCCTGCGCCTGCGCTTCGCCCTGGATCACTACGTCAACCTGCGTCCCTCGGTCTACTACCCGGGTGTGCCGACGCCGCTGGCCGATCCCGGTGACATCGACTTCGTCGTGGTGCGTGAGGGCACCGAGGGTCTGTACTGCGGGAACGGGGGAGTTGTGCGGCAGGGGACGGCGCACGAGATCGCCACCGAGGTCAGTGTCAACACGGCCTACGGGGTGGAGCGCCTGGTCCGCTACGCCTTCGCCAAGGCCCGGGCCAGGGCCGCCAAGCACCTCACCCTCGTCCACAAGCACAACGTGCTCGTCCACGCCGGCGACCTGTGGCGCCGCACCGTGGAGGCCGTCGGCGCCGAGTACCCCGACGTCGCCGTCGACTACTGCCACGTGGACGCCGCCACCATCTACATGGTGACCGACCCCGGCCGCTTCGACGTCATCGTCACCGACAATCTCTTCGGCGACATCCTCACCGATGAGGCCGGTGCCGTGACCGGTGGTATCGGGTTGTCGGCCTCGGGCAACATCAACCCCGAGAGGGCCTTCCCCTCGATGTTCGAGCCCGTCCACGGCTCTGCCCCGGATATCGCCGGTCAGGGCAAGGCGGACCCGACCGCCACGATCAGCGCCGTCGCCCTCATGCTCGACCACCTGGGACTGTCCCAGGCGGCTGCGAGGGTCGAGGCCGGAGTCACTGCGGACATGGCCGCCCGAGGCGGCGGCGCCCAGCGCTCCACCAGCCAGATCGGTGACGCCATCGCCGACGCGGTGACGGCCGGGGCGGATGCGTCATCGCATTGAGACACCACGGCCCTCTTTGTGTCCGGAGCGTGACCGCCGCACTCGGGCGGGTCGTTACATTCTGGGTATGTCGTTACGCGGTCC
The DNA here is from genome assembly GCF_001937665.1 of Actinomyces oris. Lineage (GTDB taxonomy): Bacteria > Actinomycetota > Actinomycetes > Actinomycetales > Actinomycetaceae > Actinomyces > Actinomyces stomatis. The sequence goes on along the minus strand of NZ_MSKL01000021.1, from coordinate 44,291 downwards.
CCGACGTCGGGTCGCCACCTGCCTCGTGCTCTCCGGGCTCGCCGGCCTGTGCGGGTGCGATGTCCTGACCGATGATCCACTCACTGACTCCGAGATGTCCGTCTTCCTGGCCGAGGCGGATTCACATGCCGCTGGATCGAGGGGAAGGACCTTCCAGGCGACCGTAGCGGCGGCGGCGACTCAACGCTCCTCCATCGTGGGGGCCTTGTCGCTCTCGCGGGTCAGGAGCGACGCCGCCGCAGACGCCAAGGCACTGGTCTCCCGAAGCGGAGCCATCGCCGGCGACCTCAGCCAGGCGGAGTCCGCTGGTCTTGAGGTCAAGAGGTCTGCGCTCAACCAGGCGATTCAAGGCGACGACGTCGACGTGATCCGGGCGGCGCTCGCGGACCTTGGTCAAGCTGTTGCCGTGGTCGAGTCCGCGGTCTCCTCCCGACGCTCCTCCGCGGCCCAGGACCAGGTGGCTCCGCCAATGGGGGAGAGTTTGCCGGGAGCTCCTGGCCAGGGCGAGTCCGGCGAGCCCACGGAGGCGGGTGAGGAGGTCGGTCGACCGGGGGGAGGGGGAGCCTGAGCCGCACTCCCAGATCGGTGCCCCATCCGATGCGGCACCATCGAGTGCACAGGGCGCCGCTGAACCTGTGCAGGACCCGTCCTCTCAAGGGGAGCAGTCGCAAGAGCCGTGACGAGCTCACCCGGCGGTGGGGGCGACCGGCGTCTCGGGTCCCGGTGTCCCCGTGGGCCAGCGGGACTGATCCGACAGGCCGTCCACGGTGATGCCACGAATGGTGGTGTCCCACGCCGTTTCATCGAAGGCTCCCTGCTGGCACACCTGAGTCACCGACGGGGCCGCTCCGTCGGCCGACCACACCCGCACGAAGGCCCTCCCCGTGACCCGGGAGCCGCTGACTCTGGCGCTGAAGGTCGTGGCGATTCCGGTGTAGGGCTCGGAGCGGTTCGTCGCCGTGAGCTCCTGCTGACCGGATTGCCGATCCTCCGGGTAGGTCTCCGCCAAGGAGGCGGACCAGTGCTCGGACAGGGCGCTGGTCGTCGCCGCCGGAGACGACCAGCGCCTCCGCGCTGGTCAGCTCGGCGCTCACCTGGCATCCGGAGAAGGGTGAGGCGTAGGAACGTGACCAGGAGGCTCGGGGAGGCGATGTGGGTGCGGGGGCCGAGGGCCCACGCGGTGCGGCGGTGGAGGTGGTGTAGCCGGGCAGGTCCGGGAACCCGACCGTGAGCGCTGCTGCGGCCGTGGCCTGGCTGGTCGGCAGCGGGGTGGGCATCACCATCCGGGACGGAGTCGTCGAGACGTGCGGCGCCGCAGAAGGAGAAGCCGGACCTGCGTTGGCGGCGAGCTGATCCAAATCCACCTGTGCGCATCCGGCCGTCCCGGTCAGCAGGGCTGCGCCGGCCAGCGTGCCCCGCACGAACCTGGCTCGGGGGCTCAGCCGGTGAGCACTGATCGATGGGCGCTGAACGGAGCTCATGGCCGGAACCTAGTCCCGCGCCCGCCTGCCAGCCAGCATATGGGAAGGCCGTGTCCGAGTTGTGGCCTCGACGGTAGGGTGGGCCTATGTCCGAGACAGACGCCACCTCAACCGACTTCGCATCCTCCTCCTTGGCTCGTGCCGCCGAGGTCCCAGTCCCGGAGGCCGACGTGCTCGCCGGTCGATTCCCCCTGACCGCCAACCCGTCACCCGTCACTGAGGATGACCGGGCAGCAGTCCTGGCGGGCCTCCACTTCGGTAACTCCTTCACCGACCACATGGCTCACGCCCGCTGGAGGCAGGGGGAGGGGTGGGGTGACTACGGCGTCGTTCCCTACGGCAATCTCAGCCTGTCCCCGGCCGCGGCTGTGCTCCACTACGGCCAGGAGATCTTCGAGGGCATCAAGGCGTACCGGCACGAGGACGGATCAGTGTGGACCTTCCGTCCCCGCTACAACGCGGCGCGCCTCAACGCCTCCGCCCGGCGCATGGCTCTGCCCGAGCTGGCGGAGGAGGACTTCGTGGCCTCCCTGGTGGATCTGGTGCGTGCCGACGCCGCCTGGGTGCCCTCGGGTGAGGGCGAGTCCCTCTACCTGCGCCCCTTCGCCTTCGCCTCCGAGGCCTTCCTCGGTGTGCGCCCCTCCGCCGTGGTCGACTACTACGTCATCGCCTCGCCCGCGGGATCCTACTTCCCCCACGGCCTCGAACCCGTCTCCATCTGGGTGACCACCGAGTACCACCGTGCCGGACGCGGAGGGACAGGGGCGGCCAAGACCGGGGGCAACTACGCCTCCTCCCTGCTTCCTCAGCAGGAGGCCTACGCGCGGGGCTGCGACCAGGTCTGCTTCCTCGATGACGTCTCGCAGAAGAACATTGAGGAGCTCGGCGGCATGAACATCATGGTCGTCGACGCCGACGGGACCGTACGTACACCGCGTCTGACCGGGACGATCCTGGAGGGCTCCACCCGCAGCGCCATCATCCGCCTGCTGCGCGACTCCGGGCGGAGCGTCGTCGAGGACACCATCAGCCTTCAGGGGCTGCTCGCAGACATCGAGTCGGGTCGGGTCAGCGAGGTCTTCGCCTGTGGAACCGCCGCCGTCGTCGTGCCTCTGGGGCATCTCAAGGGCGAGGGGTTCGACGCCCGTATCGAGGGCAGCGAGGTCACCCGGCAGATCCACGACCGGCTCACCGCGATTCAGTCCGGTCACGCCGAGGACCCATACGGGTGGATGTACCAGCTCGTGCCCCCTCGTTCATAAAACCATTGGAGATATTCCTTCTGATCGTCCAGAAAGATATTCTGGGCGTGACATGAAATGGTGACGGAGAGATTGCGTCGGTCTCAGTTGCATCTCATTTCATGAGCAATTTGCCCGGAATTCCTAAAACAAGGGGATTCCGGGCAAAATGCTTGAGAAATATGTGGTGCCATTAGCCCATGACGCAGTCCCTCCTACCAGAACCTGGAAGCACCCCGATTGACAAGGGTGATGCTGAAGCATCCTTATCAGGGATCGAAACGACCTCGACGCGCAGCGTACGCGGCGCTCGACGCCGCCCCGGACGGGGATGGAGGATCGCCCTTCTCAGTGTCCTGGCGATCTTCCTGGTTCTGACCCTGGCCACGGGAGGCCTCGCCCTGTGGGTGCGTCACTCCATCGCCTCCGGCATCGAGACGATTGCGGACCCCTTCGCAGGTATTCCCACGCGAGCCCCGCAGCAGAAGGCGGCGGGCAAGGAGCCGGCCGTCAACATCCTGGTCCTGGGGACCGACTCGCGCACCTCCGCCTCCGACCCCTCCCAGTGGCAGGAGGGGGCCCAGCGCACGGACGCAATCATGATCGTTCAGGTCAGCGGCGATAGGAAGACGATCTCGGTCATGTCGATCCCCCGTGACTCGTGGGTGGAGATCCCCGGTCACGGCCAGGGCAAGATCAACGCCGCCTACTCCTACGGGGGGCCCTCGCTGACGATCCACACCGTGGAGAACCTCACCGGCATCCACATCGACCACTTCGCGGTGGCGAACTTCGAGTCCTTCGTCGCGCTGACCGACGACATCGGTGGGGTGCGCGTCAACCTCAAGACGCCTCAGACACTCGCCGGCAAGGATCTCGGGGCCGGGCCGCAGGTACTCAACGGGCAACAGGCCCTGGCCTACACCCGCGAGCGATCTTCCCTCCCGGGCGGGGACTTCGACCGCGTCAAGCGTCAGCAGACCTGGATGCGCTCCATCGTGAGCAGGGTCCTGACCAACGGCACCTTGAGCAGTCCCACGGCGCTGTACTCGTTCCTCAAGACCGCCTCGCGGACAGTTGCCGTGGACGAGTCCTTCACTCTCAACCAGATGCAGTCCCTGGCCCTGGAGACGCGTCACCTTCACAGCAACGACATCATGTTCATGACCGTACCGACCGCCGGTACGGGAACCTCCGAGGACGGGCAGTCCATCGTCAGGCTCGACGCCGATGCGGACGCTCCCTTGTTCAAGGCCTTCGCCGAGGACCGGGTGAGCACCTACCTCGCCGAGCACCCCGACGCCGTCGAGCTGCTTCCCGCCACGGTGAACTAGGGGTGAGGACTCGTGGCGCACGGCGCGGCGTCCCGGCGGAGTGCCTTGTGGGACGCGTACAAATGCATGGAGACTCATGACTGACGCTGCTGAAGTAGCCGACGTCGCGGTCATCGGGCTGGGGTACATCGGTCTGCCCACGGCCGCGGTCCTGGCCCGCGCCGGACTGGACGTCGTCGGGGTGGACCGTGTCCAGGAACGTGTCGAGGCCGTCAACCGCGGAGAGCTTCCCTTCCTCGAGGAGGGGCTGGCCGCCGTGCTGGCCCAGCAGGTCGAGGCCGGCCGCCTGCGCGCCCAGACGGTGACGCCGTCGGCACGGACCTACATCATCGCGGTGCCGACCCCATCGACGGGCCGGGACCACGCGGCCGACCTCTCCCTGGTGGAGGCCGCCACCAGGCAGATCGCCCCTCGTCTCACAGGGGGCGAGCTCATCGTCCTGGAGTCGACCTGTCCACCCGGCACCACTCGCGGCCTGGCCGAGGCGATCATCGCGATGCGCCCGGACCTCTCCATGGACGGCGGTGGCGGACGGCCCCAGGTGCACCTGTCCTACTGCCCCGAACGCGTGCTGCCCGGGCGCATCATGGCGGAGATGGTGACTAACTCCCGGGTCATCGGCGGCTTGACCCCCGAGGCCTCGCACCTGGCCAGAGACCTGTACGCCACCTTCTGCCGGGGCGACCTGGTCCTGACCGACGCCGCCACCGCCGAGATGACCAAGCTGACGGAGAACGCCTTCCGCGACCTCAACATCGCCTTCGCCAATGAGCTGGCCGTTGTCTGCGAGCGGGTCGGGGTGGATGTCTGGGAGCTCATCGACCTGGCCAACCGCCATCCGCGGGTGAGCATTCTTCAACCGGGCCCCGGGGTGGGCGGTCACTGCATCGCGGTGGACCCCTGGTTCCTGGTGTCCTGCGCTCCCGAGGAGACCAGGCTCATCCGCACGGCCCGCCAGATCAACGACTCCCGGCCGGCCCATTACGTGGGGCGCATCCTCCAGGCGTTGGAAGGAGCGGCCTCGCCGACCGTGGCGGTGCTCGGCCTGACCTTCAAGGCCGACGTCGACGATCTGCGCCAGTCACCCGCGCTCACCATCACCGAGAACGTGGCCGTCGCAGCGCCCCACGCCCGGGTCCTGGTGGCTGAGCCACACGCCAAGGAGCTTCCGCCGTCTCTGGCTCGGCGGGGCAACGTGCGACTGACCGGGTGCCGGCAGGCCGTCGAACAGGCTGATGTCGTGGCGCTGCTGGTCAGCCACCAGGAGTTCGCCGACCTTGATCCGCTCCTGCTCGAGGGGCGCAACCTCATTGACGCCACGGGGCTCTGGCGCCGCAGCGCTCACCGGTTGACGGGGTAGAAGAACATGGGCGGTCGGCGTCTCAGACGTCTCATCGGTGCGGCTCTGCGCGGCGTGCACCGGCCCCGACTCAGCGTCATCGTCCGGGCGTCGGAGGCCGGCCCTCACCTGGAAGGGGCCATCCGATCCGTGCTCAACCAGACCTTCAAGGACGTGGAGGTCCTGGTCGTCGTCGGGCCGAAGGCCGACGCGCAGAGCACCGGTGAGCAGGTGGCGACTCGCCTGTCCGCCAGGGACCGGCGTATCCGGGTCGTGCCCTGTGATCGGGGCGGCGACCTGGAGACCGCCCTGAAGCGAGCGCGAGGGCGACTGGTCACCATTGTCGACGGCGGGGACGGACTCATCGCCGGTGCCTGCCAGTCGATGATTCAGTGCCTGGAGCGGTCGGGCTCCGACGTCGTCGTTGCGCGCTCGCGGTCCTTGACACCGGTAACCGGGGCCGGGCCGAGGACGGGGCCGCCCCGCGCGCCTCGCCTCGCGGAGCCGCTGGCCGAGGTGCCCGAGGCGGTTGAGGAGCTTGTGGCCGGTGCCGTCATGGCCCGTCGAAGGCTGTGGACCCTGCCACGAGGGCTCAGTGCGCTCCGTAGCCCTGTGATGCCTCTCCCCGCCAGAACCCTCGCGGTGCTTCTTACCGCGACCCGCATTGACGTGCTGGATGAGGAGGTCTACACCTGGCGCGCCGGATCGGCGGCTCGTGGTCCCGGCGCGGACGCCGATCCCGGCGCCCTCCTGGCGGAGGTGGACGCCATGGTGCAACTGGTTGCCCACGCCCCGGAGGCGGTGCGTCAGCGTCTGGTCGCCGAGCGCCTGAATCGGACTCTTGCTCGTCTGGCTGAGCGGGCTCACCGGGAGGGGCCTGACTTCGTCGGTAGGCTCCGCCGCACCGCGAGGAGGGCGCTGGCTGATGCAGAGGACTCTGTGTGGGAGTCGACCGAGCTGCTCGATCGACTCGTGCTGTGGCTCCTCATCCAAGACGGGCCACTCAACGCCGCGGAGCTTGAGGAGCTGATCGGCTGGCGCCAGGACCTGAGCCACCTTCCCCTGACCCACGAGACGGGGGCTCTGCGTCCCGAGCAGCGCTTCCTGGAACAGATCGCGGTACCCCACCGGCTTACCGAGGTCCGAGACGTTGATCTGCGACTGCACGTCGGCGTCGACACAGCGCGCTGGGTGGGGCCCAGGACCCTGGAGGTACGCGGCTGCGCCTGGGTCTGGGGAGTGGACCCGAGCCTGACCGATCTCCCGACCGTTGAGGTGGTCGACGAGTCAGGAGAAGTTCGAGGCCGCGCCGAGGTGGACCGCTGCGAGGCGCCCCGAGCCGACTTGGAGGCCGGCGACCCGTGGCGCTCCTACCTCTCCTCGGGGATCGTGGTGCGTCTGCGTCTCGAACCGGGACGCTCCGCGTGGTTTCGGGTGGTGACCTGCGTCGCGGGGCGAAGGGTGTGGGCATGGATGCCGCAACCGGCCGGCTCCAGCAGGTGGCGGCTGGCGCCGCCGGAGTCCGGGCAGCGCCTGGCGGTGCGCGGTCGACGGGGGTTGCTCCAGGTCGCTGCGGTGGACAGCGGAAGCCGGGGGAGTGCGCTGCTGCCCAGTGGTCCGATTGACGTCGTGCTGCTCGCCGCGCGTCAGGACATCGACGCAACGCTGGTGCTGAGCGGAACGGTGACGGGGGCCCCGGCGAGGCTGGATATTGTCCTCGGTGGCAGCGCCGGAAGTGGCGGCTCGATGGCGGTGCCCGCCGTCCTGGTGCCGGGCGGCGGGTGGTCGGCGAGTATTGACCTGGTCGACCCCCGCGCCGAGCTGGGGACCTGCCCGGTGGGTTGGAGTGCCGCCTCGCGGGACGAGCCCGACCGCCGCATTGAGGGGAGCTGTCTGGCAGGGGAGTGGGTTGACGGACCCGCCATCGAGGTCCCCATCGCCCCGGCGCCCACCGGCTCCGCGGTGGTGCCCGATGGTGCCGCCTTTTCAGTGGACTGCGTGCGCCCCGCACGCCGCGCGCGGATCATCACCCGGCGGGACGGCACCGTGGCCGTAGCCGTTATCCCCCCGCTGACACCTCATGAGCGCTCACGACGGGGCCATCGGCTCCTCATTGAACGTGAGGCCAATGCCTTGAGGGCGGGAGTCTTCCTGGAGTCCTTCGGCGGGCGCAGCGGGGGAGACAACCCGGCCGCGATATGCGAGGACCTGGCGGCCCACGGCGTCACCGCGCCCCTGTGGTGGTCGGTCGTCGATGGCACGGTTCCGGTGCCGTCGGGCGCCCGCCCCGTCGTCGTCGGATCACAGGAATGGGTGGAGGCGCTGCGCACCTCACGTGTCATCGTCACCAACGACCACCTGCCCTCCTGGTTCTCCAAGCGTGAGGGCCAGCATCTGCTCCAGACCTGGCACGGCACTCCGATCAAGAAGCTGCTGCACGACGCCCCGAGAGCCGTCACCCTGAGATACCGGCGCCTCATGACCCGCCAGGTCCCCCAGTGGGATCTGCTGCTCGCCCAGAATCCGGAAGCCGGCCGGCGTTTGCAGCAGGCTCTGGGGTACCACGGGCAGGTCCGGGTGGGGGAGTACCCCCGAAACGTGAGGATGATCGGAGGCTCTCAGGTGAGGCGGCGGGTGCGCCACGAGCTCGGAATCGGTCAGAAGCAGCCGGTCATCCTCTACGCACCGACCTGGCGTGAGAGCCTGCGTCCTTCGAAGGGTGAGTCCGGAGGCGGCTCCGTGAGCGGGCGCGGGCCTCTGGGGGCTCTGGGGGCTCTGGACGGGGCGTCTCTGGCTGATCGTCTCGGCGCGGTGGTCCTCATGCGCAGCCACCACATGAACCGGACCGGCCGTGTCCCGGGGACGGTCGATGTCAGCGGGTACCCGAGTGTCGAGGAGCTCATGGTGGCGGCCGACGTCCTGGTGTCGGACTACTCGAGCATCTTCTTCGACTTCGCTCTCACTGGGAAGCCGGCAGTGGCCTACGTACCCGACCTGTCCTCCTATCGCGACGTCGAGAGGGGCCTGTACGGCGACTGGCCCCTCGAATCGGGGCTGCCCATCGCTGTCGACCACGATGGGCTCGCTTCCCACCTGCAGCGGATCCTCAGCGACAGCGACACCACCGAGAGGCACTGCACACCGCCAGATGTCGATCCCGTACCGATCCTGGACAACCTCGTGTGGATCCGTGGATGGATCACTCATTTCCTGGACTGATAGGTGACTGGAAGACCGGATGAGTCACATCTCTCAAAATACTGGAAAGAAGAATTGTTGTGAGAATGTGAGGCGCTCGGGGAAAGTGGGACAGGCCTCTCTGTGAGAGTCGACTGTGAACATCACGTGTTTCGGCGGCATATCGGTATGGCATCGATTCTGTGACATCTTCAGTTTCAGTTCGAAAGTGGGTAATACTCACGACGGTTTGTCCGGAGTGTTGGCGCGGGCGAACTTCGGACGTCCGACCAGGAAGTGACCCCATGAAGCGCGTGATTACCTATGGCACATATGACCTGCTCCACTATGGTCATATTGCGTTGCTGAAGCGTGCGCGAGCGCTTGGGGACTTTCTGATGGTGGCGCTGTCCAGTGATGAGTTCAATGCCGGAAAGGGTAAGCAGGCGTATTTCTCCTACGAGGAGCGCAAGGTGATGCTCGAGGCCATTCGGTATGTCGATCTTGTGGTGCCTGAGCTGACCTGGGGGCAGAAGACCGAGGATGTCGCCAGATATGGTATTGATGTCTTCGTCATGGGTGACGACTGGACTGGCGAGTTCGACGATCAGCTCGAAGGGCTGTGCGAGGTGGTCTACCTTCCTCGGACTCCAGAGGTCTCGACGACTCAGATCAAAAGTGATATGCGCCTGAGTTGATGGGTGTGTTGTGAGGCGGGATGCCGGGCGGGTTGAAGCGGACGTCCGAGATGGAAACCGGATTGATTCCCGTTGCGTGGCGCGCCATTAAGCGAAGATTTTAATCCGTAGAACGTTCGTGCTGTAATAAAGGCGATTATCATGTCCAAGGATGCTGTCCTCAGGAAGATGGGGCGCGCCGTTTCCGGCCGTTTGCAGTTGCCGGCCGCGTCCAGGTTGGTGCGCTACGCCGCCGCTAAGGAGTATGAAGACGGCAACCTGGCGGAGGCCAGGCGCCTGTATGAAAAGCTCTCCGAGGGCGCCCACGATACTGCGACCCGGCTGCGTCTAGGGGTCATCGCCGAGCGTCAGGAGCGGTTCGAGGCCGCCCTGAGAACCTACACCGAGGTGGCCGACCACGACCCCGCCTGCGGAGAGGCCTTCTACCGCGCCGGCTGCCTCCTCAAACGGCAGGATGATCCTGAAGGGGCCTCCGTCTTCTTCTCGCGTGCCCTCTCCTCAGGGGTGCGAGACCGCCGCTACTCGGAGAACCTGCTCGCCTGCCTGCCCGCGAGCACCCCGCAGTGGCAGCGCCTGGAGGTTCTGCTCTCCGGTCTGCCCGAGCACGAGAATGACGCCGCCTGGCTGCGCAAGCTCCTTCAGACTCAGCTCCACCTGGGCCTGAACGGGCCGGCCAGGTGCACCCTGGATGCTTTGGCCAGTGTTGATCGGCTCAGTGCGCAGGAGCTCTTCGAGCAGGGGGTCATAGCCCACCGCGACGGTGATCGGGCTCGCGCCTCGGCCAGCTTCGCCGCCGCCTGCGAGGCGGCCGGAGGAAAGGCCTGCAGCAAAGGACCGGCCCAGTTCGCCTGCTCCCGGGGAGACTGGAGACTGGCATCCGAGCTCTTCGAGCTCTATCCGGGAGAGGGACTGTCCAGGGTGGAGCTGGCCTACGAGCTGGCCTACTGCCTTGACCGTCTGCGTGAGTACGAGCGAGCACAAGGGCAGTACGCCCTGGCCGCCTCGCTGGACACGGGGAACGGGCACACCCTCTACAAGCTGGGACTCGCCTCGGAGCGCATTGGCGACCTCCTCACCGCGGAGCGCTCCTACCAGGAGGCCCTGCGGACGCTCAAGAAGCCCGCACGCAGCTGGTGGAACTATCGCCGTGGGGTCTGTCTGGCAAGACTGGGACACCATGACGAGGCTCTGGCCTCCTTCTGGTCCTACCTGGGACCGTCCCCACGCGGGCTGGCGTCGGTATCGAAGCAGCGGGCCAGCTCGGACTTCCTCGACCTGGTTCGCGCCAAGATCACGCCCCCGCCTCGGCAACGGCCGGAGGATCTTGTCGAGTCCACCATCGGCGACATCATGCTGGGGCTTCACGAGGCTCTCAGGTCCCATGGCGGTACGGACGATCCCGGCACCGGCATGGAGATCCCGCCCGCCGCGGCGCGTACGGCGGCTCAGTCCATCCGCCGTGTTCTCCCTCTGGTTCTCAAGGGGGACCGGAACCACCGCCTGGTCCTGGCCCAGCTGGCCCAGGACGCCGGGCAGGTGGAGCTCGCCTGCGAGATCCTCGAGCAGGCCGAGGAGTTCGGCTGCAAGGACGGGCTGGACCCGCGGGCCTATGGGCGAACCCCGGGAGCCGCCCGCAACATCCGCTACGCCGAGGCCCTGGAGGTTCTTCCCGTCAGCCCCCACCTGGTGCTGTGGGAGTCCAACCACGGCGCCTCGATCGGCTGCCACCCCCTGGCCATCTTCCGTTGGATGGTGGACCGGCCGGAGTACTCCGACCTGCTCCACGTGTGGGCCGTCAACGACCTGGGTGCTATCCCGCCTGATCTGCTGGGCCGTCGCAACGTCGTCTTCGTCCCGTTGCACAGCTCCGAGTACATGCAGTACCTCGCCACCGCCGGGTACCTCGTCAACAACGTCTCCTTCGCCCCCTACTTCGTGCGCCGTCGCGAGCAGCGCTACCTCAACACCTGGCACGGCACCCCCTTCAAGACCCTGGGGCGGTCCATGCGGGGCGGTCTGCTCGACTACGAGAACCTGCAGCGCAACTTCCAGCTGAGCACCACGCTCATGGCTCCCAATGAGCTCACCCGATGGGCCCTCATCGAGGACCATGATCTGCGTGACGTCTACCGGGGCCGCACCATCATCACCGGATCCCCTCGTTTGGACACCTCGCTGACGATGAGCCACGAGGACCGCAAGGCGCTTCGAGGCCGCCTGGGCATGGCCGAGGGGGACGAGCGCCGTCTGGTTCTGTTCGCCCCCACCTGGCGCGGCGGAGTCAGCAAGCGGGAGCTGGACCGCGAGGCCCTGGTCGCCGACCTGACCGCCATGGCCTCCCGTGACGACGTGCTCGTGGTCTATCGGGCCCACCGCCTCTCCGAGAAGCTGCTGGCCGGCGTCAATCTGCCGGTGAGCGTCGTGCCCAAGGACATCGACACCAACGAGCTGTTGGCCGCGGTCGACGTCCTGGTGACCGACTACTCCTCGATCCTCTTCGACTTCCTGCCCCAGAAGCGCCCCATCGTGCTCTACATGCACGACATCGAGGAGTACCGGGCCGAGCGGGGCCTGTACCTCGATCCCGCGGAGGTCCCCGGGCTGGCCTGCTACGACCGCGGCGAGCTGGCCTCAGCCATCGGGCGTGCCCTGGCCGGGGAGGGGATCGCGCCCCAGGAGGCTCTCGCCCGGTACTGTCCCTACGAGGACGGACGGGCCTCTGCTCGCCTGGCCCGATTCTTCTTCGACGACGACCTCGACCACGGACAGCGGGCGATCATCAGGGACCACGCACTCGACCCCGCGGTCGGCGACGGCGCCCGCAAGCGCCGGACACTCCTGTTCCACGCCTCCATGATCCCCAACGGGATCGCCTCAGCCCTCCTGGCCCTCCTGGAGGCACTCGATCCGGCGCTCTACTCGGTCAACCTCATCGTTGAGCCCTCCGTTCTGCGTGACAACGAGGACCGTCAGGAGATCTTCCGACGCCTGCCCCGCCATGTCCACGTCATCTGCAAGCCCGGGGCGGCTCCCTGGCGGATTCACGAACGCTCCTGCGTCAACGACTTCGCCCACCACCCCGAGGCCTACACCTCGCAGAGCTTCTGGGACTCCTACTGGGCGTACTACGAGCGCGAGACGCGTCGCATCCTGGGGGACTTCGTGCCCGACGCCGCCATCGAGTACGACGGCTACGCCGAGACCTGGGTGTCGCTCATCGCGGCCTGGGGGCGTCGCGGATCCCGCACCTCCTGCTACCAGCACAACCAGATGGACAACGAGTACCGGGACAAGTACCCGGGCCTCAAGCGCGTCTTCACCCTCTACGGCGATGTCGACGCCGTCGTCGCCGTCAGTCCGGGACTGGCCCGCCACAACCGTACCGGACTGGCCGGGTTGGGCATTGACCTCTCCCAGCGCCAGCTCTCGGCCCGCAACCTCCTCGACGTCGAGCGGGTCCGCCTCGGGGCGCAGGCGCCCGCCCCCGATGCCTTCACCGCGCTGAAGAACGAGCACGACATCGTCCTTGCCACCATGGGGCGGATGTCGATGGAGAAGAACCAGGCCGCTCTGATCGAGGCGGTCGCCCTTCTGCGCAAGCAGGACGGCTCCGAGGTCGGCGGCGCTCCAGGCCTGAGTATCGGCCTGGCGATCATCGGATCCGGGGTGCTCGAAGGGACGCTGCGGGCCAGGATCGACTCCCTGGGCCTGTCCGGGCACGTCGTGATGCTGGGACAGATGGACAACCCGTTCCCGGTCCTTGACGGAGCCGACCTGTTCGTCCTGCCCTCCTTGCACGAGGGGCAGCCGGTCACCCTGCTGGAGGCGATGACGCTGGGAACCGGGGTCGTGGCCTCCAACCTTCCGGGCAACCGGGAGCTGGTCTCCCTCGGATACGGGGTTCTGAGCGGGACCTCACCCCAGGACATCGCTCAGGCGATCCGCACGGCACTGGCCGAGCCCCACCTCGCCCACGGAGACTTCGACGTCAAGGAGCACAACGAGCGTTCACTGCGGGACACCCTGGAGGCGGTGCTCGGCCCCGAAGCGCTCCTTCGGCGCCCCAAGGGGAAGGCGGCGTCCAGGAGGAGACGGCGCAGGCGTGCGGCCTCGCGAGGGGTGCCCGCATGACGCCTCGGACGGCCCCCGAGCTGCGGCGCGCCCTGTGGCACCTGCGCCGCTCGGGGCCGGCAGGGCTGCGTGAGCACCTGCGCCGTCGTCGGACCACCGCCTGGGTACGTCCCCGCCGGTGGGCCTCCAGGAGACGGGGCCGGATGCTCCTGCCGGACTGGCCCCTGCCCTCACCGCAGGAGACCGGGCCGCGTCACGACGTGACCGTCGGGGTGATCGCTGATGAGTTCTCGGCGCTCGCCCTGTGCTACGAGTGGCGCTCCGTGCCCCTGACCCCCACCGGCTGGCGCGAGCAGGTCGAGCAGACCCCCATCGACCTGCTCTTCGTGGAGTCCGCCTGGCACGGCAACGACGACGCCTGGCGCTTCCAGGTCATCGGCTCTCAGGGGCCCTCGGGTCACCTGAGGGACATGGTCACCGCACTGCGGGGCCGAGGAGTGCCGACGGTCTTTTGGAACAAGGAGGATCCCGCCCACTACGACGAGGCCATTGAGACCGCCCGCCTCTTCGACTGGGTCTTCACCACCGATGAGGCGATGGTGGAGCGCTTCCGGCGAGACCTGGGGCATGATCGCATCGGGGTCCTGCCCTTCGCCGCCCAGCCCGCGATCCACAACCCGATCCGCCTGCTGGACGATACGGGCCGCCCCGCCCCACGGAGGGATGTCGCCTTCGCCGGAACCTACTTCGCTCACAAGTACCCCGAGCGGCGCGAGCAGATGGAGGTCGTCCTGGGCGGCGCCCTCGACGTCTCGGCTCGACTGCCCCACGGGCTGGACATCTTCTCCCGGTACCTCGACGGCGACGACACCTACCAGTTCCCGCCTCCCTGGGACTCGTGTGTGCGAGGCAGTCTCACCTACCCCCAGATGCTCTCCGCCTACCGCGCCTACGCCGTCTTCCTCAACGTCAGCTCCGTGGTGGACAGCCCGTCCATGCTTCCGCGCCGCGTCATCGAGGTCCTGGCCTGCGGCACTCCCGTGGTGAGCACCCCGACGCCGGCCACTGACCGCCTTCTGCCCGCAGGCACCCTGGCCAAGGTCACTGACCGGGCTCAGGCCGGGCACACCGTGCGCGCGCTCGTGACCAACCCGATCCTCGGGGATCACATGACCTACCTGGCACAACGTGAAATCTGGGGCCATCACACCTACAGCCACCGAGTGGAGAGCGTGCTGCGAGCCGTCGGCATGGGCGAGCGGGCCCGACGCCGGCCCACCGTCGCACCCCTGGTGTCCACCATCCGACCCGAGCAGATCGACCACGTCCTGCAGACCCTGGCCGGCCAGCAGCAGGTGACGATGGCGCCGGTCATCCTCACCCACGGCTTCACCGCCCAATCCAGCAATAAGGTCCGCGCCCGCGAGCTGGGCCTTGAGATCGACTGGCTCACCGCTGAGGCCAGCACTCCTTTAGGAGCCTGCTACAACCTCATGCTCTCGCGGGTCGAGGCCGACTACATCGCCAAGATGGACGACGACGACCTCTACGGCGATCACTACCTCTTCGAGTCTCTCGCGGCGGCCGACTACGCCCGTGCCGACGTCGTCGGCAAGCACGCCCACTACCTGCACCTGACGGGCCCGGACCTGACGGTGCTGCGCTTCGCCGACTGGGAGCACCGCTATACGACTTTCGTCTCCGGACCGACTCTGGTGGCTCGTACGGACCTGGTGCGAGATATCACTTTTCCTGAGACGACCACCGGTGAGGACACCGGTTTCCTCAATGACTGCGTACGTGTCGGGGCCCGTATCTACTCGGCCTCCCGATTCGGGTTCGTCCAGCGACGTGGGACGACTTTCGGACACACCTGGGACATCTCCGACGCAGAGGTACTGGCTACGTCCACCATTAGTCATTGGGGACCGCCCCACGAAATGGAGATGCCCACCTCATGAACGCCCGCAGCACCGAGACCTTGCACGTCATCATCATCGGTTCCGCAGGTGGTCAGGACACGCTTGACTCTCTTCACCAGGACTCGCCCGAAGGCGGGATCGTCCCCATCGGGTGCCCTGATCCGGCGGCTCTGGACCAGATCCTCCGCCCCCTGGCCGCAGGGACCCGGGTCCTGTTCCTCAGAGCGGGAGACCGGGTCGAGCCCGGATATCTCGCCTCATTGGCTCAGTGCGGCCCCGGCGAGACCGTCGTGCTCACCCCGACCGTGACCATCCGCCCCGACGGTACCCGGGACGAGCGGCTGCAATGGCGATTCAAGCACGGCAGCCGCACCACTGACCTGACCGTCGAGCCCCACATCTTCCCCGACACCATGAGCGGAGTGGTACTCACCATCCCCCGCCACGGTCTGCAGCACTGGGGCGGATCGGGACCCCTTCACGGCGTCGACGGTGCTGACGGTGTCGCCGGTGATGACGAGAGCATCGGCCTGAGCGGGCTCATCGCCCACATCGTGGCCACCGGCAACCGGGCGGGCCTCCACGACGGCCCGGCCGTCATCCGCCACGCCCCCAAGCCCCCCGGCCCCTGGGGAGGGATCGACCACTACCGCCACCTGCTGGGTACCGTGCTGCCGGCGTGGCTGCAGGTCGACTGCCCCCCACCCGCCTGGGTCCATCAGCTCATCATTCACCGCCTCATCCAGGTCACCGACGCCGACCGCGGACTGCGCTACCCCTCGGCCGGGCTCACGGCCGCCGAGCGCGCCGAGGTGGCCCAGCTTCTGCGCGCCGTCACCCGACGCGTCCCCGCCTCCCAGATCGAGGCGTACTGCTCCACGCCGCTGGCCGTGGGACGTCGCACCGCCCTGGTCGCCATGACCGCAGGCCCCATGCCCGCCCCCATCCTGCCGTTGGGACGCAGGTTCCGCAGTGATCAGAAGGCCACCTACTTCTACACCGGCGACATGCCCCAGGAGCAGTGGAAGGTGGACGGCGCCTGGGCCCAGCCGACCAGTGCCAAGACAGTCGATCACCGCTACTTCGACGACGTGGTACTCCACGAGCGCATCGTCTGGCTGCCCAAGGGGAGGATCACCGCCGTCATCGACGGTCATGAGCTCCCGGTGGCCCCCTACCGGGGCAACCCCAGACCGCCTGAGACGATCCCCGGTCAACGCAGTCAGGGAGCGTCCTCATTCGGGCTGCGCCGGCGCCTGGCCCGGTTCCTCAGCCCCAGCGGCACGCAGGAGAACCGGCAGGCCGACCGCACGTCCTCGGCTCCGGACGCGTCCTCCGCGGTGTCCTCCTCAGCGCCCTCGCCGTACACCGCCTCGTCCCCCTCCGACTGGCCCCGCACCTGGCTCTACATGGACCGCCACAACAGCGCCGGCGACAACGCCGAGCCGCTGTACCGCTATGCCCGCACCCACGCTCCCAGCGTCCGGCACATCTTCGTCATCGAACGCAGCTGCCCGGACTGGGAACGCCTCGCGCAGGACGGCTTCGTCCTCCTGGACCCGACCGGTCCGGGATTCGATGCCGCCTGGAGCGGTGCCGAGACCATCCTCCTGTCCGACATCGGTGACCCCCTCATCAAGGACCGCCTCACCGGTTCAGGCGTCGGCCCCGACCAGCGCCTCGTCTTCCTTCAGCACGGTGTGACCATGCGCGACATGTGGCGCTGGTTCAACGGCGCCCGCCTGGATGTCGTCGTGTGCGCCACCGCCGCCGAGCAGGCCGGACTGACGGCGGACCACACCTCCTACACCCTCACCGACCGAGAGGTCTGGCGCACCGGCTTCCCCCGCCACGACCACCTCTACAGCCTTCTGGGGCGCGAGCGTGACAGCATCCTGCTGGCCCCCACCTGGGACCCGGAGGTCTCACGCGCCCTGGAGAGCGACCCCGACGCCGTCGGACTCCTCAACACGCTCTACCGGCCCTGGCTCGAGCTGGCCACCGGCCTGACCCAGGCCGGCCATCGCACCGTCCTGTTCGCCCATCCCAAGCTGGTGCTCCACGCGCCCGAGTGGTTCAGGGCGTTGGGCGTGCCCGCCGTCACCGGCCGCGACCTGCCCGAGAACCTGGTCCGCTCCTGGGCGGTCGTCTCGGACCGGTCATCCGTCCTCGACGAGGGCATGATCGCCGGCTGCGTCGGCATCGTCTGGGATCCCCGCGGACGTCCGGACACGGACCGCTACCGCGCCCGTCACGAGGCCATCGGAGCCATCGGCATGGACACCTCCGCGCAGGTGCATCAGGCGGTGGAGGACGTCATCGTCGGCCGAGTCACCGCCCCCGAGGACCTCATCCTGCTCGACGCCGGAGCCTGCGCCCGCCTCACCGCGATGCTTCGACGCGACCTGATCTGATGCGGGCCCCGGTGCCGAGGGGCCCACGGCTGCGCCGCCGCCCGCCCCTGGTCAGCCTCGTCACCCCCGTCTACGGCGTGGCCCCTTACCTGCCCCGCTTCCTGAGCTCGCTCGACGCCCAGGACCACCCGCACAACCGCCTCCAGATCGTGCTCGTCCTGGACGGGGCCTGCGACGACTCACCGAGGGTCTGCCGAACCTGGGCGCGGCGAACAGACCTCGACGTCGAGATCGTCGAGACGGACAACGGGGGACAGGGCCGCGCCCGAAACGTTGGAATGGGACGCGCCCACGGGCAGTGGATCGGCTTTCCCGACCCCGATGACTGGCTCGCCCCCGACTTCCTCACCCGGCTCCTGGGCGCCAGGCGCCGCGGCGACTTCCTCCTGGCCGGCCGCACCCTCATCCACCAGGACGGTGCTGAGACGGCCCACCCCCTCGACTTCCGTTTCCAGAGCGGGACTGCTCGGGCCGATGCCGCCCGTCAGCCGCAAGCCATCCAGCTCTCCGTCCACGAGTGCCTCATCCGGGCCGATCGGGCGCTCGCGGCCCGGTTCCCCGAGGGCCGCGAGGCGCCCACCTTCGAGGACGCGCTCTACCTGGGACGCATCCGAACCGGCGGGGGCCGTATCGTCTACGTGCCCGAGGCCGTCTACCACTATGACAAGCGGGTCTCAGGCGACTCCGCGGTCCAGACCGCCTGGTTGCGGCCGGGCCGCTACGTCGCTCAGATGCGCACGCGCTACCACGCCCTTCTCGATGCCGCCGGTGGTGAGCCCTGGGCTCAGCAGACGATCCTGTACGACCTCGGCTGGTACTTCGGAGTCGTCGACGCGGGTCGGATGCCCACCGCTCCACCGGGACTGGGGGAGGCGCACGCGGCGGAGATGCGTGAGCTGGCGCAGCGCCTCGACTCCGATCAGATCATCCGCAGCCCCTGGGGGAACCTCCGTGCCCGGGACCGTGCCCGCCTCCTGCTGTGGAAAGGATGCCCCGAGGTGGCGGTGGTGCGCGACGGCGAGGTCATGGAGCTGTGCACCGTCGAGTCTCCCAGCCGGCAGGCGGATCCTCTTCGCTACGCCGGGACCGACGTCGGCTGGATCCTCACCGGGGCTGAGGCGGTGCAGCGCTACTCCGGCGGAGACGTCCCCCGCATCCCCCTGTGGCCCCGCCGACCACGGCTGGGTCAGACGCGCCCGGCCAGGACGATGAGCCTCCAGGGGCTGCTGCGGCGTCGTCGCTGAAGCGGGTGAGGACCCGTACGGGCCCGACGCCGACCTGCCCTGCTGCACGATGCGGAGCTCAGAGCGTCGGGGCGAGGCTGCGTGGTGCCAGAGCGATCTCCAGCTCGTCGGCGATCCATGAGTACAGGGACCCGGCGTAGTGGAAGGGGGCGGACCCCCAGCGGTGCGCGTCGTCGGCCACGACGAGCTCATCGGGCACCTGTAGGATCCGCAGGTCGGTCTCCTGGTAGACGAGGTCGACATAGCGGGTCATGACCCAGTTGGCCTCCATGGCCGTCTGTCCCCAGCTCGGGACGGTTGACGTGCCCGAGGTGGTCCTCGTCGCCCAGGGGACGTTGATGAGGATCGTCTTGCTCGCCAGGTCGAGCCGTTCCAGGAGACTGTGGAAACGCAACAGGGCAGGCCGCCACAGATGCAGGTGCTCCGCCGTCCCCAGCTCGAGGAACCTGGCGGGAAGCCCCTCGTAGAGGCCGGCCGTCAGCGCTTCCGTCGAACGTGTCAGGAACGTCCCGGGGGCCGTCTCCAGGACGCCGAGGCGCTCGTCGGTCAGGTCCCACAGCAGCAGATCGGTGTATGAGGCGACGGCCGTCAGCTGCGCCTCCAGATTGCCCACCATGTCGGACAGGAAGGAACGACGGGCGAAGGACGATCTCAGCAAGGACAGATCAAGATCGCCGACGTCGGCCGGGCGCCCCGCACTGATGAGGGACTGACGGGCGATGTAACGCTCCACGCTCCAACCCCGCTGCTCCATCTCACTGGCCACGTCCCTGGCCACACAAGAGCCGTAGACCGTGATTCGTCCTGCTGTCATGGCGCCTTCCTCACTGCGCATGGTCATACTCCTCGAGCGTGTCGGTAGGGCAGTGTGCGGCTCTCCGAGCGTTGGAGCCGCACTTCTGCCGGTTTCCACTTCTCCTGGCACTCGGCCAGAATCTTGGCGGCCTTGTCCGGTTTGTCCTTGGCGATGTTCCAGGACCACCATCGGTAGTCATGGGCGATCTGGGGACCCGGGCCATCTCCGATGAGCTCGCCGTCCATGAGCCACAGCGCCCGGGTGCACATCTCCTCGACCACCTGCGCGGCATGGTTGACGATGAACACCGTTCCGGCTGCGCGCCGCAGCTCGGTCATCTTGTTCTCACTGCGCTCCTTGAACGCGGCATCACCGGTGGACAGGGCCTCGTCGATGAGGAGAATGTCCGGGTTCGCCGCGGCGGCGATCGCGAACCGAAGACGTGAGGCCATTCCTGAGGAATAGGTCTTCATCGGGCGGTGGATGGCCTTCCCGATCCCGGCCAGCTCGATCACCTCGGGAATGATCTCCTCGATCTGTCGAGGACTCAGCCCCATGGCCAGACAGCCCAGGCGCACATTGCGCTCGCCGGAAAGGTCTGGGACGAGGGCCGCATTGACGCCCAGGAGTACCGGATTGGAACGGGCGCTCACTGTTCCCGAGGTCGGCGTCTCCAGGCCGCCAATGATACGAAGCAGCGTGGACTTCCCGGCACCGTTGCGCCCCAGGATGCCGATCGATTCCCCGGCGTGTGCCACGAACGAGATCCCCTTGAGGGCATCGATCCTCACTTTCGGCCTCTGCCCCGTCAGCCCCAGGAAGATCTTGTGCGCCATGGACGCTGCTCGCAGATCCTCGGCGTCAGTGGAGGGCGCCCGGTAGCTCACCCGAATGTCGTCGACGACAACGGTGGCGGTGCCGATGCCGGCCTCGTGACCGTCGTCCGCGGTCATGACAGCGGGACGCGAGTCGGCATCCGGTGCCATCGTGACGATGGGGGAAGGCGTCGTCGTGTCTCCCGGCTCATCCGCTTGGAGGGCCGCTGGCTCATTCTTCGGTCCGGTCTCAGCGTTCGACACCGTAGACCTCCTCCTTCTCCCAGAAGAACACGAAGGAAACCACGGTCAGCCCCAGTGACCAGGCACTGAGAATGAGCCACATGTGAGCCTGTGGGACGCGTTGGTACAGGATCGCGTCCCGATACATCGTGATGATGAGGTATCCGGGATTGAGATCCATGGCCCGCAGCATCACCGGGTGATCAATGAAACGTTCGTAGGAGAAGAAGACTCCCGAGGCGTAGAACCAGAACTGCGTCAGGAAGGGCCAGATATTCCGCATGTCCGGAATCGTCGTGGTGATACGGGAGGTGGCCAGTGCCAGCCCCAGGCTCAGAAGCACCTGAAGCGCCAGGACCGGGAGGATGAGGACCCAGTGCCAGCTCGGCCAGGCGTGAGGAGGAAGAACCACCACGAGGACGAGGACGGCGATCATCGGTGGGACCAGGTCGATCGCGTTACGAATCGTGTACGACGCGGGCAGGGCGGCCCGCGGGAAGGAGAACCCCCGGATGAGGTTCCTCCCGGCGATGATCACCTGGCTACCGCCGGTCACTGACCGCTGCAGCGGCGGGAAGAACGTGACACCGATGATGAGGTAGCCGATGAAGTTGTCAATACCGCGGCTCGTCTGCAGAAGCAGCCCGAAGACGACGAAGTAGACCATCGCATTGAGCATCGGTTTGGCGATGAGCCATGCGTTTCCCAGGAAGGTGCCACGCTGAGAACCCAGGGCCTTGGCCCGGGCGTCGGCCCAGATGAAATGCCGCCGTTGCCAGAGCTGGCGGATGTAGGCCACCAGCGGTGGGCGCCGGCCCACCGGATACAGCTCGCTGAGTTCGACGACGCTGACGCTGACCTCGGAGCTGCCACCCCAGAACGGCTGCCCGTCGGGCCACGGGGTCCAGGACGACCTGCTCATACCAGCTCCTCGTAGATCTCGGCCTGACGGACTGCGTTGCCACTCCAGGTGGGCGGCGTGTGAAACGCGGAGGGCAGGGGCTCTCCAACGGCCAGCCGGGTCAGCACTCGGCTGAGCGCCTCGACGTCACCGGCGGGAAAGGACCGATTCGCCGCTGAGGCGGTGAGCTCGCTGAGCGCGGGAAGGTCGGAGGCCACGACCGGCCGGCCCAGCGCCATCGCCGTCATCGGCTTGAGGGGTGTCACCAGCCGACATACCGGTGTATCCAGTCTCGGCACGCAGAAGACGTCCAGGGCCTGGTACCAGTCCAGGGCCGTTGCGCGGTCCACCCGTCCGGGAAGGACGCACACCGGCTTCTCCAGCCCCAGCTCTCCGGCCAGGGCCACCAGCTCGGGACGGCTGACGCCGTCGCCCACCACGGCGCACCGGACATCGACCCCCCGAGTGCGGCAGCGCGCCACGGCCCGCAGAAGCACGCCGAATCCCTCATAGCCCACCAGGGAGGAGACGCTCCCCACCCACAGGCCGCTGCGGGGCAGTCCCAGCCGTCGGCGCGCATCCGCCGGCGACAGCCTGGTGGCCTCGAGGACCTCCTGGTCCACGGCGTTGGGAACGACCGTGATCCGGCTGGAGTCGACATCCCGGGCCGTGAGGTCCTCGGCCTGGACCCGTGAGAGGACGACAACGGCGTCGGCCTGCCGGGCCATCTCGGCCTCCTTGGCCCGTAGCAGCGTGAAGCGCTCAGAGCTCAGCGCCTCGGCCTGCTGGCTCGGCGGCCTGGAGGCCACCCAGGTGCACTCCAGCACCCCTCGCATCTCATAGACCCAGGGCAGACCGTAGGAGCGGGCCACAGCCTGGGTGACCAGGGCGTTGACGTAGTTGGTGGTCGTGTGCAGCACGTGGGGGGAGAAGGCCTCCACCTCCCGCGCCAGCAGGCGGCTCATCTGTGTGAGCCGGGCTATCGGGGAGGCCTGTGACCGCGCAGGAAGAAGCCGCCGGTAAGTGACTCCGTCGACGACGTCGCTGGCCTGAGCCGCAGGCCTGCCGATGATCACGGGGTAACCGATGCGTGTCACCGCACGCACATCGATGCCGGCGCTGGACTGCGCCCGCAGGAGCGCGTGAGAGCGCACGGTGTAGCCGGACTGAGTGTGGGGCAGCGAACTGGTCAGTACGTGAAGGACCCGGAGCGGCTCAGTCGGGTCAGGAGCCGTCCAGCCGGGTGAGGGAGAGAAACGGGGGAGGTGGAAGCCCGGGCTCATCATGGCGAGCTGGGAACGCAGACGGGCCCACAGCGCCCTGGAGCCGGGCGCCCCCTCCAATGTGCTCAGCGCAGTGCTCAGGTGTCCCCGGGACCACAGGTCCCGCGCACGCACCGAGGGGCTCAGACCCTCGGCATCAATATGCCTGCGCTCTGCGGAACCGAGATGGATCGCCATCTCGGCGGCGAGCCGGCGGCCGGCGGCGGACCGTGGTACCGCCCGACTCAGCGCGTCGCCGGCTGTGTCCGGCCTGTCGGCGATGAATGCCGACAGTGCTCGGCGCACCTCGTGATCACCCGCCCCGATGCCGAGCAACCGAGCGCTCCGACCGCGCCAGGGCTCAGACAGTCGACGCGCCCCCTGCAGGACCAGGAGCGCAGGATCCTCGACCAGCTGCCGGGTGGCGGAGGTGCCCAGCAGCATCAGGTTCCTCAGGATCTGGATGTCAGTCACCGACAACCTGCCTCAGGAGGGACTCGTAGCGGTCCGTCATGGTCTCGGCGTTGGCGTGGTCCGCCAGCCAACGCCGTCCACCCACCACGTCCAGACGGCTGCGGTCAGCAGCCAGAGCCCTCCACAGGGATGCCAGGGCCTGCGGGTCCTGCGGGGCAGTGACGTCGCCGCAGCCGGCGTCCTCCACGATGCGCCGAGCCTCACCGTCGACCGAGGCGCACACGTGCAGTCCGGTGGACATGATCTCGTAGAGCTTGGACGGGACCGTCACAGACATGGCCGGCCAGTTCTGCAGGCTCACCAGGGCCGTATCAGCCCAGGCGTAGTGCTGGTCCACCTCGGTCCAGGGCACAGGAGGGTGTATCTCCACGGGGGCCCCGAGTCTGCGGGCCAAGGCGGCGACCTCCTGGAGCTGCGCGCCGTCGCCGACGATCCGCAGTACCACCGGGGTACCGCTCTGCTGGGCGATGTGCGCGGCCCTGACCGCGAAGCCCAGTCCCTGGGCGCGCCCCACCGTCCCCAGGTACAGCACGTTCAGGACGCCGTCTGAACGGCGTCGGCCGGCAGAAGGCCGGCCTGCCTGCATCGTGGAGCCGGTGTTGCGCACCGTCACCACGCGGCGTACCCCGCGGGAGCGCAGGACCTGCGCGAAGGAGTCCGTCGTCGTCACCACAGCCGTGGCCTCCCGCTCCAGGCGAGTGATGAGGGGTGGCAGAAGGGTGCGTGCACCTCGGCTGACGATGTCCAGCCTGCGGGCTCGGTGGGCCTGCGTGATGGCCGATGAGCAGGCGGGAGGCGAGGACCACTGCGCGACTGACAGGAGCACATCGGGCCAGGCGTCTCGCAGCTCCACCACGACCGGACGGCGTAGGACCCTGCCGACGGCGAGCGCTGCAGGAAGGGTGGGGAGCCCGGGAACCGAGCCGAGGATGACGTCGGGTCGGTTCGCTCCCCGGAAGCGCTCCACCCCCAGGCGCACGGAGTCGGCCGCCGCGACCATCTGATCGATACCGCGCCCGCACACGCCGCTGCTGTAGGGGCGGAAGATCGTGCGATGCACCATGGCTCCGGTGACGTCTCGCCTGATCGAGCCGGCCATGTGCGCCCCACCTCCTTGCAGGAGACGACCTCCTGGGTAGTGGGGAGCCGGCGCCAACACCGCCAGCTCGTGGCCACGTGAGATCAGCGCCTCGGCCAGTCGGCTCCAACGGTGTTGAGCAGCGCCGACCTCCGGTGCCCAGTAGTGGCTGAGAAGAAGGATGCGCATGTCCTCACCTCGCCCTTCGGAGGGTGGGGAAGGGATTGGGCGCTCCGATGATGGAGGGCATCCGCAAGTAGAGGATCAGGACTGCCGCCATGGCGACCTGGGGTATCCAGAGCCGACTGCGGCTGAGAAGACTGCCTGCCGCCAGGGCGGAGCACGACGCCGCGGCCAGGGTCACCAGAAGAGCCGAGGCCCAGTGCGGCCATCCGGCACAGACCAGGCGCTGGTAGACATGAAGCCGGTGCGGCTCATACCAGCACTGGCCTGCTCTCACCCGCATCCACAGGGTGTAGCCGGTATCCGCCAGAAGCACGAGGACGGGGGCGACTGCAGCCTCCACGGCCACGCCCTGGGCGAGGCAGGCCGTGACGGCGAAGGCCCAGGCACCGCCCAGGGCGTAGGAGCCGGAGTCGCCCAGGAACACCTTGGCGTGGGGCGTATTGAAGGGCAGGAAGCCGAGGCACGCGCCGGCCACCGATATCATGATGAGCCCCAGGCCGGGAACCGGAGCCACGATCGCCACCTGGACGTACCACAGTGAGGTCATCAGGGCGTGGCTGCAGGCCAGGCCGTTGGCGCCGTCCATGAAGTTCGTGGCGTTGACCAGGGCGGCAGTGCCCACACAGATCGCCGGGGTCCACCACAGTGGGACCTCGAAGGCGCTGTGTACCACCAGGCCGAGTCCTGCACCCAGGGCGAGCTGAAGAACCAGGCGAGTCCGGACAGACACGGAGAACAGGTCCTCGATCAGTCCGAGCAGTGCGAAGGTGAGCACGGTCGCCAGACCCATGAGCGCGACATCGAGCCTGATCACCGTGTGAGCAGTGCCTTGCTGGTGCGCCGCGACGAGGATGGATGTCCAGGTGGCGAGTGAGGCGGCCAGGACGATGGCGAGTCCGCCACCGCGAGGAACAGGAAACCGGTGGAGGGACCTGTCCTCGGGTACGTCAATGACGCGAGCTCTCTTCAGAAGCGGAATGACAGCCGCAGTCAAGGAGGCGGAGACGACTGCCGTCACGACGAGGCCGCCCAGGAGCAGGGTCCTCATGAGACCGGCTCCAGAGCCCGCCGTGCCTGAACCCGCCATCTCAGCCGACGCCGCCACTGGTCGGCCATGGCGATGGCCGACCCGGCGAGGCCGGCGGTCCACGGCAGGAGATGGACCTCCGTCGTGAGGTCGAGGAAGCAGGAACCCAGAGCGAACCCGGTGCCTGCCACGATGATGAACGGCATGACCCGCGTGGAGGCCCACGGCCAGTAATACCGTGTCACGCACCAGGCGGTCATTTGAATGAGCGTTGCGGCCGCGAATCCTATCAGGAGCATGCGCGGATAAAGAATTCGATGCGTTGATAAGAATGTTCTGATGAGGGTTGCCAGGAAGAGCCATAGAGCCCAGGAGGCTATGTCTCGGGTCACTGCCGAGAAATCGGAAGGGAGGTCGGGCATCGAAGCGGCCACGGAAGGGATGCGTGAGGTGGTGCAGGAAGGGCGGGGGAGGGTGCGGGCAGGAGCTACTGCTACCACTGGTGACCTCCGGTCTTCTAGGACGGGAAAGGCCTGAGGTGGCCTTCTTTACTCGTTTTCTTATAACGGTAGTTGTGTTGAAGAGTCGGAAAAGCGATAGTCGTCATGATTGGCTTGTCTGCAATCAGACTGTGATGTTCAGGGTTTATTGTGACGGTGCCGAAACCGCTTGTAATCGTTGCGATACCGCGGAATGCTGGGGTTCTGTCACATGATGGCCTCAGCTTGTGGCGGCCCGGGGTGAGGCGTGGGGCGGCGGTTTCGCGCATTCATTGGGTTAAGTGATAGGGGGTGACGGCCGACATAGTTGAAAGCCTGCTTCAGAGGGGTAACAAAGGATTTTTGGGGATCGCTTGGTGCCTAGACTTAGCGGCGAGCGCGTTCAACTGCCATACGCGCAACCAACGACAATGCGATCGGTTCTTGTGTGATTCATACAAAAAACGGTGGCCCTAACCATGAGGACAATCCCAATGAAACGCGTCATCACCTACGGCTCCTTCGACCTGCTCCACTACGGGCACATCGAGCTGCTGCGCCGGGCCAAGGCGATGGGCGACTATCTCATTGTCGCTCTATCGACCGATGAGTTCAGTGCCTCCAAGGGGAAGCGCGCCTACTTCTCCTATGAGCAGCGCAAGGCCATGCTTGAGGCCGTTCGCTATGTCGACCTGGTCGTTCCCGAGCAGACCTGGGGGCAGAAGAGCCGGGACGTCGATGAGTACGGCATTGATGTCTTCGTCATCGGCGACGACTGGATCGGCACCTTCGACGAGCAGCTCGAAGGCCGTTGCGAGATCGCCTACCTCCCGCGGACCCCGGAGATCGGCTCCGCTCGGACGCGGCCGTGCTACGAGGATCAGGAGGTCGTCCAGGGGCCCTCGTGCGCTTGAGCGCCCTCAGACGTGACGATTGTGCCCGGGGCCGAAGTAGACGTCGTCGAGTGTGGCTGTCTGCAGGGAGCGCTGACGCAGGATATCGATGATCTGGCCGTAGACGTGAGTGACGGTGGGGAAGTTCGCGTGACCGATGACGATGTGTTGCGCGAGCAGCCACTTCTGCGCCTCACCGAGAAGTACCTCCGGCGTGAGTTGCCCGGAGTCTCCGAAGGAGCCGTACCACATGGTCGTGGTCGTGTAGCCCGCTTTGGCGCAGACCGAGTCGGTGAAGGAGCTGCGGCCGCCGTAGGGAGGCCGGATGAAGGGTGCCCCGGTAACACCATAGGTGTTGCGCAGCAGGTTCTCGCACTGGGTGAGCTCATCGATGATCTCGCCCTCTGACAGTGTCGTCAGGTCGGGGTGCGTCCAGGTGTGGTTGGCCAGCTGAACCTGTCCCGATTCCACCAGGGGCTTCATCTTGTCCCGGTTGTCGGTCCAGCTCGGATAGCAACCTGTGACGAAGAAGGTCAGACGGACTCCCGAGTCCTTGGCGAAATCCAGGTAGGCCTCCACGACTGAGGAGTCGACGCCGTCGTCGATGGTGATCGCGACGACGTTGCCGACGTTCTCCGGCAGGCCGGTGATGAGGGAGTCAGCCGGACTGGGGGCGGGTAGCGGAGGCGGCCCGTCCTGAAGATGGAGCGGGCTGAGCGACGGCGTCGGTGAGGGTGTGGGGGAGGGGGTCCTTGAGGCCGGGGGTGAGCTCTGCGCTGAGGATGAGGCCGGTGAGGTGGAACGAGCTGCCGGCTGTGTGGTGTTGCAGGCGCTGAGGCATCCGGCGGTTCCGGCGGCCAGAGAGAGCAGGAAGTCGCGGCGTTGCATGGGAGGGACTTTCTCGAAGATGGATTTTCAGAGCATCGAGCACATGCTCCGCCGGCAGGAGCGCCGGAGTGAGTGGGTTGCTTGTTACTCAGGGGCGCAGGAAAACGGCTGAAGCCTTCGCTGTCCGCCGCACGCCTGCGCTACGGATGACGGCGGCATCACTTGCCGCCTGGATGGGAAAAGTATTGGGCGCGGGACGATCCGCGATCAGTGGGGTGGCTGACGGGGTTTGAACCCGCGACCTCCTGGACCACAACCAGGCGCTCTGCCGACTGAGCTACAGCCACCATGTACGGTATCACCGCAACGAATCGGTACTGTATCCGCTCCTCTCCCCGCACATCAAACTGGACTCGGTGCACTACGTCACGTCGGGCGGGTGTCCTGAGAGGACCGTCGCTCCGGTCACCTGGTGGGCGTGCGCAGGATTCGCTCAGCCACGTCCTTGCACTCCTGGGAGCTCGGCCCCTCCCCGCTGGGGAACAGGACCTCGCGGTAGTAGCGCAGCTCGTCGATGGACTCCAGGATGTCCGCCAAGGCACGGTGCCCGCCGGCCTTCTTCGGCGCGTGGAAGAAGGTCCTGGGGTACCAGCGCTTGGCCAGTTCCTTGAGGGAGGAGACATCCACGATCCGGTAGTGGAGGTGCTTGATGAGATCCGGCATGTCGCGGGCCAGGAACGCCTTGTCCGTGCCCACGGAGTTCCCCGCCAGCTGGGCGGTGCGTGGCTCGGGCACAAGGGAGGTCACATAGTCCAGAACCGTCTTGCGGGCGGCCTCCATGGTCACTCCGTCCTCCAAGGAGGCAAGGAGGCCGGAGGAGGTGTGCATGTTTCGCACATAGTCGTCCATCCGCTCCAGTGCTGCGGCGGGAGGCTTGATGAGCACATCGATTCCGTCCGCCAGCGGCTTGAGCTCATAGTCGGTGACAATGACGGCGACCTCGATGAGCGCGTCGGCGCTCTGGTCCAGGCCCGTCATCTCACAGTCGATCCACACCAGCGGGTCAGAGGTTGTCATCTGCTTGCTCACGGGAGCCACTGTAGTCATGTCGACGACCTTGAAGTCACGGACCCTCCCATGAGGGTGGTGAGATTCGAGGAGCGATTCACGACCATCTCCTGGTAGAGCGGTCCCATGGTGCGAGGATCGCGATAAGGTCTCCGTGAAGCCTGACAGCCCTTGAGTAACACGGAGCACTGATGTCCCAAAGCCCCGCCCCCCGTCACCTCGGAAGCTCCTACATCATGGAGACCCGGATCGGTGCGGGTGCCCAGGGAGAGGTCTGGCGCGGTCGGCGCACTGACGCCCGCGAGACCCTGGCCTTCAAGGTACTGCGCGCCGACCTGGTGGAGAATCCGGACGTCGTGGAGCGCTTCATCAAGGAGCGCTCCACGCTGCTGCGGGTGCGCAGCCCCTACGTCGTCGCCGTGCGCGACATCGTGATCGAGGGTTCCACCTTCGCGATCGTCATGGACTACGTCAACGGAGGGGACCTGCGGGATCTGCTGAGGGCTCGCGGCTCGCTGCCCCCTGCGCAAGTGGCCTCCCTGGGAACGCGTATCGCCCAGGGGCTGTGCGCGGTTCACCAGGCCGGAGTGATTCACCGGGACATCAAGCCTGCCAACGTCCTGCTCAGCTCGCGTCCCAGTAGGGGCGGCGACCCGTCGGAGACGGTTGCCACCGGTATGGCGCCTGGAGGGAATGTGCCGGAGGCCGTCGTCCCTCGGCTGGCGGACTTCGGAGTGGCGCGCATCTGCGATACCTTCTCCGCCTCCCACGTCACAGGAGCCATCGGTACACCGCTGTACATGGCGCCGGAGATTCTGTCGATGCAGGCACCCACTTCCGCCGCCGACATATACTCGCTGGGCATCATGCTCTACGAGATGAGCTGTGGGACGACGCCGTTCGTGGGACAACCCGCTCAGCTGCTCAGTCAGCACGCCCGACGTGACGCGGGTCGACCGGTTGGCATGCCTGACTCGCTGTGGGAGCTCATCGCCTCGATGACCTTCAAGCAGCCCGACAGGCGTCCCTCCATCGAGGACGTCGCTCAGCGTCTGGATGCCATGCAGTCAACACTGGCGGGCCTGCCCGCCGCACCGAGGCTCGAGTCGCCTCCGCAGTCGACGGCCTCGGTCATGCCCTATGACTGGGACGCACCTCCGTCCGCGGATCCGACGGTGCCGCCGGCCACGCCCCCGAATCCCTCGGCGACCTCAGCCACGATGGCGATCGCCCCGGAGGCGCCGACTCTGGTCAGTGGGCAGCAGTACGCCCCCAGTCCCGGACAGGTTCCTCTCAGCCCGGGGACCGCGAGCACCGGAGGCTTCGCCGCTCCTTCGACGCTGGCCGCTCCGGGCAGCTCCAGTCCCTCCGCGCCCGCCTTCTACAGCCAGCCGGGAGCCCAGTACTCGGCGGCTGCGGCGGCTGGAGCGCAGGCCGGTGCGCGTCGTCGGTGGTGGCGTCGTCGATGGGTGGCTGTGGCCGCAGTGGCCACCGTCCTGGCGGTCGTGGGGGCGAGCGCGACCTGGTGGTACTTCTTCTCCGGTCAGGAGATCGGCAACAGATGGCCGGCGGCACTGCCTGCGGGCAACAGTGTTCGGGAGGATCTGCGCTACTCGGATGTCTCCAATCCTGTCGTGTCCGCGGATGGGACCACGATGGCCTTCGACCACGATGGCAAGGCGAACCTCGTCGATCTCTCGAAGAGTACGACGACGCCGGTGTGGAGCGGTGAGTGCTACAAGGTTCGGCCCTGGGTCGGTGGCTCGGTGCTCTGTACCCAGACCACTGACGCATCCACGGTGATCGGGGCTGGGGGCAAGACCTCTCAAGCGCCTTTCTCCAAGGAGTCCTTCTACATCGGAGCGACGCAGGACCTCGGCATCGTGTCTGAGCAGGGGGAGGTCTTCGACGGAGGCCCCATGAGGGGGTACGACGTATCCGGTAAGGAGAAGTGGAGCGCTTCCGGCCAGTACAAGGGGGGCCGGGTCCAGAACGGCTTCATTCTCACCTACGAGATCAAGTCGCGACAGTTCCAGGTGCTGTCGGCCAAGACCGGTGAGGTGCTCGTCTCGGAGCCCGGCAAGCAGCCGGACTCCGACTTCGACAAGAAAACTCGATTCCCCGGCGGATTCAATATCGAGTCCGGACCGGAGGCCTTCTCGCGAGTGACGTCCTCAGGTGCCACGATCTACAAGGCCGACGGCAGCGAGGCGGCAACCGTCTCAGGAAAGTTCTCGGAGGAGCACTGGTGGGCCTCGTCAGCACCGCTGGATGCCTCGTCACTGAAGGATGCCTACTCCTCCTTAGCGAAGGCGGCGTCCTCGACCACTCCAGTCATCGGCCCCGGAGGCACGGTCGACGTCGTCGTCGACACGAGTACCTGCACGGCCAAGGCAGGCAGCAAGAAGCTCGAGCTGCCCGAGTTCACACAGAGCAAGGAGTGCCACATCAGGCCCATTGGTCTGCTCAGTGACGGACAGGTGCTGGTGGAGGTCGGGGAGTACAGCTACTCGGACGGTGATCCGGGCAACCTCGTCGTTGCCGTATCGCCCGACACGGGCAAGGTCGGCTGGAAGGTTCCCGGCGCTTACGGAGGCACCGTCGTTCCCGCGAAGGACAAGAGCGACGCCCGCCTCCTGGTAGCACAAGGGTCCACCTACACCTTTGATCTGGTGATCTCCAGTATCGCCAGCAAATAGGGGCACATGCGACAGGTACGACGCCGGGGTGCCGACCAGCTCTGTGGTCGGCACCCCGGCGTTCAAGTCGGGAGGGCTGACAGGCGTCAGCGGCGCCCGCGGCGGGCCAGGGCGATGTAGCACACCACCATGCAGGCCAGGCCGATGGCTGAGAGCAGGCCGTAATTCGTCAGCCACTGCGCGGTCTCGTGCTTCCACAGCGCGTCGTCGCGGTTGGGCATGATGGCGAGCATCTCCAGGGTGGAGGCGGCCATCGCGTACCCCCACCGCGATGGCATGAACCAGGCGAGCTGCTCGAAGATCGCTCGCCCCGCGATCGGGATGATGCCGCCGGACAGAACCAGCTGGGCCATGATGGAGACCACCAGGACCGGCATGACCTGCTCGGAGGAGGAGACCATCGCGGAGACGGCCAGTCCGAGGAGCCCGGAGACGAAGGCGACGGCCCAGCAGCAGAAGGCCAGTTCCAGCCCCGGCCACCCCTCCAGGATGATGGCATCGGAGGGGCCCTTGTTGAGGGCCAGGGCGATGCCCATCATCAACGCGGTCTGAACGGTGGTGATGAGCGCCAGGATGGTGGCCTTGGAGAACAGGTAGGCGCCGGATCTCAGGCCAACGGCCTTCTCCCGCAGGAAGACGTCCCGCTCTCCGATGAGGTCACGGATGGTCGCCGACATCCCGGAGAACGCCGCCCCGGTGATGAGGATGACCAACAGCTGCAGGGCCTGGCTGGAGTACTTGATGACCTGGGGAGTGGGGTTCTCCGGCGTCGGGGGAGTGGGTTCCGGGTAGTGGGGGACCGCGAAGCCGTCGCTCCCCTCGATCGCCTTGGTCAACAGCCCCATGATGATGGGGAGCAGCAGCATGAAGGCGAGGTAGGAGGGGTCGGCCGCCACGATCCGCAGCTGGCGTCGCACGAGGGTCGAGACCTGCCGGAGCACGGACTGCTGCTTGGGCGGCTTCTCCTGCGTCGCCGGCCCGGCGGCCGCAGCGGGAGCCCCTCCGCGCCGTGTCGAGGGCACTGCGGCCTCCATGTACTGACGCAGTTCCGCGGTGTGGTTGCGGATGAGGGCGTAGACATCGGCGTAGCCGTCCACGGCGGGCGGGTCGGGCAGAGTGCCCTTCGGGGTGTTGAGCAGCAGGCGGCCCTGAGAGGCGATCTCGTTGAGCCTCTGGCGGAAGTAGGGGAGTACCTCCCGGGGGGAGCCGTAGTAGACGGGCTTGCCGCCCGCTGCGAGGATGAGGACCTTGTCTGCGCGGTCGATGTGGTTCTCATTGTGGGTGACGACGACGACCGTGCGGCCGCTGTCACCGGGACGAGTCCCATGAGCCAGGGACGCCAGCAGGTCCATGACGTCACGGTCCAGCTGGGGGTCCAGACCGGAGGTGGGCTCGTCGAGGAACAGGAGGCTGGGGCGGGTGAGCAGCTCGATGGCGGTGGAGACCCGCTTGCGCTGACCGCCGGAGAGCTTCTTGACGCGCTTGTCCACATGCGCGGTCAGGTCGAGGTCCTCCAGGACTTCGGCGATGCGTTGACGCCGTTCGGCCTTGGAGACGTCCTTGGCGAAGCGCAGCTCGGCGGCGTACTCGAGGGTCTTGCGGACAGTGAGGGCGGAGTGGATGACGTCGCTCTGGGGGACCACGCCGATCTTGTTGCGCATGACCGGGTAGTGCTCGTAGACGTCCAGCCCGTTGAAGAGAACCTGGCCCTCCTGGGCCTTCTGCTCGCCGGTGAGAGCCTTGAGCAGCGTCGACTTACCGGCGCCCGACGGGCCGACGACGGCCAGCAGCTCGTTGCCCGGCAGGGAGAAGGAGATGCCGTCGAGCAGCGTCATGTTGCCGTTGTTGACACGGAAGGTCAGATCCTTACCCACCAGCTCGCCGCCGGCTCCGCCCGCGACCTGGACCTCGCACAGGCCGTCCGGGCTCAGGGCGATGAAGGTGGATCCCAGTCCCAGGAGCACGGGCTGGGTCACCTGGACCTGAGGCACGCGCTGGCCGCCGACGTAGAGACCGTTGGTGGATCCCAGGTCGGTGACGACCATGCCGTTGGGGGAGACGTCGATCCGAGCATGGTGCTTGGAGATGAGCGGGTCATCCAGGACCAGGGTGTTGTCAGGGGCGCGCCCGATGGTGCCCGAGGAGGTGATGCGGAAGGACTTGAGCGTGTGCCGCGAGGTGGGGAAGGCGCCCGAGCCTGCTGAGCCCGATGAGGGCGCCGCCTGGGGGCGTCCGGGTGCCACGTAGGTGGCTGCTGAGGACGCCGATCCCATGGCCTGTGGAATGGGTGCGGCCTGCGTCGAGGCGGCTGCGGCCGGGGACGGGCCGGCAGGGCGCTGGAGGAGCGGAGCGGCTTGTGGGGCGGAGGGCGCACTCGGCTGCGATGGGATGAAGGGGGCGTTCGGTGCAGAGGGCGCGGGCTGCCCCATCGGCTGCGACTGGACGGGGGCGCCGGCTTGAGGAACTCCGCCGGAGACGATCGGGGTGAGCCCCAGAGCCGGCCCGGAGGCGTCACCCAGCTGGATCCGGGTGCCCTGAGTCACAAGTGCTTCGCGCGTCACGGCCCCGTCGACGAGCATGCCGTTACGGCCCTGGCAGCTCACCGCCCACCCGGTCGGGGTGGGAGTCACCTGGAGGTGTGTACGGGAGACGAGGGGGTGGACGATCTGCACGTCGCTGTCCGGTGCGCGCCCCACGGTGAAAGGAGTGGTGAAGGTATGGGGCTCCAGCGATGCCTGGGCAGAAAGGGAGCGCACGATGAGTGCGGGAGTGGGCAAGGCGCGATCCTTCCGGAGGGGCGGGATGGGGCTCCGGCCACGATACTGGTGTTTCAGTGTCGTCGCTAAGAGTGAGGGCTCCCCGTTGTGAGGTTGTCAACATGTGGGCGATGCCGTGGGGCGGGGCGAGGCCCCGCGATGTGTCGATCAAGCCGGTCACAGGGCTGTTGCAGTGCTGTCACAGTTGCATTGCGGCTCGGGCTGCCAATGGTCTGAGAGGCGGCCTGAACGGCTGCGCGGAATCGTTCGGCCGTCCGGTTCGATGCACGTCCGTCATGGCGGCGTGATCTCCTCGCGATCATCTTCTGATGCT
Organism: Actinomyces oris; assembly: GCF_001937665.1. Taxonomy (GTDB): domain Bacteria; phylum Actinomycetota; class Actinomycetes; order Actinomycetales; family Actinomycetaceae; genus Actinomyces; species Actinomyces stomatis. The sequence continues at coordinate 9,531 of NZ_MSKL01000021.1, read as the reverse complement.
GACGACGGTGTGGGAGCGGTCCTCCCGTCGGGGTAGGGGGCGTCATGTTGATGGCGTAGGCTGGTCAGGCGCTTGCGCACGCCTCCGTAGCTCAATGGATAGAGCATCGGCCTTCTAATCCGCAGGTTGCCGGTTCGAGTCCGGCCGGGGGCACTGGCAGCCAGGGTGGAGAAGGTTGATATTCCGCGGAGTATCGACCGTTCGGGTCGCTGGCTCGCAGAGGCTGTGAGGATGTCGTCGCGCTCATCGCCGTCGGCTCCAACCGGTTCGGATGCGGTAGTCGGCGGCTGTGCTCCTGACATGTTTGAGGGGTCGGCTGTTCCTCTTGTCCGAGATTCGGTGCACGCCTCCAGCGGTCACAGCGGGGTGACAGGAGACTCTCACTGAACTTGCGACACATGTGGTGTGAACTGTCGAGATCAATCGTCGACTCTGCTGCGCTGTGCTCATAGTGTTGGCACATGCCCGCTCCTGTCCCCTCGCGCCACTCCAAGGACGATGCCCCCGTCTCGGCCCTGAGTCGCGCTCAGCTCCTCGATGTCCTGTCCGACCTGGTCCGGGACCTCGAGCGCCTCGACCTGGCCCTGAGTGCCGACGGCATCGAGGCTGCGCGTACGTTGCGCGACGGTCTTATCGGGCAGGTCCGCGATCAGGTTGTTCCCCGCCTTCAGGATGCTGATATCCCGTCCATCGTGGTGATCGGGGGCTCCACCGGGGCCGGAAAATCCACACTTGTCAACTCCGTGCTCGGCCAGGAGGTCTCAGATGCCGGAGTGATCAGACCCACCACGAGAATCCCGGTTCTGGTGGCCAACCCCGAGGATATGGACTCACTGTCCGAGCACCCTCTGATGCAGGTCTGCCGGCAGGAGGTCTCCGCTGCCATTCCGGCTGGTCTGGCTCTTATCGATGCCTCGGACCTGGACTCCGTGCACGAGGCCAACCGGGCTCTGGCCGGCAGGCTGCTGGAGGCGGCCGACCTGTGGCTCTTCGTCACGACCGCGGCGCGTTACGGCGATCAGACGCCATGGACGACGCTGGAGGAGGCCGCACGCCGTGAGACCCCCATCGGCGTGGTTCTCAACCGGGTGCCGGCGACGATCCTGGCCGAGGTGCGTCGGGATCTCATCACCCGCCTGCAGGGGCTGGGGCTGTCAGAGGCGCCCTTCTTCGTCATCCCGGACGCCGGGCCGCATGAGGGGCTCTTGTCGGGCGACGGCGTGAACGAGCTGCGCGACTGGCTGCAGCTCCTCGCCGGCCGTCACCGCGCAGCCGGTCTTGTGCGTCGTACCGGTAGGGGGGTGTGGAGCACTCTGCGCACCGACCTGGAGCGCCTGGCTGATGACGTCGACGCCCAGGACGCGGTGGCTCAGGAGCTGGAGAGGAAGTGCCAGAACCTGAGGGAGGCCGCCATTGAGTCGTTGAGCGCTGACATCAGGGCCGGTTCTGCAGGCCAGGGCGCCACGGCCACCCGGTGGATCACCCTGGCATCCTCCGGAGGTCCACTGGCCTCCCTGGCTCAAGGGGGCAGACTGCGCAGAGGATTCCTGGGGCGGGCGGACAAGGCCCGCGCCGAGGGACTCTCTCAGCTGGCCACCGACGCCCGTGAGGCCCTGGCCAACCAGCTGCAGGCCGCTATCGTCGCCTTGAGTGCTGAAGCTCGGAGAGCCTGGTCCGAGGTGGGGGCCGAGGAGCACGCGCGCAGACTCCTGGGGCAGGGTGATGACGCGGCCGTGACCATTGAGGCCTGGGTCGGCTACCTGGAGGCGAATATCGAGAGTCCGCAGGACATCCGTAGACTGAGCCCCGCCAGCGTCATCGATCTCCTCATCGCCGCAGCAGCCGGTGTTGACGGGGCCGTTTCCGCCGCCAGACGCCTGGGGTTGGAGGGGCAGACCGCTCAGGCCGGTCAGCTCCTGGTGGAAGCGGTCACGGAGGCGCTGACTGCCACAGTCCCCAAGGGGGCGGCCACCTCCCTCGCCCCCGCCCCCGGGTTCGCCGCTGCGCTGCGTCTGCGCTCGGGCGAGCTCAAGCCCTTCACCCGTCCCGGAGCCACAGCATGAGCCAATCCGATACCGTCCCCTCCACCTCCTCCGCCCAGAGGGGGTTCGAGGTGCTCGACGCCGAGCACCTCGATGCCCGCCTGAACGCGGTTCGAGATGCCTTGCGCTTGTGCCCCACCGAGGTTCCGGCCTCCCTGTCGATCCCTGCTCACAAAGCGCTCGATGCCGTGGCGCAGCGCCTGGCGCTGGGAGTGGATCACACCGTCGTAGCGCTGTTCGGGGGCACCGGCTCGGGCAAGTCGTCGTTGTTCAACGCCTTGACCCAGCTGAACTTCGCAGATGTGGGCGCGCGTCGTCCCACGACGTCGCGGGCTGCCGCCTGCTCCTGGGGTGACGACGCCGGCCCGCTCCTGGACTTCCTCGGGGTCTCCTCGGAACGGCGAATTCGGGGGGACTCGATTCTCGACGCCGAGGACCAGGGAAGCATGTCCGGCCTGGTCCTGCTTGACGTCCCCGACTACGACTCGGTGACGACGGAGCATTCCTTGCAGGTGGATCGCCTCGTTCCGCTGGCCGACATCCTCGTGTGGGTGGTCGATCCTCAGAAGTACGCCGACGCGGCCCTGCACGACGGCTACCTGCGCGGGCTGGGCGCCCGTCAGGAGGACATGCTCGTCCTGGTCAACCAGGTGGATACCCTCCCGGAGAGCGGCCTGGCGACCCTGCTGGACGACGTCGGGTCTCTTCTCAAGGATGATGGGCTCAGCCGGGTTCAGGTGCTCCCGGTATCGGCCGTGCGTGGTGACAATCTCGACGTCGTGCGCAGCATGTTGCGCCAGCGCGTCGCACGGGAGTCCAACGCGGCACGCACGGCCTCGGCCGAGCTTGATGCGATCACGCGTCGTCTACGTCCCACGGTGGCTCGCGACAAGGTGGAGCTCAATGCCGACCTCACCGAGGAGGCCACCAAGGTGCTGCTGCAGGCGTCCGGCGCCCAGGCGGTGGAGGACTCGGTGAGAGCCGGACTGTCCAGGGTCCTGCCCAGAGCCCTGGCCCGCCCCGAACCGCCCTCGCGTACCGCGGTGTCCTCGGCTCACTCCACATGGGTCCACCGCACCTCACAGGGACTGCCGCCCACGTGGGCCCGGAGCATGGAGGCATCCGTCGTCTCCCCGGAGACCTTGGCGGGGCAGACCGCCGAGGCGGTCGGTTCCGTGCCGCTGCCAGGGCATCGCCAGCCGGTGATCGACCTGCTGTGGTGGGGAGGTCTGCTCATGGTGCTCGGCGGGGTGTCGTGGCTGTCCGCCTCCGTGGTGCGAGAAGGACTCGAGGTTCTGCACCGCAGCATCGAGATCGTCCCGGCCTGCCTCATCGTCCTCGGACTCATGGCGGTCCTGATCGCCGGGGTACGTCGGCGCAGCAGAGCGCGCCGCGAGGCGGAGCGCTATGGACAACGGGTGCGTGCACGCCTGGAGTCCGTGGTTGAGCGGGGACTGAGCCAGCCGGCTGCCAAGGTTCTGGAGAAGCATCGGGTGCTGCAATCCGCTTTGGGGCTGTAACCCCGCCTCTGAGAGGCCATCCAGTGGCCACAGCCCTCAGTTCTTCCCCTGAGGGAGGCTCGTGCGGGGAGTGAGCCCGGGGCCCGCTGGGCATCTGATGGGCGGACCGAGCACCGTTGTGGTGCAGGGGCGGCAGAGCGCCGCCCGCCCACAACCAAGGAGCCCGCTCATGACTCGTCAGCTCGACCTCACCGTCCAGGGCGTCGTCGGGACCAATCCGGTCCTGTCCCGTGTCGGGGACAATGCCCGTCCCTACTGTCGTTTTCGTGTCGCCGTCACCCCGACCTACCGCACTGATCAGGGGTGGAACAACGCCGAGACGATCTGGTTCACCGCTAAGGCATGGGGGCAGCTCGCCGCCAATCTGAGTCATTCCCTGCGCAAGGGGGACGCAGTCCTGCTCACAGGACGTTTCTCTCAGGAGTCCTGGGAGAACAACGGCAGGAAGCACGAGACCAACGTCATCACGCTCCAGGCCGCTGGGCACGACCTGACCAGAGGGGAGTCCCGATTCGCGCGCGTGAGAGCCGTGGAGTCGGCGCCCTCCGCATCCTCGGGCGCTGGAACCGGGGACGCCGAGCTCGAGCCCGGTTGCGACGAGCACGCCTCACCGGATCACTGGGACGTCGAGACGCCAGCATCGGGCGCCTCGGCTCCAGAGGCCCGGAGAGCGGGAGCTTCCCAGGACTCCACTGAGATCGGCGAGTCCAGAGACTCCAGAGAGTCCACTGCGACGCACGCGGGGAACGCTGATTCCTTCGTCGTCGATCCAGTCTCCGTGCAGGCCGAGGAGCAGACCGAGGAACCGTGGCCCATGTATGAGCTCGCCGATGATCTCGTTGAGCAGGCCACAGGGGTCAGCTGATGTCGGAGTGCGCGCGCAGGAGGTAGTCGAGGTCTGCGGGATGGGCGACCTCGAGCACCTCGATGAGGATGCGAGTCACCAGGTCGGCGGTCTCATCTCCGTCGGACAGCAGCCTGGCGAAGACGTGATGACTCTCCTGCCAGCCGATCGCGCCCAGGATCCTGCGCTCGGTGGGGCCGAGCAGCACCCGCCCCTGTGCGTCGAGCTCTGGTAGGGAGACCTCGATGCCGTCGGTGCGTCCCACGAGGACCACACCCGGCAGGTCCGGGGAGGGAACGGGGGGAGTGGACAGGGACAGTTTCGACAGCAGCTGCGACCAGCGCCCCTGGGGAGCCAGCTCCTCGGCCTTGACCATGGGGACCGGTGCAGTCAGCAACAGGGTTCCGCCAGATGGATCAATGGCGGCTTCGGCAGCCTCTCCCCGCTGCACGGGCGGCCTACACACCTCGTCGAGGAACCGGGCCAGCGACGAGGTGAAGCCCGCCCAGGAACCCAGGTCGACACGATCCTCGAAGGCGCGTGACAGCGCGGGCGACAGGGAGATCTCACTCATGCTCCCAAGCCTAGGGCGCGTTGCCGGTGAGTGGTTGGAGTCTGGGGCTCTCGAGCCCTGTGATCACAGGAGGATCACACCTCGTCCCGGCCATCACAAGCCACATCGATGCTGGGCGTGTCACGGCGGGTAAATGGCGTGTCGGCGCATACGGTGGCCATAACGCCATGAACCCGAGTGCCGTGCTCGGGGCGCAGCAGGGGAGCAACGAGCAAATGATCCGCTTCGACCACGTCTCGAAGGTGTACAAACGCGGGGCGCGTCCGGCGCTTGACGACGTCGACATCAAGGTCAACCGTGATGAGTTCGTGTTCCTCGTCGGTGCCTCGGGGTCAGGAAAATCAACCTTCCTGCGTCTGGTCCTGCGTGAGGAGCGTCCCACCAAGGGACGCATCCACGTGCTGGGACGCGACCTGTCGCAGATCTCCTCGTGGAAGGTGCCCCAGCTGCGACGGGAGATCGGCTTCGTCTTCCAGGACTTCCGGCTCCTGGAGAACAAGAACGTCCTGGAGAACGTGGCACTGGCCTCCCAGGTCATCGGTAAGCCGCGCCACTACATCCTCTCCGCTGTGCCGGAGGCCCTCGACCTGGTGGGGCTGGCCGGCAAGGAGAAGCGCCTCCCGCACGAGCTCTCCGGGGGTGAGCAGCAGCGCGTGGCGATCGCCCGTGCCATGGTCAACCGGCCCAAGCTCCTCCTGGCCGATGAGCCCACCGGAAACCTGGACCCCTCGACGTCGGTCGGGATCATGCGTCTGCTCGACCGCATCAACCGGCAGGGGACCACGGTCGTCATGGCGACTCACGATGACGAGATCGTCGACCAGATGCGTAAACGAGTCATCGAGCTCAAGGGCGGTGAGGTCGTACGCGACCAGGACCGCGGTGTCTACGGCTCGGACCGCTGAAGGAGAAGAACTGTGAGACTGCGTTTCGTCCTCTCGGAGACCGCCAAGGGCATGTCCCGGAATCTGGCGATGACGGTGTCCGTGATTCTCGTCGCCTTCGTGTCGCTGCTCTTCGTGGGGGCCTCCTCACTGCTGCAGAGCCAGATCTCGACCATGAAGGGCGACTGGTACGACAAGGTCGAGGTCTCGGTCTACATGTGCCCCAAGTCGTCGGCCTCCTCCAACTGCGCCGACGGCGAGGCCACTGCTGCTCAGATCAGCGAGGTTGAGAACCTCATCACCAGCGGTGCCCCCTCTGGCTACGTCAAGTCCTACCAGATGGAGACCAAGGCCCAGGCCTATCAGAACTTCATGAAGGCCTACGCCAAATCGGCGGTCGGGAGAAACGCCACTGAGGACATGATGCCCGTGTCCTTCCGCATCAAGCTCAAGGACGCCGAGAACTACAAGCTGGTGGCGGAGCAGTTCGAGGGACACAGAGGCGTGGAGCGTGTGGTCGACCAACGCTCCACCCTCGAGCCCCTCTTCCTCGTGATGAACCGGGCCTCCTGGATCACGGGAGGGCTGGCGACCATCATGGCGGTGGCCGCGGTGCTGCTCATCTCGACGACCATCAGGCTGTCGGCCATGTCCCGCTCACGACAGACCGGGATCATGCGCCTGGTGGGAGCCTCGAACCTCTTCATCCAGATGCCCTTCATCCTTGAAGGGGTCATTGCCGCCCTCACCGGGGCGATTCTCGCCGTGGCCACGTTGTGGGTGGGAGTCCGCTACGTCGTGGAGGGGTGGCTCGCCTCCTCCATCTCCTTCACGACTGCCTTCATCACCACCAGAGACGTTCTCCTCCTGTCGCCCTGGCTGATTCTGGCGGCCATCGCCTTGGCCGCGGTCTCTTCCGCCTTCTCTCTGTCCAAGTACACGAGGATCTGATCTCGCATGCTGTCTCGTCTGTTCCTCCGTCGCTCACGCCGGCGCGCCGCGGTCTGTGCCCTGGCCGCCGCCAGCCTCGCCTTCTTCTACTCCGGGGACATCTCCCTGGCCGACGAGCGCGACGACGCCGTGGCCAAACAGAGTGAGGCGCAGCGTAAGCAGCAGGAGGTCCTCTCCTCCCTCGAGGGGGTCAGCGCTGATCTGGGACAGGCCTACATCTCGCTTCAAAACGCCCAGGCATCCTTGAGCACAGCGGAGACCGAGCTCAATACTGCTGAGACGACGCTGGCCGCCAAGGAGAGGGAGCAGCAGATCGCCAGCGACCGCCTGACCGCTGCGCAGAGCAGTCTTGAGACGGTCAAGCAGGAGTCCGAGGCCTCCAAGAAGACGGCCTCGGAGACCTCCGACTCCGTGGCGGAGATCGTGGTGTCCACCTACCAGGGGGACAACTCGGTGACCTCGTGGAGCTATGTTCTCGCCTCCCAGGACGTCGAGGAGCTCAACCAACGCGCCTCGGCCGTCGAGATCGGCTCAGGGGTCCAGGAGGCTGTGCTGTCCGCCGCCGAGGTCGAGCGCGCTCAGAACGCCAACCGTGAGGCCAGGCAGAATGCCGCCACCACGCGAGTCGGCACACTCAAGACCGAGGCCGACAACGCCGAGGCGAACGCCAAGACGGCCCGGGATGCGGCCAAGACCAAGCGGGACGAGGTCGCCAAGCTGGCTGCTCAGAAGAAGTCCGCTGCCACAGCGCTGGAGAACCGTAAGAGCAATCTGCAGGCCCAGCTCGACCAGGCCAACGCCGATGCCGCGGCCGCGTCTGAGCGAGTGGCCAAGATCGACGCCGCCAACCGGGCTGCGGCCAGCGCCGGCACCATGCCGTCGGTCCCCTCGAGCTCGATCAGTTCCGACTCCCTGGGAAGCGGGTACATCGGTCACCCGATCACCGGTCCGCTCGAGGTGACCTCGCCCTTCGGGTACCGCGTTCACCCGGTCACCGGTTCCGGAACAGGGCACCAGGGGGTCGACTTCGCCGCGAGTGAGGGCACGCCTCAGTACGCCGCGGTCTCTGGAGTGGCCACCTACTGGGACTCCGAGTCCTGCGGCATCGGCATTGACATCAATGGCGGCATCATCGACGGGCACTCCTACGTCATCACCCTGTGCCACCTCTCCTCGCGCAGCGTTGCCGACGGCCAGCAGGTCAAGCGTGGTGACGTCGTCGGCGCGACCGGCTCGACCGGCTACGCGACCGGGGCGCACGTCCACTTCCAGGTGGCTCAGGACGGGGTGTACATCGACCCGATGTCTCTGCCCGGCTTCTAGGCGAGTCCTTCTTGACGAGGCCCGTAGACTCCTGTCCCTGCGCGTCGTCGTGTCACGTCACGATGCCCCGGTTGGGTGCGGCCCGCCCGGAGGGGACTCCGGGTCGCCCTGACGTGGGAGCGCCAGCCATCCCGTACTCGTGAAAGGACAGGCCGATGACCCCCGCCTCCAAGTCTGCTCGGGCGTCCAAGCCAACAGCCGGGCAGAAGGCGAAGGCCGCCTCCGATGCCCACAAGACGGTGGCCCGTAACCGCAAGGCGACCCACGACTACTTCATCGAGGACCGTTACGAGGCGGGGCTGGTTCTCACCGGCACCGAGGTCAAGGCGCTGCGCATGGGACGAGCCTCGCTCACCGAGGCCTGGATCGAGATCGACCGCCATGGTGAGGCCTGGCTCCAGGGGGCTCATATCCCCGAGTACCTGCAAGGGACGTGGAACAACCATTCCCCGCGTCGCAAGCGCAAGCTGCTCCTGCACCGCAGTGAGCTGGAGCGTCTTGAGACCAGGGTCCAGGCCAAGGGCTATACGGTGGTCCCGCTGGAGCTGTACTTCATCGGTGGACGCGCCAAGCTGGAGATAGCCCTGGCTCGGGGTAAGCAGGACTGGGATAAGCGCCAGGCACTGCGTGAGGCGCAGGACAAGCGGGAAGCGGCCCGGGCCATGGCCGCCGCCAACCGGCGTCGGGGCTGAGACGTGCGGAAGACTCTCCTGCCTCGAGTGCTCCGCGTGGGTCGTGTGAGGCACGGGGCATCAGCGTTCGGTGCTTTCTTCTCCTGATTCTGCTAGAGTGTTCTGGCTCTGCTGAGAGCGCGTTCCAGGTCTCCTGCGGGAGTCCGGTGACATGTCCATAGGGGATGATCGGTTTCGACGACGGTCGTAGGTTCAGGAGAAGCGGGTCGAGGATGCGCAGTCATCTCGTCAACGCTCTGCGCGAACCAATAGGTGCCGATAACACTCGCACCGACTTCGCCCTCGCCGCCTGAGCGAGCCTCGAAGTCCGTCAGCCCGGGGAGCGCTTCCGCCCCGGTTCCTGGCGTCATCTAGGAAGCCACTGCTGAGAGCCCGTGTCGGTAGGGCTCTTGGGACTTTTCATCGACTGAGCCCGTCGGCGTCCTTGCTCGCGTGAGACGCCGGGGCCGAGAAAAACGCTAGCGAGCTGCACCCGGAGAAGTCCTGTTGTACGCCCGTCGGACGGGGGTTCGATTCCCCCCATCTCCACCAATACATAAGTTTCCAACGAAGGATGCCTGTCAATGCCTGGCTGCGAAACAAGACGGGGACAGCATTCAGGAACGTAGAACGGAGCCCCCACCACCCGTCGAGGGTGGTGGGGGCTCCGTTCTGCTGAGTCGTAAAAACTCCCGAGGTGCCAGCGGTTCTTGGCTGGTGGT
>NZ_MSKL01000020.1 GCF_001937665.1 Actinomyces oris | reverse complement strand
TGAGACCGCGCATGTGGGCGATGTGCTGACTGGGTCGTGCACGCTCACCGAGAAGGACGCCCCCGTCAAGGCCACGAGCCTGTCAACCACTCTGGCCGTGAACGGCACCCCCGCCCAAGACGGCAAAGCGACCTTCGAGGTCCTCGGCGGAGACAACCCCGCCGTCAACATCTCAGCCACCAACACCTACACCCTCAACCGCAGCACCTTCCAGGTGACGAAGAAGGTGGAGGGCGACGGCGCCGAGACCCACAAGAACGTGGCCTTCACCTTCGGGTACAGCTGCACGTCCGACGTCGAGGGCGAGGTGAAGGGTGAGCTGACGGTTCGTGGAGACGGCACTGCCGTGTCCGGACCCGCGTTGCCGGTCGGGGCGACGTGCTCGGTGTCGGAGAAGACGTCGTCGGCCCAGGTCAACGGCTACGACGTGAAGACTCCTGAGGCGCAGAGCGTGACGATCGCGGACAAGGACGTCGCCCTGTCCTTCACCAACGTCTACGCCCGCCAAACCGGGTCCTTCTCGGTACTCAAGACGGTGACGGGTGCGCAGGCCGGTGGCAAGGAGTTCACCTTCGCCTACACCTGCACCGACGGCACCGAGGGCTCGCTGAAGGCCAAGGCCGACGGCGAGGCGGTCTCCGGGCCGAAGGTTCCCACGGGTACGCAGTGCACCGTCACAGAGGACGCCAAGGCGGCCGCGATCGACGGCTACACCCTGGCGGCCCCGGAGGCCCAGACGGTGACGGTCTCTGAGAAGGACCAGGTAGTCAGCGCCCCCTTCACCAACACCTATACCGCAGTGGCGGCCACGCCCTCGCCGTCGGCTACTCCTGCGCCTTCTGCATCCGGCAAGGCGACGCCGAGTGAGTCGGCGTCAGGTGAGCCGACGCCTGGCGGGTCAGCGACAAACGAGTCGACGCCGAGTGACCCGGCACCGAGTGGATCGGCGTCAAGTGGCCCGACACAGAGCGGGTCGGCATCGAGCGCCCCGACACAGAACGGGTCGGCATCGAGTGCCCCGGCGCAGGACGTCTCCGGATCGCCTCTCGCGCGGACCGGGGCGTATGTGGGAATCCCGCTCGTCCTGGCGCTGGCCGCGATCGCAGGAGGTGTGCTGTTGGCCTACCGCCGCAGGGCCTGAGCCGAGGCGCTGAGAGCTGGCAGCCGCAACGCTGCTGAGTGAGGGGATCCCTACCCGTGCGGGTAGGGATCCCCATTGCGTTGCGATTCCGCGCCCGACGAGTATGGGCGGGTCAGTAGACTGAAGCCGGCAATGCCCCGTATCCGTCCCGCCCCATGAAACAGAGGTACCTTCCATGCGCAGTCCCCTTTTTGAGCAGGCCAACCGTGAGCAGGAGACCGGTCAGCGCTGGACTGTCCAGTCCAGCAAGATGCTTCGTGTGGCCCTGGGCCCGGAGGTGCTGGCGGCGCAGGGCGCGATGGTCGCCTACCAGGGGAACATTGACTTCTCCTACCAGGGGTCGAGGAGCCTGGGCGGCATGATTAAGAAGGCCGCCACCGGGGAGGGCGGCAACCTCATGCGTGTTGCCGGGCAGGGTGAGGTGTTCTTCGCCCGTAGTGCGCAGAACGTGTTCCTGCTCCAGCTGGAGGGTGATGCAATCACGGTGAACACGCCGTCCCTGCTGGCTTTCGACGCGCACCTGGGCTACGACATCAGGATGCTGGGCAATGCCGGGTTCCTTGCAGGCGGGCTGTTCAACCTCGTGGTTCAGGGGCAGGGCGTGGTGGCTGTGTCCTCCGATGGTCCGCCGCTGCTTCTGGACTGCTCGCAGCAGCCGACCTTCGTTGACCCGCAGGCGGCGATCTGCTGGTCGGCGAACCTGCAGCCGCAGATCAAGAGCAGCTTCAAGATGGGCTCCCTCATTGGACGCGGGTCGGGCGAGTCCTTCCAGCTGGCCTTCCACGGCCCGGGCTTCGTCGTAGTCCAGCCCAGCGAAGGCCAGCCGGTCGTGGCATCGTCCTGAGCGAGGCGACGACGGCGGACTGCACGGCTGCCAGCATCCGTGTAATCGAACGACGACCGCGAAGAGCCGTTCGCGGCAGGCGGTGATCGCTTCCCTCATGTCCATGTCTGAAGGCTGAGCAACCACCTCCGTTCTTGTTGAGACACTGACCCCATGACTACTCCCCCGCCGATCCGTGCTCCCAAGCCCACGCCGCTGTCGGGTGAGGAGGTGGTGGCCGGTACGGATGCGACGGTCGTGGATTTCTGGCGCTTCGCTCTGTCCAATCTCCGGATGAACAATGCTCGGGGCTACCTGGCTGAGTTTCTGGTGGCGAAGGCGGTCGGTTCGACTGGGCTGCGAATCGAGTGGGATCCTTACGATGTTCTGGCGCCGGATGGGACCACGATTGAGGTCAAGACCTCCGCTTACCTCCAGGCGTGGGACCAGTACAAGCTCTCAACGATTCAGTTCACGGGGCTTCGCAATCGCATCTGGTCCACAGAGGGTGGGCTGACGCCGACTCCCACCTACAACGCTGACGTGTACGTCTTCGCGATCCAGACAGCCCGCACCCACGAGGAGTACAACCCACTCCTGGCATCCCAGTGGCGTTTCCACGTCCTTCCTAAACGGACGATAGAGGATCTTGGTCAGGACTCCATTGGCCTGACAACCCTGGAGAGGCTTGCAGGCCCACCAATCACGTACAAAGAACTCCCAGAAACGATCAGATCCACAGTCGGGTAGAACAATTGCAGCACTCGTAGGTAAAATTCCGACGTCCACACCCTTAAGATGTCGTGAAGACTCCAACCCACACGCCAGAGGCTTGTCCCCATAGTCAACAACTACGGCGTTATCCACATCGAATTTCTGGCGCGAACCGAGTCCCGCGCCAGACGATACAGCAAACCAACCAGCCAATTAGTATATTCTATCGAATCGACCGAATTCTCAAGCAAGTCACCTAAGGCACTTAGGGGCCTCGCCCTCATGTTTAATGTGATTAAAATTATCGCCACCACCAACTTCACTATCCTCATTTTCTGTAAAAATAGAGTTCACAGAATCTTCATTGCCACCTTTTACATGAAGCACCTTCCAAACATTCCAACACATCCCGATCGCGGACACCACAACAACCGCACCCACATACCAGGCACGAACGGAGGAGGAGTTCAAGTCTAATGTCGAGAATGCTCGGGCTGCAACAAGAGGGAGGTTGTCCCGAATAAAGTCACCAATCTCGGCATCTGACAGCGAATCCATCTGCGCAACAAGAGAAGAATGGTCACGCAAGTATCTTTCACTCAGATTTATACACAAATTAAACGGGTCTACATTGAACCTAAAGGCAAAGATCGCCACCAAAGTGTCAAATAGCAGGACCGGTGCGACACTCGTGTAGAAGACGTTTTCGACTCCTTTTACGACATGACACGACGCCGTACATAACCCCAGCAATAGTCCTATAATACCAAAGGCTGCAGGAAATTTCAATAAAACACTTCCATCAAACATTAATGATGATGAAAATTCATTTTCTGAGCTGCCGAGACTAAACACCAACGGAGCCGTTGCGGCAGACAAAAAACCGATGACTCCAGCAATTCCCACATAGTTGCTCAAATGAAACACAACGGACTTGATGTCGACTCTCCATGCGACTACCTTTGTCATTCGAAGCACGATAAGAAGTGAGAGCACCACCCCCAAGGGAGCTAAAACCGAGGATAAAGAGACAACCGAGAAGAATCCAAGAACCGCCGTCACTACTTCCGTCGTCACGGGATCCACTAACAACGAGTATGGAAGTACCATCAACGCTATAGTGACGACCAACAAGAAGGTTGCTGGATAAATCAACCGAAATGGATTTTTGACTAGTTTATGTAATTTATTTACGTTAACTCCCTCATCCCACCCTTTTGGTGCTATTGAGTTAACAAAGATAGATGATTTGTGAGTTAATCTTTCGAAGATTCTTCCGATTCGCTTCGAAATCACTTTAACTTTCCCGCGAGTCATGATGTCAAAGCGCGCTATCTTCATGTTCTCCTATCGTGATTCTAGTATCAGTCTACATTCACATGAACATTATTCGAGGGGCCCGGTTCAGGTGAGGAGTATGAGGTCGCTCGCGGCGACTCGCAGAACTACGCACAGGGCACCAACAACCGAAGTTGTATTAGTGTTAATTTAGTGAAACCCAAATTGGACTTCCGCAGACTAGAGGTGCTTCATTATTCTGGGATTCGACATAGTGAACATGCATTAGAATATCCCACACACCTTCGAGCCCATGCCCTCTAAGAACTCCATCATTGAAACAGTAACGGATCAATGAACTAACTTTTGAATTTTTGAAATTCGCTTTTTCCTCTCCCCCTACCGAAGCAGTAACGCTGGAAAGTATATTGGAGTATGCTCCATAATCTGAGGGGTACCACGTACTTTTAAGTGCCGCGCTATCTGGGATAGCACCTTGTTTACGAAAATTTCTTCTATCCCCATAGGCGAATACTCGAATATCCTCACTCTCGCACCCAACCCACCAAACTACATTCCGCATCGGATCGTCGTCAGCAATGCCGAAACGCCACATGTTTCCAAACATTGCGTTACTACGAACAAGTAGATACTTGCCAACGACGGGCAGTTCCTGAGTGTATAGTAAATTATTTTTTAACAGGAAATTTCCAACATCAGTAAGACGTTCTCTTTCGTTCTTTCTACTGGATTCCTTGGAACCTCCAGAACCCGCAATGGAAAAGCCGCCACCCTTGGTTTCCGTTGAAAGTCCAAAGTTATCAACTTTTTGCTTTGAATAGTACCAAAGATCTTTATCAATTACTTGAACTTCAATGGGGGAAAATTGACTCACGTAAGACCTTCCGCTCTATGGCTTGCCGAAAGTAACTTTAATTTAATTTTCCGAAGCGCAGTAAAAAAATTGAATCAATTTACACTTCACCATCATCCTTCAAGAAGACCTGCTCCTTAAATATTAAATCTAAACTCCACGACGTCTCCATCACTCATGACGTAGTCCTTTCCTTCCATGCGCACTCGGCCGTGAGCGCGGGCTTCGGCAACGCTGCCGTACTGGACCAGGTCATCATAACTCACGATCTCCGCCTTAATAAAGCCCCGTTCAAAATCAGTGTGGATGACGCCCGCCGCTTGGGGCGCCGTCGCGCCCTTGCGGATCGTCCACGCCCGGGACTCCTTCTCCCCTGCCGTCAAATACGTCTGCAGCCCCAGGGTGTCGAATCCGACCCGGGCCAGCTTGTCCAGGCCGGACTCCTCCTGCCCGTTCTCGTGCAGCATCTCCGCCGCCTCCTCGGGCTCCAGCTCGACCAGCTCGGCCTCGAACTGGGCATCCAGGAAGATCGCCTCCGCCGGCGCCACCAGCTCACGCAGCTCGGCCTGGCGGGCCTCGTCGCTCATCCCGGCATCGTCCATGTTGAACACGTAGATGAAGGGCTTGGTGGTCATGAGCTGGAAGGTCTTGAGCACCTCCGCGTCGATGCCGGCGGCCTCCGCCCCGGCGGACAGCAGCGTCCCCTCCTCCAGGACTTTGAGGGCCGCCTGCGCCGTCTCCAGCACCACGGGCTCCGTCTTCTTGCCCCGCACCTCCTTCTCCAGGCGCGGGATCGCCTTCTCCAGGGTCTGCATGTCCGCCAGCACCAGCTCGGTGCTGATCGTCTCGATATCCCCGGCCGGCTCCACCTTGCCGTCCACGTGGACCACGTCCGGGTCCTCGAAGGCGCGCGTCACCATGCAGATGGCGTCCGCCTCGCGGATGTTGGCCAGGAACTGGTTGCCCAGCCCCTCTCCCTCGCTGGCACCGCGCACGATCCCGGCGATATCCACGAAGGAGACCGTCGCCGGGACCACCCTCGCGGAGTGGAACAGCTCGGCGAGCTTGTCCAGGCGCGCATCCGGCAGGGGCACAACCCCCACGTTCGGCTCAATAGTCGCGAACGGGTAGTTGGCGGCCAGGACGGTCGCGCGGGTCAGAGCATTGAACAGGGTGGACTTGCCGACGTTGGGCAGTCCGACGATTCCGATGGTAAGTGCCACACAGGAGAGTTTAGACGGCCCCTCCGACACCGTGCGCCCCGACGGCGTCCCCCGGCCGGGACACGCCGTCGGGAGCCCCGCTCACTTCCCGGCGTTCTCGCTCACTCGGACCGAAGCCCGCAGATCACGCCACGAGGTGTAGAAGCCACCACTGGCATTGGCCCCGATCCCCGCCGTCACCGCGACCAGGCCCGCCGCCACCATGATGACCACGACGCGCCCCAGGATCGCACCGGACAGCCGCGCCACTGACGGCTTGCCGCCGTCGCGCCCTCGGCCCCAGCGGGGCGACCAGAACATGACAACTCCGAGCGCCCCCAGCGAGGCGACCACAGCCACGATGATCGTGCCCAGACCGTTGATCTCGAAGGGCTTGGCGCGCACGGGCGAGACGGAGCCCACCACGCGCTGATCCTTGGGCGTCTCCGACAGGGGCTTCACGCCGGCAGCCGTGGCCTTGGCCCACACATCGCCCTGAGGCGCCGGAACACCGGCCGCCTTAAACACCGCCGGGTCCGAGCCCCACCACGTCAGCAGCGACGGGAAGTAGCCGTTCCACAGGACCCAGGAGTGCCCGCCGGAGGCCGGGGTATCAACCGTCAACGAGTCCGGTTTGCGCACCGCGTCGTCCATGAGCCAGGCGGCCCGGGCCGCACCGGAGGAGTCGTCCTGTGCCCCCAGGACGTAGAAGCGCATGCCGTCGGGCTTGCGCGCACCCAGCATGGTGGACAGACCGTTCTGCGCCTGGAGCTTCTTACCGCTGTGCGCCAGCGAGCCCTCACCGGGAAGGTCGTAGGAGGACATGACCCCCACCGCGCCGAAGCGCTGTGGGACGTCGTAGGCGGTCCGGGCCGCGCAGTAGGCGCCCGCCGAGATCCCCATGATCATCCAGCCGTCCCGCTGGTTGGTGACGTTGGGGAAGGTCGCCTGGATCATGCGGGGAATCTCCTCCGCGGTCCAGGTCCCCACAGCCGGGCGGCCGGCGATGTTGACGCAGTCGGGCTGGCCGCCGTCCACGTTGAGCGAGGGGAACACCAGGATCGACGGCGGGATGCGGCCGGCGTCGATCGCCTCCTGGAGCCGCTGGGGTGAGGCAATGCCCGTCACCAGGGACTGCGGGTCGCCGACCCAGCCGTGAAGGCCCACGAGGACGTTGTAGGTGCGGCCATCGTCAGGCCGGTAGCCCGCCGGCAGGACGACACGCACCGGCAGGGTGATGCCGCTGACCGGACCGGTCCAGGTGGCCTCCTGCGAGCCGTCGCCGACGTCGTGGAAGGATGCCTTCCAGGCCGAGGCCGGGGCGGCGTCGTAGGCGGAGTCCTTCGGCAGGGGCGCGATGCGCGAAGTGACCTGGGTGCGAGGGGCAACGGCTGTCACGACGTCGCCCAGGGTGCGCACGTAGTGCATGGGCCGGTTGACGACCAGGCCCCCGAGCGCGATGACGAGCACCACCGGCACACTCACCAGGACGGTGCGCGCCGTGTAGCGGCCGACGGCGCGCAGCACCGTGCGCAGTGCGGGGCGGGCGGGGCCGTCCACGGTGCTGCCGCGCGTGGTGGCGGGAACAGTTCGTGGCAGGAGGACCGCGGCGACAATGGTGGTCAGGAGGGCGAGGACCAGCACGACCGCGATCGTTCGGAGGCTGGTCAGCTGGATGCTGCGCAAGAGGCTCACGTCCGATAAGCATGGCACCACCTGCGCGAATTCCCATACTCCTGGGGAAGTAGAAGGACAGTGCTCTTGGTCTCCTCGCACCCTCCGCGTGGAGGGGCGGGCGGGACGCAGGACTGTTGACCCAGCTCCGAACGGCCGGTTGACGCACGCCTGAGAGAAACATGCCCGACGACGCCGGAGCGGACCGATCCTGCGGGCCGAGTCCGGGGCGGCGATCTGCGGCCGCGTGACGCCGTGGTGCTTAAGGGCGCGGAATAGATGTCACACCATGGGGGCACCATCGGTTCATGAGCTCCTCAGCGGTCCTTCTTCCCATCCTGCTGCTCCTCGTCGGCCTGGCGATCGGGGTGGTAGTCGGCTACCTCGGCGCGCTCGCCCGGCGCACCACCGCGCACCAGTCGGAGGGTGAGCAGGTGGCGGAGCTGCGGGCGCAGGCCGCCCAGTGGCAGGCCCGGGCCGAGGAGCTGTCCTCACGCACCCAGGTGGCCGAGGAGCGCGCCGAGCGGGACGGCTCCGTGCTGCGGGCACTCGCGCCCGTACGCAGCCAGCTGGAGCAGGTCGGGGCCCGGGTGGAGTCCTTGGAGAAGCAGCGGGCGGAGCAGCACGCGGCCCTGGCCGAGCAGCTGCGGGACACCGCCCTGCGCGAGCAGGACCTGGCCCGATCCACGGCCTCCCTGGAGGGGGCGCTGCGCTCACGCTCGGCGCGCGGCATGTGGGGTGAGGTTGAGCTGGCCCGGGTCCTGGAGGCCTCCGGGATGATGCGGCACGTGGACTTCTCCGAGCAGCGCACCATAGGGGCGCTCGTCCAGCGGCGCGGCGGCCTGGCGGGCTCAGCGGGCTCAGCCGCCGGTGAGGAGGGGGCTGCCGGCCGTTCCCGGCCCGACGTCGTCGTCCACCTGCCCGGGGACGGCTACCTCGCCGTGGACGCCAAGGCGCCCATGGACTCCTACCTGGCGGCCACCGCCGTCCGGGGTGCGGGCCCCGAGGACGAGGAGCGGCGCAGGGAGCTCCTGGACGCTCACGCCAGGGCGCTGCGCGGGCACGTCGACCAGCTCGCCGCGCGCCGCTACGACCGGGCACTGGGGGACTCCCCCGAGCTCGTGGTCCTCTTCGTCCCGGCGGAGGCAGTGCTCTCGGCCGCCCTGGAGGCGGACCCAGCGCTCCTGGAGCACGCGCTGGGGCGGGGCGTTGCCCTGGCCTCCCCCGTGTCGCTGCTGACCCTGCTGCGCACCTGCGCCACGGCCTGGGCCCGCACCGCCGTCAACGATGACGCCCGCGAGCTCCTGGAGCTCGGCCGTACCCTCTACGAGCGGCTGGGGACCGTCGCCGGCCACCTCGACGCGCTGGGCGGGGCACTGCGGCGCAGCGTCACCGCCTACAACAAGGCGGTCGGCTCCATGGAGAACCGTCTCCTGGTGACCGCCCGATCCCTGGAGACCCTCGGGGACCAGGTGAGCTCCCCTGCGCCCATCAGCGCAGACGCCGCCCAGGTGCGCACCTTCACCGCACCCGAGCTCACCGCCGACAGGCAGACCGGGCTCACCGAGATGTAACGCATGCCACGTTCCTGGCCCGTGATGACTGACGCTTCCATGGCGTCTATCAGGGAGCGTTGCCTCCTGTCTCATGACTGGCTGACACGCTGCCAGAACATTTCAACGTCCGGTTGGAGAACATCTCCGCCTCATCGGACCTTCTCGGAGGAAGACACCATGCTGTCATTCATCGGAATGATCTTCGCCGGCGCCGTGCTCGGCGCCCTCGCCCGACTCGTCATGCGCGGCGAGCAGAACATCTCGATCCTGTGGACCATCGTGCTGGGCGCCGTGGGCGCACTCGTCGGAGGCGCAGTCGCCAGCCTCTTCGGTGTCGCTGACACCAACGGGATCGACTGGATCCGCTGGGCCCTGTCCCTCATCGCCGCCATCGTCGCGATCTCCGCCTACCTGGCCATCACCGGCCGCAAGTAGCCGCCCAGCGCCCTGAAGCGGGTTCCGTGGAGGCACACACCGCCTCCACGGAACCCGTTTCACCTTTTTGTGACGCAAGCCATGGAGTGGGGCCGTGAGGATTCCCCGGCCGGCGGCGTCCTTCTTTCAGCGCGGCAATCATGACGGGCAGCAAAACAGTCAGTCACATCGGCCGGCCACATGAGCCGGCCACGGCATCCACCGAGGCGCCTTGACGGACCAACTGCTGGGCCGCGCACTACGACATCCCGTCGCCATCCATCTCACGGATTAACGAAAGAGACTCCAATGAGCAACAACGCCATCCCTCAGACCGGCCAGCAGCGCGAGCGCAACGAGCAGGCCGAGGAGGACAAGACCCCCCGCGGTCCCCTCCAGACCTCGCACGGCGTGACCACCATCGACGAGAACGTCGTCGCCAAGATCGCCGGCATGGCCGCTCGTGAGGTTCCCGGCGTCTACGACATGGGCAACGCCGTGCGCCGCGCCTTCAGCGCGGTGACCGACCGCATCCCCAACGCCCAGACCAACGTCGCCGGCGGCATCAGCGTCCAGAAGGGCGAGACCCAGGCCGCCATCGAGGTCACCGTGGTGGTCGAGTACGGCGTCTCCATCGTCGAGGTCTCCGACGCCATCCGCCGCAACATCATCGAGCAGATCGAGGGCACCACCGGCCTGGAGGTCGTCGAGGTCAACATCAACGTCACCGACGTCCACCTGCCCGATGACGACTCCGACAACTCCGAGGCCGCCGACCTCAAGTGACCCGTCCCAACGCCTTGATCTGAGGAGCTCTCATGAAGACAACGTACCTGGCCCTCCTGGTGGGCCTGTTCCTTGGAACCATCCTCGCCTTCGGCTCCTTCGCCGACTTCGTCCTGGTGGCCCTGTGCGGCCTGGCCGGATTGGCGGTGGGCCTCTACCTGGAGGGCCGGGTCGATGTCCAAAGCATCCTGGATCGGCGAAGGAAGTGACGATGGCGACCGCGACCCAGCCCGCAATCACGCAGCCGGGACCCACCCGGGACGAGGAACCCTCCTGGGAGCAGCGCGGCACCACCACCATTCCGGCCCGAGTCGTCGCCCAGATCGCCGCCCAGGCCGCCTATGAGACCGGCAATGTCGGCTCCAACGCCGGAGGACTCCTGGGAATCGGCGCCCGCCGCAACTTCGCCTCCCGACCTGAGGCCCAGTGCGAGCTCTACGGGCGGGTCGCCGTCCTCCACCTGGACCTCGGCCTGGTCTTTCCCGCACCACTGTCCTCCACCATCGAGGACCTGCGCGCACACGTGCGCAGCCGCGTCGAGCACCTCACCGGGCTGAGCGTCGGCAAGATCACCATTGAGATCTCCTGGCTCAATCCGAGCAGCCACGTCAGGAAGAGCCTGAAATGAGAACACCCGTCCCGAAACTCATTCGTCGCCCGTCCCGCAGCGCACCCAGCGTCGGCCTGGCACTGCTGCTGCTCGCGGCCGGAGGCCTGGGGACCTGGCTGACAGGACACCGGATCGTCACCGGCACCTGGCCGGACCGGACCGTCACCACGATCGGCGCCATCGGATCCGCCACCTTCGGATCCGCTCCAGTGCTCGCAGTCGCTGGGATCGCCGCCGCCTGCGGCATGGCCTTGATCCTCACGGCCCTGTGGCCGGGGCTCCCCGAGCGCGTCGAGATCCTCCCCGACGACATCCCCGGCCAGACCGCGGTGAGGCGCCGCGACCTCGCCAACCTGGTGAGGACCCAGGTCGAGCAGATCGGCGGCGTCCACTCCGTCGCCGTCACCACCCGTCGCTCACGGGTCGACGTCGTCGTCCTCAGCGTCCTGGACGACCTCGACCCGGTGCATGAAGCCGCCCGCAAGAAGGCCGAAGAGGCCCTGCAGACGCTCCAGCCCGTGGGCGTCACACGCAGCCGCGTGCGGATCAGGCGCACGAGCTGAAGGAGATACAACCATGCGTTCAGTTTCTGGTGTCCTCAACAGGACGGTCCTGGCCGGCTGCGGACTTCTCATCGCGGCGGCGTCATCCTGGCTCCTGACCTCCGGCCTGGGTGCCGGTCGGTCCTGGCCCGACGCCGCCCCGTACCTGGCCACAGCGCAGGACCGAGTGGACGGCCTCATGGCGCCCCAGACGCACTGGCTCCTGCCGACGGCCGCGCTGGTGTCAGTGCTCGCCGTCATCGCCGGCCTGGCCCTGCTCGCCATGCAGGTCCCCCGCAAGGCGGCCGCCTCTCCCCTGAGGCTCAGCGACTCCGAGGGCGTCCTGCTGGCCACCGTCGCCCCCGATGTCCTGTCGCAGGCCCTGTCCGAGCGGGCGCAGGACGTCCCCGGGGTGGAGCGGTGCACCGTGTGGGTCACCGGTTCCCCGAGCAGTCTGTGGGTCCAGGCGGACACCACCGTGTCCCAGGACTGCGAGGTCGAGTGGGCCGTGGCCGAGCTCAGGCGCCGACTCGAGGACGACGTGACCACGTCCCTGGGCACGAGCCCCAGGCAGGTCGACGTCCTGGTGCGCCTGGAGCGCTCCTCGAGCTCGCGCAACGTCTCGCAGACCGTCACAGGGCAGCACTCGCCCGCGATCACCGGGAATGGCGATGACGCATGAGATACAGGACGAGGCAGTGCCGGCACCTCGCCCGCGTCCACACCAAGCCGCACAACCGAGTGCCTCGTCCGCCACGCCCCACGACAAGGACCGCTACCTGGTCCTGCGCGCCCAGGACGGGGACATCAACGCCTTCGAACAGCTCGTCGAGCGCTATCAGGGGCGCCTGTTCCGCACCGCCTACATGATCGTGCGGAACCGTCACGACAGTGAGGACATCGTCCAGGAGACCCTCATCCAGGCCTGGCGCAGTCTTCACCTGGTCAGGGAGCCTGCCGCCTTTCGGGGCTGGCTCATGCGGATCTGCACCAACAAGGCCACCAGCATGACGCGCAAGCGTCAGCGCCGGGCCACCGACCCCTACGACGCCGAGAGCCTCGAGACCGCGAGCGCCACGGCGGAGACGACGTCGAGCAGCACCGCTGATCCGGCCGAGTCCAGCGAGGTCAACGCCCAGATCGAGGCGCTGGCCGATCTGCTGGCCTCCGTGCGGCCCGAGCTGCGCATCGTCTGGGTGCTCCGAGAGGTCGACGACATGTCCTACGAGGAGATCGCCCAGGCCCTGAACCTCACCGAGTCCACCGTCCGCGGGAGGCTGGCACGCGCCCGATCTCTCGTCATGCGCCAGATGAAGGAGTGGGCATGAGCACCGTCAACCAGCTCTCACACAGCGTTCGACGCTCGACGGCGTCGGCCAGGTCGTTCGTCCGGTCCCATGAGCAGGACGACGAGGACACGCGGGAGTACCTGCGTCTGATCGCCTCCCTGCATGAGGAGTGGGACCAGCTGGAGTCTCAGGCGAGCGCCTCGGTGATGCCGCAGCGCCACCTGATGGACGCCATCATCGCCGAGACCCGTCACGGCGCCCAGGTGGAGATGCCCGCGACCGATCTGGGCCCCTACAGCATGTCCGAGTTCTCGCTGCGGGCACTGATCCGACGCACCGTGGACCGTGTGCCCGGCGCGCGCGCCCTGCGGTCCTCATTCGAGCACGCTCCCTCCGGTGAGGACCACCGCGGCCTGGGGGTCCCGGAGACCATCTTCTGCCGGATCTCCGCCCACGTCAGCGTGGGCAGCCTGCCGCAGCTCGCCCAGCGGGTCCGCGACGCCGTTAGAGCAGCCTGCCGTGAGAACCTAGGGGTGTCCCCGACCGTCAACGTCCACATCGAGGATCTCCACGATGACGACTAGCCTCTCAGCGGCCGAGCTGGCCCACCTGGTCACTGCTGTCCCCGGCGTACGAGGAATCGAGCCGGGGATAGGCAGCACGTTGAGGGCGATCGGCAGCCACATGCGGCAGCAGGATCCTCAGCAGGCCCGCTTCGGAGTGGTCGTCGAGGCGGGATCGCGCAGGGCCGTCATCGAGATCGGCATCGACGGCTCCAGGCCCGTGAAGGACATCGTGCGCGACGTCCAGGAGACCATCATCCGCTCCCTGTCGGAGGAGGCCGACCGTGACGACGCCTCCGAGACACGGGAGGACTCCGGCTCCTCCGGCCTCGGGGACCGGAACGCACCCCAGGTCACGGTGCGGGTCCAGTCCCTGCTGTAGGGCCCCTCCTTGTTGTCTCATGACTTCTGAGACTTTCGGATGTCATGGCGTCTCAGACACCGGCGCAGCGGGCCAGAGCAGGACCGCCCGCTCGGCCCCAGCGCCAAGGTCCCGCGGCGTCGACCCCACCGGCAGCCCAGTGTCCACAGCGCTGACATCAACGATCCCGCCGTCGAAGCGCTGCGCAAGGATCGTTGGAATTCCGCGGTTCCTCCTTGGCGAGCGGCACCGGTGCAGTCTTGATGTCAGCGCCATGGACACCTGCGAGCAACCAGGCCTCTTCCCTCAGCCCACCGTCGCCTCCAGGAGAACCACCACCCCGAGCGAGTGTCTCAAGACAGCTATTGGCACCAGCAGCTCCACCCCGTGCAGGTTCCAGCACGAGTCGACGTCGGGGCACCGGTCAGATGATCGGTGCCCCGACGTCGGTCATAGGGGTTCAGGGCGTGAGCCCAGCAGACGCACGGCTCAGCGGGGGTCAAGCGGGGCTCAGCGGGGCTCGCGGACGACGGCGCCGGAGACGTCGGCGTCCTCAAGACGCACCATGCGCGATCCGGTCACCAGGCGGTGCCCCAGCCAGATCGCCCCGAAGACCGGCAGGCCGATGTAGGAGGAGAGCACCTCCAGCAGCTGTCCCTTGAAGACCGCCTCGTAGTTCTGCCCCAGGATCACCAGGGCGCACAGTGTGAAGGCCAGGACCGGCCCCAGCGGGAACCAGGGCGCCTGGTAGGGCAGGTCGGCCGGGTCGTTGCCCTGGAGCACGTAGGCGCGCCGGAAACGGAAGTGGCACGCGGCGATCCCCAGCCACACGATGAACCCGCACAGGGCGGAGACGTTGACCAACCACGCGTAGGCGGTGTTCTGCCCCACCACGGCGGTGAGGAAGCCGGCCGCCCCCACCAGCGCCGTCGCCCCCAGGGCCCGCACCGGGACCCCGTGGCGGTTGACGTAGGAGAACCAGGCCGGCGCCTGCCCCTGCAGGGCCATCGAGTGCAGCATGCGGGTCGAGGCGTACAGGCCCGAGTTGCCGGCGCTGAGCACCGCGGTGAGGATGACGGCGTTCATGAGGGCCGCCGCGATCCCGATCCCCGCCCGCTCGAAGACCAGGGTGAAGGGCGAGTAGGCCACGTCCTCGGTCTCGGTGTGCAGCAGCCGGCTGTCGTTGAAGGCGATGAGGAAGCCGATGACCGTGATCGCCCCGATGTAGAAGATCATGATCCGCCAGAACACCGTGTGGATCGCCTTGGGCACGTCCCGGCGCGGATTGCGGGCCTCACCGGCCGCCACCCCCACCAGCTCGGTACCCTGGAAGGAGAACCCGGCCACCATGAACACCGACACGATCGCCAGCATCCCGCCATGGAAGGGCGCATCGTCGACCACCCAGTTGCTGAAGCCCGGGGACTTCCCGCCGATGATGCCGACGATCATCGCCAAACCCGCCACCAGGAAGACGACGACCGTCACCACCTTGATGGCCGACAGCCAGAACTCCCCCTCCCCGAAGGCGCGGGCCGACAGGGCGTTAAGCGTCGTCAACAACGCCAGGAACAGCGCCGCCCAGATCCACGAGGGCACCCCCGGCAGCCAGTAGCCCATGACGATTCCGGCGGCCACCAGCTCGGCCGCCACCGTAATCGCCCAGTTGAACCAGTAGTTCCAGCCCATGGCGAAGCCGAAGGAAGGACTGACGAACCGGGTGGCGTAGGTCTGGAAGGAGCCGGCCACCGGCATGTGCGCCGTCATCTCACCCAGGGACTGCATGAGCAGCAGCACCATGAGGCCGATCGCCGCGTAGGCCACCAGGGCGCCGCCCGGGCCGGCAGTGGAGACCGTCGCCCCCGAGGCCACGAACAGTCCCGTGCCGATGGCGCCGCCAATGGCGATCATCTGCATGTGCCTGCTGGTCAGGCTCCGATGCAGCCCGCCATCCTCCTCCAGAGTCTCATTGGAGACCTGGCCGGAAGCGTCGGAGACCACCTCGCCGACAGGGTCTGCCGAGGTCACAGGGTCAGCACTGTCGGCGCCACCGCTACCGGACCGCCCGCCCGCCCCGGCGGAGGGAGGGCCACTGGGGGCCGACTCGTCATGGGAGTGTGTCACCCAACCGAGGGTAATCGTCGAGCATGCAACCCGGCGTTCACGTTCGGCCTGTCTCCCGCACCCCGGCGTGTGTTGACGCTCACGGTCTCCCGCACGGCCGGGGGAGGCTCAGTCTCAGCAGGTGTGATCGGCGGCCGGCTGGCGACGCGTGTGGGAGGAGGAGGCGCCCCGGGCCGCCATGAGGTCGGCGCGCAGGTTCTTGGGCAGGGAGAAGGAGATCTTCTCCGTGGTGGTGCGCACCTCCTCGACGTCGTCGAACCCGAGCTCGGCCAGGCGCTCAACCACCTCGCGCACCAGGATCTCCGGCACCGAGGCGCCCGAGGTCAGGCCGACCGTCTCAACGCCGTCGAACCAGGACGGGTCGATCTCACTGGCGAAGTCCACCCGGTGGGCGGCGCCCGCACCGGTCTCGAGGGCCACCTCCTTGAGGCGCACCGAGTTCGAGGAGTTGCCGGAGCCGACCACGATCATGAGGTCCACTTTCGGGGCGATCTGCTTGACCGCGGCCTGACGGTTCTGGGTGGCGTAGCAGATGTCCTCACCGGGAGGGTCGATCATCTCCGGGAAGCGCTCGCGCAGCAGGCGCACCGTCTCCAGGGTCTCATCGACGCTCAGGGTGGTCTGGCTGATCCACACGACCTTGGAGGGGTCGCGCACCTCGATCTGGTCCACCTCATGGGGGCCGTTGACGACCTGGATGTGGTCGGGGGCCTCGCCCTGAGTGCCCTCGACCTCCTCGTGGCCGGTGTGGCCCACGAGGATGATGTCGTAGTCCTTGTCCGCGAAACGCACCGCCTGCTTGTGCACCTTGGTCACCAGCGGGCAGGTCGCATCGATCGTGTCCAGCTGGCGCTCGGCGGCCTCGGCGTGGACGGCCGGGGAGACGCCGTGGGCGGAGAAGACGACGCGGGCACCCACCGGCACCTCGTCGGTCTCGGAGACGAAGATGGCGCCGCGCTTCGAGAGGGCCTCCACGACGTACTTGTTGTGGACGATCTCCTTGCGCACGTAGATCGGCGCCCCGTAGTGGGCCAGGGCCTGCTCGACGGCGTCGACGGCGCGGTCCACGCCGGCGCAGTAGCCGCGCGGGGCGGCCATGAGGATCCGCTTGCCGCCCTTGGGAGAGGGGGAAGCGGCGTCGGTGTGCTCACTGGCGAGCTCGATGGTCGTCACGGTCACCACTGTGCCACAGCAGGACCCAGGTCCCCAGTGGTGGACGTGGCACAGTGGTGCATGTGACAGGCCAGAGCCCCTCCCAGCCCAGCCCGCAGCCCTCCCCCGGCGCCGGCCCGATGTCCGGCCCCGACGCGGACGGCGGCCCCCGGGAGCTGGCGCCGCGAGCGAACCTCACCACCGCGGAGAACCCGTGGCCGCTGCGACTGCTGTCCTCCAAGATCGACCAGTACGTCGCCCGCATGAGCCAGGTGTGGGTGGAGGGGCAGGTCATCCAGCTCAACCGCCGCCCCGGCGCCGGCATGGCCTTCCTCACCCTGCGGGACACGGACGCCGACGTCTCCATGTCGGTGTCCATCTACGCCAAGGTCCTCGACGCCGTCCTGGCGCGCACCGGCGCCGAGCTGAGCGAGGGCGCCCGCGTGGTGGTCCGCGCCAAGCCCACCTTCTGGACCAAGCGGGGCTCTCTCCAGCTGCAGGCCGACGACATCCGGCCCGTCGGCGTCGGCGACCTGCTGGCCCGCATCGAGCAGCTGCGCCGTATCCTGGCCGCCGAGGGCCTGTTCGACGCCGAGCGCAAGCGGCCCCTGCCCTTCCTGCCGCGCAAGGTGGGCCTCGTGTGCGGCCGCCAGGCCAAGGCCAAGGACGACGTGATGGTCAACGCCCGCCTGCGCTGGCCCGGCCTGCCCTTCGAGGTGCGGGAGGTCGCCGTCCAGGGGGCGCGCGCCGTCGGCGAGGTCACCCGGGCCATCCAGGAGCTCGACGCCGATGCGCAGATCGACGTCATCGTCGTGGCCCGCGGGGGCGGCGCCGTCGAGGACCTGCTGCCCTTCTCCGACGAGGGGCTCGTGCGCGCCGCGGCCGCCTGCCGCACGCCGCTGGTCTCCGCGATCGGCCACGAGACCGACTGTCCTCTGCTGGACCTGGTGGCCGACTACCGGGCCTCCACCCCCACAGACGCCGCCCGTCGGATCGTCCCGGACCTCACCCAGGAGACCGTGGGCCTGGACTCGGCCCGCGAGCGCCTGCGCAGCGTGCTCGCCTCGCGGCTGGACGCCGAGCAGGCGGCCCTGGACCAGCTGCGGGCCCGGCCGGTCATGGCCGACCCCACCTCGATCGTGCGTGACCGGGTCATCGAGCTGGGCCAGGCCCGCGACAGGATGCGCCGGGCCGTGGGGCACCGGCTGTCGCTGGCGGCCGCGGACCTGCGCGCCGACCACGCCCGTCTGACGGCCCTGTCACCGCAGGGCGTCCTGGATCGCGGCTACACGATCCTGCGCACCCCCGGCGGCAAGGTCATCACCAGCGCCGAGGACGTCAAAAAGGGTGATCTCATCGAGGGTGTCCTGGCTCAGGGGCGGCTCGTCGCCCAGGTCGTCGGCGCCACCAAGCCCCGGCCCGCCAACATCGACTGAGCAGCGACTGGGCACCGGCAACGCCTCTGGGAGCGCGCCCGCTCGTGGCCTCGCAGGACCTCGCCAAGCCCCCAGGACGCACCGTAGAGCCTGCGGATGGCACCCCAGGGGTCAGTCGTCGAGACCTAGGGCGCGTCCTCGCGATGTGGGCGACCCGCCCCTCCCGTGGCGGCGCCCGTGCGAGAATCGGGGCGTGAGCTCCGAGATGAACCCCGGCCCATACTCCGACCAGTACCCAGACGAGTACTCACCCCAGAACAGCCCCTACTCGGCATCCTCAGGATCTTCGGGGTCTTCAGCGTCGTCGGCCCCCTCCGCAGGCGGTGCCAATGAGGACGTGGCCTCGCTCAGCTATGAGCGGGCCCGCGAGGAGCTGGTGGCCGTCGTGCAGCGCCTCGAAGCGGGATCCGTCCCCCTGGAGGACTCCCTGGCCCTGTGGGAGCGCGGCGAGGCCCTGGCCCAGCGCTGTCAGACCTGGCTCGACGAGGCCCGCTCCCGCCTGGCCGCGGTCGCGCAGGAGGACTCCGCGGACTGACAGGGCATGACCCGCCCGGATCGGCGGCTCCAGGCCGCGCTCATGCCCACCTGCGCGGCGAATCGACCGTCTTGGCGACGTTGCCATTGACCCGGGAGTCGCGCTCGTGCCCGCCTGAGCGACGAATCGACCGGGGCTCCATCTGGCAGCGGTGCACCCATCGAGCGCCACCGGCATCCTGAGCACGAGCCCGAAAGGAGCCATGGATGTCCAAATCGGTGACAAAGGCTCGGCCCGCTCTCATCCTGACGAAATACAACCGCATGATTCCAAGGTTTTCGTTCATACGGCCTGCGCGCCGGAAGGCCTTTGTCACCGATTTGGACATTTCTGGGCGAGACGGGCCCTGAGGGCGGCGCCTGATCGGTAGTCTGTGGGCACTCGCCCTCCGTCCCCGCGCACCGACTAGCGCGTCGGCCATTCACGGGCAGTGTCGTGCTGCCACGTTCCTCATCCGCCAGAGTCTCCTCACCGACCCGCTCCGCTTCTCCCCGCCCGCCACTCCGGTCAGTCCTCCGTCCCTCCCACGTCTCATCTCAGCTCACCGCCACTGGACCCCGGTCCCGCACGAAGGAGTCACCCATGACCGCACCCGGCCGCTCAGGATCCGCCCTCGTCATCGGCGAGGCCCTGGTTGACGTCGTCATCCACCCCGGGCAGGAGCCCGTGGACATCCCCGGCGGTTCGCCCGCCAACGTCGCCCTGGGGCTGGCGCGCCTGGGCCGTGACGCCGAGCTGCACTGCTGGATCGGCACCGATGAGCGCGGTCAGGCCGTGCGCTCCCACCTGGAGGCCTCCGGGGTCCGTCTGGCTCCGGGTGCCGACGGCGCGGCGCGCACCTCCACGGCACAGGCCACCATCGGTGAGGACCGCGCCGCCACCTACGTCTTCGACCTGGACTGGAACCCGCCGCGCCCGGCCCTGACTGACGGGCAGGCTCCACTGCTGGTGCACACCGGCTCGATCGCAGCGATCCTGGCTCCCGGTGCCGCCACCGTGGAGCAGGTGCTGCGCGAGACCCGCACCACCTCCACCATCGCCTACGACCCCAACGCCCGACCCCAGCTCATGGGTGAGCCCGAGGACGCCCGCCAGGTCGTCGAGCGCCTGGTGGGCCTGTCCGACCTGGTCAAGTGCTCGGACGAGGACATCACCTGGCTCTACGGCCAGGACGCGGATCTGGAGACGGTGCTGTGCTCCTGGCTGGAGAAGGGCGCGGCCATCGTGGTCGTCACGCGCGGCAAGAAGGGGGCCCTGGCCCTGTCCGCCTCCGGAGTGCGTCTGGAGGTGCCCGCCGACCCGAGCGTCGTGGTGGCGGACACGGTGGGTGCCGGCGACTCCTTCATGGGAGGCCTGGAGGACGCCCTGTGGAGCGAGGACCTCGTGGGCGCGGACCGGCGCGAGGCGCTGCGCGCGGTGGATGCCGAGACCCTGGAGCGGATCGTGCGCCACGCCGCGGCCATCGCCGACATCACGGTCTCGCGGGCCGGGGCCAACCCTCCCACGCGCGACGAGCTGCCCTGAGACGCTTCGACGGCGATGACAGGCCCCGGCGCGACGAGTTCGTAGGTCAGCCCCTCGCGTTCGTACCCTTACCCCTCGAACAGGCGGCATGAGGTACGACCGTGTCAGGGCGGAGGCAGGGGCCGCGCTGACGACGCAGCCGGGCAGTACGACCGCGTCAGGGCGGGCTCAGCGCAGGATCGCGGCGGCCAGCAGGATCACGGGGACGAATCCCGCAGTCGTCAGCAGGACGGCGTCGCGGGCCAGGTCCTTGGCCGCCCCGTAGCGCGAGGCGTACATGAAGACGTTCTGCGCCGTGGGCAGGGCGGCGGTGACGACCGGGACGAGCAGCTGCGCACCGCGGAGTCCCGCCGCCAGTCCGACGACGACGGCCAGCCCCGGCATGACGGCGAGCTTCCAGCCCACGGCCAGCCACAGGCCACTGCGCCGGACCGCACCGCGATGAGACATCGACGCCGCCGCCTGGGACTCCTGATCCTGCCGGGCTGACTGGACCGACCGGACCGGTGAGCCCTGCGGGGACGGGGCGGGCTCCTCCGGCGCGGGCTTCTTCAGGGGCCGGGGTGCCCCGGCCAGGCTCATGCCCAGGGCCAGCATCATGAGCGGCACCGCGACGCGCCCGAGCATCTCCAGGCCCTGAGACGGGTAGCCGCCGGCCCACTCCTTCAGGTTCAGCCCGCGCAGGTTCGCCGCGGTCCCGGCCACGACGCCCCACAGCAGCGGGTTGCGCAGCGGGAGGGTCAAGGTCGCCAGGCGAGACGGGTTGCCGCGGCGGGTGACGGCGTCGAGCACGGTGAAGGTGACAGGGGTGAGCACGAGGAGCTGGAGCAGGAGGATCGGGGCGATGGTGGCCGCGTCCCCCAGGACGAGGACGGCCACCGGGATCCCCAGGTTCGCGGCGTTGACGTAGCCGGAGGCGAGCGCACCGATGGTGGCCTCGGCGGTGGGGCGGCGCAGCACGAGGCGGTGGAGGCACCAGGCCGAGATGATGGCCCCGAGCTCGGCGGCCACGGCCACGGCGGTGGCCCGGGAGAGAACCGCCGTCAGGTCGGCGCGGCTCAGCGTGGTCACGAGCAGGGCCGGGGTGGCGGCGAAGAAGCAGACGCGGGTGAGGACCCCGTCGGCGTCGGCCGGCACGGCCCGGCTGCGCACCAGCAACCATCCGACAGCGATGACCACGCCGAAGACGGCCAGTCCCGCCACCACATCGGTCATGGCCTCCCCCTCTCATCGGCCGCTTCGACGGCGATGATAGGCCCCGGCGCGACGAGTTCGTAGGTCAGCCCCCGCGTTCGTCCCCTCACCCCTCAACGGGCCACAAGGTACGACCGCCTCAGGGCGGCGACGGGGCCGGAGCCGGGAGTACGACCGCGTGCGGGCTCAGCGCAGGATCGCGGGCCGGGGGCGCCCGTTAGGCGACCGGTTCGAGGTCCACCCAGGTGCCGACGTGGTCGGAGATGATGAAGGAGGTCGTGCCCCAGTCCACGGCGCGCAGCAGCGGGCTCCCACCTGCGGCGGCCGCCTCATTGGTCAGGGGCAGGCCGTCGGGGCCGGTGGGCCACAGGTCGGTCAGAACGTGGTCAATGCGCCGATTGGGGCCGGCTGCCGGGAAGGTGAGCCCCTCCCCCACGGTCCTCCCCAGCCCCAGGACGTCGACCTGCTCGGCGGAGAGGTTGTAGTCGCCCACGAGCAGGTGCGGCCCGGGCAGTCCGGCGAGCGCCCCCCAGGCGGCGGCGAGCTGGCGCGCCGCCATGGACTGGCGGGTGGCCAGGTGGGTGGAGGCGACCGACAGCTGGCGGACCGGCCCGCCGGCGCTTTCGGGCACCTCGAGGGTGGCGGCCACCATGATGCGCTGGGATGCGGTGGACACGTGGTAGGAGCGCGGGTCCCAGGCCCGCTCGCCGCGCTTCTCCACGCTGGAGGCCCCGCGCCCCAGGCGCTTGACGTGCCAGCCGGAGACCGGGAAGCGGGAGAGGAGGGCGTTGCCGTAGCCGATCGGTCCGGACCCGACGGCGGCGCGCAGCAGCCCGAGGACGTCGTCGGTCGGCGAGCTCAGCGCGGTGCGCAGGGGCCGACGGCGAAGTCCCACCACCGGCCCGGCATAGCTGGCGGAGAAGCGGCAGGTCGGCATGCCCAGCTCCTCGGCCAGGAAGGCCGCCTGGTGAAGGCGCCCAGAACGGGCCTGGCCCAGGTCAACCTCCTGGAGGGCGACGATGTCAGGGGCCAGCTCGGCGATCTGCTCGGCCGTGGCCCGCATGACGGCACGGGCGGTGGCGGGGTCGGAGATGTCGGCGCCGGCCAGCGAGCCGGTGGAGGCGCTGCCGTCCCCGGCCCCGGCGCCGGGCAGACCGTGCTGAAGATTGAGGCTCAGGACCCGGATCATGCTTGCTCCTCCTCGAAGGTCAGGCTCACGGAGTTCATACAGTAGCGCTGGCCGGTGGGGGTCTGGGGGGCGTCGTCGAAGACGTGTCCCAGGTGGCTGTCGCAGGTGGCGCAGCGGACCTCGGTGCGCACCATGCCGTGGGAGGTGTCGGTGCTCAGGGTGACCGCCTCGGACTCGGAGGGGTCGTAGAAGGAGGGCCAGCCGCAGTGGGAGTCGAACTTGGTGGTGGAGCGGAACAGCTCGGCGCCGCAGCCGCGGCACCGGTAGACGCCCTCGCGGCGCTCGTCGAGCAGGGCCCCGGTGAAGGGCCGCTCGGTGCCGGCCTCGCGCAGCACGTGGTACTCCATGGGGCTCAAGGCGGCGCGCCACTGGGCGTCGGTGCGCGCGGCGGCCTCCAGGTCGATGGCCGGGTCGGAGGGCGCGGAGGCGGGCGTCACGGAGGGGTCGCCGCTCATGTCGGTACTCATGGGCTCATCGTCACCCGCCCGACGGCGCCGGGCGACCTGCGTTCACGCATCGAAAACTCACCCATCCGCTCGGGCGCCGGCCACATAGCGGCTGCCCGGCTCACCTGGGGCCCAGTCCCCCGCGCCGGGCGCGGTGCAGCAGGGAGCGGCCCATGGCCCGCCCCAGGGTGACGGCCCGCCGGGCCCCCAGCCCGTGGGCGGCGCTCTCACCCTCGGCCTCCGTGGTCACGGCGGCATCGTCTCCGCTCCGCGTGGTGGTTCTGGATACCTCATCCTTCTGCTTGGCGACGATCTCCTCGGCCGCGCGGGCCACCTCCTCGGGGCCGAGGTCCTGGGTGAGCTCGACCTGCTCGACCTCCACTCGCGTGCGCGGCAGCGCGTAGGGGGCCTCCCGCTGGAGCCAGGTGACCAGCTCCTCACGCACGTGGGACTTGAGGGTGCCGACATCGCCGGGGTTGTCCCCGGTCAGGACGACCTGCACCGTGACGTGGCCGCCGACGGCGTCGGAGACCTCGAGTGAGGCCTGGCGCCCGTCCCAGACGGTGGAGGCGGCCACGAGGCGGGCCAGCTCGGCGCGCAGCGAGGCGATGGGCACGCGCCAGTCCAGATCGAGGGTGAAGGAGCCGGTGGCCTGGGAGCCTCCGCGCGTCCAGTTGGCGAAGGGGTTCTCGGTGAAGTGGGTCGAGGGCAGGATGAGGCGCCGGTCGTCCCAGGTGCGCATGACCACGTAGGTCAGGGTGATCTCCTCGATGGTGCCCTGCTCCTTGTCGACGACGACGATGTCGTCCACGCGGATGGCGTCGGTGGTGGCCAGCTGGAGGCCGGCGAAGACGTTGCCGAGCATGGAGCGGGCGGCCATACCGGCGATGACGGAGGCCAGACCGGCCGAGGCGAGCAGCGACCCCATGGCGAACTGGACGCTGGGGAAGGTCATGATGGCACTGACGAGCCCGGCGATGACGATGATCACCTGGGTGACGCGCCGGATGATCTGACTCTGGGTGGTCACCCGGTTGGCGTGCCCCTGGTTACCGCCGGCCTGCGCCCCCTTGACGACGGTGGACTCGATGGCCTTGACGAAGGCGACGACGAGCCAGGTCACCGCGAAGATGAGGGCGATGGTGACCCCGCGTTCGATGACGACCATCGTCGTGGAGTCGCTCTTGGCGTGCCGCAGTCCGGTCAGAGCGAGCTGGGAGCCCAGGAAGGCCCCGGTCATGGCGCCGACGGCGAAGGCGGGTCGGCGCCCGAACTCCACGATCTCGCGGTACAGGAGGCGGCGCCTGCCCATGAATCTGAGGATCGCCACTACCACGAAGGCGACGACCAGGCCGATGAGGGCCCCCAGCCCGGCCTGCCAGGCGATGGTGACCAGGTCGTTCGTCGTCTTGGTCACCACTTTGACGGTCTCGTCCACGTTGACCTGTGGCACACCCGTGGGAGCGGTGGTGGGCGTGGGAGTCGGGGTGGCTGAAGGATTCGCGCTGGGATCTGCGCCGGGGGTCGCGGGAGCGGTGGTGGCTGCGACGAGCATGGGACCACCTTAAGCAGCCAGGCTGTACCTGGGCTGTGACACATGGCCTGGACCGACGGCCGGAGCATCCTCCAACTTCCACTTGACGTACTACGTGTGCCGTAGTACGTTAGATGCATAAGGACCTCAGGGCACCTTCACCACGAACCTCAGGAAGGAGGGTTCACATGATCAGCGCAGACGCCATTCGCGGCTACATCGACCTCATCGTCCTGTCCCTGCTCAAGCGGCAGCCGTCCTACGCCTACGACCTGGCCAAGACCATCACCGAGGTCTCCGACGGCGAGTACACCATCAAGCAGACCACCCTCTACACCGCCCTCAAGCGCCTGGAGTCCACCGGCCTGGCGGCCTCCTACGCCGGGGTATCCGACTCCGGCAAGTCCCGCACCTACTACCGCCTCACCTCCGAAGGCACCGCCCACCTGACCGCCAAGGTCTCCGAGTGGGAGGACACCAAGACCCTCATCGACCGCTTCGCGAAAGGAGCCCACTGATGGACACCATCGAGACCTTCCTCGACAACATGTTCGCCCCCTACCCGACCACGCCGCGCCTGACCGAGGCCCGCGCCGAGCTGCGCGCCATGATGGAGGACGCCTACAACGACGCCATCGCCCAGGGCAAGACCCACAACGAGGCGGTCGGGCAGGTCATCACCGACTTCGGCAACCTTCACGAGCTGGCCCCGGTCCTGGGCATCGCTCAGGACATCCAGCCCGGAGGCTACCCGCAGGCGGCTCCCGCCGGCGCCCCGACGACGTCCGAGCCCAGCCGGCCCGCCGGCCCCGCACCTGCCGGCCAGCAGGCCTCCGGGTGGGGCGATCAGGACGACGACCCCTTCACCAACCTCGTCGCCGGAATCTACTGGCCGGCCACGGTGGTCATCTACCTGCTGTGGAGCTTCATCTTCGACGCCTGGGACATCTCCTGGATCATCTGGCCGGTCGCCGCCGTCGCCTTCGCCATCTTCGCCACCGTGCGCAACTACCGGCGCAGTCGCCAGTGAGTCCTTCCACCCCGGCCCAGGACTCCCTCAGTCATGAGCGAAGGGCCCGGAACCTGGTGGGTTCCGGGCCCTTCGCAGCGGCTCCGACCGCACCCTTGATCCGGGGCCTGGCCTGAGCCGAGGAGCTCACTCCTCGGCGAGGGTGGACAGGTCGCCCTCATCCTGGCCCAGTGCCCGGGCCCGCAGCACCCGGCGCAGGATCTTGCCCGAGCGGGTCTTGGGCAGCGACTCGAGGAAGACGAAGGACTCCGGCTTGGCGATCGGCGACAGAGTCGCCGCCACGTGCTGACGCAGCTCGGCCTCGAGCTCACGCGAAGGCTCGACCCCGGTGGCCAGGACGACGGCGACATGGACGGAGTGGCCCTTGACCTCGTGGGGCAGGCCGACGGCGGCGGCCTCGGTCACCGCGGAGTGGGAGACGAGCGCCGACTCGACCTCGGCCGTGCCCAGGCGGTGGCCGGAGACCTTGATGACGTCATCGGTGCGCCCGATGATCCAGAACCAGCCGTCAGCGTCGCGCTTGGCCGAGTCCCCGGTCAGATACAGGCCCGGGTACTTGGTCCAGTAGGTGTCCACGTAGCGCTGCGGGTCACGGAAGAGAGTGCGCATCATCGAGGGCCAGGGCCGCTTGAGGACGAGGTTCCCCTCGACGCCGTCAGGGACCTCCCGGCCCTCATCGTCAACGACGGCCGCCTCCTGGCCGAACACCGGCCGGCCGGCCGCGCCGGGCTTCTGAGGCATGGAGGGCACCGTCGTGATCTGGAACATGCCGGTCTCGGTCTGCCACCAGGTGTCGATGATCGGGCAGCGGTCGGCGCCCACGACGTGGTGGAACCAGCGCCACGCCTCGGGGTTGAGGGGCTCGCCGACGCTGCCCAGCAGCCGCAGGCTGGACAGGTCGTGACGCCGCACCCATGCCTCGCCGAAACGCATGAGTGTGCGGATGGCCGTGGGGGCGGTGTAGAAGGCGTTGATGCCGTAACGCTCGATGAGGTTCCACCAGCGGTCCGGGTAGGGGTAGGTCGGGTTTCCCTCGTACATGAAGACGGTGGCGCCGTTGAGCAGCGGACCGTAGACGAGGTAGCTGTGGCCGGTGATCCAGCCCGGGTCCGAGGTACACCACCAACGGTCGGCGTCATGGACATCGAAGCAGTCGTGGAGGGTGACATAGGTGCCCACCTGGTAGCCGCCATGGGAGTGCAGGATCGCCTTGGGCTTGCCGGTGGACCCGGAGGTGTAGAGGATGAACAGGGGGTCCTCGGCGTCGACCTGCACGGTCTCACAGCGGCCCTGGGCAATCGGGAGCTTGCACAGCTCGTGGTACCAGTGGTCGCGGATGGGGTCCATGACGGCCTCGGTGCCGGTGTTGCGCACGACGATGACGTTCTGGACGGTGGGCGAGAAGCGCACCGCGTCGTCGACGATCTTCTTCATGGGGAAGACCTTGCCGTTGATCCACGAGCCGTCGGCAGTGATGACGACCTTGGACTCCGAGTTATCGATGCGCGCGCTCAGGGCGTCGGAGGAGTAGCCGGCGAAGACCACCGAGTGGATGGCCCCGAGCTTGGCGCAGGCGAGCATGGCGAAGAAGACCTCGGGGATGCGGGGCAGGTAGATCGTCACAACATCGCCCTTGTGCACACCCATGGCCTTGAGGACGTTGGCCATCCTCTCGACCTCCCGACCCAGGTCGAAGTAGGAGAAGGTACGCACCTGCTCGACGTCCTCACCCACCCAGATGAGGGCGAGCTTGTTGCGGTGGGAGTTGGTCAGGTGCCGGTCGACGGCGTTGGAGACGATGTTCGTCCTAGCACCGACGAACCAGCGGTAGAAAGGGGCCCCGGACTCGTCGAGCACCGTGTCCCAGCGCCTGGACCACTCCAGCTCGCCGGCGCGCTCGGCCCAGTAGCCCTCCAGATCCGCGGCGGCCCGCTCCTCCAGAGCGCGCCAGTCGCCGACCCAGGCGTTGGCGACGACCTCGGGGTCGGGATGGATGGTCTGCTCCGGCTCCTCCATCGGCTCACCCGGGGGTTGAGTCACGGTCCTTGAGATCATGGCGTCCTCCTTGTGCAGTATGAATATGGCGCCGTCACGCGGCGAGGGGCGTCCGGTGGCGTGCGGGCCGTGTGGAGTACGGAGCTCTCGGCACTCACGAACGTGGCGTCGCACACATGTGGGCAGCCATCATCCATCATGAAGGCCCGCTTGGCCACCGAAACGGCGAAGGGAACCCGCGGGCGTCACACAGAAGGGGCCTGGCGCGCTCGGTCCCGGGCGGAGCACGCAGACAGAGCGAAGGCCCGGAACCTTGTGGGTTCCGGGCCTTTCGCAGTGGCTCCGACCGGCGTCGATCCGGTGACCTTTCGATTTTCAGTCGAACGCTCTACCAACTGAGCTACAGAGCCTTGGGATGGAAGCGGTCCGACCATTTCTGATCGGACCGACCTTTCCGCGACCTCGACGGGACTTGAACCCGCGACCTCCGCCGTGACAGGGCGGCGCGCTAACCAACTGCGCCACGAGGCCAGTGTGAATTCACTGTGTTATTCACTTGTGCGAATCCGTACCCCCAACGGGATTCGAACCCGTGCTACCGCCGTGAAAGGGCGGGGTCCTAGGCCGCTAGACGATGGGGGCCAGGGGCCTTCGACGTCGTCGCGCCTCGAACCGGGATGAACACTAAGGGGACAGTCTTCCGCAGCGCAAATCCCAGGAGCGTGACCCTCCTCACCGCTCGGTTTTCGGCGGGATTGCGGCCCGCGAGGACTGACGAGCCGGAGCCTGACGGTCTGGCAGGCTGATCCCGTGAGCCATGAGCACCAGCAGGAGGCGGACCAGCCCCGCCGGCCCCGGGAACAGCCCTTCGGGAGGATGTCGCAGCAGGAGTTCGAGGACGTCGTCGGCGACGCCCTCGACAGGATCCCCGCGGACCTGGCCGAGGCGATCGACAACGTCGTCGTTCTCATCCAGGACGAGCCCGATCCGGAGATGCTCACCGAGGAGGACTATGACGACTCCGGCCTGCCCACGCTCCTGGGGCTGTACGACGGCGTCCCCCTCACCGAGCGCGACGATGGCTGGTCCATGGTACTGCCCGACCGCATCCTCATCTTCCGTGGGCCACTGGAGCGCTGGTGCACGAGCCGCGAGGAGCTGGAGGAGGAGATCACAGTGACGGTCATCCATGAGGTGGCCCACCACTTCGGCATCCCCGACGAGCGCCTCCACGAGCTGGGTTGGGAGTAGCCGCCGGGAACCGGCCGTAAGAGTCATTACCTCGCAAGCACCCAGGGACCTGCCTTAGTGTGGCCGGCATGAACGACCGTCATCGGCCTGAGACTCCGGACGCCGGGAAGCCTCCCACCCCCGACGCCCCCGGCGAGTCCCCGCAGAACCACGTGAGCCGACGGCCAGTACTCCTCGCGGCCCTCCTGGGCGCCGGCTCCCTGGCCGGATGCTCGCTGATCCCCGGCTCCTCGTCGGCCGGCGGCTCCTCCCCCAGCGCGCAGCCCAAGACCCCGGCGCCCGCATCACCCAGCGCCGTCCCCTCGCCCACCGCGAGCACGACGGCGTCGGCCACCGCGACGGCCACCGACGGAGCGCTGGCGGGCTGGAGCCTGGAGGAGAAGGTCGGTCAGCTCATGATGGTCGGCGTGGACGCCACCTCCCCCAAGGACTCCTCCACCGAGGCCATCGACACCCACCATGTCGGCAATATCTTCATTGCCGGCCGCACCACGGCGGGCAGCCAGGCGACCCAGAAGGTCATCGCCTCGTTCACCGGCAAGGTCGGCCCGGGCACGACCCACAACACTCCGATGCTCGTGTCCACCGACCAGGAGGGCGGCGAGGTCCAGGTCCTGTCCGGATCGGGCTTCTCCGAGATCCCCTCGGCGATGGATCAGTCGGCCCAGTCGCGCGATCAGCTGGTGGCCGCGGCGCGCACCTGGGGCAAGGAGCTGGCCGATGTCGGCGTCAACATGAACCTGGCCCCGGTGGTCGACCTGGTCGACATCGACCGACCGACCACCAACGAACCCATTGGCCACTGGGGCCGCGAGTACGGCCACGACGCCGCCACCGTCTCCTCCCAGGCCGGCGCCTTCGCCGAGGGGATGCAGGCATCGAAGGTCATCCCCACCTACAAGCACTTCCCGGGTCTGGGGCGGGTGACGGCCAACACGGACACCTCCGCGGGCGTCGTCGACCGCACCACGAGCCGCAACTCCGACGCCGCGGTCGGCGTCTTCGCCAGCGCCATCGCCGCCGGCGCGCAGGTCATCATGGTCTCCTCGGCCACGTACACGCTCATG
Organism: Actinomyces oris; assembly: GCF_001937665.1. Lineage (GTDB taxonomy): Bacteria > Actinomycetota > Actinomycetes > Actinomycetales > Actinomycetaceae > Actinomyces > Actinomyces stomatis. The sequence goes on along the minus strand of NZ_MSKL01000020.1, from coordinate 98,883 downwards.
GATCCCTCGGCGCCGGCGGTGTTCTCCTCGAAGATCGTCACCGACATGCTGCGTAAGGAGATGGGCTTCTCCGGGGTGGTCATCACCGACGACGTCTCGGCCGCCGTCCAGGTCCAGGACGTGGCCGCGGGCGATCGGGCCGTGCAGGCGATCCGGGCCGGCTGCGACATCGTGCTGGCCTCGGCGGACCCGACGGTGGTCGCGGACATGGTCAAGGCCCTCATTGCCGCCGCCCAGTCCGACCCGGCCTTCGCGGCACGGGTCGACGAGTCGGCCACGCGAGTGCTGGCCCTCAAGAGCGGCCTCCAGTCCTGAGTCGCGCCGAAAGCGCATCGGCCCTCCTGAGCCAGTGGCTCAGGAGGGCCGATCGCGTTCTCAGGCGAGCCGGCTCAAGCCTCAGCGGGTCTTGGTGGTGCCCTGCGGCGACCCGTTGGACTCGATGCGCTTGGCCAGGCAGTGGTCGGAGTCGTAGCCCTGGGCGTCGCACCAGCCGTTGGCCTTGTCGGCGTCGTCGTAGAGCTCGCCGGACAGGGTCACCCACCAGCCGCTGACGTCGTAGACCGGCCATTGACCGGTGTCGATGATGACGGCCTTCGGGTTGGACTGCCGTGTCTTCAGGAACTCCGCGAGGATCGAGCGGTTGGTCCAGGTCTGCCCGTCGGCCACCAGGCCGACCTGCTTGGAGGACAGCTGCGGGGTCCATTTACCCCGCATGCTGTTCATGACGATGGGGTAGTCGTGCTTGACCTGCCACTGGATGGCGTCTCCGGCGGCCTGCTCGTCCTGCGTCTCCTGGTTGGCGTTGGAGCTCGCTGAGGAGGCGATGGTCATCGGGGAGTTCGTCGAGCTCTTCGAGGTGGCGCTGGACGGGGAGCCGCGGTCGTAGGAGGGCCTGACCGACAGGCCCTTGAGGTCGAGGTCCTTGGCGGTGCGGAAGTAGTGCTGCTCGCCGAAGCGCAGCGTCACCGTCCGTCCGCCGTTGGGGATGATGAGCGGGTCGCTGGAGAGGTCGAAGGTTCCCGAGGCCACGAGGTGGTCGACGTCGGCGCCACCGGTGGGGCTGGTGGCGCTGTAGACGAGGACCTGGTTGGACGATCCGGCCAGGAAGTCGCCCTCGGTGCAGGAGGTCGCCATGTTGCCCTGGACCTTCAGCTCACCCTGGCCGTCCTCCACCGAGGTGATCGTGAAGGTCGGCATGCTGGAGCAGGCCTTGACCGCGCCCGAGGGCAGGGCCGCCGCGGTCGACGTGGCTGCGGCGTCGGCCTGGCCGTTCTGCTTGCCGCCCTCGTCCCCGTTGGCGCCGGCCTTGTCCTGGGAGGAGTCCTCACCCTTGCCCTTGTTGGCGAAGTAGTTCCCGGCCCACACGCCGCCTCCGCCGGCGATGACGAGCAGGAGGACCACGATGATCGCGATCAGGCGCCCGGTGCTGGACTTCGACGGCTGCTTCTGCTGCTGGGGAGGCGGCATCTGGGCCGCCATCTGGGGCCCGAACATGTCCAGCTCCACGGCCGGCTGAGCGGCGGAGAAGCCCGACGGCGCCCCGCTGGGGGTCTCGGCCCAGGCGGCGATGTCCTCGGCCGACGGGGGCGGGGGCACGGGGAGGGCCACTGACTCGGCCGAGCCCGCGGCGGGAGCGGCCGAGTCCGCTGCCCAGCCGGCGGCTACGGCCGCGGACTGGGCCGAGGTCATGACGTCGGTCGTCGTGTCGGCCGAGTCGACCTCGTGCCACTGCGACACGGGGGTGAGGACGGTCGGGTCGTCGTCGACGGGTTCGATGTTCTCCGCCTCGGTGGATTCCTCGGCCTTCGGTTCCTCGTCGGCCGGGGCGATGACGTCGTCACCGGAGTCCGTAGCCTCACCGGAGTCGCCCTTGGCGACGTCCTCGGCATCCGGGCCCTCCGAAGCCGTGTTCTTAGCCTCGTCGGCGGCGTCCTCGGAATCGTCAGCGGCCTCGTCGACCTCGGTCGGCTCCGCACTCGGATCGGCGCCCGGCTCGTCCCCGCCCTCGTCATCGGGTTCGTCGGAGCCCGACCCCTGATCCTCGTCAGCGGCATCCTCAGCGGCCTCCGCCTCCGCATCGGCCTGTGCAGCAGCCTCAGACTCCGTGGCCTCCATGGTCTCAACCGCTTCAGCGACCTCGGCACTCACCTCACCGGCGGACTCATCGCCGACGGCATCCTCGGCGGCCTGCCCCTCAGGAGCGTCCTCCTCGGGCTCATCAGCCGACTCGTCGGATCCCGGATCCTCAGTCGCATCGGCAGGCTCGTCGGCTGTGGCGTCCTCAGTGTCCTGGCCCTCCGGAGCCTGGCTCTCAGCCTCGTCGACCTCGGCGCCCTCAGCGGGCTCGGTGGGCTCCTCGGCCCCCTGATCGTCGCCGGTCTCGCCAGAGTCATCATCGGTGCTCGCGGACTCGTCAGCGGACTCGTCGATCTCGGTCGGCTCCGCAGTCGGATCGGCGCCCGGCTCGTCCCCGGCCCCGTCATCCGCTTCGTCGGAGCCCGACCCCTGATCCTCGTCAGCGGCATCCTCAGCGGCCTCCGCCTCCGCATCAGCCTGCGTGGCGGCCTCAGCCGCAGACTCCGCGGACTCCACAGGCTCCGAATCGCTCTCCTCGACCACCTCGGACTCATCAGCCGTTTCAGCTTCGCCCTCATCCACCGGCGCGGCACCATCGTCGGCCGACTCCGTCTGCACCGGCCCCTCCTGAACGACAGTGGGATCCACGGCGGGCTCACCGCCCGCGGTAACGGCGGCATCCGCGGCGTCCGCAGCATTGGCGGCCGCATCGTCGGTCAGGTAGCCGCGTGCGCGAAGGTTGGCGAGGACCTCGACGTTCCCGGTACTGGCCAGCCAGCCGAGCAGGTCGGGATAGGCCGCCGGGTTGGTCGACAGCGGTGCCCACAGGTCGGGCCGGCTCTGTGCGATCGCGGCCTGCAGGGCCTGGTCCGGAGTCTGCGCGGCAACCGCCGCATCGGCCTGATGCGCCGCCATCATGAGCTGAACCGGATCCATGCAGAGCCCTTCCGGGAGAACGTATTGGGTGACCTCGACTGATCGGGCTCGTCGCCAACCCATCCCGGGTCCTTCACCAGGCTCCGATCATCCCTGATGGTAGTCACGAATCGGCTGAAAGGTTTAAGAAACGGAGTCAGCCGGGGAAAACACCTTCATCCTCCACGCAGCTGCACCCCCGTCCCGGCCCACCTCAGGGACATCCCCGACCTCGGGTCAGGGTCGATCGGCCACCCAGTCAGGGGCCTGTCCTCCGCGAGGAGGATTCACCTCACCCATACCACTGTCAAACTGAACCTATGAGTAGCTCCGTTCCAGCCACCGCTTCCTCCATCCTCACACCTCACCGACCGGTGGATGACCCTGTGGTCTCCGCACGCAGCCTCACCAAGGTCTACGGCCGCGGCTCGGGCGCCGTCACAGCGCTCGACTCCGTCAACGTCGACATCGCGCGAGCCCGTTTCACCGCCATCATGGGGCCGTCCGGCTCCGGCAAGTCCACGCTCATGCACTGCCTGGCCGGCCTGGACTCGATCACGTCCGGGGAGATCATGCTCGACGGCGACATGGTCTCCTCCATGAACCAGCGCCGCCTCACCCGCCTGCGCCGCGAACGCATCGGCTTCATCTTCCAGTCCTTCAACCTGGTCCCCACCCTCACGGCGGCGGAGAACATCACCCTGCCCCTGGACATCGCCCGCAAGAAGGTCAACCCGCAGCGCTTCGACCAGGTGATCGACGCCGTCGGCCTCAGGGAGCGCCTGTCCCACCGGCCCGCCGAGCTCTCCGGCGGTCAGGTCCAGCGCGTGGCCTGCGCCCGGGCGCTCGTGGGCGAGCCGGCGGTCGTCTTCGCCGACGAGCCCACCGGGAACCTGGACTCCCACTCCACCGACCAGGTCCTGGAGATCCTGCGACGCAGTGTCGACGACCTGGGGCAGTCGGTGGTCATGGTGACTCACGAGCCGGAGGCGGCCGCCTGGGCCGACACCGTCATCTTCCTGCGCGACGGCCACGTCGTCGCCCAGCTGAATGAGCCCAACCGCGACCGGGTCCTGGACGCCCTGCGCGAGCTGAGCGAGGCCGAGCCCGCCCCCGCAGCCGGCGCCCCGCAGACCGGCCCGGCCGTCAAGGGGGCCTGAGCCGTGAGACGAGTCGCCTGGCGCTCCGTACGCGCCCACGCCAAACAGTTCTTCCTGACCACCTTCGCCGTCATGCTCGGGGTGGCGTTCCTGTCGGGCACGCTCGCCCTGCGCGCCTCCATGTCGGAGACCTTCTCCAAGCTGCTGTCCTCCACCGTCACCTCCGACCTGTACGTCCAGGGCCCCAAGCTCGCCACCAACGGCGACAACAACTCGTCGAGCTCCACACCGTCCCAGCCCATCGACAGCGCCCTGACCGAGCAGATCAAGCAGATCGACGGTGTGGAGGCAGCCAACCCCGGAGTCGAGATGACCGGGGTCCTCGTGGGAGCCAACGACACCCCGGTCACCACCACCGGCGCCCCCACACTGTTCATACCGCAGTATGACAATGAGGAGGGCCTGACCTGGGTCCAGGGCCACAAGCCTCAAGGAGGGGGCGAGATCTCCCTGGAGTCCGGGGCCCTGAAGACCTCCGGCCTCAAGGTCGGGGACAAGACGCACATCGTGGTGCAGGGCACTCCCAGCGAGGTCACCGTGGTCGGCGAGTTCCACTACGAGTCGTCCATGGCCAGCGCGACGGTCGTGGGCGTGGATCCGAACTGGCTCATGCCGATCGCCGCCCCGGACGGCAAGGTGTCGAGCATCTCCGTCGACGTCGCTCAGGGCACCTCGGTGGACACGGTCAAGTCCGAGGTCACCAAGCTCCTTCCCGACGGCTCCCGGGTTCAGACCCAGGCCGAGGTCATCAAGGAGCAGAACAAGACCATTGAGAAGCAGCTGGGCTTCATCCAGGTCTTCCTGCTGGTCTTCGTCGTCGTCGCCATGTTCGTGGGCTCCTTCATCATCATGAACTCCTTCGCGATGAGCGTGCGTCAGCGGGTCAAGGAGTTCGCCCTCCTGCGGGCGGTCGGGGCCTCACCCGGCTCGGTGTTCGGCGTGGTGTTCCTGCAGGCGGTCGTCATCGGCGTCGTCGGCTCCACCCTGGGCGTGGCCGCGGGTGCGGGGCTCCTGGCCGGGCTGTCCGCAATACTCGACGCCTTGGGCATGCCACTGCTGGAGGGCACGGGCCTGAGCGGGCCGATCATCGCGATCTCGCTGGCGGTGGGGCTGGGCGTCACCATCGTCGGCGCCCTGCTGCCGGCCCGGGAGGCCGCCCTGACCCACCCGGTCGAGGCCATGCGCGGCGTGTCGGGCTCCCGGGAGAAGTCACTGGTCCTGCGCACGATCCTGGGTGGGCTGCTGCTGGCGGCCGGAGTGGCCGCGATCGCCGCCGCGTGGGTGAACGCAGACCTGACGTGGCGCCGCCCCATCATGGGTGTGGGCGCGGGCGGCACGGTCCTGGGACTGCTCATCGTCTCCCCGACCCTGGCCCGCCCGGTGGTGGCCGTGCTGGGTCTGCCCTTCCGGCTGCTGCGGCCCGCCGGGCGCCTGGCGGTGCGCAACATCATCCACAACCCGCGCCGCACGGCCAACACCTCCGGCGCCCTCATGGTGGGCATGGCCCTGGTGTGCGCCGGCGCCACGCTGGCCGCCTCCTTCCAGGCCTCGACCGCCGACGAGATCGACAAGTCCCTCAAGGCCGACCTCGTGGTCCAGCCCGCCACGATCGGCAGCCTGAACACCCGGCTCTCAGCCGACAAGGCCAAGGACATCGCCGCGATCGACGGGGTCAAGGAGACCTCCTCCTACTCCATCTACGCCGACTCCGTCACCAAGCCCGACGGCAGCCAGAACCCCGCCGCCACCGTCGTCGTCGTCGAGCCCGATACCTACTCCAAGGCCTACGACGTCTCCACGAGCTCCGGGTCGATGGAGGACCTGGATGCCACCCACGTAGCCGCGAAGAAGGACGAGGGCCTCAAGCTGGGAGACAAGGTATCCATCACCGGCCCCAGCGGGTCGGCTGAGGCCACGGTCGGCGCCATCGTCGACCCGAAGGGAACCGGCGGCAACTACTACATCTCGCCTGAGCTGGCGGCGTCGGTGGGCTCCTGGAGCTCGCCGGGCACCAGCACGGACGCGGCCCATGTCCTGGACGCGCCACTGGGCATGCTCCTGACCCTCGACGAGGGCGCCGACCTCAACGCAGTACGGAACCAGGCACGCGACATCGTGGCCGACACCTACCAGTACTCGGTGCGCGACGCCGACGAGATCTCCGACCAGGTCGGCCAGCAGATCAACCAGATGCTCGCCATCCTCTACGGCCTGCTGGGGCTGAGTATCGCCATCGCCATCCTGGGCATCGTCAACACCCTGGTGCTCTCGGTCTCGGAGCGCACGCGGGAGATCGGGCTCATGCGCGCCGTCGGCCTGGGCAAGGCCCAGCTGTCCGGGGAGATCATCACCGAGTCGGTCCTCACCGCCCTGTACGGCACCGTGCTGGGCGGGGCGACCGGGGTGGTCCTGGCCGCCGCCCTCAAGGAGGTCCTGGAGGATCAGGGGCTCACGTCGCTGAGCATCCCCTGGGGCCAGATGGTGGGCATGCTCGTGCTCTCCGTGGTGGTCGGCGTCATCGCGGCCCTGTGGCCGGCGCTGCGCGCCTCCCGGATTCCCGTCCTGGACGCCATCGCCACCGAGTGACCCAGGAGCAGACGGCGCGAGGCACGCGACAGGCGGGCCCCGCCCGGTACCGCTCACGCATCTGCTGGCGCCTCACGGCGGCAGCCGGTGGGGTCGGGACTCAACCAGCCGGCACTGGATGAGTCCCGACCCTGCCAAGCCCGGAGCCCCGGCCCGCCCCCATTGAGGGGTCGGGCCGGGGCTCCGGTACGTCTGCACGACCCGTCCGACAGCCGCCCGAGCCGCACACCCGCCGGATATTCCCGTGCCCAGTATCTTCCTTGTCACCGGCTCTCCCCCTGCCGCACCCGTTTCAGCTCCGATAGCCTCATGCGATCATGCCCGAACCGTCCTCTCGGTCGTTCCCGACCACCCCGGCAACGCTGTCCGCCCTGACTGCACAGTCCATGACCCCCGACGCTCCACTCCCCCAGCCCCCTTCCCTCGGGGCCGGGGCGCTTCTGCGCTGGCTGCTGCGCCGTGCCGCCGTCCCGGTCACCCTGGCGACCCTGGCAGCCTGCACCTCCAACACCATCCAGGCGATCGTGCCGGCCTTCCTGGGGCAGGCCCTCGACGCCGAGATCGAGAACGGACTCAACAGCCGCGTCTGGGGCATCGGCGCCCTGCTGCTGGTGCTGTTCGTCGTCTACGCCGTCGGGGACACGATGCTGTCCTACTTCGGGGTGACGGCCTGGATGCGCACCGCCTTCGACGTCGACCGGCTCGTGGGCCGACAGATCTCGGCCACGGGCAAGGACCTGTCCCGGCAGGTCTCCACCGGTGAGGTCGCCACCATCATCGCCTCCGACGCCGGCTACCTGGGCAATCTCATCGAGTACCTGCCGGCCCTGCTGGGGGCGGCGGCCAGCTTCCTCGTCGTGGCCGTCCTCATGCTGCGCACCTCGGTGAGCCTGGGGCTCATCGTCATCCTGGGCATGCCGCTGGTGGCGGCCATCGTCACCCTGGTCATCCGTCCCCTGCAGAAGCGTCAGGCCGTTCAGCGCGAGGCCCAGTCCGCGGTCACCACGATCACCACGGACACGGTGGCGGGCCTGCGGATCCTGCGGGGCATCGGCGGGGAGGACGTCTTCGCCCGCCGCTATCGGGACGCCTCCCAGGAGCTGCGGCGCCGCGGCGTCGAGGTGGCCTCCTCCCAGGCCACCCTCATGACCCTCCAGGTGCTGCTGCCCGGGCTCTTCGCCGCCATCGTCGTGTGGGTGGCGGCGCGCATGGCCGTGGCCGGCAGCCTCACCCCCGGCGGGCTCATCACCTTCTACGGCTACACCGCCTACCTGTCCTGGCCGCTGTGGGTGTTCACCAGCTCCGTGCAGGACTACACCCGGGCCGTCGTCGGCGCCCGGCGCCTGAGCCGCCTGCTGGAGGTGGCGCCGGCCGCCGGCAGCCTCGTGGAGCGCCTCAGCCTGGACCCGGCCGCCGCCCACCCCGTCAGCGGCGACCTGGTGGACACCGGCAGCGGCCTGCGCCTCAAGGAGGGCCGCATGACGGCCCTCGTGTGCCCCGACCCGCAGGTCTCCGCCGACCTGGCCACGCGCCTGGGGCGCTTCACCGACGCCGGCCCCACCGTGACCCTGGCGGGCCGGCCACTGACCACCATGCCCCTGGAGCAGGTGCGCGCCAGCGTCGTCGTCTCCGGCGCCACCGCCCAGCTCTTCACCGGGACCCTGCGCGAGGCCCTCGACGTGCGCGGCGGCCCCGACCCGCAGCCGGCGGGCCTGGAGGACCTCGTGCGCGCCGAGGCCGAACGCACCACCGGGGCCGACGTCGACCAGCAGGTCCGCCCCCAGGAGCGCGAGGCCCCCGGCGACGACCGGCTGATCGAGGCCATCGAGATCGCCGACGCCGGCGATGTCCTGACCTCCCTGAGCGAGGGCCTGGCCGGGATGATCACCGAGAAGGGCCGGTCCCTGTCCGGCGGGCAGCGTCAGCGCGTGGCCCTGGCCCGGGCGCTGCTCACCGAGGCGCCCACGCTCGTGCTCATCGAGCCGACCTCCGCCCTGGACTCCCACACCGAGGCCCGCGTGGCCGCCCAGGTGCACCGGGCCCGCGCCGGGCGCACGACCGTCGTCGTCACCGCCTCGCCGCTGGTCCTGGAGGCCTGCGACGAGGTCGTCCTCCTGGACTCCAGCGGCGCCGAGCGGCTGCGCTCCACGCACCGCGAGCTCATGGCCATGGCCCGCGACGGCCACGCGCAGGCGGCCGACTACCGCGCCGTCGTCTCGAGGGCCATGGGTGAGGACGCGGAGGCGAGCTGCTGATGGCGCTTCCCGTCGCGCCCGGGCCCGTCGCCCTGCGCAAGACCTTCCGGATCATGGCCTCCTACCGGGGGCGCTTCGCCGTCGTCCTGGTCCTCCAGATCACGGCGGTCCTGTCCACGCTCGTGGCCCCGCAGCTGCTGGGGCGGCTGGTCGGGCGGGTCTCGGCCGGGCGGGCCGACGCCGGCTACGTGGACCGGATCGTGCTGACCATCATCGCGGTCACGCTCGTGGGCGCGCTCATCAACCGCTTCGCCCAGAAGCACGCCCGGACCCTGGGCGAGTCGGTCTTCGCCGAGCTGCGCGAGCGCATGATGAACCGGGTGGTGCACCTGCCGCTGAGCGCGGTGGAGTCCGCCGGCACCGGCGACCTCGTGGGGCGCACCACCACCGACGTCTCCCGCATCGAGTTCCTGGTGCGGGTGGGGATCCCCCAGATCCTCGTGTGCGTGGTGACGATCGTCTTCACGCTCCTGGCCGCCGCCGTCGCCGACCCCCTCCTGGCGCTCGGGCTGCTCGTCATCGCCCCGCCCGTGTGGTCGATGATGCGCTGGTACCTGCCGATCTCCATCCCCGCCTACCGGGCCGAGTCGGCCGCCCAGGCCCGTCTCAACGGGGCGGTCTCCGAGACGGTCGAGCACGCCGAGACCGTGGACGCGCTGGGTATCGGGGCTCGCCGCGAGCGCGCCATCATGGCCTCCGTCAAGGAGGCATGGTCCTTGGAGCGCTACACGGCCGCGCTGCGGGTGCGCCTGTTCATGGTGCTCGACGTCGCCTGGCGGGCGCCCGTCGTCGTCATCCTCCTGTGGGGCGGGTTCCTGGCCGGCCGCGGCTACGCGACCCTGGGGGCGATCACCACTGTCGCCCTCTACTCCATGGAGCTGCGCAAACCGGTGGGCCAGCTCATGTTCTGGATCGACCAGGTCCAGATCGCCCAGGCCTCCCTGTCCCGCATCCTGGGGGTGGAGGAGGTCCCCGACGACCGCGCCCCCACCGGCCAGGAGCCCGAGGGCACGCGGATCGTGCTCGACGACGTGCGCTTCTCCTACCGGGAGGGCGTCGAGGTGCTCCACGGGATCGACCTGGAGCTCGTGCCCGGGGAGCGGCTGGCCGTCGTCGGGCCCTCGGGGTCCGGGAAGTCCACGCTGGGGCGGATGCTGGCCGGCATCAACCCGCCCACCTCCGGGAGCGTCACCGTGGGAGGAGTGGCGCTGACGGACCTGACGGAGGACGAGCTGCGCCGCCACGTGGCCCTGGTGACCCAGGAGCACCACGTGTTCGTCGGCACCGTGGCGGACAACGTGCGCCTGGGCCGCCCCCGCGCCTCCGATGACACGATCCGCGAGGCCATTGAGGCCATCGGGGCCGACACCTGGGTGGACGCGCTGCCCGAGGGGATGAACACGATGGTCGGGTCGGGTCACCTCGAGCTCAGCCCCGCCCAGGCCCAGGAGGTGGCGCTGGCCCGGCTCGTGCTGCTGGACCCGCACACGCTCATCCTGGATGAGGCCACCTCGCTGCTGGACCCGCGCGCCGCCCGCACCCTGGAGCGGACCCTGTCCACGGCGCTGGCCGGGCGCACCGTCATCGAGGTGGCCCACCGTCTCTACACGGCCGCTGACGCCGACCGGGTCGCCGTCGTCATGGACGGGAGGATCGTCGAGCTGGGCAGCCATGACGAGCTCGTGGCCCTCGGCGGGGAGTACGCGAGCCTCTGGCAGGCCTGGAACCAGGAGTAGCGGGCCTGCGGGCCGCCCGCACCGACGCTCCGCACCGACTCGTTCCACTCCGTCGGCACGGTCCGGATCGCCCTACCGGTCAGGGCGGCGACGGCAGTCCTTCGTAGATCGCCGGTGGCGAAAGCCGGCCCCTATCTCCCAAACCTACAAACCCGCTCGGGCCTGCGTTGTTCCACGATGGCGCAGGCTGTGAGATTCTTAGTTCGGCGGGTCGTCCCACTGTCGCGATCCCGCCGCCTCGCAGTCAGCTGATTGCCTCCAACGCCGTGCCTCACATGAGAAGGTCCGTTCATGCCCAACAACCAGCCACCTCCCCCGCCGTCGCAGGCGACGCCGTCGGCCTCCACCACGCCTCCTCGCAGGGCCAGCGGCAGCACCCAGCCCACGCTCGGTGAGCTCATCGCCCGCATCTCGGAGAACATCTCCGCGCTGGTGCGCGGCGAGATCGACCTGGCCAAGGCCAAGGGCCAGCGCATGGCCAAGGAGATGGGTCTGGGGGCCGGGCTGCTCGCCGCCGCCGGGGTGCTGGCCCTGTTCATCTTCGGGTTGGTGCTGGGAGCCATGACGTCGGGGCTGTCCAACATCATGCCGCTGTGGGCCGCCTTCCTCGTGGTGGCGCTGCTCCTCACCGTGATCGCCGTGCCGATGGCCCTGATCGGCATCAAGCGGCTCAAGGCCGCCAAGGCCGACACACCCACGCCACAGGAGGGTCTGATGGAGTCGGTCAACGCCGTCAAGGGGGCCGTCGCCTCCGGCCTGGAGAGGGGGAACGCCAAGTGAGCACCCACAACGCTCCCACGTCCACATCCGTCCCCGCCGCGCCGGCTGCTGAGGCCGCGCCGTCGGCTGACGCCGTCCTGTCCGATATGGCGGCTCGGCGCCTGACGCTGGCCGCCGACGTCGACGAGCTCGCCGCGCGCCTGGCTCCGAACAACCTGGCCAGGGTCGCCAAGCTCAAGGCCCGCGAGAAGGTCCAGGAGCTGCGCAGCCAGGCCGTCAGCAAAGTTGAGGACACGGTCGGGCAGGTCAAGAACCGCCTGGTCTCCCTGGCCGGTGGTGGCACCGACCCCGAGGGCGGGGTCGATACCTACGAGCCCGGCACGCTGACCTTCGGCCAACGCGTCTCCCGCCTGTTCGACGACGCCCGCGACGGCGACCCCGCCTCCCTGGGGATCGTCACGGTGGCGGGGCTCGCCCTGGCGGGCCTCAGCGTGACGGCGACCGTCGCTGCGGTCAAGGCCTTCCGCGCCCGGGCGGGCAGGGTATGACTAGCGGGACGCAGGCAGGTGCCTCCGGCGCCGAGGCCACCGGGTCCAGGTCGCTGAGCCCCGAGCAGATCGAGGAGCGGCTGCGCGCCCAGCGCGTGGCCCTGGCGGCGAGCGTCGACGAGTTCGCCTCCCGGGTCGACCCGCGCACGCAGGCGAAGGAGGCCGGGGAGCATCTGCGCGAGCAGGCGAGCGCCAAGGCCGACCACCTGCGCGAGCAGGCGGAGGCCGGCGCCAGCCGACTGCGCGAGGAGGCCCGCCGATGGGCCGAGCAGGCTGAGCAGACCTGGGAGCGCGCTAAGCAGGGTGACTCCGAGGCGACCTCCACGCTCGCCAAGGCGGCCGCCGTCGCCGGCGCCGTGGTGACCGCCGGCGTCGTCCTGACCCGCTTCGCCCGCCGCTGAGGCCAGCGCACCGGCGCCCCGCCATACTCCAGCACCAGGAGCCAGCCAGTCCGCATCGAGGACTGCGATGTCCGCCGGGGACGTACTTCTCCTCCAGATCACTGCGGTCAAACCCCAGTGACCTGGAGGAGAACGCAGTCCTCGATCACCAAGTACGTCCCCGAGGGTGCGTCCTCGCGCACTGATAGCTGGGAGAACAGTTTCCCGTCATACCTGAGCAAGGCAGTAGGGGGAGATACGCCACCGAGTGAAATGTGTTCCACGACACACTTATGTCATCTAGTCTCGCACCCCGCAAGCCCCTAACCTAATCCCATAACTCCCCGCCGTCCTCCGGGACTGGCGGGGTCTATCTTTCTTCGCAGGAGGCTACTCGTGGCCCTCTAAATGGCGGTCGTCGTTGACTACCAGAACGTCCATCTCACTGCGGCAAGTCTGTACATGCCGGGGCGTCCTACCGAGGACGCACGCCCGCCAGTTCTGCTCGCTGTAGCCCCGCACCGGCCCGCAGGTCACAGATCAGTCACTGCCCCGAATTGGTCTCGACCACCTGCGCCGGCGTCCTAAAATCACTTCCGTGACAACGGCGCCCACGACTCCCCAGGATGCGGTGACGGATCCTGCTCCTTCCCTCCCTTCTCTTGATGTCGCTCCGGGCTCTGTGGTCCGGGTACGCGACGAGGACTGGCTGGTCACCCAGGTCTCCACCACGTCTGACGGCATGCTGGTGACGGTGCAGGGCCTGTCCGAGCTGGTTCGGGACACGACGGCGCAGTTCTCCGCTGGTCTTGACCACATCGTCCCGGTGGATCCGCGCCACACCCGGGTCATCGCGGACACCTCCACTCGTCACCGGCTCTCGCGACTGTGGCTGGAGGCGACGCTACGCAAGACGGCGCTCCCGGCGACCTCGACCGACCTGGCCGTGGTCAGTGACGTCCTCGCCGACCCGCTGGCCTACCAGTTGACGGCAGTCCGCCAGGCCCTGGACCCGGCGAACCTGCGCCCGCGCATCCTCCTGGCTGACACCGTGGGCCTGGGCAAGACCCTGGAGATCGGCATGATTCTGGCCGAGCTCGTGCGCCGCGGCCGGGGCGACCGCATTCTCATCGTCACGCCCCGTCACGTGCTCGAGCAGATGCAGCACGAGATGTGGTCGCGCTTCGCCCTGCCCTTCGTGCGCCTGGACTCGGTGGGCATCCAGCGGGTGCGCCGTTCGGTGCCGGCCTCGCGCAACCCGTTCTCGGTGTTCCACCGCGCGATCATCTCCATCGACACGCTGAAGTCGGACCGCTACCTCAATCATCTGCGCAAGCAGCGCTGGGACGCGGTCGTCATCGACGAGTCGCACAACGTCACTAACAAAGGCACGCTCAACAACCGGCTCGCGGACATTCTGGCCCGCCAGACCGACGCCCTCATCCTGGCCTCGGCCACGCCCCACAACGGCAACCCGAAGTCCTTCGCCGAACTCATCCGTCTGCTGGAGCCGACGGCGGTGCGCGCGGACGGCTCCCTCGATGAGGAGGCGGTGCGTCGCCTCGTCATCCGCCGTCACCGTCACTCCGACGAGGTGCGCGACGTCGTGGGGGGCCGCTGGAAGGAGCGCCTGACTCCGGTCAACAAGCTGGTGGAGCCCTCCCCGGCCGAGGACGCGGTGGCCGGCGAGCTCTCGCGCACCTGGCTGCACCGTTCCGACGGCGCCACCCTGCCCGGAGGCCGGAAAGCGGGCTCGCGCGGCGACTCCCTGTTCGCCTGGACCCTGGCCAAGTCCTTCCTGTCCTCACCGGCAGCCCTCATCCAGACGATCGACGAGCGCCTGGCCCGACGCCGCAGCCGGGCAGCATGCGAATCCGGCACAGAGCCCTCGGAGCAGTCACAGGTCCTGACCCGCCTGCGCGAGCTGGCCGTCGAAGCCAACACGACGGCATCGGGTAAGTACCAGGCGCTGCTGACCGAGCTGCGCCGCATCGGGATCGCCCCCAGGTCGACCGAGCGCGTCGTCGTCTTCGCTGAGCGCATCGCGACGCTGACCTGGCTGGCTGAGCACCTGCGTGAGGACCTGTGCCTGCCCGCCGACGCGGTGCGGGTCATGCACGGGAGCCTGTCCGACGTGGAGCAGCAGGAGATCGTGGAGCAGTTCCGCCAGGCCCACACTCCGGTGCGCGTCCTGGTGACTGGCGACGTCGCCTCGGAGGGCGTCAACCTGCACGCCCAGTGCCATGAGCTCATCCACTACGACATTCCCTGGTCGCTCATCCGCATCGAGCAGCGCAATGGCCGCATCGACCGCTACGGCCAGAGTGTCTCACCGCAGATCACGACCCTGCTGCTGAGCCCGTCGGACCCGCGCTTCTCCGGCGACGTCCGGGTGCTCACGCGCCTGATGGAGAAGGAGGATCAGGCGCATCGGGCCCTGGGCGACGCCGCCTCCCTCATGGGCCTGTACTCGGGTGAGAAGGAGGAGGAGGCGATCCGTCAGGCGCTGGCGGCCGGGCAGGACATTGACGACGTCGTCCCCGACGCCGACGACGCACTCAACCTGGATCCGATGGCGGCCCTGTTCGCGAAGCTGACGGGCACGGCCGAGGCCCGGGGCGACGACGCCGCTGCACCCACCGGCACCGAGGACTCCCCTGCTGATCCAAGCAATCCCGGTGACCCGGCCGGTCCAGTCTCCCCCATCCAGCCCGCTGCCCCTCTGGCGACATCGACGCTGTACGAAACCCAGCTGGACTATCTGCGCCAGGCCCTCACTGAGCTTTATGAGCGCCCTGAGGAGCCTGAGCAGCGTCAGACCGGCGGCGGGGGTGTCTCGTGGCGCGAGCACGGTACACAGCACATCGTGGAGATGGTGCCCCCGGCGGGGCTTCGCCATCGCCTGTCGGTGCTGCCGCAGTCCTATCTGCGTGAGCGCCGTGTCCAGGAGCATCTCAAGCTGGCGACGACGCAGACGAAGGGCGCGCGTCTTCTCACGGAGGCCCTGAGTGACTCCTCGGACTCCTCCTGGCCGGAGGCCCACTACCTGGGGCCGCTGCACCCGGTGCTGGACTGGGCCGGCGACCGGGTTCTGGCCAAGCTTGGCCGCTCCTCAGTGTTCGCGGTGCGCGGCGACGTCGACTCGCCGACCGTCCTGCTGCTGGGGACTCTGACGAACCAGGCGGGCCGGACGGTGTCGATGGTGTGTGTCAGTGCCGACTTCCCCTACCTGGACCTGGCGGCCGCGCAGTCGGAGCTGGATGCGGGCCGGCCGGTCGAGGCGGTGCCGATCGGGCAGGTGCATGACTCCCCCACCGCCATGTTCGAGGCGGTGGGTATCTCCCGGGAGCTGCGGAACTCCGGGCCGGTGACGCAGACCAGCCTGCTGGAGGCGCTCATCTCCCCGGCGGTGAAGGTGGCCAAGGACCACATGAAGGTGACGGTGGACGCGGCGAGCCGTCAGGCCGAGGCTCGGGTTGAGGCCTGGGCGGAACGTGCGAATACCTGGGATGACGAGGCCGGTCGCCTCATCCAGAACCGCCACCTGCGCGAGCAGCGGATCACGGTGGCGCAGGAGCACGAGCTCAGGAAACAGCACCTGCCCGCGCACACGCTGGTGCGCCCGCTGCTGGTGGTGGTGCCGCAGGACTTCGGGATGGAAGGGGATCTCTGATGGCGGTGTCGGATGCGCTGGTCGTCGGCGAGGACTGGATCAGCGAGCACTACTTCACGACCGACGCCACCAAGGAGTCCTTCCTGGCGCGCGTGCTGGAGCGTCGCAAGGAGTGGGAGGCCCTGGAGAAGCCGGCCGATCCCGGTACTGCCTCGACGCCGACGCCTCGCTCCCGGTTCCGTTCCGAGCGCTCCCGCTTGGAGGAGCTGCTGGCGGCCCTTCCCGCCGACGACGCAGGCTCCCTGACCGGCGCCGCCCTGGAGGCGGCCGGCGAGCTCGATGCGCTCCTGCGCGAGATTCTGGGCTTCACGTCGTCGGAGTACCGGCTGACCGATCGGGGCCCGGTGACCCTGGTGAGGCCGGTGGGCGATGAAGGCCCGGCGCCGCTGGCGCTGCTGCGCGCCCGCCCGGTGACCACGGTGGAGGACCTGCTGGTCAAGGACGCCTCTACGCTCGCTGAGGAGTGGCAGCCCGTGGATCTGGGGGACCCCGACGCCCCGGCACTGGAGGAGGCTGAGCCGGTAGAGTCGGTGTCCCGGGCGCTGTCGACGCTCATGACGGATGGTCACGGCCCGGCCTTCGCTCTGGTCCTGGCGGGCCAGTGGGCGCTGGTAGCGGAGCGGGAACGGTGGCCGGAGGGCCGCTGGCTGGCGGTGAACGTGCAGCTCGTCGTCGAGCGTCATGAGGCCACGCGCGGCGGCGAGGTGGAGCGGGCCTTGACCTGCCTGGATGCCCGCTCTCTGCTACCGACGGCGGAGGGCGAGACGTGGTGGGCGGCCACCTTGGAGGACTCGGCGGCCCACACGGTGGGGGTCTCGAAGGATCTGCGTGAGGGCGTGCGCTCCTCGATTGAGATCATCGCGAATGAGGTGGTGCGCCGTCGCGCCGCGCGGGGGCTGGAGCCGTTGGCCCAGGAGCGGGCGCAGGATCTGGCCCTGCAGTCGCTGCGCTACATCTACCGGATCATCTTCCTGCTGTATGCGGAGGCGAGCCCCGAGCTGGGGGTCCTGCCGGTGGGCGCCGCCGAGTACGACGCCGGCTACGGCCTGGATCGTCTGCGCGAACTGGCCCTCAGGGAGCTGCATGAGGAGTCGTCCCTGGCGGGCACGCATATCTATGAGTCCTTGGACCGGCTGTTCCGCCTGGTCGATGAGGGCCACAATGAGCAGGTGCCAGCCGCCGACGAGGGTGGCTTCGATGGTCTGGTCTTCCGGCCGATGCGCGCCGACCTCTTCCGCCCGGTGGCGACCGCCCTCATTGACGAGGTGGGCCTGGGCAACGGGGCCCTGCTGCGGGTGCTGCGCCACCTGCTGCTGACCAAGGAGAACAGCAAGAGCGGCCGAGGCTTCATCTCCTATGTGGAGCTGGGCATCAACCAGCTGGGCGCCGTCTACGAGGGGCTCATGAGCTACTCGGGTTCCTTCGCCACCGAGCGCCTGTGGGAGGTGGCGCCGGGCGGTGACGCCTCGAAGGGCTCGTGGGTGGTGCCCGAGGACGTCATGAAGGGCCTGGAGGAGAAGGACTTCGTGACGGTGGAGGATGAGGTGACGGGTGAACGCCGCAACGTCACCTATGAGAAGGGTCAGTTCGTCTACCGGCTCTCCGGCCGGGACCGGCAGCGCTCGGCTTCCTTCTACACCCCGGAGGTGCTGACGCGTTTCACGGTGCAGCAGGCGCTGGAGGAGCTGCTGGATCAGGACGGGCGAACGACGAGCGCTGAGGAGATCCTGCACCTGACGGTGTGTGAGCCGGCGCTGGGCTCGGGGGCCTTCGCGATTGAGGCGGTGCGCCAGCTGGCGGAGCAGTATCTCTCGCGGCGCGAGCGCGAGCTGGGCCGGCGTGTGGATCCTGAGGAGCGGCCCCGGGAACTGGCGAAGGTGAAGGCCTTCATCGCCCTGCACCAGGTCTACGGGGTGGACCTCAACGCGACGGCAGTGGAGCTGGCGGAGGTGTCCCTGTGGCTGGACACGATGGTGGAGGGGCTGGCGGCCCCGTGGTTCGGGCTACGGCTGCGGCGCGGTAACTCGCTGGTAGGGGCGCGCCGGGCCCTGTACTCCACCTCCCAGCTAAAGAAGCGGGCGTGGCTGTCGGCCGCTCCGGTGGCCGAGCCGCTGAGCCAGGTGGCGGCCGTGCTCGACGACGCCGATGCCGCCTCCCGGCACCGGATCGGCGGGGCGCTGGACGTCTCCGGGAACATCCACCACTTCCTCCTGCCGGCCAAGGGCTGGGGCAGCGCGGTGGAGATCCCCAAGCAGGTGCGGGACCTGGTTGATGCCGGCAGGCTTAAGGCCCTCAAGACCTGGCGCAAGGAGATCACGAAGGCGCTGAGCACCACCCAGGCCTTGCGGTTGACAGCCTTGGCTCGGCGTGTGGAAGTCCTGTGGGAGATGACCCTGCGGCGCCTGCGGGTGGCGGAGGCGGAGGCCTCGCGCCGCATTGACCTGTGGGGCCGCAACGCACAGGAGGGCTCCGGTTCAACGGTGTCCCGCGAAGAGATCGAGGCCTACCTGGCGGCGCCGGGTTCAGCGTACCGGCGTCTGCGCCTGGTCATGGATGCGTGGTGCGCCCTGTGGTTCTGGCCGCTGACCACGGATGTGACGCCGCCGAGCCTCGATGAGTGGCTGGACGCCCTGGAGGGGCTGCTGGGAAAGCAGGTCAAGGACGCCAAGGGCACCGATGGGACCCTTGTGGATGCCTCCTCCTGGGCAGAGCTGGAGACCATGGAGGAGGTTGAGCTCGGCCTCGCCGGGGCCCGCAAAGTGCAGTCGGTCATTGACGAGCACGAGTGGCTCACCGTGGCCCAAAAGGTAGCGGAGGCCCAGGGCTTCTTCCACTGGGAGCTCGACTTCGCCACCGTCTTCGCCCGCGGTGGCTTCGACCTCCAGGTGGGGAACCCGCCGTGGGTGAGGCCCCGCACCGATGTTGCTGGTCTTCTCGCGGAAGGAGACCCCTGGTGGTCACTCAGTAACAAGCCTTCCGTCACCGCAAAGAACGAGCGAATGCCACGCACCTTGGCTCGTCCTGGAGTCCTGCACACAGTCCTCGACGGAACCGCTGAGGTCATCGTGCTCTCTGAGCTTCTGAGCGACCCAACCGTCTATCCGTTGCTCAGCGGCCAGCCGGATCTCTATCGCGCATTCATGTGTCAGGTATGGGAACACCAGGATGAGTACGGCATCTCATCACTCATCCACATGAACACCCATTTTACTGACACCAAAATCTCCAGACTCCGCGCCGTCACATACAAGCACCTACGGCGACACTGGCGATTCATCAATGAACTCCGACTCTTTGACATTGAAGATCACAAGCACTACGGAGTTCACGTATATGGAGCACCTCGCTCTCCACAATTCCTGCATGCCGCAGCCTTATATCACCCCGATACAGTAGTGCGCTCGCTCCTGCACGATGGCAGCGGCGAGGAACCAGGCTTCAAGGATCCACACACCGGAACCTGGGACCTACGCCCTCATGCAGCCCGCATCGAATCCATTGATGAAGCAGCGCTAAAGACTTGGCAATCGGTGACGGAATCTGACGACTGGTGCTCGACCCCCATGGTCTCGACTGTTAACTCAGCAGCATCACGAACGTTGGCAACACTGGCCGTACAACTACGCATCGACAGTCTCAATCTCCAGTTCTCAGCGGGTTGGCATGAAACGTCAGACTTCGAGAAGGGACGCTTTGAAAAAAAATGGGGGCCCACATCCTGGGGCGACGCCATCCTTCAAGGACCTCATCTTCACGTCTCAGCCCCGCTGTACAAGCAACCCAACGAATCTATGCGCCACAACCAGGACTGGACTTCAACCGACTTGGAAGCACTCCCTCCGAGCGCACAACCCGTCACCCAGTACAAGCCCGCGGGCGACCGCGCCACGTATGACCGTCTCTACACTCATTGGGACAATTCTCCCGCCCGCGACCATTACCGCATTGCCTGGCGCGCCATGGCAGCCAACACCGGAGAAAGAACCTTCATTCCATCTATCATTCCTCCAGGATCAACACACGTACATGGTGTTTCTTCTGCAGGCTCAAATGATCTCACATTGAGTTCACTTCCAGCAATACTAGGCGTATCCTCAAGCCTTCTCGCAGACTTCTCAGTGCGCTCTTCACCTAAATCAACAATACAGATGTCTACATTCAATCGCCTCCCCAGGCTAAACGAGAACGACTCGCTTACTTTAAGAATTGCTGCTAGAGTTCTCCGCCTTAACTGCCTCACGGACGCCTACGCAGACCTGTGGACGGAGTGCTGGGATGAGTCATTTGTGGTTGACACTCCGATCCTGGAGCGTTATGACGAGCGGTCAATCGGTCCGGACTGGACAGCGGACACACCCTTGCGTCGGGCGGAGGATCGTCGCAACGCCCAAGCGGAGATCGACGTCATGGTGGCGATGATGCTAGGCGTGCCGATTGAGGACCTGTGCACGATCTACCGCACCCAGTTCGCGGTGCTGTACGACTACGATCACGGCCGCGGCCAGGGCGCCTACGTCTATGACGCGAATGGTCGCCAGCTACCCACTCCGGTCCGCCAGGCTTGGGAAAAGCGCAAGCGCCCTACCTCCAACGAGGACATGCCACTATCGGAGCGTACTCACACCCACCCCGGTTCTGGCGTCTCCTACGTCTACGACCTCCCCTTCCGCATCCGCGACCGCGAATCCGACTTCCGCCGCATCCACACCACCCTCACGCAGACCGCCCCCAACCAACACATCTGATTCACATACTCACTTAGTTCACTCGACAGGAAAAGTTATGGCCTTCACGAAGCCGAATCGCATTACAGTCCTCCCCACGACTCCCGGAGAACTCTATCGTGACCTTCCTCGTCGACCGAACGCAGTTCCTGGACTATGGGCACACCAATCGGAAGTTCTCAACGCATACATGGATAAGGTTCGACGTCCCGATGTCGCCTTGGAATTGCCGACAGGCACAGGAAAAACACTAATTGGCCTCCTTATTGCAGAATGGAACCGCCAGCAACGCAATCAACAGGTTCTCTACGCTTGCCCTACACGACAACTAGCTGAGCAAGTACGTGATGAAGCGAACCGAGAAGGTATCGACACAGCCCTACTGACTGGCTCACATGCGAATTGGGATCCGAATTCGAAAGTTCGGTACGAGTCGGCCCGACACATCGGAATCACAACATACAGCAGCATTTTTAATTCACACCCGAAACTAACTGCCCCATCGGTGCTCTTGTTTGATGATGCACATGCTGGCGAACAGTATGTTGGCGAAGCATATAGCCTTCGCTTCATTAGGGATTGCAATGACGACGAGTATCGGCGACTACTTAGAATTGTAGCACCCGCGATCGACGAGGTCTTCCTCGAACGTTTAAATGCAGAGCAGCCAAGCCGAGGACTCTCGCAAGAGGTTCGCCTAGTCGTACCGCTACGTCAACCTGGCATGGTGGCGCAGATAATTAAGTTCCTGTCAAGACTGGACGAGCCATACTCCTTCAGATACTCCATGATCGAACAATGTATTGCATCTTGCTTGGTCTACGTTTCTTACAACGAAATACTCGTTCGTCCGTATATCCCGCCTACGCATCAGAATCACCCCTTCAGGCAGGCGGAACAGCGCGTTTACCTCTCTGCAACTCTTGGCGAAGGGGGTGAACTTGAGCGCGCGTTTGGGCGCCATGGTATCGATCGCCTGCATCAGCCAGGCAAAGGTACTGTCCCGAGATCTGGACGCAGATTCTTTGTATTTCCAGAATCCACAAAGTATGTCGATACTGACAAAACAACGTTGAGCCGCGAAATCGTCTCCCAGGCAGGAAAAGCCCTCATTTTATCCCAGCGCACTGACGTTGCCATGAGTGATGCGAAACGATTAGCGCCGGACGGGTGGCCAATCTTCGGCATCGATGATGTTTCCACGAGCATGGAACCATTTGCAGATTCCGAGCATGCTATCTGCGCGCTAGCAGCCCGCTACGATGGCCTAGATCTACCCGGAGATACCTGCCGCCTCGTTCTTCTGGACGGGAAGCCCGACCAACTGAATCTTCAAGAAATTTTTCTCCAAAGGAACGCTCAGGCAGGCGTTGCACTGGATTCAAGGATTCGAACTCGGATCATCCAAGGAATCGGAAGGTGCACGCGAGGACCCGAAGACACAGCTATTGTAATGATCCTGGGAAACCTATCTGATTACTTGGCGCAGCCAACAACGCGGAGCGCACTTTCACCTGAGCTGCAGGCCGAAATTATGTTTGGCCTAGAGAACTCACAAGACGGCACCGACAAAGACATGCTGAGCAACGTTCGCGCCTTCCTTAACCAGAACACCGATGACACCTGGAGATCCGAAGCAGAGCCAACACTCATCGAGTATCGACGGACTTTCGAGCAATCTCCTTCACCAGGCTCTCAGCAATTGTCGGAATGTGTAGCAGAGGAAATAGAAGCATGGGAGTGCGCATCGGTGGGTTCCTGGCGAGATGCAGCACAGCATGCCCATGCGGCGGGAAGTATATTGGGGAACGGCGGTAGCACTACTCGACGATACCAAGCATTCTGGAAATACCTCGAATCCGCATGGACAGATATGACTGCGGAAGAAAATAATGATCCCACATTAAAAGTCACATCTAAACAATTGTTGAACGAAGCGACCACATTGGCAGGAAAGTGTTCTTGGATCGCCCATATGTCGCAGTTTCCGGACCTCACTAGCCCATCCATCAACCATACCGACGCTATTTCCATCAAGAATCTTACCGCTTTACTATCAGGAAACTTTAAAGAGAATAAGTTTCTTGAAAGAATATCAGAAATGCAGCAACATCTCGCGCTGCAGGACGCTAGCAAATTCGAATCAGCGCTGTCAGTTCTTGGTCAGGCGCTTGGAGCTGAGGCGTCAAAACCCGCCAAGCAGGGCAGATGCGATTCCGTATGGTGCTGGGGCAACGAACTATGGCTCGCCCTCGAAGCCAAGAGCGAACACAAAATTACTGGGGTAGTTTCCATTAAAGACGTCAGACAATCTAACGGACAACTTCAACTTCTCGCAGACGATCGCGCATGTTCAAGCATCCCAACCGACAGTGCTGTGATAATTATTTCCCCTAAACCTGGGGTCCATCGCGACGCAATGACCATTGCAAGCGAGAATTTGTATCTCACACACCCTGACGCTATACGAACTATCGCCGCGGATACGGCAGAGGCGTGGAAACGCATCGCAGCTGAACGCGCAGGAAAACAATCGACGGAACTACGAACGCTCGTTACTCAAACGCTGCGCGGATTCAACCTCTTGCCATCAGATGTTCTTAACCGATTGACGATTACTCCAGTCGGACAGGCACTCCATACATCGTGCACAGAGGAGTGAGATTTCCTACTTCCGCCACTGTCCATGCACGAGAGCGATGCAGATGAAGCGAGGAAATTCACTGAGTTTGCTGTGCTGTTTACTATAAACACAGAGAATGTCCCACAGTAGGTGTCCACACAGCGGAACATGGGCACCGCAGCAACGTCGATCTCTGTGAATCCGCAGAAATTCAGGATTTTCCACCAGCAACATCAACTGTGGAGCCACTCATGTCGGCAGTATGGAAACGGAGCCTCTTTCCTACCACAAGAGGTAGGAGGATCCGATCGCATTGTGTGAATCACACCTCCTTCAACGGGTTTTCGATGGCAATCCTGGTGCGGCTGATGCAGAACTTCGCGTAGTTGGCGAAGACACGTCTGGGTACCAGGTCACCGTTGGTGGCGACTGCGTCGAGCCTGTCGCTGGTTGCGGGCCTCGGTGAGGTCGGCAACTGCGTGAGTCATGTTTGCCGGTCCCAAGAGAATGCCCAGTTATTGGGACACCGAACCAGCGTAGTACCAGGATCAGGATGTCAGTGCGGAATCGCATGATGGTTGATGCCCCCTCGGCATACTGTCTCGGAACGTCCATGTGTACCTGCTGGGGAGGGAGGACTTGGGAAGGAGGAGAGGGCTGTGTCCAAGCCGAAAGGTCGACGCGCACATGTCCGCAAGGGGGGTTACGAGACTCGTCAAGGATGCCTACCGAGGAGGTTCGATGCCTTAGGTCGAACTGCCTGTGACGTCCGTGGACCACGTCAGGCGGCGTGGAAGCGTTTATTCGCACCTTGGCGAGTCATGCCCAATACATCCCCGATCGCTTGCCATGACAGGCCAACATCGCGTGCAACCATCACAGCCTCATCCAGCTCACGCTCGGCGGCACGGAGGCGTATCTGCGCGACCGCAATTCTTGCGAGATCGGGATCGTCGACCGTAGCCACGGGATCCGGGCCATCCCCGTTGTTGGCGTTCTCGATCTCCTCAAGAATCTCGTCGGTGGTCTTCATATTCACTTCCTCCTCAAGAACTTCTCGCGCACAGACGTAGCATGAAAGACGAATCGTCGTCGTTGACACCAACTTCGATCAGGTGACCGGATCAGGAAGGACTGACGATGACATCCCCATAGAGATAATGGACCGTCACAGGATTGTTCAGAGCATGGTCGATTATCTCTCGCGAGGCCATGCTTCCATGCACTCTTCAAGAACTTCATGATGGCAAATAATGTTATCCACAAAATACGGCTAGCCGTCAACGTTTGTTATCGGCGTAGTAGTTATCACGGCCCACAACCGTGGTAGAGCCACGCTCTGGATGTCAGTGCCGGCTGGCATGATGGAGCCTGCCTCCCCTCGGCACCTCCTCCCGGAACGTCCATGTGTCCTTGCCGGGGAGAGAGGGCTTGGGAAGGAGGTGGGGGCCGTGTCCAAGCCGAAAGGCCGACGCGCACACGTCCGCAAGGGCAAAGTAACGGCCCGGAGGGTGAGCGACATACTGAACTCGATCGCTCGCCTTGTCCGGGCCGTCGGTGTCCTTGTGGATGCCCTCAGCAAGTGGATCAGCTAGGCCATCCCCTTGCTAGGGGAGTCGCCCGGATGGCACCCGGGTGGCTCCCCACCATTATGGCCGGCCCCGCTCAGCCCTGTCCACAGCGGGACGAGACTCACTAAGGATCTCCGCAAACGAGGCTCGTAACCTCACGTCGAACCGACCGCGCCCTCTATCCCGAGACCAGCCTTGACGTCATCCCAGGGGATGGTGCGATGCTCTGCGATCTTAGCCCGAGCGGCGTCGGCAGCCTCGTCACCAAGAAGCGACTCGGGCCTCCTCCTCTGCCTTCCCCTCGCTGCGGTAGCCTCTGATCTGCGGGATCACTCCCGGAACAACGACGATCCGCACGAGGTGGCGCCGGCCCCGGCAGACACCACTCCCGTACACCATCCGCCATCATCCACCCCATCGCCCATCACCACCACGCTCCAGCTATGACGCTCCTTCTCCCTAGCCTCCAGGCCGAACGCATCCGTCGGTCCATCGTCGACTACCTCTCGACGACCTTCGCCCTCACCGACGCCGAGCCGCGGCGCGTGCTCACCGACTTCCTGGAGGACGAGAAGCAGGGAGTCTTCGTCGGCCCCTTCGTCCGCCTTCGCCTGCCTTACCTGGCCGCGAGCGCCCGCCCCGGCGCTGATCCCACCGACCGTCCCCTCGACTGGGACCCGGGACTGACCCCCTACCAGCATCAGGAGGACTCCTACCGGCGCCTGACCACCAAGGGCGGCCACCGCCCCGAGCCGACCATTGTCACCACTGGCACCGGCTCAGGTAAGACCGAGTCCTTCCTCCACCCCGTCCTCGACCACGTCCTGCGCGCCCGCGCCCAGGGAGTCACCGGCATCAAGGCCCTCATCCTCTACCCCATGAACGCCTTGGCCTCCGACCAGGCCAGCCGCCTCGTCAGCCTCATCACCAAGGACCCCGCCCTGGCCGGCGTGCGCGCCGCCATCTACACCGGGGACTCCTCCGCCAGCCCCCGCAAGCACGTCACCGCCGACTCCCTCATCACCGACCGCTACGTCATCCGCGACAACCCGCCGGACATCCTGCTCACCAACTACAAGATGCTCGACCAGCTCCTCCTGCGCCCTGAGGACCGCGAGTTGTGGCGGGCCTCAGCTGGGTCGCTCACCTACCTGGTCCTTGACGAGTTCCACACCTACGACGGCGCCCAGGGCACCGACGTCGCCATGCTGCTGCGGCGCCTGGGCCTGACCTTGCGCGCCCACTTGCCCGCCGACCACCCCCGCCAGGAGGCCTTCGCCTCTGCCCCTCTCGGCCCCGTGTGCCCTGTGGCGACCTCCGCCACCCTCGGCGACGGCGGCGACCCCTCGCAGATGCTTGCCTTCGCCCGCGACGTCTTTGGGACCGACCTGCCCACCAGCGCCGTCGTCACCGAGACGCGCGCCGACCTCGACCAGTGGGCCGCCACGCACCGCCAGGTGGCCGAGTCCAAGGGCCTGGCCGGCCGCGCCCTGCGCCTGCGTTCCCTGCCCGGTGAGAACCTGCAGGCTCTGGCCCACCTCGCCGAGGCCGGCTCCCCCAACCCCGAGGAGCTGCTCCGCGGCGTCGTCGCCCACCTCTACGACCTGCCCGAGGAGGTGGAGGACACCCTCGACGCCTCCGGCCTCGCCTCCGCACTCCAGGCCCACCCCGACGTCCTGGACCTGGTGCGCGCCGCCGAGCGCTCCACGCCGCTGGCCGATCTCGCCCGGGACCTCCTGGGCCCCATCCCGGAGTCGGGTCTAGCCCGGAGGGTCCTCTCCGCGATCCTGGCGGCCCTGTCCGTCGTGCGCGCCGGACTCGACGGCAAACCCGACCGCAGCGCAGTCAACGTGGAGGTCACCCTGTGGATCCGGGAGGTCACCCGCGTCGACCGGGCCCTGAGCTCACTGCCCTCCTTCCGCTGGGCCGACGCCGTCTCCGAGCAGACACAGGTCGAGGAGCCCGCACGCCCCGCCCTGTACTGCCGCTCCTGCGGGCGCTCCGGGTGGGGCATCGTCCTGGCCCCCACCGGTCAGAAGGAGAAGGACGACCAGACCCACGTGCGCCGCGACCGCAAGACCGGCGACCCCCGCTTCCGGGCCCTCCTGCACGCACCCGGGGAGGACGCCGACTACCGCACCCGCACCGAGGCCGGCGAGATCAACCTGGAGGCCCGCCACCCCGGGCTGCGCTGGTACTCCATCAACAGCCGCGAAATCCTCACCCGCCGCCCGGACCAGGAGAGCACCGAGGCCAAGGAGGGCCTCGTCCTGCCGGTCCTCATGCTCACCGGGGACGAGCGCAGCATCACCGAGGACTCCACCAACGACGTCTGCCCCTCCTGCGGGTCCAAGGACTCCATCCGCTTCCTCGGCTCGGCCGTCGCCACCCTCCTGTCGGTGTCCCTGACCACCCTGTTCGGCGACGACGGCCTCGACAACACCGAGAAACGCGCCCTCATCTTCACCGACTCCGTGCAGGACGCCGCCCACCGCGCCGGCTATGTCAACCAGCGCTCCCACACGATGAGCCTGCGCTCGGCCCTGCGCGGGGCGCTGCGAGCGGAGATGCCCATCGAGGAATGGGCCGAGGCTGCCCTCGACGACGCCCAGGCCAGCGCCTTCGACCGCTACCGGCTGGTCCCCGCGGCCCTGTCCGAGCACCAGCGCTTCAAACCCTACTGGGACCCGAAGGCCCCGGCCTCCAAGCGCAGCCGGGCCAAGCCGCACGTGCGCCGTCGGCTCCTGTTCGATATCGCCTTGGAGGTGGGGCTCCAGTCCACCTACGGGCGCACCCTGGAGGCCACCGGCTCGGTGACCGTCCACGTCAGCGCCGGGCGCGCCAACGCTCTGGTGGCCCTGGCCCGTCAGGCCCTCGGCACCGACCAGCAGGGCGTCCTCGACGGCTTTAAGGACACCAGCGACGCAGCCCTGCTCGCCTGGGTACGCGGCACCCTGGAGCACATGCGCCGCGAGGGCGCCATCGACCACGAGTGGCTGTCGCGCTACAAGAGCGACGACGGCAAGCGCCTGTGGATCTGGTACAAGCGCAACCGTCACCAGGGCCAGCCGGCCTTCCCCACCGGGCGCGCCGCCCCGGCCTTCCCCCAGGTCGGCGGCCGCCTCGACACCCGCAAGTCGGCCTTCACGCCGGTGGGCTCCTCGAAGTCCTGGTACGCCACCTGGGCCCGCAAGTGCCTAGGGGTCGTGCCCACCCACGCCTCCCGCCTGGCCTGCGCGCTCCTGGCCCACCTGGCCGAGGCCGGGATCCTCAGCGTTACCACCACCGACTCTGGCGGCACCGTCTACGGGCTGCCGGCCGGCCGCGTCGTCGTCTCCCCGCTGCGCGAGACCACGCGTGAGGCTCTGCTCCTGGTGTGCGACACCTGCCGCACCCAGCTGCCCGCCGCCACCGCCACCGTCGACCAGCTCGACGGCGCCCCTTGCCTGGCCGCCGCCTGCCCCGGCCACCTGAGGGCCCAGCCGCACCCGGCCGAGAGCTTTTACCGCAGCATGTACGCCGGGGCCCATGTGCGCCGGGTCGACTCCCATGAGCACACCTCCCTGCTCGATGCCAAGGAGCGTGCCGAGGTCGAGACCGGGTTCAAGCGCCCCACGCAGGTGCCCGGGGACCCCAACGTCCTCGTGGCCACCCCCACCCTGGAGATGGGTATCGACATCGGGGACCTGTCCACCGTCATGCTCGGTTCCCTGCCGGCCACCGTCGCCTCCTACGTGCAGCGGGTGGGCCGCGCGGGCCGCCGCAGCGGCTCGGCGCTCGCCCTGGCCTACGTGCCCGGCAGGCGCAGCCAGCTCCCGATCCTCGACGCCCCGGATCGGCTGCTCAACGGCTCTGTCGCGCCGCCGTCGACCTATCTGGGGGCCGAGGAGATTCTGCGCCGCCAGTTCCTGGCCTCCGTCATTGACACCCTCGCCCGCGAGAACCACCCGGCCATCCCCTCCGGCGGCCACGGCGGCGGCACCGCGAAGACCGCCCTGGGTGCCACCGGCGAGGGCTCGCTCGTCACCACGCTGTGCGAGCGGATCGAGCGCGACGGCGCCCTGCTGGTGCAGGCATTCACCGCCGCCTTCCAGGAGCGCACGCCGGCGCTCGACCGGCTCAGCAGCTGGGTGACCCAGGACGCCGGCGCCGGGCCTCGCGAGATGCTCCAGCGCGCCGCAGCCGAGCACCGCGCCGAGTCCGAGCAGCTCCACCGCCAGGAACGCCAGATCCGCGAGGCCCTGCCCGAGCTCAAGGTCGCCGCCGAGCGCCCCAACGCCACCGAGGAGGACACACGAGCCCATCGCTCTGCCGAAGGAGCCCGGAAGGCCGCCGAGTCCCGAATCTTCGACCAGGATCGTGAGCACTGGGTCTCGGCCCTGGAGCGCCACGGCATCCTGCCCAACTACACCCTCATCGACGACTCCGTGCGCCTGTCCGCCCGCGTCTCCTGGCGCGATCCGGACAAGGAGGAGTTCCACTCCGAGCCCTGCGACGTCGATCGAGCCTCCGTCAACGCCCTGCACGAGCTCGCTCCCGGCGCCACCTTCTACACCCGCGGCCTGGAGATGGCGATCGAGGGCATTGACGCCTCCGACCTGAACAACCAGGCCCAGTGGTGGTTCTGCTGCAAGGCCTGCGGCTACATCGACGTGCGTGAGCCGCAGGAGACCCGGCCCGCCGCGCCCACGGAGTGCCCCAGGTGCCGTGACACCGACATTGCCGAGGTCGGACGCGCCCGGCGGGTCCTGCGCCTGAGCCGGGTCTTCGCCGACGTCTCCCAGGACGACGCCCGCATCGGGGACTCCAGCGACGAGCGGCTCCACACCCACTTCGAGGTCCTGCCCCTGGCCGACTTCGACCCCACCCGCACGGTGCGCCAGTGGAACGTGGAGGCCTCCGGGTTCGGGGTGACCCGCTACCGCGGCATGAACCTGCGCTGGCTCAACACCGGGCGGCCCCTGGCCGGTCAGAGCGTCGACCGGGTCTCCGGCAACGCCCTCTCCTCGCGGGACTTCCGCCTGTGCGAGGCTTGCGGCAAGCTCGACACGGACACGCGTGCCTCCTCCGCCCGCGAGCACCGACCCTGGTGCCGCTACCGGAGCGACTCCGCCGAGCACGTGATCGCCGTCGACCTCATGCGCGAGTTGAGCACTGAGGCGCTCGCCTTCGTCCTGCCGCTGGGTTTCGCCACCGACCGGGTGGGGGTGGACTCGCTGGCCTCCGCGATCCTTCTGGGGCTGGAGATCACTACCGGCGGCTCACCCGATCACCTGGGCATTGCATCCGTCCCCCACCCCGTGGCCGGCGGCGCCCCCGGTGAGACCCGTCCCGCCCTCCTGCTGCACGACACCGTGCCCGGGGGCACCGGCTATCTCACCGACCATGACGACTCCACCCGGCTCTGGAACCTCCTCATCCGCACCGGCAAGCACCTGGAGAGCTGCCCGTGCCGCGCCGAGGGCAAGGACATGTGCCCGGACTGCCTGCGGCCCCACGCCGTCTCCGCCGAAGTCACCCGCGCCGCGGCCCTGCACGCCATCGGCCAGCTCCTGGGACGGGAGGACAACAGCGCCCAGGACATCGAAGGCATGTTCGCCGAGCTCGACCCGGAGGTCCCCCAGTGGACGGTCACCGACGAGGCCGTGCGCGCCGGCACCGGGGAGAGCCCCCTGGAGGTGCGCTTCCGCGCCGCACTCGCCGAACTCCTGAGCAAGCAGATGGCCGTGCGCACCACCAGCGACCCCTCGGGCGCACCGGCGTTGGAGATCGACGGGGGCCGCTGGCGGATCCGCCCCCAGCTCGACGCCCGCGGCACCCGCCCCGACTTCACCTGCCTGCGCCCCGGCGGCCGCAGTCCCATCGCCATCTTCACCGACGGCCGCCGCTACCACGCCAGTCGTGCGCACAACCGTCTCGCCGACGACGCCGACAAACGTGCACGCCTGCGCGCCGCCGGCTACCGGGTCATCTCCGTGAGCGTCGAGGACCTGGACGGGCCGTGGAACCCGGCCTGGCTGAATGAGGCCACCGTCGCTCAGCTCAAGAACGGCTCCCTGGGGGCCTCGCGCGCCGGCGGCGTCACCGACCAGGCCATCGACGCCTGGCGCGGCGGGCCAATGGCGCTGCTAGAGACGATGCTCAGAGATGACAACGAGGACCCCGATACCAGTCCGACCACCGCCGCCCTGGCGGCCCTGGCCGACTCCGCCTGGGGGCCACTCATCGTCGGTGCCTACCACCACTTACCCTTAAACAGGACCGCCTCCCTGCAGTGCTCCCCGGTCCCAGAGGGTGATTCCGAGGAGTACACCAGACGAACCATGGCGGATCCGCTGTGGGAAGCGTTGCGTGTGCTGTGGCCTGAGGCCGAGCTGCCCGAGCCGGCTGGTGCTGCTGATGCCGCAGGCGCTCCCGCGGCGTCGAAGCACTCCGGCTCGGTCTTCGCTATCCCCCACCTTGCCCTGGCGGTCCAGCTCACCGGCTCCTCCACCACGGGGATGGCCCTCGTGCTGGACGACTCCGATGAGGCCCTGGGGAGTCCCGAGCACCCGGAGGCCTGGCTGGCTTGGCTGCGGCTCAGCAACGTGCTCGCCCTGGCTCAGGTACCCGTGGACATCACCACGACCAGCCGGGCCCTGGACGAGCTGCGCGCCCGCGCTCAGGCTGAGGTCGCTGTGGCCGACGTCGCCGGCAGCCCGGCCGCTATGAGTGATCTCGGCTGGGACGACGTCGACCAGGACCTCACCCCCGAGCCGATCCTCACCCTTCTGCCCCACCTGGCTGCGGCCGGCCTCCCGCACGAGGGCGACGGCGTCGAGGTCGGCGGCATCATGACGGACCTGTCCTGGGCCGCGCCCAAGGTTGCTGTCCTCGCCGAGCCGCAGGACGGCGACGAGGAGACCCTGACGGCGGCCGGCTGGCGCGTCATTGTCACCGGCGACGATCCGGCCCGCACCGCCACCGATCTCTGCGCGCTCATCCCCGAGCTCCTGGAAGGACACTGACATGGCCACGATCCTGTTGCCCAGCAGCAAGACGAAGGACGCCACCGCCAAGGACCCCTCCCTCAGGGCGAAGATCGGGCCGTTCATCAGCAAGCTGTCCACCATGACCACGAGCTCGGGGCTGCACCTGGAGCCCATTCGTGGATCGCGGGACCGGCGCGTACGCACCGCACGCGTCACCGACTTCTACCGGGCCGTCCTGTTCGAGCTCGCCGCCGACGGTGAGGTCGTCTACGTCATCCACGGTATCTGGCCGCATGACGAGGCCATCAAGATCGCCGAATCCGTCACCGTCCACGTCAACCCCCGCAACGGCATCACCGAGGTCGTCAACGTCGGGGACCTCATCGGCCTGGATCCCGGTGCCGTTGAGGAGGCACGGCGCACAGCCCAGGCCGAGCTCGCCGCCGCCCAGCGCGAAGCCGATGAGCTCGCCCGCGAGACGGCCCGCATCCAGGCCGCCAACGCTGAGGCGCGCCGTCGCAACGAGGAAGCCGCCAGAGGAGCCGACGCCAGTTCCGCACCCACCCAGGCACCTGGCACCGAACCCGCAATGGGGAGCCACCAGGGTGAAGGAGTAACGGCTGCCGGAGTGGCCGTCGGGGCCGCCAGTGTGCCGGGCGCCGTCGCCGTTCCCAGCCGGGACCAGGCACCGATGTGGCCCGACGGGCTCACCGTGGAAATGCTGCACAACGAGCTCGGTATTGACGTCCGACTCGGAGCAGCGGCACTAGCGGCGCAGCGCGAGTCCCAGCTCCTCGATCTGGCATCCACCGCCCGGGTCGCCTGGCAGGGCGAGGCACTGCTCAACCTGGCTACCGGGGCGACGATCGAGGAAATCCGTGAGGACTTCGGGCTGCGGCCCTCGCGTGACGTGTCCGCAGAACCCACCGACGCTGACCTCATCGAGGGTCTACGCACTCGCGCGGCGCGCTCGACCTTCACCTGGTTGGTCGGTGACGAGGACCTGCGCCGCGCCATCGAGGGGCTCAGCTTCGCCGAGTGGCAGCTGTTCCTGCATCCCCAGCAGCGGGCCATCGTGGAGCGGCACACGAACGGCCCCATGCGCGTCTCGGGCGGCGCCGGAACCGGGAAGACCGTCATCGCCGTGCACCGCGCCGTCAAGCTCGCCAAGCGCGACAAGGCTGACGAGCAGGAGCCACGGATCCTGCTGACGACCTACACGCGCAACCTCGCCGACGACCTGCGCCGCCAGGTCGCCCAGCTCGATCCACGACTGCCCTTCACCGAGAGGCTGAGCGAGTCCGGAGTCATGGTCAGCGGCCTGGACCGGGTTGCGCGCATGATCCTCCAGCAGGCCGGGGCCAAGATCTCCCCCATCGCCCAGGAGGTCATCGGCCAGCCGCGGGCACGGGTACTCACCTACCCCAGGGAGAACGTGTGGCAGGAGGTCCTCACCCTCATGGGCGATGAGCTGCCCGAGGGACTGCGCTCTGCCGACTTCCTGGAGTCGGAGTACGAGCTGATCGTGCTGCCCCAGCGCGTCACAACTCTTAAGCAGTACCTGCGCGTGCGCCGCCCCGGTCGGGGAGTGGCCCTGGACCGGTCCAAGCGGGCCGCTGTGTGGAAGGCGATGGAGCGCTACCGGGACCGCAGCGCCGACCTGGGCGTGACCTCCTTTGACGAACAGCTCGCCCTGGCTGCCGCCTGGCTCGACCATGAGGCGGCGCTCGGCACACCCCGACCCTTCCGGCACGTGCTCGTCGATGAGGCTCAGGACCTCACGCCCGCTCACCTGCAGCTGCTGCGGGCGCTGGTGGAGCCAGGCCCAGATGACCTGTTCCTGGCTGAGGACTCCCACCAGCGTATCTACGGCAAGAAGATCACGCTGAGCCACTACGGGATCCAGGTGCGCGGGAGGTCGCGGCGGCTGACGCGCAACTACCGCACCACCCGTCAGAACCTCGATGTCGCCTTCGGGATCCTCGATCCCGGCACCTATGAAGACATGGAGGGACAGGCCGAGGAGCACCACTACGTCTCACCGCGCTCCGGGCCCGAGCCACTGCTGCTGCACGCCACCGACCGCGCCGACGAGCTGAGCAAGGCCGCTGAGCTGCTACGGGTGTGGCTGGAGCAGGACCGGGACAGTGAGGACAGTGCCCCGGAGACAATCGCCGTCCTCGTGCGTGACCGATACCAGCGCGACGCCGTCGTCAACGGCCTGGCCCAGCACGGGATAGAGGTGCGCGCCGTGGACCGGGAGGCAGCTGGTCGGGGCAGGCCCGTGGTCATGACAATGCACCGCGCCAAGGGCCTGGAGTTCCGCAAAGTACTGCTCTTCGACGTCTCGAAGAACGCGATCCCCCGGCCACTGTGGGACCAGCAGTACTCCGACACAGACCACGACGATGCCCTCCTGCGGGAGCGCTCACTGCTGTATGTGGCCGCGACCCGCGCCCGGGACCAGCTCGCCATCTCCTGGAGCGGCGAGGCCAGCCCCCTCATCACCGCCCTCACGCCGTAGGTTGTGGTCTCAGTGCGTCCTCGCGGTTCAGTCGGTCTGGGCCACCATCTGCGCACCCGTGCGCCCATCAGGGCCGCCACCTGCGCACACGTCAGGCCCCCCGCGTACGCCCCCGGCGAAGTGCCGACACCTACTCACCAGGCAGTCCCCCCACCCCCTTGTCAGGAATCCTCGGGACGGCAGCCCCGCCCCCTGAGGCTCCCGGCCTCTCTGGAGGTACTTCGAGCCGACTTTGGGCAACATCCGCAGGCTCACTGCGGGTCTACCGAAGGCTTGCTGGGCAATGTCTATGGGACTCTTGAACCCCTCGTCCAACATGTGGGGTGTGCGTCACCACGCCTCTCCCCCGGTGTCCGAATGGTGTTCGTGACCATTGACGTTGTACGGTTGCCCCACGACATATTTGACCAGGAAGAGCGCGCCCACGTGCGCGCCGTGACACGTTGGAGGGGGTCGAGCCTATGGGGCGCGGCCGTCAGAAGGCCAAGGCAACCAAGGTTGCCCGTAAGCTCAAGTACTTCAGCCCGGAGACTGATTACAAGGCTCTGGAGCGGGAGCTCGTCTCAGCATCCTCGGGATCTGAGCCTGACGACGAGATCGACTACGAGGAGCTGGCCGCCAAGTATGCCGTCGACGATGACGACTGGGACGAGGGCGGCAAGTAGCCCACCCAGTTGAGGAGGGCCGGAGGAACGCACCTGCCGGCCCTTCCGCGCGCCTACGAGCGCGTGAGTCGAGGCCATCGGGCAGCCATCCGTGTCACTCCCGGCGACTTTTCACTCCCGACCCGAACCACCTGTGTCGCATCGACCCAGGTCAGGGTGATGCCGCCCTGATCGACTGCTGCAGAACCGGCCCGGTAAGGCTTGACTAGTCGCCACACGTGACACCTCACGGTGCGAGGCCCCAGTTGGATACCGCATCCAATCGGGGCCTCGTCGTTGTCGTCGCCCGCTGTTCGTGCCAGCGGCGGCCTCGGCCGCTCAGGCGGTCCGGTAGGTGCCGTGAATGTCGACCGCTCCCCCGTCGACGCCCTTCGTACCGGAGACCACCCGGTCCCGGGCCTCGTACTTCCCGGCCTCATGCACCTCGCCCAGCACCCAGGCGGGGATGTCGGAGCCCTCGGCGACCCGCAGGACAGCGTCGACCACGCCCGGGTCGACAACGGCAACCATCCCCACACCCAGGTTGAGGGTGCCCTCGAGGTCCTCCCACGGCACTGAGCCGAGCTCGCGCACGGTGGAGAAGACCGGCGGCACCGTCCAGGAGGAACGGTCGGCGTCGGCGATGAGCCCGGCCGGCAGGACCCGGGCGACGTTGGCGGCCAGTCCCCCACCGGTGATGTGGGACAGGGCGTGGACCGGCCCCGGGGCGGCCGGTGAGGACAGGGTCTCCAGCATGGCCAGGCACACGCGGGTGTACAGGCGCGTGGGCTCGAGCAGCTCCTGGCCCAGGGTGCGGCCGAACTCGGGGACCTCGCGCTCCAGGCCCCAGCCGGCGTGCTCGATGACGCGGCGCACCAGGGAGTAGCCGTTGGAGTGCAGGCCGGAGGAGCCCAGGGCGACCAGGACGTCGCCGGCACGCACCTTCTCGGCGCCGAGGACGCGATCGGCCTCGACGACGCCGGTGGCGGCCCCGGCGACGTCGTACTCGTCGGGGGCCATGAGGCCGGGGTGCTCGGCGGTCTCACCGCCCAGCAGCGGGGTGCCGATGGCGGCGCAGGCCTGGGCGATGCCGCGCACGATGTCGGCGATCCGCTCAGGGACGACGTGCCCGCAGGCGATGTAGTCGGTCATGAGCAGGGGCCGGGCCCCGACCACGACGATGTCGTCGACGACCATGCCCACCAGGTCCTGACCAATGGTGTCGTGGATGTCGAGGGCCTGGGCAATGGCGACCTTGGTGCCCACGCCGTCGGTGGAGGTGGCCAGCAGGGGGCGGCGGTAGTCACGCAGGGCGGAGACGTCCACGAGCCCGGCGAAGCCCCCGACGCCGCCGACGACGGCCGGGGTCATGGTGGAGGCCACGGCGTCCTTCATGAGCGCGACGGCCCGGTCCCCGGCGGCGGTGTCCACGCCGGCGTCGGCGTAGGTGATGGCGGAGGTGGGCTGCTCGGGCTGCTGGGTCATGTGGGGGCTCCTTGTGGACTCGGGTCGAAGGTGCGGTGGTGAGCGGAAGGGGCGAGGGCGGAGCAGGTGGCCGGCGGCTGACCGGGGTCGGCCAGTCAGCGCACGGCCGGCCGCCCAGGGCTACGACGTCGTCGAGCCCAGGGGGCTGCCGGAGGCCAGGTCCGGGCGGGTGATGCTGCCCGGCGGCACGGTGCGCTCAGCGTCGTCGGCCTCGGCGCGGCGCCGTCCGCGGTAGGCGGTCGGGACGCGGCGCACAGGGATGGCGGCCGACTTCAGGCTGCGCACGGGCGGCGGGATCGGGTAGTCGCCGGTGAAGCAGGCCAGGCACAGTTCGTCGGCCTTCTGGCCGCTGGCGGCCACCATGCCCTCGACGGACAGGAAGCCCAGGGAGTCGGCGCCGATGGACTCGCCGATCTCCTCCACGCTCATGCCGGTGGCGATGAGCTCGGCGCGGGTGGCGAAGTCAATGCCGTAGAAGCAGGGCCACATGACCGGCGGGGAGGAGATGCGCACGTGGACCTCGGCGGCGCCGGCCTCGCGCAGCATCCGCACCAGGGCCCGCTGGGTGTTGCCGCGCACGATGGAGTCGTCGACGACGACGAGGCGCTTGCCCTCGATGACCTCGCGCAGGGGGTTGAGCTTGAGGCGGATGCCGAGCTGGCGCAGGGTCTGGGTGGGCTGGATGAAGGTGCGCCCCACGTAGGCGTTCTTCACCAGGCCCTGACCGTAGGGGATACCGGAGGCCTGCGCGTAGCCGATGGCGGCCGGGGTGCCCGACTCGGGCGTGGCGATGACGAGGTCGGCCTCCACCGGGTGCTCTCGGGCCAGGGCGGCTCCCATCTCGTTGCGCGAGGTGATGACGCTGCGCCCGGCGATGCGGGTGTCGGGGCGGGCCAGATAGACGTACTCGAAGACGCAGCCGGCCCGGCGGGCGGTGGCGAAGCGCGAGGAGCGCACACCGTCCTCGTCGATCTCGATGAGCTCGCCAGGCTCGATCTCGCGCACGAAGGCGGCACCGACGATGTCCAGGGCGGCGGTCTCGGAGGCCACGGCCCACCCGTTGCCCAGGCGTCCCAGCACCAGGGGGCGCACCCCGTGGGGGTCGCGGGCGGCGTAGAGGGTGCGCTCATCCATGAAGACCAGGGAGAAGGCGCCGCGCAGCATGGGCAGGACCCGGCGGGCGGCCTGGTGGACGCTCAGGGGGGCCGGCGCGGAGTAGGCGGCGTCGAGATCGGCGTCGTCGGTGATGCCGGAGGTGAGGATGTCGGCGGCCGAGTCCCAGCCCTCCAGGGCTCCGTGCTCGGAGACGAGGTTGAGCAGGGCGGCCAGGACGGCTGTGTCGGTGGAGGAGCCGCGGCCGAGCTCACCGCTGAGGTCCTCCCCGGAGGTGACGCGCACAGCGTCCATGAGCTCGCGGGTGTTGGTGAGGTTGCCGTTGTGGGCCAGGGCGAGGGTGGAGCCGGCCGCCGGGCCGAGCATCGGCTGGGCGTTCTCCCAGGTGGTGGCCCCCTGGGTGGCGTAGCGGACGTGGCCGACGGCGACGTGGCCGGTGAGGTTGGACAGGGCCTGGTCGTCGAAGACCTGGGAGACCAGGCCGAGGTCCTTGTAGACGAGGATCTGGGAGCCGTTGGAGGTGGCGATGCCCGCCGACTCCTGACCGCGGTGCTGGAGGGCGTACAGCCCGAAGTAGCTCAGGCGGGAGACGTCCTCGCCGGGCGCCCACACGCCGAAGACGCCGCACTCCTCTCGCGGAGAGGGCTCGAGCTCGTCGGAGTGGTCGTCGGGCAGGGCGGTCAGGCTGGGCGCGCTCACGGGCGCCGCGGGAGCCGTCGGATCGGTCTGACTCGACTGGCTGGACCGACCGAGAGGCTCCGAGGAGCCAGCCCGCGGGATGCGACGGGCGCCGTCGGGATGGTCGAAGGTGATCTGCGAGGGTTTCTCACCGGTGCGCACACACACAGTCTGTCATGGCCCGGCACCGTCTGACCATTACGACCGCCGGAGCCGCTCAGCGCGGGCGGCTTCGGAATCAGCTGGCGCCCATCAGGACTCCGACGACGATCATCGAGACGCCCAGTATGGATCGCCTGGTGAAGGGCTCACGTAGGAGCCACACGCCGGCGATGACACCGAAGACGACGTTGAGGCTCCGGGAGGTGGCGACGACGGACGGAGGCCCGAAGCGCATGGCGACAAGCACCAGCGCATAGCTCGCCGGCACCAGCACCGCGATCGGGAGGGCCCGGGCCCAGCCGGCAGCCAAAGCAGCGGGCAGCTCGCGACGACGCCGGCCCAGCACGATAGTGAGCAGCACGAACTGAGCCAGACTGGACAGCGCCATGTAGGGCACAACAGAGACGTACAGCTCCGCGACGGCAAAAGCGTCCCACAGGGTGTAGGCGGCGGTGCAGGACGCGACGGCGCCGCCCGCCCAGAGGCCTCGGGCCCGGGTCAGATCCCGCCAGGTGACCCTCGAGGCGAGGACGACGCCGACGAGGACCGCCATCAGCGCGAGCGTCTGGATGGCACTCGGGCCCCCGGTCCACGGCGCCACCACCGCCGTCACCAGAACCGGCGCCAGTCCGCGTGAGACCGGGTAGACCACTGACAGGTCCGCCGCCGAGTAGGCGCGTTGGAGAACCGCCGCGTAGGCCGTGTGCAGCGCCGTGCTGACGAGGGCCGCCCACCAGGCCGGGCCCAGACCTCCCCAGGTCGCCCCCACTGTCAGTACCGCGAGCCACAGCGGCGCGGCGATGGCGCTGTAGACCCACACGAAGGCGACGTCGGAAGTACCGGAGCGCTTCACCAGCACGTTCCACAGGGCGTGCAGGGCGGACCCGACCGAGACCAGGGCGAGGGAGTATCCGAAAGCCATCATGTAGACGGTGTCTACCATGTTGTAGACGCCGTCTACAAGAGGCAGGCTAGGGCCATGAGCCAGACAACGGAGGACCGTCTGATCCAGGCTGGGCGGCAGCTGCTCGAAGAGAACGGCATCAGCGCGGTGACGGTGCGGGAGGTGGCCCGGCGCTGCGGCATCTCCCACGGCGCACCGAGACGCCACTTCCCCACCCTCGCGCTGCTACTGTCCGCCATCGCCGAGGTGTGCCTCGATGAGCTCCGCACTCGCCTCACCGATGCCGAGGCAGGCCTCAAGGAGACCGCGAGGGCCTACGTCGCCTACGCCGTCGAGCACCCCCACGCCTTCGACCTCATCACCCGTCACGACGTGCTGGCCGGCAGCGGCCGGGAGCTTCGAGCCAGGTCCCTGCCACTCCTTGAAGAATGGCGCGCCCGCTTCGCCAAGGAACGCCCGGATGCGCCCGAGGCCGCCGCGACCGCCGCCTGGGCGGCCGTCCACGGCGTCGCCTCACTCGCCTCACGGGGTGCGCTGGACCTGGTGGGAAGCGATGCTGAGGAACTGCTGGATCAGTTGCTCCCGCAGGCCTGACGCACCTGGCGCCTCAGGACCGGTTCCGCAGGAGCTGGAAGCGGATGCCGGTGGCGGGGTCGACGGACAGGAGGCGGACCCGCACGCGCTCACCTACCGGGAGGCCTCCGTCGGAGGCATTCTTGCCGGCGCGGATCTCAGTGACGACGGCGGGCTCGACGAGGACGAGCTCGCCGCGGCCATCGCGCTCGGAGGTGATGACGCCGTCGAAGACCTCGCCCTCGTGGCCGCGCAGGACCAGGGCCTCCAGTGCGGTCAGGGCTCCGCGGCCGATGGCGCGGGCACGCTTGCCGGTCTGTTCCATGACGTCGGGCAGGTCGGGCAGCGCCTGAAGCACCCACTGGGGCACGGGCGCCTGGGCGCAGGCGGCGATGCAGACCTCCTCGCCGTAGCGGTCCACGAGGCGGCGCAGCGGGGCGGTGACGTGGGCGTAGCGGGCGGCGATCGCGGAGTGGACGGCCTCCTCGGCGTCGGAGGCCTCGTCCTCGGCCGGGACCCCGACGCCGCCCACCCCGAAGGCGAGGTAGCCCGATCCGCGGAAGAGGGACATGGCCTGCTCCATGAAGGCCGCATGGGCGGGCACGGCGTGGTCCAGGCTGCGCACGAGCTCGGGGTAGGGCTGGGCGGCCGGCCAGTCGATGCCCAGGGCCGCGGCGACGCGCCTCAGGCGGGCGTAGTCCTCGGGGCGCGCCGGCGGAAGGGTCCGCAGGATGCCGACGCCACTGTCGACCATGATCCGGGCGGCGCACATGCCGGTGAGCAGGGAGATCTGGGCGTTGTACTGCTCGGCGGGCACGGGCACGCGGTAGGCGAGCCGGTAGCCGGCCGGGCCGGCGCTCTCGGTGGGGTCTGTGTCCCCCGCGTCCTCGGTCGGCGACGCCGGCTCCGTTGCCTGTGCTGCCTCTGTTGCTTCTGCTGCCTCGGTCACCTCGACGACCTGCTCGGGCGTGGTCATGCTGATGCCGCCGCAGGCGGCCTCGCGCTCCAGGCGCAGGCGGCCGATCTCGGCCAGGAGCTCGGGCAAGTCGGCCGGCGCCTCCTGGGACAGCGCGCCCTGCCCGTCGATGGCGGCCTGGACCTGGGCGTAGGTGAGGCGTGCCCGCGAGCGCACGAGGGCCCTCTCGACGCGGGCGGAGACGACCTCGCCGCGCTCGTCGAGGTCGATGGTCCACAGGCAGGCCGGGCGCTCGGCGTCCTCCAGCAGGGAGGCGGCGCCGTGGGAGAGGACCTCGGGGTGCAGGGGCGTGGCGGCGTCGGGGGCGTAGATGGTCTCGCCGCGGCGGCGCAGCTCGGCGTCCAGGGCGCCGCCGGGGGTGACGAAGGTGGCCAGGGAGGCGATGGCGTAGTGGACTCGGTAGGTGGCCGCGGGCTCGGGGGCGTTCCCGACCTCCCCCGCGGCCGCGCCGGCCTGGTCAGCATGGTCGGCATGGGTGGGCAGGCGCTCCAGGAGCACCGCCTGGTCGAGGTCCATGGAGCCGGGCGGGTCGATGGTGACCAGCTCCAGGTCGCGGGCGTCGCGGGCGCCGTCGGCCAGGAGACGGGCGGGGCCGTCCTGGGCCCAGGCGCTGGCGGCGGACTCCGCCTCGGCGAGGGCCTCAGGCGGGAAGTCGGTGGGAACCTCGTAGTGCGCGCGCAGCGCGTCCAAGGTGCGGGCGACCTCGGCAGGCGGGGCGGTATAGGTGCTCAGGCGCGTGCGACTCATGGGATGAACCTACCGGCGCGGGCCCTTGGCGCAGCAACCAACAGACGGATGGGCCGGAATCGGCCCGATCTGTCACGGGCGGCGACTTTTAGCACCGAGTGCGCCCCGCAGACGACCAGTCAGAACGCGTTGACGCTGGTCAGGACCTTGCGCCCTGACGCCCGCCCCGACAGCGCGCGTTGAAAAGTCGCCATTTGTGACACTTTCGTCCTCTGCGCGGTTGGCACAACAGTCCGCGACGCCTCAGGACATGGGGGTGCCACAACGAGTCCGCGGAGCAGCCCCGGTTCGCAGAGCAACAGTCAGAATCGGGGCGGCGGCGCTACGGCGGCACGGCGACAGCCATACCGGCGCCGGCCCTCAGTGCAGCGCCCAACGGGCACGCACACCCGCAGCGCACCCCACACATCGACCAAAACTTCAGAATCGACGCGGCTCCGGGTCGATTTTGAAGAAAATGTTGATGTCTACCCGGGGAGCCGGACCAGGGGCAGGTAGGCGGACAGGTCGCAGCGCTCGCCGGAGGCGTGCAGGGCGCCGCCGGCCAGGGCGTCCTGCCAGGTGAGTCGGCCGGTGGCCAGGGCCAGCCAGGTGGCGGCGTCGGTCTCGACGACGCTGGGCGGGGTGCCCCGGCGGTGGACGGTGCCAGCAACGGCCTGGGTGACGCCGAAGGGCGGGACCCGCACCTCGACCGAGCGCCCGGGGGCGCAGGCGGCGAGCTCCTCGAGGGTGTAGCGCACGGCGGTGGCGGTCATCCGGCGTCGGGAGGCCCGGTCGGCGGGACTGGCGGGGTCGGGGCCGGCACCGCTCCCACCTCCGGCCGGTTCGTCGTCGGACGTGTCCTGCTCCTGGGCCCACTGGCGCAGGGCCTGAGCGCCGGCGTCGGGGTCGATGCGTCGTCTTGCAGCCATGGCGCAAAGCCTATGCCGGAGCGCCCTGGAACTGGCAGGCGAGCACAGCCCGACAGCGCCGCACAGCAGGCCCGGCCCGTCAGGAGGCGAGCCCCCGTACCCGCGGCGAAGACCTCCACAAGGTCATGCCGGTCGGCTCTGATCGGTCTCGACGACAGAGCCGCGCAGCCGTCCTGGAACATCGAGGACTGCGTTCTCCGCCCAGGACGTACCTCTCCCCCAAACGACTGCGCCCGGGCCGTCACCTTCTGTGGGAGAACGCAGTCCTCGATCGAAAAGTACGTCCTCGATCTGGGGCGGCTCAGTCCACAGGGACGTTCCGCGCCGTCGGGGACAGTTCCGTACGGCCGGGTGCGTGTCACCCCAAGCGGGGACACTCCTCGCAGCCGGTGGCATCCTGCACGGCGGGGTGCGTCATGCCCCAGGCGGGGACATTCAACGCCGTCGGGGACAGGACTCCTGTCCCCGTGCGCGCGGGATGTCCCCGGTCGGAAGGGAGTGTCCCCGCACGCGCGGATTGCACCCGTGGGCGAGAAAATGTCCCCGGCCGCGTGAAGCGTCCCCAACGAAGGACACCCAATCTCTCGGACTCGGCCTCCGCGTTCCTCAGACACGTCGTGCGGAGCCCCGCACCTGGTGGGACCCCGCACGACACGGTGATGAGGATCGCCGGATCAGGCGGCAGCTGCGGCCTGCGCCTCAGTGCTCTTCTTGCCGTCCGCGTTGCGCCCCAGCCCCTTGAGAACGATGACCAGCGCGGTGGTCACCACCGTCCCGGCCAGGATCGCCAGGAGGAAGCCACCGAAGTTGGTGATGGCGAAGGCGACGAACACGCCTCCGTGGGGCGCGCGGGAGCCGACGTGCATGGCCATGGTCATCGCGCCCGTGACCGCACCACCGGCCATGGTGGCCGGGATGACGCGCAGCGGGTCGGCGGCGGCGAAGGGGATGGCCCCCTCGGAGATGAAGGACAGACCCAGCAGCCAGGCGCTGCGCCCGTTCTCCACCTCGGCCTTGGTGAACAGCCGCGAGCGCAGGAAGGTCGCGGCGGACATCGCCAGCGGCGGCACCATGCCGGCGGCCATGACAGTGGCCATGATCTCGTAGGGGGCGGTGTTGCTGGCGCTGGCCGCGGACAGGCCCGCGGTGCCGAACAGGTAGGCGGCCTTGTTGACCGGTCCGCCCAGGTCGAAGCACATCATGAGCCCGAGGATGATGCCGAGCAGCACGGCCGACCCACCCCCGGACATGGAGGTCAGCCCGTCCTGCAGCGCGGTCATGAGGGAGGCCAGCGGCAGCCCGAGGAGCAGGTACATGACGGCACCGACCACCAGCGTGGTGCCCAGCGGGATGATGACCACGGGCATGAGCCCTCGCAGCCAGGACGGTACGCCGAGCCCGGCGAGCCAGGCCGCGAAGTAGCCCGCGAGGATGCCGCCGACCAGGCCGCCGATGAACCCGGCACCGACCTCGACCGCGACGACCCCCATGACGAATCCGGGCGCGATACCGGGCCTGCCGGCCAGCCCGAAGGAGATGTAGCCGGCCAGCGCCGGGACGAGGAAGCTCATGGCCGCCTGTCCCAGCAGGAACAGCGTCCACCCGATGTACAGCAGCAGCCCGGACTGGGAGACGGTGATCGTCTCGGTGCCGACGACGTCTCCGGCCGAGTTCTTGATCTCGTGAACGAACTCGTTGCCGGGCAGGTTCCACAGGGAGTAGTCGCTGATGGAGATCTTCTCGTAGAGGTTGGCCACGTCGTACCCGGCCAGGAGGAAGCCCAGGGCGATGAGCAGACCGCCGGCGGCCACGAAGGGGATCATGTAGGACACCCCGGTCATGACCGAGCGCTGGAGGCGCCGGGCCCAGTGCTCGGAGCCCTCCTCGCTCTCCTCGCTGGACTCGCCGCCGGCCGGCACGCGGGTGGCGCTCGGGTCGTCGACCGCGGCCAGGGCCTTGTCCACGAGGGAACCGGCATCGTTGACGGCGGCCTTGACACCGACGTCGA
This sequence comes from Actinomyces oris, assembly GCF_001937665.1. Taxonomy (GTDB): domain Bacteria; phylum Actinomycetota; class Actinomycetes; order Actinomycetales; family Actinomycetaceae; genus Actinomyces; species Actinomyces stomatis. The sequence continues at coordinate 54,220 of NZ_MSKL01000020.1, read as the reverse complement.
TGACGGGTTTGCCGGCGAAGCGCTCGCGGCCCTTGACGGGCAGGTCGTGGGCGAAGATGACGGCGCTGGCCCGCTTGATGAGGTCGGGGTCAAGGGCATCGATCTTGCCTGAGCCCTGCCCCTCGATGGCCACGGTGATGCCGCGGTCCTTGCCGGCCTGCTCCAGGGCCTCAGCGGCCATGAAGGTGTGGGCGATGCCGGTGGGGCACGAGGAGACGCCCACGATGACGGTCTCGCCCTCCCCCGGGGCCGACGACGCTGCAGCGGCCTTGGGCTCCGCGGCACCGCCCCCTTCGGCCGTTTCCGCGGCGCTTGCGGTCTCACTGGCCGCGCCGTCCTCGACCGGCGCCCCGTCGTCCAGCAGCTCGGGCTGGACCTGACCGGTGACGATGCGGGCGACTTCCTCGGCGTCGGCGGCCTGGCGCAGGGCGTCAGTGAACTCGGACTGCATGAGACCGCGGGCGAGCTTGGCCAGGAGCTGGAGGTGGAAGTCGTCAGCGCCGTCGGGGGCGGCGATCATGAAGATGAGGTCGGCGGCCTGTCCGTCGGCGGCCCCGAAGTCAACCGGCTCGGCCAGACGGGCGAAGCCGAGGCTGGGGGCCAGGACGTGAGAGCTGCGGCAGTGCGGGATGGCGATGCCGCCGGGGATCCCGGTGGGGGCGGTCGACTCGCGCTTCTTGGCGTCGGCGGCCAGGCCGTCGGGACTGGAGGCCCGGCCTGCGCCGGCCACGGTGGTGGCCAGGAACTCGATGACGTCTTCCTTGCCCGGGCCGGCGTCGGCGTCGAGCGCGACCAGCTCGGGGATGATGAGGGGTTTGTTCTCGGTCATGGTCTTCCTTGGTGTCCGAGGTGCCGTCGCCCGGTGGGCTACGGCGTGTCACAGGTGGTCAAGGGTGGTGGGCGGCGATCATGCGGTCAGTGGTGGTCATGTGGTGGGTCGGTGGACGGGTGGTGAATGGTCGGTGGCGGAGCCGGCTGGGCGGTGGCCGGCCGGCAGCCGCTGACATGAGCGGGGACGCGGGGGCTCGCGGGTCTGCGGCCCCGGCGCCTGCGGACGCCCCGGCTCAGGAGAGCCGGGTGACGACGGCCGGCTGATCGGGCAGGTCGGCGGGCGTGGGCAGCGTGGTTCCGGGCAGGGAGGCGGCGGCCGAGCCGTAGGCCATGGCGGTGCGCAGGCGCTCGGTCTCGTCACCGCCGTTGACGTCGGCCAGGATGTAGCCGGCCACCGAGGAGTCCCCGGCGCCGACGGTGGAGACCACCGGGACCTCGGGGGCGGTGGCGTGCCAGGCGCCGTCGGCGGTCACCAGGACGGCGCCGGCGGGGCCGAGGGTCACCAGGACGGCACCGATGCCCAGGTCCACCAGGAGGCGGGCGGCGTCGACGACGGGGCCGTAGCTCCCCCGGACGGCCCCTTCCTCGAGGGCCATGGCGCGTTCGGCGGGCAGGCCGGCGAGCTGGCCGAGCTCCTCGCCGTTGGGTTTGATGAGGTCGGGGGCCGAACCGGGCAGCTCGGCGGCCAGGGCCGCCAGGGGCTCGTCGGAGGTGTCGACGGCGATGCGCAGCCCCGGGGACGTCTCGCGCAGGAGCCCCACCAGGCGGGCGTACCACCTGGCCGGTGCACCCGGCGGCAGGGAGCCGGACAGGACCGCCCAGTGGTGGGGGTCGGCTCCGGCCGACACTCCCGTGAGCGTCAGGGTCTCCAGGAGGGCGTGCTCGACGGCGTCGACCTCCTCCTCGCTCAGGCCCGCTCCCAGCTCGTTGAGCTTGGTGGTGGTGCCGTCGGGCTCGGTGACGGCGGTGTTGATGCGGGCGGGGCCGGCCACGGGCACGGATCGAACGGTGAGTCCGGGCAGCTCGAGGCCGTTCAGGGCGGTGAGGATGGGGTCGTGCTCGGCGGCAGGAAGGACGGCGGTGGCGGCGCGCCCGGAGTTGGACAGGACGCGGGCGACGTTGACGCCCTTGCCTCCCGGTTCCATGACGACGCCGGTCAGGCGCTGAACGGCGCCGCGCTGGAGGGGGCCGGGCAGGGAGACGGTGCGGTCGAGGGACGGGTTGGGCGTGAGGGTCAGGATCATGCGACGAGTACCTCGGTTTCGGTGGTGGCGAGCTGGTCGATGAGTGCGGGCGGGATCTCGACGTCGGTGACCAGGAGGTCGATGTCGTCGAGGGAGGCGAAGGAGACCAGGTGCTCCTGGCCGATCTTGGTGGAGTCGACCAGGGCCACCACCTGGCGGGCGCTGCGCACCATGGCGCGTTTGACGGTGGCCTCGTCGGGGTCGGGCGTGGACAGCCCGTGGGCTGCACTCAGGCCGTTGGCTCCCAGGACGGCGACGTCGACTCGGAGGGTGGACAGGGCCTCGACGGCCTCGGGGCCGACGGCGGCCTGGGTGAGTCCGCGCAGCTGGCCGCCCAGGATCCGCACCCGCGTGCGTCCGGCGGCGGCCAGGGAGGCGGCGGTCAGGACGGAGTTGGTGATGACGGTCAGGTCGCTCTCGGCGGGCAGGAGGCGGGCGAGCGATCCGGTGGTGGTTCCGGCGTCGATGAGGAGGGTGGTGCCGGGTTCCGGTGCGAGCCGCGCCAGGGCGGCTCGGGCGATGGCCTGCTTGGCGGCGGGGTTGACCTGCTCGCGCTGGGTCACGCCGGTCTCCGGCAGGGCCGGGGCGGGGATGGCGCCGCCGTGGACCTTACGCAGGGCGCCACTGCGGTCCAGGGCGGTCAGGTCTCGACGGATCGTCTCAGGGGTGACGTCGAAGTGCTCGGCGAGCTCGGTGACGAGGACCCGCCCTGCACCGCGCACCTGCTCCACGATCTGGTGGTGCCTGTCCTCGATGCGCATGTTCACCCCCTGAGGTCGGTACCATCGACAGAGACGCCCGTTCGGACATCTCTTCAACTTTTCATGTTTGAACAGACGTAAGGGTATGTCCGTTCAGACATTCGTGTCTACCCCTGAGTGACTCACAATACATTTCATAGGCTGTTCTGAGAACAAGGTCCGTCCTCGACGTGAGCCGCAGCCGCCACTGCTCCCCCGATCACCTGCACCTTCCCCGGTGGCGCCCCACCACCCACGCAGGCATTCGTCACCCAGCACTCGTGCCCGCCACCCCCGGTGGGGCGACGGGCACGAGTGTCGATTCGCGCATCGCTGCATCAGTCGGCATCAAACCGCATCAGCACGCGTCAATCCACGTCAGTCGACCTGCCGTCTGCGGCGCAGGATGAGGTAGCCGCCGACGATGAGGATCAGGGCGACGATACCCGCCCCTAGGGACGCACCTGTGCGGGCCAGCGACCAACCACCCGAGCCACCGACCGGCTGAGCGCCGCTGCCACTGCGGGCCTCAGGAGCGGCGGCTGCGGGCGGCGCGCTACTCCCGGCGGACGGCTCGGTGCCGCCGCCCACGGACGCCCCATCGGCATCACGACCGACCTGCGGGGTGGACGTCGCCTCACCGCCGGCCTCGGCCGCCGTCCCGTCAGCACCGTCTGCCGTGCTGTCACCCGTTTCCGCACCGGGGTCGGCCGCAGCCTCATCCTCGATCTCAACCGAGAAGCGATTGAGAACCGTGCCGGCGGAGTCGAGGGTCTCGACGGAGGCCCAGCGGCAGGTGGCGGCCTGGACCGTGCGGCAGGCGCGCGTGGGGGCGTCGGACGGGAAGGTGAGGTTGAAGTCGACCCGTCCGGTGGTCGGGCCGGTGGGGTCGACGGTGAGGTCGAGGTCCTTGGTCAGGATCTCCTTGCCCCCCGAGCTCACGCGCACGCTCCGGGCGCCGGCGGCCTGCTCGGAGGCGTTGGTGTAGGCCAGGGAGTCCAGGGTCACTGAGACCATGTCGGTGCTGCGCGCACCGCCTGAGCTGACGTACACGGGCCCCACGGTCATCCCGGTCTGCCGCTTGGAGTAGCCGGCCTTGACGGGCTGGTCGCCGAAGGAGGCCAGGTAGGCGGAGGTGACGTCGCGGTCGAGAACACCGGTGTTGGTCACGGGCTTGCCCTTCAGGACGGTGTAGCCGTCGCCGCCGGTCAGCAGGAAGGAGTTGGAGGCGACGACGACACTGTCGCCGTCGGCCAGCGGCTTGCCGTCGACGAGGATCTCACGGATCGCGGGGGCGGCTCCGGCTTCAGTCCCGTGAGCGGCATCGGTGCTGGCCTCGGTGAGGACGTCGACGTTGCTGGACAGCCCCAGGGTGAGGACGGGCCGGCTGGAGCCGGGCTGCCACTGCTGGGACAGCAGAGCCTTCAGCTCGGCGCCGGTGAGGGTCGTGTAGGCCATCTCGTTGCCGAAGGGCTGGACGGTGTAGGCCTCCCCCGAGGTCAGGACGCCATCACCCTCGGAGCCGGAGGCGGCGTAGAGCAGGTCGGCGCGCACGCCGCCGGCGTTCATGATGCCCACGTAGCGGGTGGAGCCGGCCGGCTGGATGTCGGTGGCGAGCCAGCTGCGGAAGGACTCGGCGATGAGGTTGGAGGCGGTGGACTCGGTGCCTCGGTTGGCGCCGGGTCCGGAGCCGTCCGAGCCGCGCAGGAAGTCCGATCCGATCCGGGCCAGCGGCTTGCCGCCCTCGGTGGCGGAGTCCTTCTCCGCCTGGGACACGATCCCGGCGACGCCGTAGGCGTCGGTGGTGCAGTTCGAGCTGCGCAGGTCCTTGTTGTCAGCACTGACCACCGAGGTCTTCCGGCTGGCGGGGTCATAGCTGAGACGGATTCGCCCCAGCGCCCAGCCGTAGTGGTCGGCCTGAACGACGGCGATCTGGTTGCCCTCAGCACCGGTGACGGTCTGGGCGAAGGGCACGTGGGTGTGTCCGGAGAAGACGGCATCGACACTCCCGCCGAAGCTGGTGGCGGTGGTGGCGGCGTCCTCGTGACTGAGCACGACGACGACGTCGGCCTCACCATTGGCGGGATCGCCGTCCTTGAGCTCGGCGGCACGGGCATTGGCGGAGGCGACCGCTGGACTCAGGGTGAGGGTGGACAGGGCTGAGGGTGACACGAGGGTGGGAAGCTCATCGGTGACGACGCCGACGAAGCCGACACGCACACCGCCGACCTCCTTGATGAAGACCCCCTTGCCGACACCCTCGGCGCTCAAGGGAGCCGAGCCGGAGACGTTGGCGGCCAGGATCGGGAAGTTCGAGGCGGGCAGGATGCGCGTCTCCAGGTCGGTCAGGCCCTGGTCGAGCTCGTGGTTGCCCAGGGCGGAGGCATCCAGGGACATCGCGTTGAGCGTCTCCATGGTGGGGCGGTCCTGGAGGATGGAGGAGACGTAGGCCGACCCACCCACGGAGTCTCCGGCGGAGACGAACAGAGTGTTGGGGTTGGTGGCGCGGGCGGCGGAGACCTCGCAGGCCAGAGTGACGGCGCCGGGGTCCTCGACGGAAGTCTGCCCGGTGTTGCGGTCCGTCTGAGTGGTACGGGAGATGTGGCCGTGCAGGTCGGTGATGCCCAGCAGGTCGATGGTGGTGGTGCCGCTGGCCGGAGCGTCAGCCGGCGCGGCCGGTTCGTCGGCACCGGCGGTCGGGGTGAGCGGGGAGGGACTGAGGGCTGTCAGAGTGAGCGCGCACATGACGGCGCCGACCTTGACGGCCCACGTGGGGTGCAGTCGCATGTCGTTCCTTGTCAGGCGGAGGGATGGTGACCCGGGAAAAGATGAGGAGAGGAACATGACTAACCGTATGTGACCGCGCGACACGAGGCATTTTTTCACGGAACTCACTGACATTCATCACCCAGGACTCGTGCCCGCCTCCCCTGGTGGGGTGGCGGGCACGAGTGTCGATTCGCGTATCACTGCGTCAGCCTGTGTCAGACCTGCCGCGATCCACGTCAGTCGATCTGCCGCCTGCGGCGCAGGATGAGGTAGCCGCCGACGATGAGGGTCAGGGCGACGACGCCCGCACTGAGGGAGGTACCGGTGCGGGCCAGCGGCCAGGCTCCCAAGCCGCCGATCGGCTGACCACCACCGGCTCCGCGAGCCTCACGGGCGGCAGCACCCGCCCCACTCGTGGCGGCAGGCAGACCGCCTGCACCGTTGACCGGCACCGTGGCACCGTCAGCGCTCCCGCCTCCGGGTGAGGCAGTCGCCTTCCCATCCGGGACCGCACCGCCACTGGGAGCCGCCGAGGCCGACGGTGCCGCCTTGGCACCGGGCGCAGCCGACGTCGTCGCCGTGGCACCCGCCGACGGCCCGGCACCGGAGGTCGAGGACGGAGTCGGCTGCGCGCCGGGAGTGGACGACGGAGTGCTAGACGCGGCCGATGGCCCGCCACTGGCAGTGGCCGACGGCGTTGCCGTGGGCTTCGCATCGGCCGGTACCTCGACGTAGAAGCTGTTGAGAACCCGGCCGACGCCGTCAACGGACTCCAAGGTGACCCAGCGGCAGGTCGTGGCCTCCGCGCTGCGGCAGGCGCCGGTGGGTGCATCGGCCGGAACCGTGAGGTCAAAGCTCGCCTGACCGGTGGTGGGGCCACTGCGGTCCACAGTCAGGTCGATGTTCTGACTGAAGAACTCCTTGTCCCCGGACACGGCGCGCACACGGCGAGCCCCGAGAACCTGCTCCGTGGGGTGGGTGTATACCAGGGAGTCCATCGTCACTGTCACCGTGCCGGCCTGACCGGGCTTCGGGGTCGCACTCATACCCACCTGACGCTTGGCGTAGCTCGGTTTGAGTATCTGCTGGTTGAAGGAGGCCAGGTAGTTGGTGGTGATGTCACGTCCGAGCGAACCGACGTTCACAACCCCTCTTCCATGGGGGAGTGTGAAGCCGGCGCCGCCGGTGAGCAGCTCCTGGGTGGAGGCCACGACCACCGTGTCCGTGTCCCCCAGGACCTGCCCGTCCACCCGGACCTCGCGAATCGAGGGAGCGGCGCCGTCCTCGGTCTGGGCCGCGGAGTTCACGATGACGTCGACGTTGGCGGACAGTCCCAGCTGGACAGCCGCCGGATCCGCTCCGGGGCGCCACTGCTGGGCGATGAGCCCCTTGAGCTCGGCACCGGTCATGGTGAGGTATCCCATGGCCTTGTCATCCGGCGAGACGTTACGGACCTCGTCGACCGTGAAGAGGCCGTCGACCTGGTCAGCGGGCACTTCTCCGTGATAGTTCCCGGTGCTCTTGTAGCGGAAATCGGCTTTAAGGTCGTCGGCCCGGACTACTCCCACATAGTGTGTGGAAGCCGGCGGCTGCTCCATGGGATCCATGTCGGCGAGCCAGTATCGGTAGGACTCGGCCACCAGGTCGGCCGCCGTGGACTCGGTGCCGGTGTGGGCTCCAGGGGTCACACCGTCCGATCCACGCAAGTAGTCGGTGCCGAGCTGCGCCACCGCCCGGGCAGCCCCCAGATCCATCATCTTGTTGTATCTCTTATATGAGAAGATATTGACGCCGCCGAAATCGTCTTCATGACAGTATTCCTGCCTCAGATCGCGGTTCTCCACGTTGACGACGGAGACCTTCTTGGTGTCCCGGTCGTAGTTGAGCCGAATCATCCCGAGCTTCAGACCGTAGTGGTCAGGCTGGACGACGGCGATCTCATTGCCCTCGACCCCGGTCACCGTCTGCGCGTAGGAGACGTGGCTGCGTCCGGCGACGACGGCGTCGACGTTCTTGGAGAAGCCCGTCGCCGTGGAGGCCGCGTCCTCGTGACTGAGCACGACGACGACGTCGGCCTCACCATTGGCGGGGTCACCGTCCTTGAGCTCGGCTGCGCGGGCGTTGGCCGTGGCCACCGCCGGGGCGACCGTGAGCTGTGCCCGGGTGGAGGAGGAGACCAGTTTGGGCAGCTCATCGGTCACCACACCGATGAAGCCGACCCGCACCCCGTCGACCTCCTTGATGAAGACACCGCGACCGTCCCCCTCGGCGCTCAGGGCATCGGAGCCGGACACGTTCGCCGCCAGGATGGGGAATGTCGCATAGGGAAGAACCCGACCCTCGAGGTCACCGAGACCATGGTCGAGCTCGTGCACCCCTAGCGCAGAGACATCCATGCGGAACCGCTCTAGCACATCCAGTGTCCCCTCATCATCCATGTAGGACGACAGGTAGTATGACGACCCGATATTGTCTCCCGACGAGACGAATAGCGCATTGGGATTCGCTCTGTAAGCCCGGCTCAAATGGCACGCCAGGGACGTCACACCGGGATTCTCCACATTGTTGAGGTCGACCTCGCCAGTCTCTGGATTCTTATGGAACGTCGTTTCGATGTAGCCGTGCAGATCGGAGATGCCAACGAGGTCGATGGGGACTCCCCCATCCGGGGAGTCCAATGGCACAGCAACGTCGGGCAGTCCGGCACCCTGAGGTGGAACCGTCCCGGAGGGCGCGGCGGTGGAAAGAGGGCTGAGTGAAGCGAGGGCCAGCGCGCTGAATGCGACGCAGACTCGTCCCCGCCTTCGCGATATGAGCCTCATGATATGTCCTTAGGTCAGCGTGAAAAGAGTGCAGGGAGAACGTGGAAGGAGAAGGGCCGCACCATCGCTGCCCCCTCATCCCTCCTGGCGTCTGCGGCGCAGGATGAGGTAGCCGCCGACGATGAGGGTCAGGGCGACGACGCCCGCGCTGAGGGAGGTACCGGTGCGGGCCAGCGGCCAGGTGCCCGAACCACCGGCCGGCTTCGCGCCGGCTCCGCGGACCTCCGGGGCGGTGGTACTCGCCCAGCTCGTGGCGGCAGGCAGACCGCCCGCACCGCCGACCGGCACCGTGGCACCGTCAGCGCTCCCGCCTCCGGGTGAGGCCGTCGCCTTCCCATCCGGGACCGCACCGGCACTGCCGCTGGGGCCCGCCGTCGCCGTGGCACCTGCCGACGGCCCGGCACTGGGCGTCGAGGGCGCAGCCGACGGCGCACTGGGTGGGACCGGCTGTGCACTGGCAGTGGCCGACGGCGTTGCCGTGGGCGCCGCATCGGCCGGCACCTCGACATAGAAGCTGTTGAGGACCTGGCCAGCGGCGTTCACGGACTCCAGAGTCACCCAGCGGCAGCTGTCCGCGGAGGCTGTGCGGCAGGCGCCGGTGGGCGCATCGGCCGGGACCGTGAGGTCGAAGCTCGCCTTTCCGGTGGTGGGGCCACTGCGGTCCACGGTCAGGTCGATGTTCTGACTGAAGAACTCCTTATCCCCGGAGCGGGCACGGACTCGCTGCGCACCGAGGGTCTGTTCGGAGGCGTTGGTGTAGGCCAAGGAGTCCATCGTCACTGTCACCGTGCCGGCCTGACCGGGCTTCGGGGTCGCACTCATACCCACCTGACGTTTGGAGTAGGACGGCATCAAGGGCTTGTCCCCGAAGGAGTGCAGGTAGGAGATGAAGACGCTGTGGTGGAGTGAGCCGACGTCGACGATGACCTTCTGGTCAGGAATGGTGAAGTCGACGCCGTCGTCGAGCAGCTCGTGGGTGGAGGCCACGACCACTGTGTCCGTGTCCCCCAGGACCTGCCCATCGACCCGGATCTCACGCACTGCGGGAACGGCTCCGCTCTGCGCCGTCGCCCCGGGATCGACAATGACGTCCATGTTGGAGGACAGTCCCAGGTTGAGCACGGCAGGATCGGCGTGGAATCTCCACTGCTGAGCGATGAGCGCCTTGAGCTCTGCACCATTCAGAGTGGTGTAGGAGAGCGCTTTATTGTCGGGCTGGACGCCGAGCGCCTCCCCGTAGGAGACAAGGCCGTCCTGGTCCGGGCGCGGGATGTCGTTGTAGTTACCGGACGCGAGGTAGGTGAGGTCCTTCTTGACGTCACCGGAATTGACGATGCCGACGTAGTGGCTGGTTCCAGGAGGTTTGATGTCGGTGATCCAGCTGCGGTAGGACTCGGCGACCAGGTCGGCTGCCGTGGACTCCGTTGCCGCATTGGTGTCGGGGACGCTTCCATCGGAACCCCGCAGGAAGTCCGCCCCGATATGCGCCAGCGGTTGCTTCTTAACGTCTGTGACGGAGCTGTAGTACTCCCACATCGTATTCAGGACGTCGGGAGAGGATCCTCGGCATTCGAAGCCTTGGATGGGTGTGCTATGCGCGTAGTAGGCGAATGTCTTCCGGGTCGTTCGATCGTACTCGAGGAGAACATCCCCGAAGGTCCGCCCGTAACGGCCGGGCTGGACGACAGGAATCGCATTGCCCTCGAATCCGGTGACGACCTGCCCGTGGCCCTGTCCGCTGCGACCGGCGACGACGGCGTCGACGTTCTTGGAGAAGCCGGTTGCCGTGGAGGTCATGTCCTCATGGCTGAGCACGACGACGATGTCGGCCTCACCATTGGCGGGGTCACCGTCCTTGAGCTCGGCGGCGCGGGCGTTGGCCGTGGCCACCGCGGGGGAGACTGTCAGGGCTGCCCGGTTCGCCGCGGGCGTCCGGGCGGGAAGGTCGTCGGTCACCACGCCGATGAAGCCGACGCGCACCCCGTCGACCTCCTTGATGAAGACCCCCCGACCACTCCCCTCGGCACTCAGGGCATCGGAGCCGGACACGTTCGCCGCCAGGATGGGGAAGTCGGAGGCGGGCAGGATTCTGTCCTCGAGGTCCTTCACTCCGCCGTCGAGCGCGTGAACCCCCAGGGCTGAGGCATCCAGCTCCATCGTATTGAGCCCGCTGATGACGGGCCGGTCCTGCAGGAAGGAGGACGCGTGGGGCGAGGCGCCGACATTGCCGCCGGAGGAGACGACGAGCGTATTGGGGAAATCCTCTCGAATCCCACGGACAGCGCACTCGATCCCGACCAGGCCGGGGTCCTTGGGGAGGTCGTACTCCTCGGTATCCGGGTTGAACCCGCTCGTCTCCAGGTAGTGACCGTGAAGGCTGCCCAGGCCCACCAGCTTGATGCTCACCTTGTTGCCCGGATCGTCGGCCCCCTGGAGCCCGTCAGTGCCGTCGGGAGGTTTCTCCGCAGCGGCAGCCGGCGGCATGAGGGATGCTGTCGGAACCGAGATCATGGGACTCAGTGCAGCCACAACCAGAGCGCTCAACGCGGCGCAGACTCGTGCTCTGCGAGCTGGAAGTATTCTCATGTCAATCCTCATGGGACGTAGGGATGGAGATCGGGATCACGCGAGGAAGGGAACATCACCAAGGTACGCCTCTCCCGGGATTTTTGCAGTATTTTTTACGATCTCATCCAGTCGGTAGATTGCCCGGTCGCGACTGCCCGTCACGGAACGGCATTGAGACGTACGGGATTGACGTTCGCAGGCGTGGATGGGGCTGGCGGGAGCGCGGCGAGGAGCGAGCCACGCGGTTGGCCGCCAAGGGCATTGATCCCGCACGCCCCGCCCCTTCCCACGGCACAACGACGGCGTCCGTCACCTCGAAGAAGAGGTGACGGACGCCGTCGCTATGGGCGCGAGCCCGGATCAGCCAGGTATCAGACGATGCCGTGGGCGATCATGACGTCGGCAACGCGGGTGAAACCGGCCGCGTTGGCGCCGAGCACGTAGTCGCCGGGGCGGCCGTACTCCTCGGCCGCGGCGACGCAGGAGTCGTGGATGTCGGCCATGATGCCGGTCAGCTTGGCCTCGGCTGTGGCGAAGTCCCAGCGGGTGCGGCCGGCGTTCTGCTCCATCTCGAGGGCGGAGGTCGCCACACCACCGGCGTTGGCGGCCTTACCGGGGCCGAAGAGGATGCCGGCCTTCTGGAAGGCCTCGACGGCCTCGGGGGTGGAGGGCATGTTGGCGCCCTCGGAGACCACGCCGCAGCCACCCCTCAGCAGGGTGTTCGCGGCGTCGCCGTCGAGCTCGTTCTGGGTGGCGCAGGGCAGGGCGACGTCACCGGGGACGTCCCACACGGAGCCGCCGGTCACGAGGCGGGCGCCGGGGCGACGCTCGACGTAGTCGGCCACGCGACCGCGCTCGATCTCCTTGACCTGTTTGAGCAGCTCGAGGTCCACCCCGGCCTCGTCGACGACGTAGCCGGAGGAGTCGGAGAAGGTGATGGGGGTGGCGCCGAGCTGCTGGGCCTTCTCGATGGCGTAGATCGCCACGTTCCCGGCACCGGAGACGAGGACCTTCTTGCCCTCGAGGGACTCGCCCTTGGTGGCGAGCATGGACTGGGCGAAGAGCACGGTGCCGTAACCAGTGGCCTCGGTGCGCACGAGGGAGCCGCCCCAGGCCAGGCCCTTACCGGTGAGGACGCCGGCGTCGTAGGAGTTCCGCAGGCGCTTGTACTGGCCGAACATGTAGCCGATCTCGCGGCCGCCCACGCCGATGTCGCCGGCGGGCACGTCGGTGGAGGGGCCGATGTGGCGGGCCAGCTCGGTCATGAAGGACTGGCAGAAGCGCATGACCTCGGCGTCGGAGCGGCCGTGCGGGTCGAAGTCGGAGCCGCCCTTGCCGCCGCCGATGCCCTGGGCGGTCAGGGCGTTCTTGAAGATCTGCTCAAAACCGAGGAACTTGATGATGCCGGCGTTGACTGAGGGGTGGAAGCGCAGGCCACCCTTGTAGGGGCCCAGCGCGGAGTTGAACTCGATACGGAAGCCACGGTTGACGTGGACCTGGCCGGCGTCGTCGACCCACGGGACCCGGAACATGATCTGGCGCTCGGGCTCGACGATGCGCTCCAGGAGGGCGCCCTCAGCGTAGTGGGGGTGCTTGGCGATGACGGGACCGAGGGACTCGAGCACCTCGTGGACGGCCTGATGAAACTCGACCTCTCCACGGTTACGAGCCACAACCTGCTCATAGACCTTCTCGACAACGTCCTGCATGAGGGACTCCTTCGCCTAGCGGAATAAGCTCAGCACCTGGCTGGTCGCCGCGGCACCGCGAGAAGACTTCCACCGAGACGTTCACTGAGACGAAACATCTCGCGATTCGGAGGAAATATGCCGTAGCGAAGGCCACATTCCGGACGCTCACGCAACACAGATCACATCCCCGGATGATCTGGGGCATGAATGGCGAACAGCTTCCGGAAAGTTCATTCGGGACGGCGCGTTACACCCATGGGCACAGCGCGGCGGTGCTCAGCGCACACTCGCGACGCGGCGCCACGGATTCGGCCGCCTACCTGCTTCCCCACCTGAGTGCGGGAATGAATCTGCTCGATGTCGGCTGCGGGCCGGCGTCCATCACCGCGGACCTCGCCGAGCACGTCGCCCCGGGGCGGGTCGTCGCCCTGGATGCCGCGGCCGACGCCCTGGAGGCCGCTCGGGCAACGCTGAGCGAACGGGGCCTGTCCGAGCAGGTGGAGCTGGCCGGCGGGGACGTCATGGCCTTGCCCTTCGAAGACGGTTCCTTCGACGTCGTCCACGCCCACCAGGTGCTCCAGCACCTCACGGACCCGGTGGGCGCCCTGGCCGAGATGCGCCGCCTCACCCGCCCCGGCGGGATCGTGGCCGTGCGCGACGCCGTCTACTCCGCCATGACCTGGTTCCCCGAGCCAGCGGGCATGGAGCAGTGGCGCTCGGTCTACATGGACACCGCCCGGGCCAACGGCGGCGAGCCCGACGCCGGGAGCCGGCTGCTGTCCTGGGCCCGGGCGGCGGGCTTCACCGACGTGACGGCCTCGGCCTCCACCTGGTGCTACGCCACGCCCGCCGACCGGGCCTGGCAGTCGGAGACCTGGGCGCAGAGGTGCCTGACCTCCTTCGGGCCGCGGGCCGTCGAGCTGGGGCTGGCGGACAGAGCCGACCTGGAGACGATGGCCGAGGCGTGGCGGCAGTGGGGCACCAGCGAGGACGCCTGGTTCGTCATCGTGCACGGTGAGGTCATGGCCCGCGCATGACGGCGGGGTGCACAGGATCGACCGGCACCGCGTCGGGCGTCAGGCGCCCAGTCCCCAGATCGAGGCCGCGCCCGGCGCAGTGAAGCGGAAGCCGGAGTCGAGCAGCCTCTGGGGGACCACACGCTGAGAGGCACCGAGCAGCTCGGCAAGCATGCTGCCGATGCTTCCGGTACCGCCGGCCGCCCCGGCCCTCCCCGCCCGGTCCAGCAGGACCTGGGGCACTACCGCCATCGAGGGCGGGCCGAAGGCGCGGGACAGCAGCCGGTGGAGGTCACGGTTGCGCAGAGGCTCAGGCGCAGTCAGGTTGATCGGCCCGCGGACGTCGTCGTGCTCAATCGCCCACAGGAGACCGGCCGCGGCATCCTCCAGCCCGATCCACGGCTGCCACTGGTCACCGCGGCCGAGCCGGGCCCCCGCCCCCACCCGGTAGGCGGCGCCGAGGATTCTGCCCAGCCCACCCGAGGAGCTGACCACCAGGCCCGTGCGGGACTGGACCGTGCGCAGCCCTGCTCGCGTCGCCGGGCCCGTAGCGGCCTCCCAACGCCGGCACAGCTCGGATAGGAATCCCTCGCCCGGGCCGCATGCCTCGGTGAGGATCTCATTGCCCCGATCCCCGTAGAAGCCGGTGGCCGATCCGCTCAGCAGGACCCTGGGCCGCCCCGCCGGGGGCAGGCCCGCGGCAACCCGGGCGATGAGAGCGGTGGTGGACAGGCGCGAGGCCACCAGCGCGCGACGACGCGCCGGCGTCCAGGGGCGCGGCGCGATCGGGGCGCCCGACAGGCACACCACAGCTGCGGCCTCCTCCAGGGCACCGGGCGCCAGGAGACGCTCGGCGGGGGCCCACCAGGCGTGCTCCCTACCGGAGGCATCGACCTCGATGCTCTCCCGCGGCGCCTTGCCCGCTCCACTGCGATGGAGGATCCGGATCCTCCAGCCACTGTCCTGGGCCATATCCGCCAGGCGGGATCCGATGAGGCCCGCTCCGGCCACGACGAGCAGCCCCGGGCCGCTGCGGCGGCCGGGCGGTGCTGAGGGGATTCCGTGAGTGCTCATGAACCCACCCTAGGCCTGGGCCCTTGGGCCCACCCTCCCAACTGCGCCCTGGCACCAGGGCAGGTTGAAGGCTCCTCCTCCTGGGTGAGGAGTGAGCCGTATCGACTCACAGGATGCACACAACCGGCACCCACTCCTCTAGGCTCATCCCAATGCCCGAACACACCCCTGCTCCCCGCTCCTCCGTGATGGACGTGATGGCTCTGCGCTCCGTCACCGAGTTGTCCGTCACCCAACGCCATGTCCTGGATCCCGAGGTCCTGCGGACGGTGGCGGCCGTCGACCGGGTCGGCGATCTGACGCGATTCAACGTCGCCGAGGTGCCCGAGCTGGCCCAGATCTCCACCCCCGAGGAGCTTCTCACGCCCGACGAGCGCGGTTGGGCCCTGGGGCATGCGCTGTCCCTGGCCGTTGAGCATGGGCAGCGCCTGTGGCTGAGCGAGGTTCCCCGGGAGCGCCTGGGGCTGCTGCGGACCGTCCTGGGTGAGCACCTCGTCCATATCGCCTCCCTGGAAGCGACTGAGGACATCGAGGCCCCTCGGGCCGACGGGGCCGATGAGGGTGAGGGCACCGTCGTCGTCGCCGTGAGTCCGCGCCATCTCCTGGACGAGTGGGCCACCGGGACACCTGAGCAGATCAGCTACCTGCGTACCGTCCTGGAGGGGACGGACCCGCTGCGCGTCTCCCGGCACACCCTGGCCGCCCTGCAGGAGGCGAAGGTGGACCTCGTGCCACGCGCCGGCATCGTCCGGCTGCTGCACAACCCCCGCTTCCTCGCCTACGCGACAGTGTTCATCTACTCCTCGCTGCGGGCGCTGCCGGCCATCTACGCCCCCGGCTTCCGCGGCAACCCCTGGGTGCTGTGGACCATCGACATCGTCACCGCCGTGCCCTACACGTGGGGCATCATCGCCATGGTGGCGGGCAAGCGACGTCGCATCCGCTTCGCCGGGTTCCTCGTCACCCTCATCACCTTCATCGCGCCCTACGTGTACTTCTTCCTGGCGGGCAGCCACGGCGACGGCAACCGCTACCCCGGCTGGGTCATCATGGTGGTCATCGGCCTGGTGCTGACCACTGTTCTGCTGGAGGGCGGGCGCTGGCTGCGGGACGTGGCCGTCGCCCGGGGACTGCGGGCCCCCGGGGACGCTTAGGCAGTCGGCGCAGCCGATTCCGCCCCGCGGATCGAGCGCAGCACTCCGGCGAGCAGGAACCACCCGCCGGAGACAATGGCGATGGCGACCAGGCTGAGGGGACGGTGGGGGTAGATCGCGACCAGCCAGCAGGTGGCCAGGAACCACACCGCCACCGCACCGATGTTGAGGGCGCGGAAGCGCTTGACGCGGGCCGGGTGCGCGTAGTGCGTGGGCACCAGGGTCAGCACCACGAAGACGAGGGTGACGATGATGTTGAAGACCGCCGGGGTCTGGAGCACGTAGAACATGAGGGCCACGATGTTCCAGGCGGCCGGGAAGCCCACGAAGTAGTAGTCGGTGGACTTCCACTGCTTGTTGGCGTAGCAGAACATCGACGAGCTCAGGATGAGGGCCATGAGCAGGCCCGCCACCGGATTGCCCCCCATCGGCAGGGCCACGTACATGAAGACCGCGGGGATGAAGGTCCAGGTGAGGTAGTCGACGACGATGTCCACGATGCCGCCGTCGAACCAGGGGATGATCTCGGAGACCCTGGCCCGCCGGGCCAGGGTGCCGTCAACGCCGTCGACGACGAGGGCTACGAGCAGCCAGACCCACATCCATGTGAACTCGCGGTGGGGGTTGATGGTAGCGAGCATGGCCAGGCTTGCCCACACCAGTCCCGACATGGTCAAGATGTGCACTGCCCAGGCGGCGACACGGGCCCGTGCCGGGTACTGCGCCGTCGACACAGATGTCCCCTCTCGGTGGATAACACTGACGGCGGGCAGTCTATGCGGTTCACAGCCCCGGCACATACCCTCCGGCGCAGCTCCTGAGCGATCCCCGTCTCCCCTCGGCCCGCCCGAGAATCGAGTGCGTCCCCGTACCTGCTGGTCGGGGACGCACTCGAGATGCCGGGCGCCGGGGAGGCGCGCAGGAGATGACTCACATACTCACGTTGCGGAAGTCGAAGGGGTAGATCCCCATGGGGTTCCAGTGGGCGATGAGGCGCGCACCGGAGGCTGCTTCATGGGCCCACAGCTCGCTGCTGATGACGACGCCACCACCCTCCAGCTCGCTGAGGTCCAGGCGGTGGTGGCCGTCGACGTACTCATCGGCCTGCTCCACGGGGTAGAGGGTCAGGTCCGAAGCGGGAGACGACAGGCCCTCCAGCTGCTCATCGAGGTCGGCCAGGTCGTTGCCGGCGATGCCGTAGCGGCTCGCCAGCTCGTTGACGTCACGGCGTGCGATGGCGGCGACGAACTCCTGGACCTCGGTGTAGATCCGCTGGCGCAGATCCTTACTCCCCCAGGGTGCCGGGGTCGGCTCGGCCTGCTCAGTGGACTCGGCCGACTCAGGGGCCTCCTCCTCGGCGGCCTCCTCAGCCTCCGCGGGCGTCTGAGACCTCACCGGGTTCTCCTGGCTGTCTGGGTGCTCCTCGTCGGCCTGGTCGGTCGGAGCCTCCGGCACCGTGTGATCCTCGGAATCGCCCTCGGGCGTTGAGGCGGTCGGAGCGGAGGCGGCCTCAGCACTGAAGGCCACCGGCGTCTCAGGTGCGGCAGCGTCGGTGGCATCGCCCGGGCCTGCGGCATCCACTGCATCGGCGGTGTCCGCGACGGGCGGCACCGTCGCCTCGACGGAGGCCTCGACCTCAGGGGCCTCCTTCTGCGTCTGCACCCCGGTCTCCTTGGAGAGGTCGAGAGTGATCTCATCGCCCTCGCGGTCGGTGGCGTCAGCCGGGGTCAGGGCGAGCTCGGCCGGATCGGGGGCGACGGTCTCACCGGTGGGCGCGGCCACGGGCTCACCGCCGGCATGCTCGACGGCGGGGATCGCCACCGGCTCGTAGGCGGACTCGGCCGTCCCGGAGGACTGCACCACCTGGGTCGGCGAGGCCAGCTCCGACTCGCCGTGGACGGCCGCTTCGGCGCCGGCCTCGGTGACCTCCTCCGGGGCCGAGTCGGCCGGGGTCTGTGCAGTGGTGGCGGCGTGTCGGGCCCGGCGCGCGTTGTCGGCCGAACTCGTCTCGTACACCGGGACGGCAGGCGTGTGGGCGCCAGTCTCGGCGTCGGCCTCCTCCTTGGTCTCGGCAGGGATCGGCACGGGCTGCCCCTCGGTCTGCTCCTGCTGGTCCCCCTCGGGAAGAACCGGGGCCTGAGGCATCTCAACCAACGGAGGCGGCGTCACGGCCGGTGCACTCACCTCACCGTCCACGAGGCCCTGGTCCACGGGGAAGGGATGGACGAGGAGGGTCTCCCCCGTCGGCGCGGCGACCGGCTCGGTCTCGGCCTGCGTGACCGGCTGCCCGACGGCGTCGGGGGCCGCAGCGGCCTCGGTCGGAGTGTGGGCGGTCTGCGCCGCGTGCCGGGCCTGGTGATCAGTGGCCGGGTCCTCCACCTCAGGGGCGGAGACCGGCGCGGGACTCTCGGTCCCCTCGGTCTCGACGGAGGTGGAATCCTCGACCTGCGGGGCCTGCGTCTCAGCGGAAGCGTCCTCGACGAGAGGCTCGCCGGCAGGGGCCGACGGCTCCTCCGCCTCAGCCGGGGCGTCCTCAGCGGACTGGGGACCGACGGGCTGCTCCGTGGCGACACCGGGCGCGGTCGGGGCCGGCTCAGTGTGCTGCTCCGTGGTCTGGGAGGAGACAGAGGGGGCGTCAGTGGAATCGCCGAGCGCGTCGGCCACCGGCGCCTCGGAGGACTCGGGAACCTGAAGCGCCTCGGCCGGCTCCTGCGTCGTCGGCTCCTCGCCGGCAGCCTCGGCCGGAGCCGGCTCCGCGACAGCCTCGGGCAGCGGGTCGGAGTTGAGGTACTGGCGGCGCTCCACGCCCACGCGGGTGAGCTGGCCGGCGAGAATCTCGGGACGGCCGAGGTAGTCCCAGACCTCCCCGGGGCCCGAGCGCAGGCTCAAGGAGGGGGCGTCGAGGATGGCTACCCCACCGTCAGGCAGGAAGCACAGGAACAGCCCGGTCATCTCACCGGTGGTGGCGTCCCACAGGCGCACGGTGCCGTCCTCGGAACCGGTGAGGATCCGGGTGCCGTCGGGGCTCCACTGCGCGTCGGTGACGCCGAAGCGGTGGCCCGCCAGGGACAGGACGATCTTGCCGGAGACCTCGTCCCACACGCGCACGACGCCGTCGTCGAAGCCGGCCAGCACCCTGGCGCCGTCGGGGCTCCAGGCGTAGGAGCGGACCATGGCGGCATCGTCGCGCAGCGTCACGAGCTCGCCGGAGGTAATGACGTCCCAGACGTGGGCGGCGCCGTCGGCGCTACCAGTGACGACGCGAGGGCCTCCTTGCGTCCACACGACGTCGCGCACCCAGTTACCGGTGTAGGTGTGGATGACCTCGCCGGTGGTGGCGTCCCAGATGCGGGCCGTCCCGTCCTGGGAGCCGGTCAGGGCGCGCTGACCGTTGGGGCTCCAGGCGACCGAGGTGATCATGTCGCCGTGCCCCTCAAGGGTGAGGAGGCGCTCGCCGCGGACGGCGTCCCAGATCGCGGCACGGTCGTCCCCCAGGCCGGTGAGGATGCGCTCGCTGTCCGGGCTCCAGGCGATGTCGTTGACGTCGTCCTCGCCGGCGGTCAGGGCCTGGACCACGTCACCGGTGGAGGCGTCGAGGATGAGGACTCGCGGCGAGAGGTAGGAGGAGGTGGCCAGACGGGTGCCGTCCGGGCTCCAGACGACCTCGCTCAGCTCCCGGGCGCCGTTGTCCACCGTGAGCCGCGGCTCGCCGGTGGTGGCATCCCAGACGCGGTTGCCACCGATCTTGGCGCCGATAGTGAGCTTGGTGCCGTCGGGGCTCCAGGAGACGGTCTCGACGGAGTTGCCTGCCCCCAGGACGAACTGGGTCTGGCCGGTGGCGGCGTCCCAGATGCGCACGGTGTCGTCGTGCGAGCCGGTGGCCACGCGACTCGAGTCCGGGCTCCAGGCCAGGGCGCAGGCCCACTGGTGGTGGCCGCGCAGGCTGAGCACCTCCTCGCCGGTGGAGGCGTCCCAGATGTGGGCGGTGGTGCCGGAGATGTCGTCAGTGATGATGCGACTGCCGTCAGGGCTCCACGAGACGACGCTGACCCAGCGGCGTTCGCGACCGTGGAGGCTGAGGACCTCCTCGCCGGTGGCGGCGTCCCAGACCCGGGGCTCGGCCGAGTCGAAGGCGGTGATGATGCGGCGCGAGTCCGGGCTCCATGACAGGCCGGTCATCGGCTCGATCGGGCCGACGTGGGTCGGCCTGCCGTCGGGCCCCATGGTGGCGCCGCGCCCCACGAAGGCCATGGGGCCCACGCGCAGCAGCTCAGTGCCGGTGGTGACGTCCCAGACCCGGGCCGTGCCGTCGTCGGAGGCAGTGGCCACGCGAGTCCCGTCCGGGCTCCACGACACCGCGGTGAGGTGCTCCGTGTGCCCCGACAGCGTGCGCACCACCTGACCACTGGAGGCGTCCCAGATGCGGGCCGAGGCATCGTCGAAGCTGGTGAGGATGCGGGTGGAGTCGGGGCTCCAGGCCACCGCCCCACCGACACCGGAGCCGCCGACCCCCAGGGTCAGCAGGTCGGCACCGGTGGTCGCGTCCCAGACGCGGACGCTGTGATCCTCCGCCGCAGTGAGGAGCCGCGTGCCATCGGGGCTCCAGGCCACTGCGCTGATGGACAGGCTGGGGCCGGCCAGTGCGAACAGCTCGGTACCGCGATTCGCGTCCCAGACGCGAGCCGTGCCGTCGTGCGATCCGGACAGGAGCCGCGTGCCATCCGGGCTCCAGGCCACACCCCACAGCGCGTCGAAGTGGCCGGCATACAGTGACACCTCGCGAGGGTCGATCGTCCCCGAGGTCTCTGAAGGCACAGTCATGGTTGAAGTCTAGAGATCTCTGCGAGGTATCTGCGGCATCTTGAGCCGATTGCGAGCAGTTACCTGAGTGATATCTGGCAAATCCAGGGCTGAGAGGGCGCCACGCCGAGTGCACGACACGCTGAGGCGCCTCCTTCCGCGCCACCACGGTCCGTTCGGGAGGGCGCAGGAGGGCGTTGCGCCGTCGGCGATGACCGACTCGCCCACCACTTCGATATCTTCCCGAGATGCCCGAAGAATTGTCAGCCGCTGTCGCAGAGGCGGCGTCGATATCGGTACAGACACTGTCCGAGCCCACCACCGCCCCCACCGCACTCCGGGCCACCACCAACGCTGACGGGGACATTCCGCGCAGCCGGGTGCATTCGCCTCCCGACGGGGACGTTCTGCGCGTTCGGGGACGGGATTCCTGTCCCCACAGGCGTCAGACGTCCCCGAACGCGAGGAAATGTCCACGACGACGGCGGGCTCGAGACACCAGGACAGACGCAGTTTCCAGCAGGGACCGCCACCAGCGGGCACATCCTCCAGCTCAGGTAGGAAGCGTGCCGCGCTCCGCCTTCCTTCAGAGGGATAGAGGACGGCGCAGAATCATTCGTCGGCCCGATGCGCCCTGGGCCACCGCTCACGCAGGCTGGAGTCATGACCGCGATCACGACCTCCCGCCCCACGCGTCAGGCCCTCGCCTCCGACGGTGAGAGTCTCGGACGTCGTTGGCTCAAGAACGTCCTGACCACCGCCCTCGCCGGCATTCTCTGCCTGGTGCTCATCGGCGTCACGCGCACCGTCTCCGCGCTGATCACCGGCGGGAGCACCCGTACCGGGGCCGGACGGTAGACGAGTCTGCTCGATTCGCCTCGCCACGGCGCCCCTGGCCCCAGCCCCGCCGCGACATCCACGGCGAGTACCGGCCGGGGGCATTCCACGCGGCCGGGTGCGTGTCGTTCCGGCCGGGGGCATGCGACGCCGTCGGGGACAGCAATCCCGTCCCCGAACGCGCAGAACGTCCCCGGCGGTACAGAAATGTCCCCGACGAGGTGGACTCAGGCAGCGGAACTGAGGTGCACAGTCCGCAGTCAGGGTCACACAGTCGGCGGTCAGTTGCCGGCGCCGTGGAAGACGGCCTCGAGGTTGTTGCCGTCGGGGTCGAGGACGAAGGCCCCGTAGTAGCCGGGATGGTAGTGCGGGCGCTCGCCGGGGCCGCCGTTTTCGGTGCCGCCCGCTGCCAGGGCCGCCTCATGGAAGGCGTCCACCTGCGCCGTCGACGACGCCGCCACAGCGATATGGCAGGGCGTCGGGCTCTCCGCCGGGGCCAGCCACAGGTCCGCGTGGACCGGAGCGTCCTCCGGCGCGCCGGGAACTGGCCCACCCAGTCCGGTGACGGGCCCGAACTCCATGACCACGCGGTAGCCCAGCGGAGCGAGCGCCGCCTCGTAGAAGGCCTTCGAGGCCGCCGGATCACTGACACTCACAGAGGCATGATCGATCATGCCTCCAGGCTAGCCACTGGTTGATGCACGGTGGGCACATTGACAGGATCCAGCCATGACATCTTCTGCAGTCCCCTCCTCCGAGGATTCGGCAGCCTCCTCGCCCTCCGGCGATTCAGCCGACCCCATCTTCTCGCGACGCAGCCGTTCGACCACTGTGTGGGCCTCGATCCCATTGATTGCCTGGGGAGCTCAGGTGGTGGGCGCCACGATGTCCTATGGCTTCGTCAATGGCTCCAACGAGTCTGCACAGGACTACGAACACCGACTGGCGAGCTCCGTCGATCTTGGCCTCCCGGCGACGATGAATGGCGTGATCCTGATCCTGGCCGGCATCGGCACGCTTACAGCGATATATCTCGCCGTAGCCGACCGCGCAGTGGGCGCGGCCGCCCTCAGCATGGTTCTGGCCGGCATCTCCCTGTCAGTCTCACTGACTTACCTCGCCATGACGGGGGCACCCGGCCCCGTCATCTGGTACGACGGGCTCCACCTGGTGAACGTCCCCCCTGCAGTGGTGCTCCTCGCCTCCGCGGTGGCACTCAACCGTCACATGTCGACACTTGAGGTGGCGCGGTAGGGAGGCGCGACGCCTACTCAGCAGGGCGGACTGAGGGGGACATTCCACGCGGCCGGGTGCGTGTCGTTCCGACCGGGGCCATCCTGCGCGTTCGGGAACAGGATTCCTGTCCCCGACGGCGTCGAATGCCCCCAGTCGTGAAGAAATGTCCCCGGCGGTGAATGCGTCTCAGAACAGCGCCGGCAGGACGCCCTCGACGTCGCCCCCCAGCTCGGCCAGGTCCAGGACGAGGGGGCGCCCGGCACCGCCATCGGAGAGCAGGTCGCTGCCGGCCACGACGAGCAGGTCACCGCCGGTGGTCCCCAGGCGCGCCACGGCCACGTCCTCGGCCTCCGCGGCCGCAGTCACGGCGGGCACGAGCTCCTCACGCACGGCGACGATCGCACGGGCCCCGGACTCGGAGAACAGGGCGGTGAAGTCGTCCACGCCGTCCTCCTGGATGGCGGTCAGGTCCACGCTGGCGCCGACGCCGCAGCGCAGGCAGGAATCCACGAGGGTCTGGATGAGGCCGCCGGCGGAGCAGTCATGGGCGGCGCGCACCAGCGACTCACCGCCGGGCCCCTCCGCGTCGCTGAGGGCCAGCAGGACCCGCCCGAGCGCCATCTCCGCCTCGAGGTCGACGCGCGGGGGCAGTCCGCCGAGGTGGTCGTGGACCACGCGCGACCAGGCCGAGCCGTCGAGCTCGTCGGCGGTGGCGCCCAGGGCCATGATGGCCAGGCCCTCCTCGTGCCAGCCCGAGGGGTTGGCCCGGCGCACGTCGTCCATGACGCCCAGGACGCCGACGACGGGCGTGGGGTTGATCGAGGAGTCGATCTGCCCCTTGACCTTGCCGTGGGAGTTGTAGAGGGAGACGTTGCCGCCGGTGACCGGCACGCCCATGGTGGCGCAGGCGTCGGCCAGGCCGGTGATGGCCTCGACGAGCTGCCACATGGCGTCGGGGTCCTCCGGCGAGCCGAAGTTGAGGCAGTCGGTGACGGCCAGGGGCCGGGCGCCCACGGTGCACACGTTGCGGTAGGACTCGGCCAGGGCCTGGGCGGCGCCGGTGGCGGGGTCGAGCTTGGTGAAGCGGCCGTTGGCGTCGGTGGAGATGGCCACGCCGCGGCCGGTGGCCTCGTCGACGCGGATGACGCCGGCGTCATCGGGCTGGCACAGGGCGGTGTCGCCACGCACGAAGCGGTCGTACTGGTCGGTCACCCAGGCGACGGAGGCATGGTTGGGGCTGGTGACGACGGCGCGCACCTGCTCGGCGAGCTCGGTGGCGGACTCGGAGCGGGTCAGGCGCTCAGTGGTGTTGGCGTTGAGCGCGTCCTGCCAGGCGGGGCGGGCGTAGGGGCGCTCGTAGGTGGGGCCCTCGTGGGCCACGGTGTGCGGGTCGACGTCGACGATGCGCTCCCCGAAGTGATCGATGGTCAGACGGCCCGAGCCGTTGACCTCCCCGATGACGGCGGCCTCGACGTCCCACTTGTCGATGACGGCCATGAACTCCTCGAGCTTGTCGGGGGCGACGACGGCCATCATGCGCTCCTGGGACTCGCTCATGAGGATCTCGCCGGCGGTCAGGGTGGGGTCGCGCAGGAGCACCTTCTCCAGGTCGACGTGCATGCCGCCATCTCCGTTGGAGGCCAGCTCGGAGGTGGCGCAGGAGATGCCGGCGGCACCCAGGTCCTGGATGCCGAGCACGAGTCCGGCGCCGAACAGGTCGAGGCAGCACTCGATGAGGACCTTCTCCATGAAGGGGTCGCCCACCTGGACGCTGGGGCGCTTGGCCGGCATGCCGTCCTCGAAGGACTCCGACGCCAGGATGGAGGCCCCGCCGATGCCGTCCCCGCCGGTGCGGGCCCCGAAGAGCACCACCTTGTTGCCGGCACCGGTGGCGTTGGCCAGGTGGATGTCCTCGTGGCGCAGCACGCCCACACACAGGGCGTTGACCAGCGGGTTCTCCTGGTAGGAGGAGTCGAACTCGGTCTCACCGCCGATATTGGGCAGGCCCAGGGAGTTGCCGTAGGTGCCCACGCCGGCCACCACGCCGTGGACGACGCGCGCGGTGTCGGGGTGGTCGACGGCGCCGAAGCGCAGCTGGTCCATGACGGCCACGGGCCGCGCCCCCATGGAGATGATGTCGCGCACGATGCCGCCCACGCCGGTGGCGGCCCCCTGGTAGGGCTCGACGTAGCTGGGGTGGTTGTGCGACTCGACCTTGTAGGTCACCGCCCAGCCGTCACCGATGTCGACGACACCGGCGTTCTCCCCCATCCCGACCAGGAGGTGCTCGCGCATCTCGGGGGTGGTCTTGGCGCCGAACTGGCGCAGGTGGATCTTGGAGGACTTGTAGGAGCAGTGCTCGGACCACATGACCGAGTACATGGCCAGCTCGGCGTTGGTGGGACGGCGCCCCAGCAGCTCGCGAATGGACTCGTACTCGTCGGCCTTGAGGCCCAGCTCCTTCCAGGGCATCTCCCTCTCGGGCGTCGCGGCGGCGTCGGCAACGGTGTCGGGGTGATGGGCTGGGATCGCGGACTCGGGCGCCATGGGTGCTCCTGGTCGAAGAGGGAGTGCGGCCGAGCCAAGCCTACCCACCCCCAGCGGCACCTCACACCACGACCCTCGCAGGGTCGCACTCCACGTGCACCCGATCGGAGCGCCGCGGAATCCGGCCAGAAGAATGCCGAAACGGCAACAAGACGCCACGCCCATACCCAAAGTGCTGCGCCTCACACGATTTCGGGGGAAGATCATGGCATGAGAGACATCGACGTCGCCCCGCTGCCCCTGTCGCACCTGGAGAGCCACTTGGACGAGGTGGCCATCAAACGACTGCACACGAGCCTGACGGGGGCCGAGGCCCTGCTGGAGGGACGCACCGTGTGGACGGTCACGCCGTCGGCGGCCGCCGGCTCAGGGCCGGCAGAAACGGTCGCGCCCCTCGTGGGCTACTCCCTGGGCGCCGGCCTCAATGTGCGCTGGTTGTCCTTGGACGCCCCCGAGGAGTTCACCCAGATCGCGACCCGCCTGCATGCCGGCATCCACGGGGACCACGGCGACGGCGGCAAGCTCGGGGACAAGCAGCGCGACATCTACGAGCACGTCCTGGCCTCCAACGCGGAGAACATCGTCGAGGAGGTCCGCCCCGACGACATCATCATCCTTCATGACCCGCCCACGGCAGGCCTGGCCAAGGCCCTCAAAGCCGTGGGCGCCACCGTTATCTGGCGCTGCCACGCCGGGGCCGAGGGCGCGGGCGAGGCCGCCGACTACGCCTGGGCCTTCCTGGACCGCTACCTGGAGGACGTGGACCTCGTCATCGTCTCCCGCCCCGAGTACCGGCCGCCCTACATCGAGGCCGAGCGCTGCGCGGTCCTGGCCCCCTCCATCGACGCCGACTCCCCCAAGAACCGGGTCCTGGATCTGGACGAGGCCTGGTCGGTGGCGCGACTGTCCGGCATCTTCGCCGGCGAACCGCCCTTCGAGGCCGTGCCCTTCCTGCGTCACGACGGGCGCGCCGACGCCTTCCGCGGTCTGACCGACGACCCGGTCCTGGCCGGCGGACCGGTACCACTGGGCGCCCGAGTCATTACCCAGGTCAACCGCTGGGACCGCCTTAAGGGCGGCCTGGAGCTGGTGGAGGCCTTCGCCGAGAACATCGCCCTGCTGCCCGAGGACGCCCACCTGCTGCTGGTCGGCCCGACCCCGGACGGGTCCGAGTCGCAGGCGACCCTGACGCAGATCGTGGAGCGCTGCTCGGTGCTGCCGGACTCTGTCGCCTCACGGATCCACGTGGCAGCGGTGAGCATGGAGGACCGGGAGGTCAACGCCACCGTCGTCAACGCCGTCCAGCGGGTCAGCTCGGTGGTCACCCAGCGCTCCCTCATCGAGGCCTTCGGCCTGACGGTTGCCGAGGCGATGTGGAAGAAGGCTCCGGTGGTCGCCTCCGCGGTGGGCGGCATCCGCGATCAGATCGACGACGGCATCGACGGCGTGCTGGTCGACCCGACCGATGGCGTCGCCTGGGCCGAGGCCGTGCGCGACCTACTGCTCTTCCCCGAGCGGGCTCAGGAGATGGGACTGGCCGCCCACGAGGCCGTGCGCCGGGAGTTCCTGTCCAACCGCCACCTCCAGGACCTCCTGCAGATCGTGGCCGACCTGGTGGGCTGACGAACCACCACAACGAAGCACTCGGCGGTCGGTCGTTCCTCGGAGCGGCCGACCGCCGTCGTCTGAGGCGCTTTAGAAGAACCGACCAGGAGCCGTTTCGTCACACACCGACACCCGCTCGGCACGCCAGTCGCCACCTGAGCCCCAAGTAGGCCGGCTGCCGCACGAGGGTGGGGTTCTACTGCAAGAGGGTTGGGCGCACTCCACCTAGGTCGGACTTTCGCGCAGTACGCACGACCCTCGATCAGTACACCCCCACCCTCGTGGAGTAGGCCACCCCGGAGAAGGCTTGGGCCGGAGCCGGCGTTGAACCATGACCTCTAACCCCCTGCAAAGGAACTTGAAGGGGCCAGGCAAGAGCAGACAAGAGCAGACACGGGTCAGTCGGTTTCAGCGGTACCCGACTTCCACCACAAGGGGACCCCGGAATCGATCATGTGCGTGCCCTGGTGTCCATGGCGCTGAAATCAACCCCGCACAGGCACCACACACCACGGAACAACCGCAGAATTCCAACGATCTTCGCTGGTCGCTTTGACGGCGAACTCGTTAATGTCAGCGCTGTGGACACCGAGCCGCGGGCCTGAGCGACTCCGCAGGGCGCCGGCGAGGCAGTCAGGCGCCCTCACCCGACACTGGCAGCGACCTCCCCTGCCTGAACCCTTCCGGCTCCCGCACAGGGCCCCGGAGGTCATGCCTCGACGCTACCTCCAACATACAAGCACTCATGAGTACAAATACTCATTTGTGTTAAGGTGAGGCTGTCGACCCGAGGAGGAGCGCGTGGGAGCACCAGAGATGATTGACGTCGATATGACGCTACGGGCACTGGCCGACGGGAACCGTCGGGCGATCCTGCGCGTCATCCGCTCAGGGCCGCAGCCCGTCGGCGCCGTCGCACAAGCCATCGGCTTGTCGCAGCAGACCGCCTCGCATCATCTCCGGACTCTTCAGAAGGCGGGACTGGCAACCGTCACCACCGATCACACACGCCGCCTGTACGCACTCAACACGGACGGACTCGCGGCGGTGCGCTCCTACCTCGACGACTTCTGGCCAGAGAGGCTGGCGGCCCTCAAGTCCGCCGTCGAGCAGCGAGAGGAGAAGCAGCATGGCTGAGTTCCGGGACTTCATCGAGATCGAGGCACCCCCGCAGGCGGTGTTCGAGTACCTCACCACCAACGAGGGCATGACGGCGTGGATGGGGCAGTACGCCGATCTCGACCCGACACCGGGCGGCCGGTTCGCGGTCGACATTGCCGGCTACCCCGTACGGGGTGAGTACCTCGTGGTCGAGCCCTTCCAGCGCGTGGTGGTCTCGTGGGGGTTCGCCGGCAATGACGAGCTGCCCGCCGGCACATCCAAGGTCGAGTTCATCCTGACGCCGATCACTGGCGGCACACGTGTGGACCTGCGCCACCTCGACCTGCCGGAGTCCGAGGTCCGCGGGCACGCACACGGCTGGGCCCACTTCATGCCCCGCCTCAAGGTCGCCGGTGCGGGAGGGGACGCCGGCCCGGACCACTGGCAGCCCCTGACCGACTGACCTGACCGCCGACGGGAGACGAAGTGATGACATCCATGACACCCGAGCAGCACCACCTCGTTCAACGCGTCCGCGCGCTGGTCGATGACGAACCGGATGTGCGCGAGGTCTCCATGTTCGGAGGGCGCGCGATCATGGTCAACGACAAGATGATCGTCAGCGCCGGGAAGACCGGGGACCTCCTGGTGCGCGTCGCCGCGGACCGCCACGAAACGCTCCTGGACGAACCGGGCGCCGAGCAGGCCCAAATGGGCGCCGGGCGAGAGATGGGAGCCGGATGGATCACCGTCGCACCCGAGGCCATCGCCGACGACGGCCGCCTCACCTTCTGGGTTGACGTCGCGATGCACCACAACCGTGCGGTCACTGGCGGGCAATCGGGAAGCGACGAATCATGAGCACCTTCCAAGGACTACCGACAGCCCTTTTCGAGTTCTTCGCCGACCTGGCGCAGGACAACTCGAAGGACTTCTGGAGCGCCAACAAGCAGCGTTGGCAGCGGGACGTGAAAGCCCCTATGAGCGCACTGATTGACGAGCTCTCCGGCGAGTTCGGCCCTTTGCGCATGTTCCGCCCCAACCGCGACCTGCGTTTCGCCCGCGACAAGACCCCTTACAAGCTCTGGACAGGCGCTACCAGCACCCCTCAGGCCACTGGCGGAATCGGCTACTACCTCAGTGTGTCGACCACCGGTATCACCACCGGCTACGGAGCCATGCGGATGACCGCCGACCAACTCCGCCACTTCCGGGGCGCCATCGATGCCGACATCAGCGGAATCCGCTTCGAGGAGCTCACCCAAGAGCTCGCCGCACAGGGGCTGCCCGTCTCACCCGGCGCCGACCAGCCATTGAAAAACGCACCGCGAGGCTGGTCGACCGACCACCCCCGCATCAACTTCCTCAGATGGAAAGGGGCCGCAGTCGTTCAGGACTGGCCCACCGACACCTGGATGCACACTCCCCAGGTGCACGAGAGGATTCGAGACACCTGGGCCGCCGTCGAGCCTCTCAGGGCATGGCTCGACGAGCACGTCTCGCAGCACAACCACTGACCAGTGAGCGGCCGACGATCAAGTGCCGGAGAACCGGCCCAGGGAGGCTTCATACAGCATGAGCGAAGTTATCCACAGGCCGTGTCCACAGGCTTGTGCAGGGGTGTGTGGGTTCGTGGAATGTCGCCGCTCCCCCTGTGCACAAGACCCGTTCGAGACCTTCAACCCGAGTGAGCGATCACGCTGGAGGCTTCCCACAAACACTCCCGCGCACCTTGGGGCATCATCGCTATAGACAGAGTTTTGGCTGAAAAGCCGGGAAAATCATCCGGTCAGTCGTGCCCGCCCCTCGGGACTCCCGAGGCAGAGCCCCTGACGACTGGGCAGCACATTCTTCATCGTCATGCAACTTGAACGCGGTCACTGCCAGGTTGTCCGAGCGAGGAATCGCCCCTTCCTCTCCACAGTTCTGCACAGGCCCGAGACGAATCTGTGGATAACGTGGCAGGGACGATTCGGCTCTTACCCCTGACGACCGTCAGATGGTGGTGCCGCCCGTGGTGCTCTCAGACGGACAGCAGTGAGTCGATGGCGGAGCGGAAGACTCCCAGGCCGTCGGTACCGGTGCGCGGGCCCGCCTGCGAGCCGGGACCAAAACCAGGCTCCACGGCGTGCTCAGGATGGGGCATGAGTCCAACGACGTTGCCACGCTCATTGCGCACGCCGGCGATGTCGCGGGCCGAGCCGTTGGGGTTGCCCACGTAGCGGAAGACGACGAGTCCCTCCCCCTCGAGGCGGTCGAGCTCCTCGGGCGAGGCGATGAAGTTGCCTTCGCCGTTCTTCATGGGGACGACGATCTCCTCCCCGTCCGTGAACCGGTTGGTCCAGGCGGTCTGCGTGTTCTCAACGCGCAGGCGCTGCTCAACGCAGATGAAGCGCTGGTTCGCGTTGCGCAGGAGGGCACCGGGCAGGAGGTGGGCCTCAGCCAGAATCTGGAAGCCGTTGCAGATGCCGAGCACCGGCATGCCGCGCTCGGCAGCGGCCACAACCTCCTCCATGACGGGGGCGAAGCGGGCGATGGCGCCGCAGCGCAGGTAGTCGCCGTAGGAGAAGCCGCCGGGCACGACGACCGCATCGACGCCGCGTAAGTCGGCGTCCTTGTGCCACAGGCTCACCGGCTCGGCCCCGGCCAGGCGCACGGCGCGGGCGGCATCGACGTCGTCGAGGGTCCCGGGGAAGGTGATGACGCCGATGCGGGCAGCGTGGGAGCTGCTGGGAGACTCACTCACGGCTCAGGCCTCCTCGTCGGCGGCGACGGAGACGACGTCCTCGATGATCGGGTTGGACAGGAGGGTGTCGGCGGCCTCGCGGGCGGCGGCCAGATGCTCCTCGGTGACGGGACCATCCACGGTCAGCTCGAAGCGGCGGCCCTGTCGCACACCGGTGAACTGCTCGAACCCGAGGCGGGGAAGGCTTCCGACGACCGCCTTGCCCTGGGGGTCAAGGATCTCGGGCTTGGGCATGACCTCGACGACGATGCGTCCCATGGGTGCTCCTCGGATAAGGCGGGATTGAGTGCGCAGCCCAAGACTACCCGCATGCGGCCCAGGGCATTGACCTGACAGGCTCGAGCCGGCTCAGACCTGGCCGAGCCACTCGCCGGCCAGCCGGATCGCGACGACTCCGCCCAGAGTCAGGGCGGCAGTGGCGATGAGCCAGCTGGAGCCCAGGACGAGGGCGACGACGGCGCAGACCACGGCGCTGGCGAGCATGAACCCGCCCACGGCGCCGGCAACACCTGCGGGGGCGTGGATGGACTGGTCGACGGTGGAGGTACCCATCACCGGTGTGGGGCCGGAGTCCACGGTGGGGGCCGTCTCGTCGCCGCGCTCGGCGGTGCCCAGGAGAAGCGGTCCGCGAGCGCGGGCCACCAGCCGGGCGGGGTCGTGGACCTTGACGGACCCGGTGGTCAGGCCGGCGGCGGCGTCGAGCACGCCGGGCTTCCAGCGCTCGGCCTCCCGGCGCACGGGGGTGCCTCCGGCCCAGGCCAGGTAGCCGGCGGCGGCCACCAGCCCGGCCCCGCCGAGGACCGCGACGAGCCACGGCGGGATCCACGGGTGACCGGCCTCGGCGTTGCGGGCCAGGTTCATGGCCGAGGCAGTGGCCAGGACCAGCCCCAGCAGGGCGAAGGCCACGCCGACCAGGCGCTGACGACGCACGGCTGCGGGCCACGGGGAACGGGTCCTGGCACTGGAGCTCTTGGCGCTTCCGCGCCCCACACCCCAGTCGGTGCCCGAGGAGGGGCGGCGGGGGCCGCGTCCCTTGGCGGGGCCGCGCCCCACACCCCAGTCAGTGCCCCCCTGGGCCTTGATCTCCTCGACGTCCAGGGCATTGGTGGCGGCCTCCCAGGCACTGGACTCGGCCAGGATGCCGGCGTCCTCCTCGGAGTCGGGCTGGGCCGCCGCGTCCGTAGGCGCGGTGGGGGCGGCGCTGGGGCGCGCCTGGTAGCCGCGGGCGCGGGCGGAGGGCGCTCCGGCACCGGGGGTCGAGGCGGCAGGTGCCGCTGCTGCGGCCGATGCTGCGGTCGCCGGCGGCGACGCGGAGGCCGCGGAGGCACCGCTGGGCACTGCCTCGGGCTTGCCCTGGGAGATGGTGAAGACGCGGGTGGTGGTGGCTCCCGCCTGGGGCGCGCTACCCGGTCCGTCGACGGCGGTGGGGCGTACGACGGGCCGTGGCGAGCGGCTGTCGGCACCGGCGGCGGCCGCGGCCCGCTGCTGCTGGATGTCTGGGGCGCTGGCGGCGCTGCCGGTGTGGGAGACCGGGTCATCCATCGGGTCGGGCTCACCGTGGCCCCCGGGGGTGTCGGCGGGCCCGTCGACGGCGCGCAGGGCGGCCGGGGAGGCGGGCGACCCGGCGGACAGGGCGGAGTCGGCCCAGCTGACGTCGTCGCCGGACACGTCGGCCAGGTCGATGGCGATGGCGGCGTCGACGGCGTCAGCGGTTCCTGAGGCGATGGCCTGGGCCGCGGCTGAGCGCAGGTCTTCCTCCGTCATGCCTGCTGCGTCGCCCGTATCACGGGCACCGGTGGCGCCATCGGCGGAGCCGGCAGCAGAGGCCGCGGAGACTCCGGAGGCGGCCGAGGCGGTGGAGGCCGGGTTGTTGCCGGAGCGGACGACCTCAAGCAGCCCGCTGCCGCCGGGCCGGGCGGAGACGCTCTTCGGACGCGGGGTCCTCTTGGGCATGATGCCCCAGTTGACGGGCCCCTGCTCGTTGTCGGGACGTCGGTCAGGAGGGGTCATGAGATCACCTGTCCCAGGATGGAGGCGAGCCCCAGGGCCACGAGCACGAAGCCGGTGGCGCCGAGCAGGAGCTGGCCGACGCGGATGAGGGTCTCGCCGGTGGAGGTACCGGCCAGGCGCTCGTCGGCCGCACGCCCGAATGACGTCGCGGCCAGTGCGGTGGTGACGGGGCCGGAAACCACGTCGAGAGTGGTCAGCTCACGCCGACCGGTCGACTCGGGGACGAGCACCTTGGTTCCCGGCACGGTGAGCGTCGCCAGATCGGTACCGGGCAGGGGTGCGCCGTCGGCCCCCGAGCCCCGCTGCGAGGACTGGGAGCCCTTGGCCCCCTTGCTCTGGGAGCCCTTACCGCTTCCCCCCTTCTTGGAGGACTCGCTGACCTGCCGGGCCCGGGCCGCCCGGACCCGGTTGCGCTCCAGGCGCAGGCGGGGAGCATTGACCACCAGGGAGCGGGCGGAGAGCCTCAAGGAGGCGAGCATGCCCAGCCCGACGAGGACGAGGGCGATGCCGCCCAGGACACGGGAGGTCCCGGCCGCCCCGAGGGCGGAGGTGACGGCGGCCGACAGCGCCAGCACGATCGTCAGGACGATGAGGCCGACCAGGACGTAGAAGCCCGGCCCCGGTTTGAAGGCGCGGGCGGCGCTCCCGGTATCGGGAACGTCCGACGTGGGTGAGGTCGTGGTCATGACAGCTCCAGGGGGTGGCCGGTCAGCCGCTCGTAGGCCTCGAGGTAACGGGCTCGGGTCCGTTCGACGACGTCGTCGGGCAGGGACGGGGGCTCCTGGTCGCTGGCCCGGTCCCAGCCGGAGGCCGGGGAGGTGAGCCAGTCGCGCACGTACTGCTTGTCGAATGAGGGGGTGACCCGGCCGGGCTCCCAGGCGTCGGCGGGCCAGAAGCGGGAGGAGTCGGGGGTGAGGACCTCATCGCCCAGGACCAGGTTGCCGCCGGCATCGGTGCCGAGCTCGAACTTGGTGTCGGCCAGGATGATGCCGCGGTCCCCGGCGATCTCGGCGGCCCGGGAGTAGAGGGCCAGCGTGGTGTCGCGCAGGGCGGTGGCGGCCCTGTCCCCCACCATCTGGATGACGCGCTCGAAGGTGACGTTCTCGTCGTGCTCGCCGAGCTCGGCCTTGGCGGCCGGGGTGAAGATCGGCTCGGGCAGGCAGGATGCCTCGGTCAGGCCCTCGGGCAGGGCCACTCCGCACACGGCGCGGTTCTCCCGATACTCGGCCAGGCCGGAACCGGTGAGGTAGCCGCGGGCCACGCACTCCACCGGGTACATCTCCAGTCGCCGGCAGATCATGGCGCGTCCGGCGACCTGGGAGGGAACGTCGAGGGAGACGAGATGCCCCGGGACGACGTCGGCGAGCCGCTCGAACCACCAGGCGCTCAGGGCGGTCAGGACCTTGCCCTTGTCCGGGATCGGGGTGGCCAGGATGTGGTCGTATGCGCTGATGCGGTCCGAGGCGACCACGAGGAGCACGTCCTGCCCGCCCCACGGGCCGTCGGAGGCGGGGGCGTAGACGTCCCGAACCTTACCGCTGGAGCGGTGCTCCCACCCTGGGACGGCGGGGGGCCGGGAGCCGGCGGAGGAGGCTCCGGGGCCGACTGAGACGGAGCTCGCGGACTGAGTCATGCCCCCATCCTGCCATCGGCGGGCACCCTGTGTCCGATTCCGAGCTGCGGCGTCGCCTGCGGGAGTCACCACTGGGCGCCCGCCCGATTACCGCACCATCGCGCCCATTCATCCGGGTCGGATCATCGGAGGGGCCGGACTGCGACCGGAGCAAATCCCACCGACGGGAAGGCAACGACTCTCACCTCTGACTCCTCCCGGCCGACCGGACAGAACGCTGACGTGGGTCAACACCGGGGGCGGCGCGCACCCCGCCCACCCTCCGAGGGACCGCGGGTCCCTCTCAGGAAAGAAACCACCGGTGTGCGTTTGGTCTCGGAAGAAGTGCGTGCGTCAAACGCCCCGCCCCTCTCGGCCGTGTCTGACGGCGCGGCCTCCGGGGTTCGGCAGACGGCGAACCGTGAGCCGTGATCGCGACGTCGAGGAGGCCCTACTCGGCCCCGTCGGCACTGCTTGCAGTGCCGACACTGGCCGCCTGGGCGATATCGGTGCGGTACTGGGCGCCGTCGAGGTCGATGCGCTCGACGGCCTCGTAGGCGCGTTCCCGCGCCGCCTCGACGGTTGGCCCCAGGGCGACGACGGACAGGACCCGCCCGCCGACGGCGACCAGCTCCCCGCGCTCGGTGGTGCCGGTGCCGGCGTGCAGCACGTGGACGTCGTCGAGCTCCTCGGCGGCCTCGATCCCGGTGATGGTGCCGCCGGTGGTGACGGTTCCGGGGTAGCCGGGGGCGGCGATGACGACGTCGACGGCGCACTGCTCGGACCAGGTGGGCTCAGGGGTCTCGGCGAGGCGGCCGGTGGCGGCGGCGTGGAGGAGCTCGGGCAGGGAGGAGGTCAGGCGGGCCAGGACGGCCTGGGTCTCGGGGTCGCCGAAGCGGACGTTGAACTCGACGACGCGCAGTCCGCGGCTGGTCAGGGCCAGGCCGCAGTAGAGCAGACCGATGAAGCTGGTGCCGCGGCGGGCCATCTCGTCGACGACGGGTTGGGCGACCTCACGCACCACCTGCTCGACCAGGTCGGCCGGAGCCCAGGACAGGGGCGAGTAGGCGCCCATGCCGCCGGTGTTGGGGCCGGCGTCGTCGTTGAGGAGGCGCTTGAAGTCCTGGGCGGGGGCCAGGGGGCGGACGGTGGCGCCGTCGCACACGCAGAACACGGAGGTCTCAGGGCCGTCGAGATAGTCCTCAACGACGACGCGACCGCTGCCGCGGGTCAGGCAGGCGCGACCGTGGGCCAGGGCGACGGGGAGCTCGTCGGTGACGACGACGCCCTTGCCTGCGGCCAGGCCGTCCTCCTTGACGACGTAGGGGGCCCCGAAGCGGTCCAGGGCGGCGGTCAGCTCGGCCTCGGTGGTGCACACGGCGGCCTCGGCGGTGGGTACGTCCGCGGCGGTCATGATCTCCTTGGCGAAGGCCTTCGAGCCCTCCAGGCGGGCGGCCTCGGCGCTGGGGCCGAAGCAGGGGATCCCGGCGTCGCGCACGGCGTCGGCGACGCCGGCGACCAGGGGCGCCTCGGGACCGACGACGACGAGGTCGGCCTCCATCTGCGTGGCCAGGGCCACGACCTCCTCAGGGACACTGGGGTCGATGTTGAGGTTCGTGGCAATGACCGAGGTGCCGGGGTTCCCGGGGGCGACGACGAGCTCAGTGGTCTGCGGGTCACGGGCGAGGGCGCGGGCCAGGGCGTGCTCGCGCGCGCCGGAGCCGAGGAGCAGGATCTTCACGGCGTCAGCCTAGATGATAGAAACCGCATCACGCCTGGAATCGCGGGCACCGCGCGTCCACGCCCGGAGGATATCTCCGATCGGCGGACGAGTCACGGTCCGGTCTCTCCGGGATGACGCCTCCCACCGCGAAGAGCAAACCCAAGAAATCGTCAGCGCAACAAAATATGCTGAGGAGTAGGCATTCAGCACACAGTGGCTGACGACATTGAACGGAGAGATCGTGTGAGCAGCGTGGCGATCAGCACTGTGAACGGTGCGGTGAACCCTGAGGTGGAGATGTCCAATCGCGTGGCTGCACTCATGGGAACCACCTTGACCGAGGCCGACGTGCACCGGTTCCTGCTCGAGGCCGCCGATCTCCTGGGAACCGAGTCCCTGTCCATGTATGGGCCCAATGTCTTCTTCCGCTGGAGGCTCGGGGAACGGGTCATCGAGATCGAGCCGCGCTATCACCGTTGGGATGACAAGTACTCCTTGCGCGTGGACTCCTACGATCCCACAATCCCCATTGATTCCGAGGAGTATCGGGATTTCAAGTGGGGCGAGGCCGAGGACTATCCGTACTTGTGGAAGGTGGAGCTGGGGAGGTCCCCGTTGGATGACTGGGGACCCGGCGAGGCCTACATCGTCAACTGGGAGATGTTCGAGGAGACCACGGCGAAGACTCTCGGCGGTCTCCCCGACGACGTGTCCCTCATGCCGCCGCAGTGGCGCCGTCCCTTCACCTTCCAATGGGACATGGGGGAATCCGAACTGGGTCTGGGGCTCGTCTCCTTCACCGGCACAGCCGAGGGTCTCACGGTCACCGTCGAGTCCACCGGGGAGGAGGTCCTCATCCCCCGCGATCTCCTCGGGAGCGAGGGCGGCCAGATCAGTATGCGCGACGTCGTCGCCGGCCTGGCCGGTGGGCGCCCTCTCATGGACATTCGCTTCGCCGGCTCCGAGGGCTTCGGCGACTACGGCGTCTTCGCCGCCAGCCCCAGCGGGGACGAGGATGAGAGGGCGAAGGACGATATCGAGTTCCTTCTGGAGGATCGGGGGAAGGACTCGCCCGGACCCGCGATGACGATGGACGACCTTCGCAGACTGGCCGCCTCCTCACCCGCACCCACCGGCCCCAACCGGCCACCGGTGAACTGGCAGGTCATACCGATGCGGATCGGGCTGTCCGTCCCCCAGATCCTCTCCGTCGTCGAGCAGATCCTCAGCGGAGCAGCCGTCGAAAGTGTGCTTAGACCGCTCGGCGGACGCCCTGACACCCGGCGGGGCCGCCCCGTTCTGCGCGGAGACGGCTGGCTCGCAGGGCAGTCGCACCTCTGCGGCACCTGGGGCATCGAGGTGGTCACTCACTCCGAGCGGGAAGCGGAGGATCGATTCTGTTTCGACAAGCGCCACGTCGCCGACTACGCCTGGCGCATCGCCCAGGCACTGGAGCAGCGCTACGGCTTCCCCTATGGAATACGCACCACGAACAACGGGTTCCTCATGCGCCTGTTCCAGGTCGGGGACCAGGGCGTCATGGTGTCAAGCGGCTTCAGCTCGGTGGAGGTGGAGATCGACTCCCTCAAGACGCTCCTGGAGAACTCCTACGGACGTTTCTGAGGCAGCTCAGCCCCCCCTTCCCCACCTCCGCTAGGCTCAAGCCGGTTCCGGGGCGCGGAGTCCCTGGACGGCGAGGCGTCAGGAGGCCCCGTGGGAGTCAATCAGTCCTCTGCGACGACGGCGGTCGACACAAAAGCCGGGGCAGCGGTCGGCGGTGTCCTTGGTACCGATGCCACCGCGGAGCTCAACGCGGTGACGATCCGCCGGCTCGGGGCCGTCTATTTCCCGCCGGGTCCCGACTTACCAACGCCATCACGCTCCGCGCCGCCGCAGGGTGAGGCTCCCGCGCCGCAGCGGGGCAGCAACGCAGGTGTCGACACGGCTCTGACTACGCTGCGCGCCCTGGGCTACCGGCTCTCCGATTCGGCACGGGATGCTCTCACCCGCCCCGAACAGGCCTGGGCACTGGTCAATGCCGCCGCCCGCCTCACCTCCGGCTCTCCGACCGCCGAGTACCGCCCCTTCTACCCCGACTTCCCCGTCCAGGTCCGCACCGCCTCCGAGGCCACGCTGCTGGTCAATGCCGCGCTGCACTACCTGGGCGACGTCGTCGGGGTCCGGATCCTGCCGGACTACCGGCCCAGCCCCCGTGAGCCCCTGCCGGGAGACGACGGCGCTCTCACCGGGCTGGACCTGGCCACGAAGCAGGATCTGGAGCGGATCGTGGCCGACCTCCTAGCCCAGGCGATCCCCTTCAGCGCCCAGGACCGCGCGGACCTGATGGCCCTGCGCAGCTTCGGTCCCGAGGTGGCGCCGCAGGTGGCGGTCAAGGAGAACCTTGCGGTCCTCACCGTCGCCTTCCCCGGACTGGACTTCTCCGGCTCCTACCGCGCCGTCACCGATGTGCTGCGCCTGGCGGTCGCTCTGGCGGGCGGCGACATCTCCCTGGCCGAGCCGTGCCGGTTCCCCTCCTTCTCCCGTGCGCAGCGGCGCCGGCTGCTGGGTCTGCTCGACGCCGTCGGGCAGACCCAGGACGGCCGGGACTCCGCCGAGGAGATGGCTCGACGCTCAGAGCGGTGGAAGCGGTTGGTCCGTCACCTGCGGGCCGGCGACTACGCGCGTCGCTTCCCACGCGCCACCGCGCTCCTGCGCCAGGTCGCCTCCGGGGACACCGAAGCGGGTTTCACCTCCCACCTGGAGGAGGCGCTTGCGCGTCGCGACGTCGAGGGAGCCCTCCGCCTGCTGACCACCCGCCCCGGGGTCTTCGCGCGTCGACTCAACCACCTGCTGCGGCTGTGCGGGGATGACGCCGCCCGCGAGCGCGTGGTCGCCGGGTTCGCCCGGGTCGCGCCCGAGGTCTCCCTGCCCGTCCTGGTGCGCCTGTGGGAGTACTTCTCCTCCCCCGGGCCGGAGGTCCTGCCCTGGCGGGTCGTCGCCATCAAGGCGGCCACGGGCGCCAAGACGACGCTCATCCCGTCCACCCGTCGCCCCGGCCCCGCCGACGCGGCGGTGGTTCGCGCCGTTGAGGAGGCCCTGCGCCAGCGGGGGCACCTGGGACGTATCGCCGTCGACCATGGGCTTTACGAGGGCTACACGGTGCCGTTGGGGCAGCGCTCGGCCTCGCCGGGCCTGCGCACGGCGGGGCGCGGCACCCGGCTGCCCCTGCCTGCGGGTGAGACGATCCGCTTCTTCCTGCACTGGCGCGACCTGCCGGAGGTCACGGAGCCCTCTGATCCTCCTGTCACCGTGAACAGCCGGGGGACGCGCGTGGACCTGGACCTGTCGGCCTTCTTCGTCTCCGAGGACTTCACGCGCACCGAGCAGATCGCCTACTACAACCTGCGCTCGACGGTGGCCGTGCACTCCGGCGACCTCACCTCCGCACCCAATGGAGCAGCCGAGTTCATCGACGTCACCCTCGCCGAGGCACTGAGGCAGGGCTGGCGCTACGTCGTCATGACGGTCCACTCCTTCTCCCACCACCCTCTGAGCGAAGTGCCCGAGTGCTGGGCGGGGGCGATGGCCCGCGGCGCGGACCCGCAGCGCGGTGAGGTCTTCGAGGCATCCACCGTCATGCAGCGCCTCGACCTGACCTCACCCGGATTCAACGCGACCCCGTTCGTCATCGATCTCGCTGAGCGTCGGCTCATCTGGTGGGACCTGCCCGTGGGGGTGGGCGAGCACCAGGTGGCGAACCTGGATCACAGCAGCAACCGAGTCCTGGCACACCTGCTCGACCTGTTGGAGGGCCGGCGTATGCCGCTGGCGCATTTGCTCGCCCTGCTGGCCGACGTCGTCGTCGCGGACGCCGATGCAGCCCAGCTGGTTTTCGGCGAGGGTGGGATCCTGCCGTGGCAGACCGAACGGATCCTGGCGCTGCTGGGCCCCGAGGAGGCCGCGGCGGAGGAATTCTTCAACGCGGGCGGGAGCGTCGAGGGACGAGAGGCGGGGTAACCTGGGCCGTGTCCGGCCATGAGGGTGCTTCCTTCTGCTCTTTCACAGCATCCCCAGCGCCCTCGCTCTCCGGACGCAGTCGGGCGGGGCCACCAGTGGCCCCGCCCGGCTATTGCACGAGGATCAGAAGGTGGTGAGCAGGAAGCGCGCACCGTGCGGGTCCGCGACCTCCACCATGCGCCCGAACGTGAAGTCGATGGGCTCGACGATGACAGTTCCTCCGAGCTCACGCACGCGCCGGGCTGCGGCGTCGGCGTCCTCAACCCCGAAGTAGATGCGCCAGCGCGAGGGGACCTCCTCACCGAAGTAGCCGGCCCTACCGACGCCGCTCACGGATCTGCCCCCGACGACGCTCGTGTAGAAGTCCTGCTCCTGGTCGGCGATGGTCAGCCGGCGGGTGGACCACCCGGCGACCTCCCGGTAGAAGCGCTCGGCCGGCTCCAGGTCACTGGCCAGGACGTCGAACCACACCGGCATCCCGGCCTGGTAGGGGTAGGGCCCCTCGCAGTCCTCGTCCTCCAGGAGTCCGACGACGTTGCCGTCAGGGTCGGAGGCGAGGGCGTAGGCCATGGTCTCCGTGACGTCAGTGGGTTCCACAACGACACCCCCACCGGCCCTCTCAGCGGCTCCGGCTGCGGCGCGGACGTCGTCGACCATGAAGCTCACCCGCCAGCCGGAGTCCCCGGGCGCGTCCTCGGCGGGCTCGAAGGAGCCGATGAGCCGGCCGTCGTGATGCACCTCGGTAGTCAGTGGCTCACCCGGTTCGGCACGGGTGATCTCCCAGCCGAGAAGGTCCCGGTAGAACGCGGCCGAGGCATCGATGTCTGGTGTGTACAGCTCGATCCAGCAGGGGAAGCCGGCAAGGCGTTCGGCGGGCTGGGCGTTGGCGGTGGTGTCGGTCATCGGTGGCTCCTTACGTGTCCGGCTGCATGTCGAGGGACGTCCTGACGCTCCACGACGGTAGCCCGGCCAGCGCGCCGCGAACGACTCCGATCCTGCTGTCCTGCCACACAGGGCCTCGGGCGGTCATCAGACCACCATCGCCGCCAGGGCCACGAGAACCGCTGGATCCCAGGGGAGGGCGGCGCGCACCGGCAGTGTGACGGGGCCGGCAACGGGACTCTCAGGGACACGCAGGCGCGCGACAAGAGGGGTTGTGGGGGCCAGCTGCTCGTGGACGCTGGCGCCGTCGGGAAAGATGGTGACAAGGATCCAGGGCGAGCCTGGGACCACTGGCAGCTCGACCTCGTCAATGTGTCGGCGCAGCGTGCCACTGGTCGGCAGCCCGCTGGGGATGGGGCGGGGAAAGGTACCTACCCACTGATAGGGGGCCGGCCCAAGCGCGCGGCGCATCTCCTCAGAGATGTCGAGGCGGATGCGGATCCTGGCCGCTGCCGGCACCAGGAGGCTCACGGCCGGCAGGGTTCGCTCGGCGACCCGGTCGGCGATGCGGCGCAGAGCGCCGGGCGCGGTCCCGACGTCGCGCAGGAAGCGGCGGCTGAAAGTGCCCACCGAGGTGTAGCCGACCTCGTGGCAGGTCTCCGCCACACCCAGCCGGTGGGTGATGAGGAGGTGCTTGGCCTCGTGCAGTCTCCATGCGGCCAGGTAGTCCATGGGCGAGGTACCGACGACGGATGTGAAGACCCGAGTGAGGTGGGAGGGGCTGTAGGCGAGATGCGCAGAGAGATCCCCCATGGTGACACGATCACGGAAACGGGTGCGCAGGTAGTGAGTGGCTCGCAGCGCCAGGTCGGCGGCGTTCTCGTCGAGCAGCCGACCCGTCTGCGCACCGTCGACGACTGGGACCGGGCGGGCCGATCCCGGCGACATGAGTCCGTCAGGCGGGTACTGGCACATGGCAACACGTTACACAGCGGTGACCTCCGAAACGCCGACTCGCCTCCTGGGAAGCGGACCGTGTGCACGGCCCGCCCATGGCGAAGAAGGTGGAGTCTCCTTTGCTGAAGGAACCGCCAGCTGATGCCCTGTGACAGGCCGCTTCGCAGACGACCTGTCTTGCTACGCTACAACGGCAGTTGAAGCACACCCAGAAAACGAACCGATGTCGACTCCTCAGAACCAACCCCCGTTCCAGCCGCCGTACCAGCCCCCGTATCAGGCCGTACCTCCTTACGGACAGCAGCGCCCCCGCCCGACTCACGTCGGAAAGCTGGTCGTGGCGATCATCCTGTTCATCCTCGGCCCACTGATGGGACTGTTCATCGGGGGCATCGGTTCCGCCATCGTCGCCGCCAGCATCGCCACCAGTGGAGACGTCGTCACCAACGGAGAGCAGGTCACCCTGAGCAGCAATGACGAACGCGCCCTGTACGTGCCGAAGGACGCCA
The DNA here is from genome assembly GCF_001937665.1 of Actinomyces oris. GTDB lineage: Bacteria > Actinomycetota > Actinomycetes > Actinomycetales > Actinomycetaceae > Actinomyces > Actinomyces stomatis. The sequence continues at coordinate 11,729 of NZ_MSKL01000020.1, read as the reverse complement.
TCGTCAACAGCTGCGCCGTCACTGCACCTGACGGCAAGGAGGTCCCCACCTCTTACAGCGGCGGGATGAACATCTCCAACAACGACGGCGATTTCAGCTCGGTTCTCACATTCACGGCTGACAAGGCGGGAGATTACCGGGTCTCGTGCGAGGGCCTGGATGACACCGACGCGATCCTCGTGGGCCCCACCCTCACGTTCAGCAAGTTCACGGTGCCCGTCGTCGCCGGCCTGGCCACCGGGGCGATCTGCTGGATCATTGCGGCCATCCTTCTCATCCGGCGCCACCGGGCCCTGGCCGCGCAGAATCAAGCGGCATGACCTCGATGAGGAGCCACTAAGCCGATCCCGCGTTCGAGGATCTCGCGCTCCTCCTGCATGCCCGCATCCCCAAGGGGAACATAACGACCGGTCTCCCGGGTCGCACCATGGGCGATCCCCCAGAGCCATATCGCCTCGCACCTGGCGACCAGCTGCTCCTGCCTGCGTTGAAAGCTCCCCCATGTGACACCGGCACCATCCAGGGCCAGGTGCCTCCCGTTGGCGTAGACGACGAAGATCCGGTCCCCGGCGACGAACAGTCCGGAGCGGGACTCCGGCCAGACGCACGAGCGTCTCCCGACGCGAATCCCCTGTTCGTCCACGACGACTCGCTGGAAGCACTCGTAGATCTTGTAGAGCGGATACGCCACGGTGACCGGTCCGAGCAGAAGGAAGAGCACCGCGAAGGCGACATCAGACCCGCTGAGCGGCTTTGTCTCGAAGAACAGCTGCTGACCGCCCATCACCATGAACAGCACCCCCATGCCGATGAGAAAGAGCCCGCCGTTGCACAGGTGTTCCTTGATTCTGCGCCAGACCGGGGTGCAGAACATAAGACGACTCTTTCGCGTCATCTTGTCGGCCCCATGGTTCTGACGAGCCTCCACCAGCCGAGGATCCTCGTGAACCGACTCAGCGTCAGAGACGATCCAACCGTGTCGGCGGACATAATTCAACATGGCCTGGAGAGCAGCAGAGCCCCTGTTGCTGGAATCATCCAGCGTCATGCCAAGAACACAACCTGGAAGCCTGATGAGATCATCACGATCACCATTCACGAGTACGATCCGAGTTCGATCAATTCCTCCTTCGTATCCAGGCGCAGTCATATCAAGCGTCGAAAGTGTGAACCTTGAGAGCACTGACGTCCAAGGACGTCGCTCAGTGAACAGAAGACGCCGCATCTCAACACCGGACTCACTCAGAACAGTTCTACGTCGCGTAACATTCACCCCCCAGAACGTCGGAATACCGAGCATCACAAGAATAATCATGTCATCGGAGCGATCGAAGCCGTTCACCAGCGATCCCAGCACCTGCGCCCCCGTTAACGCCATCCAGGAGACTCCCACAACAGCCGCCGCCATCGCGGCGTACCGAACGGGCACCGACCGCCTCAGGATCAGGCGTCCATCCGAGGTCTCAGTCGTCCATCCTCGCAGTGAATTGCTCCTAACTAGACGCCTGCTCCTGGAACCTCCAGAGGCGTTCCCGGAGCCACCAGAACGGCTCGTAAAAGACATCATCACACGTCACCCTTCCCCAGGAAATGCAATCAATCATCGAATGTGGCCGATGACCTCAATCCTGCACGCACCTCAAACACTTCTCGGTCTCGTTGCATATCTTCGTCCCGAAGACGGATATATCGGTCATGCTCTTCCGCGACACCATGAGTCACCCCCCCCCAGAGCCATATGGATTCACACTGAGCTATCGCCCTCTCCTGCCGTTTTTTAAAGCCACCGGCCCTCAGACCCGTCGCAGGCAGGGGGACGGGGGAAGCATCGCGCCCCGCTAAGAAGACTCGATCGCCTGCGACATACAAGTCAGAGCGGGACTCCGGCCATGGAATAACCCGTCCCTTAACTTGAATCCCGGCTCGGCAGACCAACGTCCTCCGAAAGCAGGACACTATTCCCACCAATAGAATCACCGCGGGAATGGCGCCAAGAATGAGTAGAGCCACTCCGAGCATTACACACCAAATATCGCGAGCGTCATCCCTGAGTACGTCCTGCGCTCCCGCGAGGGGGAGTGCAGCCATGAAGAACATGATCACACTCCAGTTGCACATCATTTCCTTCAGCTTCCGCACAGCGGGAGCACGATAGGTCAACTCCTTTCGATTCGCGATCGCCTCCCTATCTACCTCTCCGCGAGCCCGGACCATTTCAGGATCTGCCTGAAGATTATCGAGACCGGAGACCACCCAACCTTTCTCCTCGGCGAATGACCAAATCCGCTCAATCATGTATTCGCCTTCCATGCAGGATACGCTTCCCGGCAGCCTGATAAGGTCGTTCAGGGCCCCATTGACCAACATCAATCGATTTCGGTAGATGAACGGGCCATACGGAGAGTGCGTACCAATTTCGATAGTGGAGAAGGTTATTTTCGATCGAGTTACGGGCCAGGGGCGCAACTCCGCGAAGAACAGTCCCTGCATCTCAATACCCGATTCACTGAAAACAGTTCGGCGCCGCAATGTGTTAACCGCCCACGCGAGCGCTCCTACAGTGAGACAGAGAAGGAAGTGAGCATCTCCCGGCGAAAGAGAATCGATCAGGCGCACATTAAGAAGGATCAACCACGCAATTGAGATGAATGTCACTGCCACTGCAGCCAGTCTCACGAATTTCGACCTACGCAGAATCAATCTGCAGTCGTCCTCATGAATACACTTGAGAGTAGCCCACCCCCTAAAGGGATTCTTGAGGCGCACAAAGGAACCGTCTGGGGTATAGCGACCAACACCATCTTCGCCTAGAATGCCGCGGACATTACTTACGTAGAAGTTTTCTCGACGTTCCACTCTCAACACCTCCGCATGGCGCACCGCGGTTCGATGCAGCACCATAGATGGCCCACCTGCCCGCCGTATTATTTCCACTATATTCCCTTACGTCACACAAATCTGCCCGTCACGATGGGCACCACTCACCACCTCGGTGCGACAGAGAGACGGGGGCTCCCACCAGCGAACCGGTGGGAGCCCCCGTCAGAGTCCTTCTCAGGGAAGGCTCTTAGTCGCGATCAGGCATTCTTGGCCTTGGCGATGCGCTCACGGAACTTGGCGAGCTGCTCCTTGATGGCCTCGGGCAGCTTGTCACCGAACTGCTTGTAGTACTCCTCGGTGTCGTCCATCTCAGCGGCCCAGGCCTCGGGGTCGATGTCATACATCTTGGCCCACTCCTCCTCGCCCAGGTCGAGACCCTCGAGGTTGAAGTCCTCGAACTTGGGGTAGCGGCCGGTAACACCGTCGACGGCCTCGACCTCGCCGGAGGCGCGGCGCACGATCCAGTCGAGCACACGGGAGTTGTCGCCGTAGCCGGGCCAGATGAACTTGCCGTTCTCGTCCTTGCGGAACCAGTTGACCTGGTAGACCTTGGGGAAGTTGTCGCCCAGCTTCTCCTGCATCTCCAGCCAGTGCGACCAGTAGTCGGCCATGTGGTAGCCGCAGAAGGGCAGCATGGCCATGGGGTCGTGACGCAGGGAGCCAACCTTGGCGTCCAGGGCGGCGGCGGTGACCTCGGAGGCCACGGCGGAGCCGATGAACACGCCGTGGGCGTTCTCGTACTGCTCGGCGACCAGCGGCACGTTGGTGGCGCGGCGACCGCCGAAGAGGATGGCGTCGATGGCCACGCCCTCAGGGGCCTCCCAGTCGGGGCAGATGATCGGGCACTGCGAGGCCGGGGTGGTGAAGCGGCTGTTGGGGTGGGCGGCCTTCTTGCCCTCGGCGGCGTCAGCCGGGGTGAAGTCGTTGCCCTGCCAGTCGATGAGGTGCTCCGGCATCGGGGCGTCGATGCCCTCCCACCACACGTCACCGTCGTCGGTCAGGGCGACGTTGGTGAAGATGGTGTTGGCCTTCATGGTGTCCATGGCCATGGGGTTGGTGTCGTAGGAGGTGCCGGGGGCGACGCCGAAGAAGCCGGCCTCGGGGTTGATGGCGCGCAGGCGGCCGTCCGGGCCGGGACGCATCCAGGCGATGTCGTCACCGACGGTCTCAACCTTGTAGCCCGGGATGGTGGGCTGAAGCATGGCGAGGTTGGTCTTGCCGCAGGCGCTCGGGAAGGCGGCGGTGACGTGGTACTGCTTGCCGCTCTTCTCATCGGTCAGACGCAGGATGAGCATGTGCTCGGCCATCCAGCCGTCGCGGCGGGCCATGGTCGAGGCGATGCGCAGCGCGTAGCACTTCTTACCCAGCAGGGCGTTGCCGCCGTAGCCGGAGCCGAAGGACCAGATTTCGTTGGTCTCCGGGAAGTGGGTGATGTACTTCTCGTCGTTGCAGGGCCAGGCGGTGTCCTTCTCGTGCTCGGCCAGGGGGGCGCCGACGGAGTGGACGGCCGGGACCCAGGGGCGGCCCTCAGCGATGAGGTCCATGGCGGCCTGACCCATGCGGGTCATGATCCGCATGTTGACCACCACGTAGGGGGAGTCGGTCAGCTCGATGCCGAGCTGAGAGATGGGACCGCCCAGGGGCCCCATGGAGAAGGGGATCACGTAGAGGGTCCGGCCGCGCATGGCGCCGTCGAACTTCTCGTTGAGGATCTTCTTCATCTCGGCCGGGTCGTACCAGTTGTTGGTCGGACCGGCGTCCTCCTCCTTCTCGGAGCAGATGTAGGTCCTGGACTCCACGCGGGCGACGTCGCTGGGCAGGGAGCGCGCGAGGAAGGAGTTGGGGCGCTTGTCGGGGTTGAGGCGGGTGAACATGCCCGACTCCACCATCTCGGTGGTCAGGCGGTCCCACTCCTCCTGAGAACCGTCCGCGAAGTAGACGTTCTCGGGCTTGGCCAGCTCGGCGATACGCGTGACGAATTCGATGACATCCTCTGGGGCGTTAGCCGGCGCGGCAGCTCGGACGTCCTTCTCAGACACAGTCATGCGAGTCCCTTCCTTGGGTATGTTGATCCGGTGAGCGCGCCGTTGCCGGTTTGCTCGGTCGAGGGCAATACTCCCCCACCTGGCGCCCCAGGTCACATCGCCGAAGGTCCCAACTCGGGCTCTCTCCTCGGCCATACCGGCATGTGATCGGCCACATTTGGGAGGATGGCGGCTTTTGCCGCCTTTGAAACAGCGTTGTTCTGCCCTCAGTGAAGGTCCAGTGCGAGCGTGTAGCGTGCCCGCATGTCCGTCGCGCCGTCCTCCGCGTCCAGTTCCACGCACTCCTCGCCGCGCACTCGGCCCCGTCCGCCGGCACACCGGGCTGTCCGACCGGCCGTGGTGGCGACCGCCTCCTGTCTGGCGCTGTCCGCCTGCACCGCCCACATGGACATGACCATCAACTCGCGGGGCAGCTACGACGTCGCCCTGGAGATGCGCGATACGACCGGAACCGTCTTCCCCCAGGGCAAGGCCCCCGACTGCTCGGCCTACTCCGACCCCACCGCTCTGGGCGTGCCTGAGGGCACCACGGTCAAGGCAACCCCGCTCACCGGCGACGACGGACTCGGCTGCCAGGTCACCATCAGCGGGGTCAAGGTCCCCCAGGCATCGCAGGCCGAGCCGAACACGATCGTCGTGCGCGACGGCGACATCTACAAGGTGACGATCCAGCCCTTCCCGTCCGATCCTTCTCAGGACACCAACGGGACCGGAGGCGCAGCAGGAGGCGCACCGGAGGCCTCAGCCGCGCCGTCGGGCGGCCCGGGCGGGCCCCAGCCGAGCAGCACCTCCTTCAGGGGCGTCGTCGACACCAAGGTCTCAGTCACTTTTCCTGGCGCAGTGACACAGTCCGGTGGGGGCAAGGTCTCGGGCACCACAGTCACCTGGGACGATCCGGACACGGTGGCCAAAGGCGTGAGCGCCTCGGGCTACGCCCAGGACTCCCGAGGCGTGTCGTGGTGGAGCCGCTCCCGTGTTTGGCTGATCGCGGGGCTGATCCTGCTCGGCGGCGGTCTGACTGTGGCCGTCCTGCGGCGACACGGCACCCGTCACGCACCACGGAAGCAGCGCAAGGGCGACGCCGAGTAGCCACCGAGCCGTCACAGCACCGTTCTAGACTCGACGCATGACTCATTCCTCCCGCACTGTCAGGCGACCCGTGGTCGTGGCGATACTGTCCGGCCTCGCACTGCTCCTGGCCGGCTGCGGGGCTCGCTACGACTTCGTCATCCGAGACAACGAGACAGCCGACCTGACCTACACCATGTGGGACTCGTCGGAGCTGTCGCTCATCAGCAGGGAGAGCTGTACCGAGAAGAATCTCGAGAAGTCCACTCCTCTGCCCAAGGGCGTCAAGGCGGTCTACACCTACACGTCCCACAACGGGCATCCGGCGTGTCAGGTCACGGCCAAGTCGGTTGCGCTCAACAAGCTGCAGACCGACGTCTGGACGATCAAGCACAAAGGAGGGCAGTACGTCTTCGACCTGTCCCCCGACGCATTGAGCAAGCTCGGTGACGACAGTTCCCTCCCCTCTTCCCGGAGCGTCACAGGGGGGACGAAGGTCTCGATTACCGTGACCTTTCCCGAAGAGGTGACCAAGTCCAACGGAAGGAATGACGGTAACAAGGTCACCTGGGACAACGTGTTGGAGAACCCTGAGGCTCTCCACGCCGAGGGCGGGGACGGGAAGTTCCACCTGCAATGGTGGATGATTGCGGCGGCCAGCACCGTCGTTCTCCTCATCGTTGTCGGTGTCGTGGTGTACCTCCTGAGGGCCCGCCGAGCCCAGCGACTGACTCCGACGCCCTCATACAACGAGGCCCTTCAGGGGGCCGTGGCCACCGACGCCATGCCTCCGGAGGTCTATATCGGTGGGCCGTATCAGTCTCCCCCCGGCCCACTGCAGCCGATGCAGGGGTCAACCCATCCCTATCCCGTCACCAACCTTCGCGACGGCTATGCCCCCTATGCTGATCCGGGTCTGGGTGCCGGCGCCTTCCCGCCGCCCCAGGTACCCGGAGGCGCGGGCGTCTTCAGCACCTACGGGGCCCAGGAAGAGGGCGGACATCACTCGCCCGGACCGGGGTACACGCAGATGCCCTATCAGGAAGGGCACAGTCCCGCGGACTTCCGGCCCCCGCCTCAGCAGCCCCGGTGACGTTCCACCCGGGTCGGGGAACGGTCCCCATGAGGATCCGGTTACAACCTGGCATCTGAACCGCTACTGTGTGGGCATGACATCTGCCATCACTCGCCGCATCCCTAGACCCTTCTCCGTGTTGACGGCTCTTGCCGCCCTGGCCCTGTCCACGCCCCTCGCACTGGTCGGTGCCCCGGGGCACGCTGCTCCTGCTGCCGACGAGAGCTCCGTCAGCTTCAAAGGCTCCATGGACATCGTGGTCCGCTCCGATGACACGTACAGCCTCAAGGTCGAGATGACCACCAGCTCAGAGATTCCGCTGGAGGACTCGTGCACTGAAGAGGCCTTCAAGACCCCGGGCGCCAAGAGCGTTAAGGATCTGAAGGTCAACTTCAAGGAAGAGGGAGACACCGCCACCTGCACCGCGGAGGGATCCGCGAAGGTCTCCGAAAGCAAGGGAGAGGTGACCCACAAGAACGGCGAGTACATCGTCGAGACCCCCGACTTCGGCATTGGCTCCAGTGACAACGAGAACATCTCCTTCTCTCAGTCGGTGACCTTCCCCGGCAAGGTCACCGAGGCCGACGGCGGTGAGGTCAAAGGCAACAAGGTCACCTTCACCGACGGCTCAGCTCACACGGTGAAGGGCAAGGACGGCGCCATCCCCATGTGGGTCTGGATCCTCGTCGGGGTCGGTGCCCTCGCGCTGGTCGGCGGACTGGCCGCCTTCTTCATCCTCCGCGGCAAGAAGAACAAGGCCCAGGCACCCTACGGGGCTCCCGGCCAGGGATACGACCCGAACCAGGCGCTCCCGGCCCAGCCCGGCCAGGGATATGACCCGAACCAGGCGTTCCCGGCCCAGCCCGGCCAGCAGACCGGCTACGGCGCCCCGCAGGCCCAGCCCGGCCAGCCTCCGTACGGCAACGGTCAGCCCGGCCAAGGCACCTACTGATTCATTCCCTCCTCCCGGTGTTGTGGCCCCATGATCTGATGATCCGGGGCCACAACACCGTTCTTCGCATCGTCTTCCCCCATGCGGGGCCCCATCAGCGCCGACCATCGAGGGTGAGGACTATGACGGTGACTGCCCCCGGCACCGCATCTCTGACGCACTGGTGGATACGAACACCTTGGACCGCGCTGCATGATGCCTCCGGGGCCGTACCACCCCCTCCCGGCCACCAGTCAGGTCCCACTTCTCCATCTGACGCTGAAGCCCTACGACAACCAGGAACTTCACACCCAGCGGCAGCGGCCCCTACGCCGCGCCCCCTCGCCCCATCCTCGCAACGTGAAGGCCATCCATGCGCTACCCCCTCCTGAGGCACACTCCAGCCACGAGTCTCGTCGGCATGCTCTGTCTCACCGCCTCGCTCCTCCTGGCGGTGGTGACAGTCCCTGCGAGTGCCGCAACCCCTGCAGAGGACTCGGGCAAGAGCACGGCCGGCGTTGAGATCGTCATCAAGTCCGATGACGAGGTGAGGACCACCTTCGTGACCACTGCACCGGCCTCCGGGGAGGAGATCCTGAAAAAGTCCTGCGTCGAGGAGAACTTCTCACAAGCTTCTTCCAAACCCGAGATGACCTTCTCCAACGAGAACGGAACACCGACCTGTAGGGCCATGTTCAACACACCTATATCCAAAAACGACTACGTGAGTCATAACGGGAATGAGTACGTCGTCGACACCCACCTGGACTCCGTATCCGAGGCGGACAAGGAGAAGACGGTGGCCCTCACAGTCATCTTCCCAGGAAAGGTGACGGATGCCGATGGAGGAAAGGTCGAGGGAGACGGACAGAACAAGGTCTCATTCGACAACTTCTACGATCACAAGACCCGAGGTCAGGACAACGCCAAGGCCTCCTCTCAGGCAACATCCACATCCAGCTCAAAAGCTGGACTGACGATCATCATCGTGATGCTCGCGTTCATCGCGGTCGTCGGTGGAGTCATCGCTTTCGTCGGCAACGAGAACAAGAAGAAACGAGAGCAGAAGTACCTGGCTGCGCTGGAGCAGCAGCCTCTCCAAGCAGGTGCGCTCGGCTCCGTCTCCCAACCACTCACGTATCCCGCGCCGACGCAGGGAGGCCCGGCTCCAGCGCAGCCCTTCCAGGCGCAGCCCAGTTATTCGCCCACTCCCCAGCCGTACCAGCAGAGCCCCAATCCCGTACCGTCGGGAACCGGCGGGCTGTACCCGCCGCCGAACCAGAATGGTTACAGCAGCTACTGAGCTCAGCGACACATACTCAGGCCACGCCGATGACAAGGCCCCTCGGGCCTGTCGCAGAGATCCGGGATGCAGGACACGGCCTCACCGGCCACGGGCTGCGCACGGCCGGTCACGCGGCCGGCCGTGCGGTCACCTCGAAGCCATCAGCCGATGAGCGGGTGACGTGAGATCGTGGCTTCACGCCCCGGCCCGACACCGATCGCGGAGATGCGGCAGCGGGCCAGCTCCTCGATGCGCAGCACGTAGTCCTGGGCCGCCTGAGGCAGGTCGGCGAAGTTGCGGATCTCACTGATGTCCTCGCTCCATCCGGGCAGCTCCTCGTAGACGGGGACTGCGTGGTGGAAGTCGGACTGGGTCAGCGGCATCTCCTGGGTGATGGCGCCGTCGATGTCATAGGCGATGCACACCGGAATGGTCTCGTGCCCGGTGAGGACGTCGAGCTTGGTCATCACCAGGTCGGTGAGCCCGTTGACACGTGCCGCGTACCGGGTGACGACGGCGTCGTGCCAGCCGCAGCGGCGCGGCCTGCCGGTGGTGACCCCGAACTCGCCGCCCTCGGTGCGAAGGCGCTCACCCATGTCATCAAGCAGCTCGGTGGGGAAGGGCCCCTCCCCCACACGAGTCGTGTAGGCCTTGACGACGCCGACGACCGAGTCGATCCGGGTGGGGCCCACGCCGGTACCGGTGCAGGCGCCGCCGGCAGTGGGATTCGAGGAGGTGACGAAGGGGTAGGTGCCGTGGTCGATGTCGAGCATCGTGGCCTGGCCGGCCTCGAACAGGACGGTCTTGCCCTCATCGAGGGCGTTGTTGAGCAGCAGCGAACAGTCGACGACCATGGGGCGGACCCGATCGGCGTAGGAGAGCAGCTCGTCGGCGACTGCGTCGGCATCGATGGCGGCCCGGTTGAAGACCTTGAGGAAGAGGCTGTTCTTCTGGTCCAGGGCGGAGTGGACCTTCTGACGCAGGATCGACTCGTCGAAGAGGTCTTGGACGCGGATGCCCACGCGGTTCATCTTGTCCGCGTAGGTGGGGCCGATCCCTCGGCCCGTGGTGCCCAGCTGCCGCGAGCCGAGGAAGCGCTCGGTGGTGCGGTCCAGAACCCGGTTGTAGGAGGGGATGATGTGGGCGTTGGCGCTGATGAGGAGGCTGGAGGCGTCCTTGCCACGGGAGGTGATCTCAGCGATCTCGTTGAAGAGGACCTCCAGGTCGACGACAACGCCATTACCGATGATGGGGGTGACCCCGGGAGTGAGCACGCCGGCCGGCAGGAGGTGGAAGGCGAACTTCTCGCCGTCGATGACGACGGTGTGTCCGGCGTTGTTGCCGCCGTTGAACTTAACGACGTAGTCGACGTCCTGACCGAGCTGGTCAGTCGCCTTGCCCTTTCCCTCGTCCCCCCACTGGGTCCCGACGACGACAACGGCTGGCATGGCTGCTCCCTGGCTTCAGTGACGGCGTGCCGGTGGACACGCCGTCCTCTAGCGTACCGGAGCCGGGTGGAGAGGTCCCCGCCATCGTTCCCCTACCAACCGGACGAAGAGACGATACGGTGGGGTACATGCCTGATGTCGCCGTCCGCCGTTTCTCCGCACTGCGCTCTGCGCTAGTGGCCTTCTTCGTCCTGACCGTATCCGCCGCCCTGGGCGGCGCGCCTGCGTACGGCCTTCCGACAGGCACGGACTCGTCAGCCCTGTTTGAGGTCGCTGCCAAGATCATCGTCGAAGAGGACGACACCTACACGGTGAAGGTGGTCGTGACCGACAACACCAGCGTCGGATTCCTGACCGAGAGCGACTGCGACGGGGACTCATTCAACGGCAACAAGCTCGGCAGCAAAGCGACAGCCACATTCAGGAACAACGGAGACTCCCGAACCTGCACCATCGAGGGCAGCGACAATATCAAGAACAGCAATGGCCAGATCACGCACACGGGTGATGAGTACATCGTCAAGGTCGGCGACTCGACCGAGCCATCCTCCTCACCACAGTCCGATCAGGTGAAGCTTTCCCAGTCCGTCACTTTCCCTGGCAAGGTCACCGAGGCCGACGGCGGTGAGGTTAACGGCAACAAGGTCACTTTCGACAACATGGATCCCCATGAGGTCAAGGGGAAGGCCTCCAGCGCATCGGCCGGCAGCACGCAGGACTCCGAAGGGGAGAGCGGCTCCATTCCCATGTGGGTCTGGGTACTTGTCGGCGTGCTCGCCGTGGTCATCGTGGGCGGTATCGTGGCCGCGGTTGTCATGAATCAGAGGAAGAAGAACCAGGGCCAGTTCGTTCCTTACGCAGCTCCCGCTCAGGGCTACGACCCCAACCAGGCCCTTTTCGGTCAACCGGGTCAACCGATGCACCAGCCCTACCAGCCGGCCTACACAGAACCCGCCACCCAGCCCTACCAGCAGCCGTACAACAACCAACCGGGCCA